>NZ_BSSY01000002.1:0-862691 GCF_030269225.1 Actinoplanes sp. NBRC 101535 | reverse complement strand
TTTCCGCTCGACTTGCATGTGTTAAGCACGCCGCCAGCGTTCGTCCTGAGCCAGGATCAAACTCTCCAACAAAATCTTTGGAAAAGCGTCCCGGCAACAAACAAATGTTGCCAAAGGAATCTCCAACTCACCACCGAAATGATGAGCCGGGGTATTGCCATAATTGGCACTGGCTTATCAAGCACCCTGTTGAGTTCTCAAAGAACAACCGCACACCATCTTACGTTCCGCTTCCGCGGCCCGTTGTCCGGGGCACTCGCTCAACTTTACTCTCTCGTTTTCCGCCCCGTCAAATCCGCGTTTCCGGCGAATTCGATCGGCTGAGAAATCCGTTCGAGCCCCGCGAAACAATACACGATGATTCACCGTGACTATTTCTTGGGTTTCCCCCAGGACGGCCGCTCCGAGCCCTCGACTTCAGGTCCCGTTCGCTCGCCCGTCTCCCTGGCGGCTGTGTAACTCTACCTGGCTGGCCCCGCAACCGCAAATCCAATTTCTTGGAGATTTCCGCGGTCACACCACCCTGGCCCGGACTCGAGCTTAGCTCGCATCCGTCACCCTCGAGCCCCGATCCGGATCATCACGTTTGTGGTGGTCCGTCCCGGTTTCCCGTGGGCAGAGAAGAAGTTACGGGACTTGGCACGGTGACCGCAAATCGACGTCCATGCCCGCCTGAGCGGCGCGGACACACACGGAGAAAGGAAACCGTGACAGAGTGGCGTCATGAACGCATCCGAGACGCTGGCGGTCGACGCGTTCCTCAGCCTTCTTGTGCCGCTCTGGCAGGTCGTGATCGGCCTGCTTGTGCTGGTCACGGTGGTCGTCTCGGCTCATCGCCTGCTGATGCGCGGTCCGTCCCGCATGGGCGGCGCCCTGCTGATCGTCGGCGGCGCCGTCGTCGGCCTGGCCGTCGTCGGCTTCCTCGTCCAGAATCTGTGACCCCGGCTACAAACGCCGATTGGCCAGGCTCGGCAATTCCTGGCGAATGGTTTCCAGCCGTTCCAGATCCAGGTCGGCAAAGGTGACACCGGCCGTGTCCGGCGCCTGCGCCAGCACCGTTCCCCACGGGTCGATGATCATGCTGCGGCCGAAGCACGTCCGATTCGGTTCGTGATCGCCGATCTGGCCGGCCGCGAGTACGAAGCACTGGTTCTCGATCGCCCGGGCACGGAGCAGCACCTCCCAGTGGTCACGGCCGGTGTGCAGCATGAAGGCCGCGGGCACCACCAGGATCCGTGCGCCGGCGATCGCGAGCTGCCGGTACAACTCCGGGAACCGCAGGTCGTAGCAGATGCTCAGACCGGTCGGCACGCCGTTCAGGTCGAACACCACGGTCTCCGCACCGGGCGCGACGGTTCGCGACTCCTGGTAGGACACCCGGCCGGCGATCTCCACGTCGTACAGGTGGACCTTCCGGTAGACGGCGGCCCGCGAACCGTCGGGACCGAACACCAGCGTGGTGTTGAATGTCCGCCCTTCATCAGGACCGGTCTCGTGGAACGAACCGGCGTGCACCCAGATGCCGAGTTCCCGGGCGGCCTCCGCGAAGAAGGCGGCGAACTCCCCGTCGACGGGTTCCGGTTTCGGCGCGTCCGCGGCACGGCCGAGGAAGTCGACATACTCCGGGAGCACCGCGAGCCGGGCGCCACCAGCGGCGGCTCGCTCCAGCAGGTCACGGGCGACAGCGAGGTTGTGAGCACGGTCCTCGCGAGAGTTCAGCTGGCAGACGGCGACACGCATGAATACCACCGTACGGCCACCGGAGGCGTTACGGGACCGCCAGCGCGACCCTCCCGGCCGCCCCGGCCGTGACGCGGCCTGCGGAACCGGGTGAGCAGCCCCGTAACGGTCGTCGCGGACGGATCTGCCCTCTCACCCGCAGTTGGGCGCATCCGCTCACAGTTGGACGCTCACAGGCCCGCAGTGGTCTCCTCGCAGGCATGCCCCGGCGCCCGCGCTATGGCCTTGCCCGGCACCCGGGCCGCGGTGGGAGCCACGGTACGGCGTCGTCACTCGTACCACATAGGGGTGAAAAACGCGCTCAGCGGAAGCCGGGCGGCATGAGAAGGACCTCGGAGCCGACCGGTTGGAAGCCGGCGGCGAGGATCGCGCGGAGGCTGGCGGCGTTGCCGGGGGCGCATTGCGCCCAGATCGGGCGGCCGGCGGGGACGAGATGCCGGGCGGCGGTGGCGAGGATCCGTCCGTGACCGCGGCCCCGGACGGTCTCGTCGACCTCGAAGGCGACCTCCCAGCGTCCGCCGAGACCGCGGCCGATGATCAGAAGGCCGTGGTCGGTGGTCCAGGCCCGGACGTCGGTGCGGTAGTGGTGTGCACGCAGGACCCGCGGGTGTCGGCTGTTCTCGATCCGGCGGAGGGCGACCGGTGGATCACCCGGCAGGGGCGTGCCGAGGAGCATGACGTCGAGGGTGCCGGCGCTCAGACGGAGACGGCGTTCCAGCGCGCCGAGGAACGCCGGCCCGGTCGGCGCGGCGAAATCATCCCCGGTGATCCACTTTTCGGCCCAGGGACGCTCGATGTCGGCGGCGATCACCACGTGACCGGGAAACGCCAACACCGCCGCCCGATCGGACGACGGTGATGGAACGAGCTCCAGCCAAGGGTCCGGGACCTGGCGTTCGGCACGTTCGACGGCGCGGAGAACAGCCGCCAGATCTCGGGGTTCCAAGGTCAGGCGGACTTCTCCTCGCGGTCCGGGCGACGGCGGCGGCCGACGAACTCCCGGGGGACGATCGTGGGGTTCACGTTCTCCAGGACGACCTCTCGGTTGATCACCACGCGGGCGGCGTCCGGGTTGCTGGGAACCTCGTACATCACGGAGAGCAGGACCTCTTCCATGATGGCGCGCAGACCGCGGGCACCGGTGCCGCGGAGCATGGCCTGGTCGGCGATGGCCTCGAGCGCGCCCTCGTCGAACTCGAGCTCGACGCCGTCCAGTTCGAAGAGACGCTGGTACTGCTTGACGTAGGCGTTGCGCGGCTCGGTGAGGATCTTGATGAGCGCCTCACGGTCGAGGTTGCGCACCGTGGTGATCACCGGAAGCCGGCCGATGAACTCGGGGATCAGACCGAACTTCAGCATGTCCTCGGGCATGACCTTGCTGAAGATGTCGTCGGTGTTCCGCTCCGAGATCGAGCGCAGGCGGGCGCCGAAGCCCACGCCGCTCTGGCCGACGCGCTGCTCGATGATCCGGTCCAGGCCGGCGAACGCGCCACCCACGATGAACAGCACGTTCGTCGTGTCGATCTGGATGAACTCCTGGTGAGGGTGCTTGCGACCGCCCTGCGGAGGAACGTTCGCCACGGTGCCCTCGAGAATCTTCAGCAGGGCCTGCTGCACGCCCTCGCCGGAGACGTCCCGGGTGATCGACGGGTTCTCGCTCTTGCGGGCGATCTTGTCGACCTCGTCGATGTAGATAATGCCCTGCTCAGCGCGCTTGACGTCGTAGTCGGCGGCCTGGATCAGCTTGAGCAGGATGTTCTCGACGTCCTCGCCGACGTAACCGGCCTCGGTCAGCGCCGTGGCGTCCGCGATGGCGAACGGCACGTTGAGCATCCGGGCCAGGGTCTGCGCCAGGTGCGTCTTGCCGCACCCGGTGGGGCCGATGAGCATGATGTTGGACTTGGCGACCTCGACGTCGCTGCCACCGCCGGGCGCGCCGCTCGACTCGGCCTGGATCCGCTTGTAGTGGTTGTAGACCGCGACCGAGAGCGCCTTCTTAGCTTGCTCCTGGCCGACCACGTAGTTGTCCAGGAACTGGCAGATCTCCATCGGCTTGGGAAGCTCTTCCCACTTCACCTCGCCGGTCTCGGCCAACTCCTCCTCGATGATCTCGTTGCAGAGATCGATGCACTCGTCGCAGATGTAGACCCCAGGGCCCGCGATGAGCTTCTTGACCTGCTTCTGCGATTTCCCACAGAAGGAGCACTTGAGTAGGTCGCCACCGTCGCCGATCCGTGCCACCTACGTTCTCCCTGCATTCATTGGCCGGCCGCCGACCGGTCCGTGTCCGAGGACGGATTGCCTCGTTGCCATCTCATCGTCCGCCGACCCGCGTAACTGAGGCTGCAGACTCGACGTTACCCGCAAAGGGGCAGTTCTCCGACCCCCCAAAACGGGCGTGTCAGGGGTCGGCCAGTCTAGCGGTGACCCGGCCGGCCCCTGACAGCGCGTGCTCAGTTGTCGGCGCCGACTGCCTGCAGGCTCTTCTTGCGGCTGACCAGCACGGTGTCGACCAGACCGTAGGCCTTGGTCTCGTCCGCCGTCATGATCTTGTCGCGGTCGATGTCCTTGCGGACCTTCTCCACGGTCTGGCCGGAGTGGCGGGCGAGCATCTCCTCGAGCTGGGTCCGCATCCGCATGATCTCGCGGGCCTGGATCTCGATGTCCGACCCCTGGCCGTAGCCACCCTCGGTGGCCGGCTGGTGGATGATGATCCGCGAGTGCGGCAGCGCCATCCGCTTGCCCGGGGTGCCCGCGGCGAGCAGCACGGCGGCCGCGCTGGCCGCCTGGCCGAGACAGACCGTGGTGATGTCCGGACGGACATACTGCATCGTGTCGTAGATCGCGGTCATCGCGGTGAACGAGCCACCGGGCGAGTTGATGTACATGGTGATGTCGCGGTCCGGGTCGGTGCTCTCCAGCGTGAGCAGCTGGGCCATCACGTCGTTGGCCGACGCGTCGTCCACCTGAACGCCGAGGAAGATGATCCGGTCCTCGAACATCTTGTTGTACGGGTTCGACTCTTTGATACCCCACGAGGTGCGCTCGGAGAACGAGGGCAGCACGTAGCGGTTGTGCACCGGAGCGAACCCGGGAGGCATAGTCAGATCAGTCATGGGTCAGCTCTCCTCAGTTCAGCGTTCCGGCACCGTCGGGAACCTGCGTGGCCCCGGTGATCACCTTGTCGATGAAGCCATAATCCTTCGCTGCCTCGGCCGTGAACCAGCGGTCCCGGTCGAAGTCGGCAGCGATCTGCTCCTGGGTCTGACCGGTGTGAAACGCGATCCGCTCCTGGAACATGCGCTTGGTGTACAGCATCTGCTCGGCCTGGATGGCGATGTCGGCGGCGGTGCCACCCATGCCCCCGGACGGCTGGTGCATCATGATGCGGGCATGCGGCAGGGCGAAGCGCTTGCCCGCGGTGCCGGCACAGAGCAGGAACTGCCCCATCGAAGCCGCCATGCCCATCGCAACGGTCTGCACGTCGTTGTCGATGAACTGCATCGTGTCGTAGATCGCCATCCCCGAGTAGACGGAGCCACCCGGCGAGTTGATCCACAGGTGGATGTCGGCCTCGGGGTCCTCGGCCGAGAGCAGCAGCAGCTGCGCGCAGATGCGGTTGGCGCTCGCGTCGGTGACCTCGCTGCCGAGGAAGATGATCCGCTCGCGCAGCAGGCGGTTGAAGACCGAATCGTCGAGGTTGCCACTGAGGGCGTCGCCCCCGCGCCGCAGCACGGGGCCGGCGGGAATGTGGAGTTCGGTCATGGCAGCCCTTCACAGCTTGCTGTGTCGGCCGAAGGGTCCGGCCGGCAGGTTGTCCGTCGTACGACCAACCTAACTGGTCGGATGCGCATCAGCTTCCCGCTCGGGCAGGTGTTCGCTGACAGCGCACCCGCGCTGGGACGTACCCCTGACAAACGGCATCGGCCACCGCGCGGCGTGAATGCCGCGCGGTGGCCGATGAAAGACCGTGATCAGTGGTTGTGGCCGGCGTGCTCGTCGTCGGCCGCGCGCAGGTCGTCGAGGGACAGGACGTTGTCCTCGGTGTCCTTCATCGTGACCTGCTCCATGACGGAGGCCAGCGCCTTGCCCCGGCGCACGTCGCCGAAGACGGAGGCGGCGGCACCCGAACGGACCAGCTGGTCGTAGTACTGCTGAGGCTGCATCTGGGCGCGCTGCGCCCGGTGCACGATCTCGTGACCGAACTCGTCGTCGGACACCTGGACGTCCTCGGCGTCGGCGACGGTGTCGAGCAGCAGCTGGATCCGGACGCCCTCCTGGGCGGCCTCGGTCAGCTCCTGGTCGATCTGCTCCTCGGTCTTCTCCTCGGAGGCGAGGTAGTCCTGCAGGGTCGCGCCGATCCGCTCCAGCTGGTCGGTCATCGCCTGCTTGCGGCCGTCGACCTCTTCCTTGACGACGCCCTCCGGAGCGGGGATCTCGGCGGCCTCGACGAGCTGCTTGAGCGCCTCGTCACGAGCCGCGTAGATCTGCTCGACCTTCTTCGCCTTGGTGACCCGCTCGCGCAGGTCGCCCCGCAGCTCCTCCAGGGTGTCGAACTCGCTCGCCAGCTGGGCGAACTCGTCGTCGATCTCGGGGAGCTGCTTGTCCTTGACGGTCCGGACGACGACCTTCACCTCGGCGTCGCGGCCGGCGTAGTCGCCACCGACGAGCTGCGTGGTGAAAGTGGCCTCCTCACCGGCGGACAGGCCGACGAGGACCTCGTCGAGACCGGGAAGCAGCTGCTTGCTGCCGACCTCGTGGGAGATGTTGGTGGCCGAGCCGCCCGGCACCTCCTCGCCGTCGACGGTGGCGTTCAGGTCGAGCTGGACGTAGTCGCCCTCCGCAGCGGCACGCTCGACGGTCTTCAGCGTCGCGAAACGCTCACGCAGGCCGTTGATCTGCTCGTCGATCTCGCTGTCACCGATCTCCACGGCCGGAACCGTGACGGTGATGGTGGAGAGGTCCGGGATCGTGATCTCCGGGCGCACGTCGACCTCGGCCGTGAACTTCAGCGGCGCGTTGTCGGCGAACTCCGTGATCTCGACCTCGGGGCGGCCGAGCGTCTTGACGTCGTGCTCCTGAACCGCAGCGAGGATCTGCTGCGGGATCGCCTCCTGCACGGCCTCGTTGAGGACCGCGCCCCGGCCGACCCGCTGGTCGATCACGGCAGGTGGGATCTTGCCCTTGCGGAAGCCTGGAACCTGCACCTGCGCGCCGATCTCCCGGTACGCCTTCTGCAGGCTCGGCTTGAGCTCGTCGAACGGCACCTCGATGGCGAGCTTCACCCGAGTCGGGCTCAGAGTCTCGACGGTGCTCTTCACAGGCGTACTCCTTGTTGCTGCGGACAGATAGTGGCAGTCGGGGTGGCGGGATTTGAACCCACGGCCCCTCGCTCCCAAAGCGAGTGCGCTACCAAGCTGCGCCACACCCCGTGGCGTCGGCCAGTGTATGCGGTCGGCTCTCCTGCGTGTGCGCTGGAGTCACCTGCTGGGTAATCCGGTTCGCGCGACCGGTAGGTGATTCAGTAAGCTGTGCACGAGCCCCGGGGTTTCTCGGGGGTCATGCGGGCGTAGCTCAATGGTAGAGCCTCAGTCTTCCAAACTGATTACGCGAGTTCGATTCTCGTCGCCCGCTCTGTCGAAACGGCCCTGGCCGGAGGATGTCTCTCCTGGTCAGGGCCGTTTCTTTTCACTCTCTCGTGGATCTTGCGCCGCCCTCAGCGGCCTTCCCGGGCCTACTCCGTTCGGTGATCCGCCTGCCGGCCGACGACCGGTTTCAGTCACTCCTCTTCCAGTGACTCGTCGGATGCCGGTGGATCAGCGCGGAACCGGACGCCGTGCGCGAGCTTCGGCGGCGGCCCTCCCGATCGCCTCCGGGCAACGACCTTCCGGGGTACGCGGACAGAACCGGCCCACAGGCAGCCAGTTCACCCCCGCCGGCGGCCGGAACTCGGCGCAACAGTGATCAAGGCCACACGGCGTGGTCGCACGCGGCACAAGACCTGTCCACCGAGGCGATCGGGCCTCCTCTGACGGCCACCGGACACTCCTCTGGCCGGTTTTCCGTCGCCTCCTCGACGCCGTCCACGCTCACCGCCGATCGTGCCCGACTCGGCGGAACGGCCGGCCGGGCGCGATCAGGTCGGTTACGCCTCGAAGCGGGCGCGGCGGCGACGCCCGATCAGGAAGCCGGCGCCTCCGAGGAGCAGGAGCGCACCTCCGACGCCGGCCACAGCGCCGGAGGCGGAACCCGTCACGGGCAGCCCCCCGCCCTCGCCGCCCTCGTCCTCATCGCCACCGGGGGCGGCCGGACTGACGCTGGTCGTCGCGCCCGGAGCGACGCTCGTCGTCGCCGACGGTGACACGCTCGCCGTCGCGGACGGCGTCACACTGGGCGACGCCGACGCCGACGCCGAGGCCGAGGCCGAGGGCCCGGCAGCGCAGTCGAGCTCACGGGCGACATACAGGCCGTCGTTCAGGTACGCCAGATAGGAGTCGAGGGTCGCGTCGTCGAGCACTCTCTGCGCGGCCGCCCGCACGTTGGTGCCGGCGTCGGTCATCGTGCGGCCGACCGAGATCCGCAGATCCACCGTCCAGGCGCTCTGCATGCCCTTCTTGAGGAAGGCCCGCAGGTCGTCCGCCGTGCCGTCCAGGTGTTCCTGCATCGCGGGCGGCAGGACGGGCAGCGCGTCGGCCTTCACCGCGGCCAAGATCTGGTTGGCGAGGACTCGGATCTCCACGTCGGTGGCGGTGTCCAGGTCGATGGTGACCAGCTCGCGGATGTCCTTGTAGAGCTTGCGTTCGACCGTTTGGCAGGCCGCGTCGGGCCCGGGCACCGCGGCCTGCGCCGCCACCGGCGCCACCGGAATCAGCAGGGCCAGCGCCGTCAGGACACCGGCGGGAATCGTACGTCGCATGTGGTCTTACTCCCCGTTGAAGGCCGAAACCCGAAGATATTAGCGTCGATGGGTTAACAGCGGGTGCCGCCCGGAACGGCGCGGGCGGAGCAGCCGGCGTGGGGACCGGGGCCGGGTGCGGCCACGGTCCGGCTCATCTGCGGAATTTCCGTTTGCGCAGCACACCGGCCCGGCGGGCGCCGATCCTGGGGTTGCGAACAGCTTGACAGGTGACCAAATGGTCACCTAAATTTGCCGCATGACCGACGAGCTCGACCTGGTGTTCAGGGCACTGGCCGACCCGAGCCGCCGCTTCCTGCTGGACCTGCTGTTCGCCCGTGACGGGCGCACCCAGACCGAGCTGGAGTCCGAGTTGGCGATGACCCGATTCGGCGTCGCCAAGCACCTCAAGGTGCTCGAGGAGGCGGGTCTCGTCGTCACGCGCCGGTCCGGCCGGGAAAAGCTGCACTTCCTCAACCCGGTCCCGATCCGGCAGATCCACGACCGGTGGATCGACAAATACACCGAACAGCACGTGACCGCACTCATCGATCTCAAGCGAGCGCTGGAGGAAGAGCCATGAGCGAGACGCAGGTCCACCGGATCTGGATCAAGGCGACCCCGGAGAAGATCTGGGACGCGATCGTCGACCCGGAGTGGAACAAGAAATACGGCTACGCCGCTCCCCAGTTCTACGAGCTACGCAAGGGCGGGCGATACCACTCGGTCCCGAGCCAGGAGATGAAGGACTACTCCGCCCAGCAGGGCTGGCCCCTTCCGGACGTGATCGTCGACGGCGAGGTGCTCGAGGCCGAGCCTCCGCGCCGGCTGGTGCAGACCTGGCGGATGCTCATGGACCCGACCTGCGCCGCGGAACCGTTCACCACGCTCACCTACGAGATCGAGGACTCCTCCCCCGGCGTCTGCCGGGTCACCATCACCCACCAGCTCGACGGCGCACCGGCCACGGCGAACATGACCCGCGGCAACCCAGACGCCGGCGCGGAAGGCGGCGGTGGCTGGGCGTGGGTGCTCAGCGATCTCAAGTCGCTCCTGGAGACCGGCAAGGTCCTCACCCAGGCATAACGCGAGCCAGGCGGTTCCCGCACTCTTCTTTCTCTTGTACGCCTACCGGATGTACCCGGGCTACCACGCGACCGTCTGCCCTCTCCCTGCCGTAGCGCCACCGCCGGGAGAGGGCGGGTGGTCACCGCCCGGTTAATCCGGTCGGCCGGGGGAACTCGGAGGGCATCAGCACCGGACATCCGCGGGGACCACACCGGCACCGCAGCGCACCGGCGCCCGTGACGAGGAGGCGATGTCGTGGAGAACCCGCGCGAGCAGTACCCGAGGCCCGAACTGAACGGCGGCGACCTGACTCCGCCCGGCCTGACCTCGCAGATGCCGGACCGGCCGGATCACGGCGAGCAGTCCTACCGCGGCACCGGCCGGCTCACCGGTCGGCGGGCCGTCATCACCGGCGGCGACTCGGGCATCGGGCGGGCGGTGGCGATCGCGTTCGCGCGTGAGGGTGCCGACGTGCTGATCTCGTACCTGCCGGAGGAGGAGCCGGACGCCCGGGAGACCGTGCAGTGGATCGAGAAGGCCGGCCGTAAGGCGGTGACCGTGCCCGGTGACATCCGCGACGAGGCGCACTGCCGGACGATCATCGACCGTGCCCGCACCGAACTCGGCGGCATCGACATCCTGGTGAACAACGCGGCGTACCAGATGGCGCAGCCCGGCGGGATCACCGACATCACCGACGAGCAGTTCGACCGGGTGATGAAGACGAACCTGTACGCGATGTTCTGGCTCTGCCGGGCCGCTGTCCCCCACATGCCGCCCGGTGCGACCGTCATCAACACCGCGTCGATCCAGGCATACCTGTCGTCGAGCGCGCTGCTCGACTACGCCACCACCAAGGGCGGCATCGTCGCGTTCACGAAAGCACTCGCCGAGGACCTGGCCGAGAAGGGCATCCGGGTCAACGCGGTCGCGCCCGGCCCGATCTGGACGCCGCTGATCCCGGCCACCATGCCGGAGAAGAAGGTCCGCTCCTTCGGCGCCGACACACCCCTCGGACGGGCCGGCCAGCCCGCCGAGTTGGCCGCCGCCTACGTCCACTTCGCGAGCCCGGAGTCGAGCTACACCACAGGCGAGGTCCTCGGCGTCACCGGAGGCAAGCCGGTGAGCTGACCCCGGACCGGTGAGCCGTTCCCGGGAGGGCCGAGCCGATCCGGGGAGAACCGAGTCGGCTTCAGGACGGTGAGCCGACCTCGGGAGTGCCGACGCAGTCCCCCGGGAACGGTGAGAGGCCGGCCGCGGGACGGAGCGGGAACCGGTGGTGGGGACGGCCTGCCCTCCGCGGTGGGGTGGGCAGGCTCGTCCTGACGGGTGACCGGTGGAGCCGTGTGCGGCTCAGAACAGGCCGGCGATCCAGGTGTAAGCGGTCACCACCCACGCCGTCTGGCGCAGGAAGGCGACGCCGACGCCGACCAGGAACAGGGCGGTCACCAGGTGGGAACCGCGGGCGGTGTTCCGCTGACGGCCCATCTGGCGTTCCAGCACGACCCGGCCGACGAGGCGGGAGAGCGCGAAGACGCCTGCGGCGACGACGAGTGACACCACGTACACGATGAAGGCGTTGGCCAGTCCCTCACCGGAGGCCAAAGCCCACAGACCCCAGCAGACGAAGGAGAAGAGCAGCGCCGCGCTTGTCCACTCGCCGCCGCGGCGCAGCCGCTGGATGTGCCAGTCGAGGCTGCGCGGGGGCTGCTCGGGACGCTCCGGCTCACCGTGCCACTCGGCCGTCGACGTGTGTTCCTCATGCTGCGGGGCGCGCGGGCTCACCTGTGCCCGGCCGCGACTGAACGGCGACCGGTCCGCGCCTGCGGCGCCCTGCGGGGCCGGGGACTGCGGCACAGACGCGCGGGCCGCGCCCTGCGGGGCGGGCGACTGCGGCGCACCGACACGGGTGGCGTCCTGCGCAGCCGTCGACCGCGGCGCACCGGCATGGGCCGACTGCGGGTGACGCGCGGTCTCCTGCATGTCCGGCTTGGTCGGGTCGGCATCGGACCCGAACGGCGACGGTGAGACCGGCGCCGTGGGTGGCTCGGCCCACGGGTCCTGCGGTGGCATGTTGAGCGTCCGCTCCGGCCACTGCGGTTGCTCCGGCATCTTTCCCCTCTCGGCTGCGGTCGGCGACCGCTCACTTCGAGCGTAGCGAGCCCGCATAATCGCTCGCCCTGACACACAGCTGTCCGTTACACACAAGCCATGAACGATGAGGTTGCGCTACGGCCGGCGACGACGGACGACTTCGCGGCGGTCTGTGATCTGCTCGACACGGTCTTCCACGAGGACACCGACGGTGAGCCGCGGGAGCGCATCGCCGAGATCTACGAGCCGGAACGCTCGCTGGCCTGCGTCGACGGGTCGTCCCTGGTGGGCCACACCGCCATCCTGAGCAGGGACTTGACCGTGCCCGGCGCGGTGGTTCCGGCCGCGCACGTGACCGGCGTGGGTGTCGCCCCCACGCATCGGCGGCGGGGCCTGCTCACCCGCATGATGCACCGCCAGCTGCAGGACGTCGCCGCGGCCGGGCGGGAACCGATCGCGGTCCTGTGGGCGAGTGAGACCACGATCTACCCCCGGTTCGGGTACGGACCGGCCTCGTCACGCCTGATGCTGCAGATCGCGAACCGTGAGGTACGTCTCCCCGCTCCTTCGGACGTGCCGGCCGGACGGCTGCGGATGGCCGATCCGGCGAGCGTGCTCACCGATCTCGGCAAGGTCTACGAGCAGCTGCGCCCGGAGCGGGTCGGCTGGTCGAACCGCGACGACCGCTGGTGGCGGACCACGATCTCCGACCCGAAGGATCATCGCGGGGGCGCCACCCCGTTGCGCGCGGTGGTTCACGACACCCCGCACGGCCCTTCGGGGTACGCACTGTGGCGCGTCAAGGACGACTGGACCGACCGGGGGCCGAACGGTGAGGTCCAGGTCCAGGAGATGGTGGCCGCCGACCCGCAGACCTACGTCGCGTTGTGGCGTTTCCTGCTGGGCATCGACCTGACCCGGTCGGTGACGATGCGCCGGGGCGCGCTCGACGAGCCGCTGCGGTTCCTGGTCGACGAGCCGCGCCGGCTGGGCACGTCCCTGGGTGACGGCCTGTGGGTCCGGATCGTCGATCTTCCGGCGGCGTTGGCGGCCCGCCGGTACGCGACTCCGGTCGACGTGGTCCTGGAGGTGACCGACCCGCTGCTGGAGGGCAACAACGGGCGCTGGCGGCTCACCGGCGGACCCGACGCGGCGAGGTGTGTGCCGACCACCGACCAGGCCGACCTGTCCTGTTCGGTGACCGAACTGGGCGCCGCCTACCTGGGCGCGACCTCGCTGTCGGTCCTCGCCGCGGCCGGCCGGGTCCGGATGCTGACCGGCAACGATCCGAGCGTCGCGTTCGGCTGGCACCGGGCCCCGTCGCCGACCGACAGCTTCTGACCGACATCACACCTGCGGGGGTACGGTCGGCGGATGGGCCAGCCCGAACACCGACGTCGCCGCATCCGCCCCGCCTCCTCCTCGTCGCGTGAGGCGGCCCGTGAAGCGGCCGCGCAGGAGGAGGCGGCGCAGGAGGAGGCGAACCAGCTGGACGCCGATCAGGGCGGCAGCGTTCCGGCCGCGGAGTCCGGCGACGTCACCCGGAAGGTGCCCGTTCCCGGACCGCCACCCGGTCATGTCCCGCTGCCCACTCCCCCGGCAGAGGTGACACCGGTTCCCGGTCCGCCGCCGAGCCCGGCACCGGTGCCCACGCCGCCGCTGGCCACCGCACCGGCACCGGTACCGACGCCGCCCCCAGCCTCCACGCCGGTGCCCACGCCGCCGCTCAGTGCGGCTTCAGCACCGTCGGTCCCCGTGCCCACGCCGCCGCCCTCTCCCCCGGCAGGCGTTCCGGGGCCCCGGCCCGGGGTCCCCGCGGAGTCGGACGAGAACAAGGCCGAGCGTTCGCCGCAGCGGCCGGTTCGCAACGGGTACCGGCGTCCCCCGTCCGGAGGCGGCGGCAACGGCGACGAACGGGATGCCGAGCGTGGCCTGCGAGGCCTGGTCGGGTCCGGCTCTTCGCAGGTCAGCGTGGGTGCCGCTCTCCGTGCCCGGGACGCCTCACGCCCCACTGACGAGCAGTTCGCGGAGGCCGAACGCGACCTTCCCATCGTCCGCCGCAACTGGACGCCGCGCGAGGACCTGCCCCGCCGCTGACCGGAGCCCGGCGGCGGGAGCGGCGCGCGAGGCCGAGAACCGCCCGGCCGCCCACCACACCGACTGGACACCGGCGGCGGGACAGACGAGAGCAGCGTGTGAGGCCGAGGGCTTCACACGCTGCGGGAGTTGCCGTCTTGCGGTCAGACCGACGGGGCGGTCTCCGGCAGCTCGGGCAGCTCACGGTCCGTCTCGTAGGACGCCAGCTGGGAGATCCGGCGGGCGTGCCGCGCGTCGCCGGAGAACGGCGTGGCGATGAACGCCTCGACGAAGGCGGTGGCCTCGTCGAGGGTGTGCTGCCGGGCGCCGATGGCGATCACGTTGCTGTCGTTGTGCTGGCGGGCCAGCTGGGCGATCTCGGTCTTCCACGCCAGCGCGGAGCGGACGCCGGGGACCTTGTTGGCGGCGATCTGCTCGCCGTTGCCGGAGCCGCCGATCACGATGCCGAGGGAGCCCTTGTCGGCCACCACCTTGGCACCGGTGTGGAAGCAGAAGGCGGGGTAGTCGTCCTCCGGGTCGTAGGCGTGCGGGCCGACGTCCACGACGTCGTGGCCCTGCTTGATCAAGTGGTTGACGAGGTGCATCTTCAGCTCGTAACCGGCGTGGTCGGAACCCAGGTAGAGACGCATGTCGGGAGTCTTTCAGAAGGTGAGGGCCGAACGCAGGGCGGAGGCCACCTGATCCGCCGCGGCCCGGGCGGCGTCGATGGTGGCCAACTTGCGGGCGAAGCCGTGGTTCACGCCCATGTAGCGGGTGTGGACCACCGGGACTCCGGCGGCGATCAGCGCGTTCGCGTAGTCGGCGCCTTCGTCGCGCAACGCATCGTACTCCGCGGTGATCAGCAGAGTCGGCGGCATTCCGGACAGATCCGCCACCGCCAGGGGCGCGACGTCCGGGGTGAAGCGCAGTGCCGGGTCCGGCACGAACGTCTCCCAGGCCAGTTTCATCGAGGCGCGGTCGAGGCCGTACGCACCGACCTCGTCGTAGCTCTCGGCGGAGGTGAGCGGGTCCAGGGTCGGGTAGATCAGCACCTGGAAGTCGAGCGGGGTGGCCGCGTCGCGTTGCCGGCGGGCGGTGACCGTGGCGAGCTGGCCGCCCGCGCTGTCGCCGCCGATCGCCAGCCGGGACACGTCCAGCCCCAGGTCGGCCCCGGAGGTCCGCAGGTAGTCCAGCACCGTCGTGGTGTCGTCCAGGGCCGCCGGGAAGACGTGTTCGGGTGCCAGGCGGTAGCCGACCGACAGCACGGCACAGCCGGACCGTTCGGCGACCCGGCGGCAGAACCGGTCCACGGTCTCGATGCTGCCGTAGCACCAGCCGCCGCCGTGCAGGTAGACCAGGACCGGGGTGCCGGTCCTGGTCGCGTACAGCCGGCAGGGCACCCCGCCGGCGTCCAGGTCGACGACGACCGGCAACGGGATCGCCGGGCCGGTCTCCGCCTCGTTCGA
This sequence comes from Actinoplanes sp. NBRC 101535, assembly GCF_030269225.1. Taxonomy (NCBI): domain Bacteria; kingdom Bacillati; phylum Actinomycetota; class Actinomycetes; order Micromonosporales; family Micromonosporaceae; genus Actinoplanes; species Actinoplanes sp. NBRC 101535. Next base: position 847,352 of record NZ_BSSY01000002.1, on the reverse strand, counting down.
CTCCTCCATCGCGGCGCGCATGCCGAGCAGCCGGTGGTAGGGGTCGGCGGCCAGTTCGTCGGCCGTGGGTTTGCGCCGCAGCTTCGCGGCCGCGGTCACCTGGGGGTGGATCATCAGCGGAGCTGGGCGAGGACGAGACCGCCCCGGGCCTTCGGCGTGAACCAGGTGCTCTTGCGTGGCAGCTTGAGGCGTTCCAGGTTGACCTCGACGAAGTCGTCCACGGTGACCGGGGCGATCAGGATCGCCAGGTCGGCCCGGCCCGCGTCGACCTCGTCGCGCAGCCACTCGACCGGGTAGTCCCCGCCGATGTAGGCGATCCGCTTGTCGCCCGCGTCCAGGCCCAGCGCGTCCCGCAGCAGGACGCGTTCGACCAGGGCGTGGTCCAGGTTCTCCACCGCCGTGCCGTCCGGGTCCGGTGGCAGGCCGATGGCGAAGGAGCGGCCGGCCGCGTACACCTCGATGGAGGTCTTGGCCGGAAGCTGCGCGGGACGCGGCAGTTCGGTGACCGTCGCCCCGGCCGCGCGGAGTCGCCCGAGAAGGTCGCCGAGGTCTGCCGGAAGCTCGCTGACCAGCCGGTTGTAGGGCTGGATGGCGACCGACGCGGGCGTGGTCACGACCGCGAGGAAGTGTTCGAGGCCGCCGGTCTGCGCGGCCAGGCTGCGGTGGTTGCCGTCGGCGACCACCAGTTCGCCGCCGCCGGCCAGGTCGAGGAGCTGGGTCTGCAGCTCGCCGGGGCCCAGCACCCAGATCGCGTGGGTGCGCCCGGTGGGGTCCACGTCGGTCGCGGCGGGCTCGCCCGCCTTGCCGGTGGCGTCGGCGAGAGCTGCGTGCAGCTCCTCGCCCTTGCCGGTCTGCAGCAGGAGTACAGGTGAGAGCAGCGTCCCGACGGCCTCGGCGAGAGCCACGCGCTCACGGACCTTGCTGATGAAGACGTCCTCGTTGCGGATGACCAGGCCCGGCTCGTCGGCGCTGGTGGAGATCTGGCCGGTCTCGACCATGCTCCACAGCCCGTAGGCCGGGGCCTCCCCGTCGGCGCTGATCCGGTAGAGCACGACGACGTGCTCGGCGGCCTGATAGCGGCCCTCGGACTTCGCCCGCTCCAGCCGGACCACCGCGTCCGGGAGGGATTCGAGGAAGGACTTGCCGAGGGAATCGGGGGCGAGATGCGGCATCTCCACGGCCAGCGCGCTGTGCGGCGCGGCCGTGATGATCTCGGTGATCTCGGCGTCGTCGGCGAACTCGTCATAATTCTGGGCACCGGTACCGCCATTGGTGATCCAGGCCCGGCTGATCGGGTGCACGACCGTCATGGGGGGCAACTTACCCGGCTCGCCTGCGACGCCCGCCTACCGGCATGTTCCCCCGTGACCTGCTCAACGGCGTATTGACATGCGGACTCGCGGTCACCGTGACCGGAGGCGCGACCATCAGCGCCACCTCGGCGGGCAGGTCCGCCCACACCCCGCGCTGTACTCCGATGCTCGATCCCACCGGTTCGTTCTCCGGCATACCCGCCTCCGTCGTTGGATGGGTGCATATGTCACCCATCCAACGACGGCGTACACCCGGCGGAGTCGTGATTCCCGATATGCGATCAGTCGAAGATCGGACCGATGTCCCGGCTTCGCTTGATCTCGAAGAATCCGGGGGTGCCGGCGACGAGCACGACGCCATCCCAGAGCTTGCCGGCCGCCTCGCCCTTGGGCGCCGGCGTGATCACCGGGCCGAAGAAGGCGATGGTCTCACCCGGGTTCGGTCCCGGCGCGTGGATCACCGGGGTGCCCACGTCGGTGCCGACCGGTTTCATGCCCGCGTTGTGGCTGGTGCGCAACGCCTCGTCGCGGGCGTCGGTGGTCGCCGCGGCGGCCAGTTCGGGGTCCAGGCCGACCTCGGTCAGGGCCTCGCGGAACAGTTCCTCGCCCAGCTCGTACTTCTGCAGGTGGATCCGGGCGCCGAGGGCGGTGTAGAGGTCGCGCAGCACCTCCGGCCCGGCGGTCTCGGCGGCGGCGATGCAGACCCGCACCGGCCCCCAACCCCTGGTCATCAGTTCCTGGTAGCTCTCGGGAAGGTCGCGGCCTTCGTTGAGGACGGACAGGCTCATCACGTGGAAACGGATGTCGAGGGGGCGGACCTTCTCCACTTCGAGAAGCCAGCGGGAGGTGATCCAGGCCCACGGGCAGAGCGGGTCGAACCACATGTCGACGGTGGCACGGTTGGTCATGACTTGAATGATCCTCCTAGGTCGGGGCCCGGTCGGGGTGAGTTGCGTCGCCGTAGGCGCATAGGCTTCGAGGAAACGCAGTAGCTCGAAGGAGAGTGCACGTGGCCGGAGTTCACAACCTGACCCAGGTCGAGGCCGCGGAGCGTGGTCGTTTGCTCGAGGTGACCGGGTACGACATCACCCTTGACCTGACCGACGGGCACGGCAACCCCGGTTCCGAGACGTTCCGGTCCACCACCGTGATCAACTTCCGGTGCGCCGAGCCGGGTGCGGAGACGTTCGTCGAGGCCGCGGCCGCGACGATCCACTCCGCGACGCTGAACGGCGCGCCGCTCGACATCGGCGCCTGGACGCCCGAGACCGGCCTGACCCTGACCGGTCTGGCCGAGGAGAACACCCTGGTCGTCGACGGCGACTTCGGGTATTCCGCGAGCGGGCAGGGCGTGCAGCGCAGCCTCGACCCGGTCGACCAGGAGATCTATCTCTACAGCCAGTTCGAGACCGCGGACGCCCAGCGCGCCTACGCCTGTTTCGACCAGCCCGACCTGAAGAGCGTCTTCACGTGGCACGCCACGGTGCCGGCGCACTGGAAGGTCATCTCGAACATGCCGGCCGAGAGCGAGGCGCCGGCCGCCGAGGGCGCCAAGACGGTCCACTTCGCCACCTCGGCACGCATGAGCACCTACATCACGGCGATCTGCGCCGGGCCGTACCACGAGGTGCGGGACTCGCACGACGGCATCGAGCTGGGTGTCTTCTGCCGGTCCTCGATGGCGCAGTACCTCGACGCCGACGACCTGTTCACGATCACCAAGCAGGGCTTCGACTTCTTCCACGAGCAGTTCGGGGTGCGGTACCCGCTGCCGAAGTACGACCAGCTGTGGGTGCCGGACTTCAACGCCGGCGCGATGGAGAACTTCGGCTGCGTCACGCACGCCGAGGCGCACTACATCTTCCGCTCGCAGGTCACCGATTACGAGTACGAGCAGCGCGCCAACACCATCCTGCACGAGCTCGCGCACATGTGGTTCGGTGACCTGGTCACCATGCGCTGGTGGAACGACCTGTGGCTGAACGAGTCGTTCGCCGAGTGGGCCAGCCACTGGTGCAACACCGAGGCCACCCGGTTCTCCGACGCCTGGTCGACGTTCCTGTCGATCCGTAAGGCCTGGGGCTACCGCCAGGACCAGCTCTCCTCCACCCACCCGGTGTACTGCGAGATGCCGGACCTGGAGGCGGTCGAGGTCAACTTCGACGGCATCACGTACGCCAAGGGCGCCAGCGTGATCAAGCAGCTGGTCGCGTACGTGGGGCTGGACCCGTTCCTGACCGGCCTGCGGGCGTACTTCGCCAAGCACGCCTGGGGCAACGCCACCTTCGACGACCTGCTCACCGAGCTGGAGACCGCGTCCGGCCGGGAACTGCGCAAGTTCGCCGCGCAGTGGCTGGAGACCGCCCAGGTCAACACGCTGCGCCCGGTGGTCGAGGTGGATGCCGACGGTGACTACGCCAGCGTGCACGTGCTGCAGGAGGCCCCGGCGGACTACCCGACGCTGCGGACCCACCGGATCGGCATCGGCCTGTGGGACCTCGACGGCGACCGGCTCGTCCGGCGTGAGCTGATCGAGGTGGACGTGGCCGGGGAACGCACCGAGGTCACCGCGCTCGCCGGGGTCAAGGCGCCGGATGTGCTGCTGCTCAACGACGAGGACCTGACGTACGCGAAACTGCGCCTCGACGAGCGTTCGCTCGGCACCCTGGTGCAGCACATCGCCGGTTTCGAGTCGTCGCTGCCGCGGGCGCTGTGCTGGGCGGCCGCGTGGGACATGCTGCGCGACGCCGAGATGGCGGCCCGGGACTACGTGACCCTGGTCGTCGCGGGTCTGCCGGCCGAGACCGACATCAACCTGGCCACGGCCACGCTGCGGCAGGCCGGGATGGCCCTGACCAGCTTCGCCGACCAGCGCTGGGCGCCGACCGGCTGGGGCATGCTGGCGTCGATGGCCGCCGGGCAGCTGGCCACCACCGAACCGGGCAGCGGATGGCAGCTCACCTGGGCGCGGGCGTTCATCACCGCCGCGCGTACCCCGGACGAGGCCGCGGTGCTGCGGGGCTGGTTCTCCGGCACGTCCCGCCCGGAGGGTCTGGTCGTCGACACCGAGCTGCGGTGGAGTCTGCTGCAGGCGTTGTCCGCGCTGGGTGCCGCGCAGGAGTCCGAGATCGACGCCGAGCTGGCCGGTGACAAGACGGCGAGCGGCGAGCGGGAGGCGGCCATCGCCCGGGCGCTGGTGCCGTCCGCCGAGAACAAGGCCCGCGTCTGGGCCGAGCTCACCGGGCCGAAGGCGCTGCCGAACTGGCTCAACCGGTCCCTGCTGCAGGGCTTCCAGAGCACCCGGCAGGTGGCGTTGACCGCACCGTACGCGGAGAAGTTCTTCGACGTGGTCGCGGACGTGTGGGCCCGCTCGGACAGCGAGCCGGCGCAGGAGTTCGCTCAGTTGGCGTACCCGGCGTACCAGATCAGCGAGGAGACGGTGGCGCTCACCGACGCCTGGCTGGCCCGCGACGGTCACCCGGCGTCGCTGCGCCGCCTGGTCGCCGAGGGGCGTGACGGCATCCTGCGGGCGCTGAAGGCCCGGGCCAAGGACGAGTCCGCGGCCTGATCAGAGGCCTATCGACAGAGGGCCCCTCCACCTGAGACGGGTGGAGGGGCCTTTTGCATGAAATGAGTTACCCGGCGGAAACGCCGTGATTACAACTCTGTGTAAGTAGGCTGGCACTCCGCGGTGATGGAGGTGGCCCGTGACGATGCTGAGCCCGAGCGCTCCGGCCCGCTGGCATGCGCCGGACGGACCGTGGACCGAGCCGGACCTGCACCTGTTCCCCCAGGACGGGCACCGCTACGAGATCGTCGAGGGTGGCCTGCACGTCTCCCCGCCGACCACCGAGGCGCACGACGCGCTCGTCGAGTCGATGGTGGGGACGCTGCGGCCGGTCGCCCCGGCCGGCTGGTGGGTGTGTTCCCGGATCGGCATCGCGACGCCCACGAGCAACGTGGTGCCGGATGTGATGGTGCTGCGCCCGCGCGTCTCCGGCTCGATCTGGGTCTCGCCCGCCGAGGTGGCCCTGGTGGTGGAGGTCGAGGCGGAGGGGACGCGCAGTTACGACCGCTTTCTCAAACCCGCGGTGTACGCCGCCGCGGACATCCCGGCGTTCTGGCGGGTGGAGCTGACCGCGGCCGGCCCGGTCGTGCGGGTGTACGCCCTGGACGGTGCGGGTGGTTATCGGCTGACCCGCAGCGTCGAGGGCGCCGAGAACACGAAACTCGACGCCCCGTACCCGGTGAAGGTGGCACCGGCCACCTGGCGCTGAGTTCTGGAGAGTGGACCGGAGGCGGGTCAGGCCCGTCCGGCGTGGCTCGCCAGCTGGTCGATGCCGACCAGCAGACCACCGGCGAGGTCACCGACGGAGAACGACGCGGTCATCGAGAAGACCGCCAGTTTCGCGTCGTGGTCCGAGATCCGCCTGCGGGCGGCGGAACCGATGACGATCTCCAGCACGCGCTGATCGGGCGAGAGCGCGATCAGGACGCCGGTCTGCGGCGCACGGGTCTGCTGGTGCAGTTTCTCCGCCGCGGCACGGGCCGGCTCCTCCAGCTCACCGAGGTAGATGCTGAAGTTCAGGCCGGTCACCTGGTCGGCGGTGCTCAGTGCCTCGTCGAGGTGGCGAAGCTCCCGAGTCGTGAAGGGACTGTCTGCCGCCTGGCCGATCTGGGCGACCTCACCACTTGCCACTTGCGCCTCCTGTGGGACCGGGCTGGACCGGGGAGCCCGAGCTGTCCTCGATCACGAGGTGGTGCCCGCCGCCGGCGACCGGGGCGACCTGGGCCGGTGAGGCCGTGAACCACATGGCCGGGAAGTCGAACGGCGAACCGGGCCGGTAACGACGGGACGGCTTACCCCGCTCGGCACCGGTGAGAACGAGAGTCGCCACCGCCCCGATGACCGCGGCCGGAATGATCACAAAGACCAGAACGGTGCTGATAATTGACAACTGAACGCCCCCAGGCGCCGGTGATCCTCTTGATTCTGAACATCAATCACGGTAGCGGAGCGCGTGTCGTCCCGGAGCGTCGGGTCTCGAACCGGGGTCTCACGCCGTCGGGATCTACGCGGAATGTGCCCCGGGGTGCGAAAATCACCCTCACGCGCCGTCCGTGTGCATCCGTTCCCGGACGGCCTGGAGGGGGGAATCCATGCGTACGTCCGTCCCCGCCGCTGCAGCGGCGATGGCAGCGACCCTGGCACTCACCGGCACACCCGTCCTGCTTCACGCGGGGGCCGCCCACGCGGCGGCTGCCGTCTTCGTGGAGCTCAATCCCAGCACCGTGCCCGCCGGGGACGAGATCGCCCTGCGCGCCTCCTGCGACGACAACCTGAAGGCGGCGACCGTCACCGCGGAACCGATCGGCGAGGTCACCGTCGAGCCGCAGTTCGGTTTCCTGACCGCCACCGAGCGGGTTCCCGGCGACACCGAGCCCGGCGACTACCCGGCGCTGCTGACATGCCCGGACGGCAAGTCCGCGACGGCCACGCTGCACGTGGTCGCGGCGTACGAGCCACAGCGCGGCCCGGCCACCGGGGGCGGTGGCACCGCGTCCGGGGCGACCCCACCGGTTCTGATCGGCGGGGGCATGGCGGCGCTGCTGGCCGGCCTGATCCTCTCCGCGGTGGCGCTGCGCCGCCGCCGGGCCGGCTGAGGCGGACGGCATGGCGGACGAGACACGACGACCACCCGCCGGTTCCCGGGTCCCGGAGGCGGTGGCCCGGAAACGGCCGGCCCAGGTGATCACGCCACCCCCACCCGGGGTGGTGACCGGCCCGCTGCCGGCACCGCAGGCCGCGCCCGGCAGGTCGTCCTTCCGGGTGCCCCGGCAACGGCGCAAACCCCCGGCGCAACCCCGGCGGCGGCGCCGCGGCCGGGGCGAGATGATCGGGCTGATCGCCCTGGCGCTGCTCTTCGTCGGCCTGTTCGTGGTCGCCATGGGGGTGGGTGCCGCGACCGGTTTCAACCTGGGCGGCGGGCTGTTCGGCGAGCAGTCCGCGCCGACGGCCCGGGACTTCCCGGTGCTCGACCCGAGCCGGCCGCAACGCCTGGACATCCCGTCGATCGACGTGTCCGCGCCGATCCTCGAGGTGGGCCGCGCCGACGACGGTTCGGTGGAGGTGCCCCCGCTGAAACGGCACAACGAAGCCGGCTGGTTCGACGGCGGCCCGACACCGGGACAGTTCGGGCCGGCGCTGATCGTCGGGCACGCCGACACCCGGACCGGTCCGTCGGTCTTCCACGAGCTGGGCCGGCTGAAGCCCGGTCAGGACATCGAGGTGGCCCGGGCCGACGGCTCGGTGGCGGTCTTCGAGGTCAACTCGGTGGAGAGCTTCGACAAGGACCGGTTGCCGGTGCAGCGGGTCTACGGCGACTACAGCCGCCCGTCGCTGCGCCTGATGACCTGTGGCGGGACGTGGCTGGGTGGGGACGAGGGCTACTCCGACAACGTCGTCGTCTTCGCCTCGCTGGTGGACTCACACCGGGGCTGAGCGCTGGCTCACACCGGACCGAGCCGTGCCTCACACCGGGGCTGAGCGCCGCCTCACGCCGAACCGAGCCCTGCCTCACACCGGGGCTGAACGCTGTCTCACACCGGACCGAGCCGTGCCTCACACCGGGGCTGAGTCCCGGCTCACGCCGCCTCGGCCTCCACCGGGGCGGTGGGCAGGTCGAGCCAGTCCTTCCAGCGGGGGTCCGGGGTGCGGTGGCCGAGCACCCGCCAGGCCACACCGCGCGGGGCGGCCGGGGCGGCGTGCAGCCGCCAGCCCAGCTCGGCCGGGGTCTTGTCGCCCTTGCTGTGGTTGCACTTGGCACAGGCGGCCACGACGTTGTCCCAGGCGTGCAGACCGCCGCGGCTGCGCGGGAAGACGTGGTCGATGGTCTCGGCGGAACCCCGGCAGTAAGCACAACGGCCTCCGTCCCGGGCGAAGATCGCTCGGCGAGAGAGGCCGACATGAGTGCGGTACGGCACCTTCACGTACCGGGTGAGGCGGACCACCGACGGGACGGGAAGCGTGTGATGTGCGCTGTGTAAGAGACCGTCTCCGTCGGAGACGCACTCGGCCTTGGCGGTCAGCAGCAGGATGGTCGCCCGACGCACCGATACGACGCACAGCGGCTCGTAGGTGGCGTTGAGAACTAACGCGGAAGAGCCCACTGTAGGTCGTATGTCAGGCATCGAGATCACCCTTCGGTGTCAGTTGCTTGTAACCGCTCCCAAATAGCCCATGCGTGTGTGATGTGGGCCTCTCCGACCGAGACCCGTGCGCCAATAGTCCCTGATGGATGACCAAATTGCGAGCACAATCTGTGGCCGGGCGGTAAACGTCTGAGGTCTTCACCCAGCTGGACCCGGTACTTTCTCTCCTCGTGCTGCCATTAGCTCCGTCCCCCGACCCCTCGTTCTCCGTCCCGGATGTCGACCTCACCAAGTCGTGTCAGGCCGACGCCGTCTGCGACTGGCTCCTCGACCAGAACGTCCCGGACTGGATCGCCCAGAGCGGCTACGTCATCGTGGTGAAGCCCTTCCGGGTGCTCGCGATCATCGTGGTCGCGCTGCTGATCCGGTGGGCGCTGCACCGGGGGATCTCCCGCCTGGCGGCCAGCACCTCGCGGGCGGCGATGCCCGCGCTGCTGAAGCCGCTGAAGGAGCGGCCCGACGTGGCGGCCGAGGAGGTGCAGTTCATCCCGGAGCGCCGCCGGCAACGGGCCGAGGCGATCGGGTCGGTGCTGCGCAGCTTCGTCAGCGCGATCGTCTTCACCATGGCCACCCTTCTGGTGCTGGGTGAGTTCGGCTTCAACCTGGCGCCGCTGCTGGCCAGCGCCGGCATCGTCGGCGTGGCGCTCGGTTTCGGCGCGCAGAGCCTGGTGAAGGACCTGATCGCCGGTCTCTTCATGCTTCTGGAGGACCAGTACGGCGTGGGCGACACGGTCGACCTGGGCGAGGCCATCGGTGTGGTGGAGAGCGTCGGCCTGCGGATCACCACGGTCCGCGACGCGCGGGGTGTGCTCTGGTACATCCGCAACGGCGAGATCATCCGGGTCGGCAACAAGAGCCAGGGCTGGGCGATGGTCGTGATCGACATCCCGATCGGCTTCGTCAACTCGGAGGAGGCGATGGTCGTGCTGCGGAGCGCGGCGGCCAAGGTCGCCGAGACGCCCGAGCACCAGACCGAGTTCCTGGAGGCGCCGGACGTGATCGGCGTCGAGCAGATCACCGTGGACGGCGCGGTGGTGCGGACCATCGCGAAGACGACCTCGGACGCGCAGGCGGTCATCCAGCGGGATCTGCGCAAGGCGCTGTCCGACGCGATGGACGCCTCCGGACTGTCCGAACGGATCGCCGCCTCCCGGCTCGCGCCGCGCAGTGCGGTGCCTCCGGCCTGGATGCTGGGCTCCGAAAATTCTTCGCCTTCGATCGACGACCAGGCCACCGGCACGGGCAGTTGACCTGCGCATACGCCAGGAGCTGCGGTTCTGCCCTCCACCGAATGGCCGGTTCTCGACCCAACCACCCTAGCGTCAACTAGGACGATCGGGCAGAATCCGCTACAGCTTCTGTATATGCACGGCACGTTCGCCCGGGTAGCCGTGAGCGTGTCCGGCCCCGCCGACTCCTCGGCGGGGCCGACAGCGATGGAGGGCTCTGGTGGCGAACGACCCCGCACGGCCGCGCGATCCGGCCGAGGTGGTGACTGAAAGCAACCCTAAAGTCACCTACAGTGCCGTCTTTGCGGATCGTGAGTACCGCGCGCTGTTCCTCTCCACCCTGATCAACTGGATCGGCGACTACCTGTCGCGGGCCGCGGTCACCGTCCTGGTCTACCACCAGACCCAGTCCGCCCTGCTCTCCGCCGCCTCGTTCGCGATCGGCTACGTTCCCTGGCTCTTCGGCCCGGTGCTGGCGGCGTTCGCGGAGCGCCACCCGTACCGCCGGGTCATGATCGTCTCCGATCTCAGCCGGATGGTCCTGATCTCGCTGCTGCTCCTGCCGCAGCTGCCGGTCCCGGCGATGTTGCTGATCCTGCTGGTCGCCGGCATGTTCGCGCCGCCCACCCAGGCCGCCCGCTCGGCCCTGCTGCCCACCGTCGTCGGCCGGGAACGGCTCGCGCTGGCCCTGACCATCAGCCAGACCGCATCACAGACCGCCCAGGTCTTCGGGTACCTCGTCGGGGCCACCGTCGCGGTGGCGCTCACCCCGCGGATCGCCCTCGGCGTCGACGTCCTCACCTTCGCGCTCTCCGCCGCACTGATCGCCTTCGGGGTGCGGCACCGGCCCACCACGATGAGCAGCGCCCAGCGCACCCACCTGCTGCACGAGACCGCCGAGGGCTTCCGGCTGGTCTTCGGCCACCCCGTGCTGCGGTCCATCGCCGTCGTGGTGTTCACCATCACCGTCTTCGCGATCGTCCCGGAGGGACTGGCCGCCGCCTGGGCCGCGGACATCACCACCGACCCGGAGACCCGCGGCCTCGGCCAGGGCCTGATCATGGCGGCCGGGCCGGTCGGCTTCATCATCGGCGGCACCGTGTTCAACCGGATCGTCCCGGCGGAACGGCGGGCCCGGCTCATCCCGGTCCTCGCGGTCCTCCCGCCGTTGCTGCTGGTGCCCAGCCTGCTCGCCCCGGCCGCCCCCGCCGCCGCGCTGATGGTGCTCTCCGGCGGCCTGGTCCAGGGCGCGCTCACCCCCACCCTGAACGCGGTCTTCGTGCTGGCCCTGCCGCACGGCTTCCGGGCCCGCGCGTTCGGCGTGATGAGCAGCGGCATCCAGATCAGCCAGCTGGCCGCGGTCCTCACCACCGGCAGCCTGGCCGAACACTTCCGGGTCCCGATGGTGGTCGGCCTGTGGAGCGCCGGCGGTGCGGTCGCCATGCTGTTCCTGGCGTTCTTCTGGCCCGCTCCGGCGGCCTTCGCCCGGGCCACCGCCGACGCCGCGGCCACCATGCCCGACGAGGAGAAACCGGCCGCCCCGCCGGTCCGGCAACCCGGCCCCGCCGACGCGGACACCGGCTCCGGCACGGTCCCGACGACGAGCGTCACACCGGAGCGGTCCTAGCCCCGCGGAACGACCCTGGCAGGATGGAACGGTGAGCGAACCCGTACCGGACGAGGCCACGACCTTCTTCACCGCTGTCGGCGGCGAGCCCACCTTCCGGCGACTCGTGGACAGGTTCTACGAGGGCGTCGCGGAGGACCCGCTGCTCCGGCCGATGTACCCCGAGGAGGACCTGGAGCCCGCCGCCGACCGGCTCACGCTCTTCCTGATGCAGTACTGGGGCGGCCCCAACACGTACTCCGCCAGCCGCGGCCACCCCCGGCTGCGCATGCGGCACGCGCCGTTCCGGGTCGACCCGGCCGCCCGTGACGCCTGGCTGCACCACATGCGGGTCGCCGTCGACTCGCTGGAGCTGTCACCGCAGCTGCACACGATGCTCTGGGACTACCTGGAGCGCGCGGCGTACTTCATGGTGAACACGATGGATCCGGCGGAGCCCGCGCACTGATCGTGTCGCGCCCGCCGGTGGCTCGTTGATCGGGTTGACAATCAGCGATCGTCCCGGAGACGTCGCTCGAACCCGGGAGCCCGCCGCATGCGCCGTCGCCTGCTCGCCGCCGTCGTGGCCACCACGGCCGTCGCCGCCCCGGCGGTGATCGCCGCGCCACCGGCCGTCGCGGACCTCGCCCACACCGCGGTCGTCTCCGCCGACCCCGTCGACTGGACACCGCACGTGCTCGACGGCACGGTCTGGTCCCTGGCCCTGGTCGGGGACACCGTGGTGGTCGGGGGCGCCTTCACCAAGGTGGCCGACAGCCGGCGTCGCCAGACGTACGCCCGGAAGAACATCTTCGCGTTCGGCCTGCGCGACGGGCAGATCCGCACCTTCGCCCCGCAGGTGGACGGCGCGGTGTACTCGCTCGCCGCCGGCGCCGACCACACGGTGTACGTGGGTGGGGCGTTCAAGCAGGTCAACGGCGCAGCCCAGCGGGGACTGGCCCGGCTCGCGGTGAGCAGCGGGGAGCGGCTCGGATCGTTCGGCGCCCGGATCAACTGGGGCGACGTGCGTGCCCTGGCCGCCCGGGACGGTCAGGTCTACGCCGGCGGGACGTTCTCCGCGATCAACGGGGTGAACCGGGTCGGTCTGGCCCGGGTGGACGCCGGCAGCGGCGCGGTCGACCGGGACTTCGACGCCCGGCTCGCCGGCCCCGGCCTCAAACGGACCCGGGTCGAGCACTTCGACATCTCGCCCGACGGTCGCAAACTGGTCGCGGTCGGTGCGTTCCTGCGGGCGGGGGCCTACGAGCGTACGCAGATCGCCGCCTTCGATCTGGGCGGCGCGGGAGCGGCGCTGTCCGACTGGTACACCGATGCCTACCGGCCGGCCTGCATGAAGGGCTTCGACACGTACCTGCGGCAGGTGAAGTTCTCGCCGGACGGGTCGTACTTCGTGGTGGCCGCGACCGGACGGGCCTCGTCGGCGCAGACCCTGTGCGACTCGGCGGCCCGGTTCGAGGCCCGCAGCCCCGGGCGGCACGTCCCGACCTGGGTGCAGCGCACCGGCGGCGACTCGTTGTACGCCGTCGCGATCACCGGCCCGGCTGTCTATCTCGGCGGGCACCAGCGCTGGTTCGACAACCCGTACGGCACGGACGGCAGTGGCCCCGGCCCGGGCGCGGTCTCGCGTCCCGGGATCGGCGCCGTCAACCCGTACACCGGAAGGGCTCTGGCCTGGAACCCCACCCGCTCGCGCGGTGTCGGCGTCCGCGCCTTCCTGTCCGTGCCCGGTGGCCTGCTCGTGGGTTCCGACACCGACCAGCTGGGCCGTGAGTACCACGGCCGCATCGGCCTGTTCCCCAACCCCTAAACAACAACAAAAACCAAAACAAAAACGCACATATAGACCAACCACCCACTCAGGTCTGGAACGGCCGCGACCAAGTCGCGTAGCGCCGCTGGTGACGAGAGCCCGAAAAACAACTAGGCGAAGCCGTCGGTTGTTTTTCGGGCTCTCGTCACCAGCTCAGAGGCGCGAAGCCGGCGAGCGGCAGCGAAGCCCAGCAAGCAACAGGCCTCAGCCACCCACCAAAAACCCGGCTACAGAAGAGCACCCTCGTCGTGGAGCCAATCCACGAAGGACGTGGCCACCGCCGCGCCGCAGTCGAGAAGCTCCACCAGGAGGGTGTCGTGGACGCCCGCCGCCAGCGGCACCTGCAGTTCGGCGTATATCGGCAGTTGACCCCGCTCGGTGGGGTCGCCGACGTAGGCCTTGCAGAAGCGTCTCGTGTGATTCCACTCGTTGACCACGCGATACGCGCGATCGGCCCAGTCGGGCGGGACCGTCGCGTGTGGGCGGGCCCGCATCACGAGGATCTCGTCGTCGGGCCCCTCGAGGGTGAACAGCACGGCGTGCCGTTCCCACATCGCCAGGAGGCTGCCGCCCCCGTCGGCGAGGAACCGGATGTCGAGTAGGTCGAGCGCCTTGCCGATGCGCGTGAGCGCGACAGGCGTGACCGCATCGGATCCACTCGTGGACAGTTCGGACGGAACTCCGGACCGGGCCGGCTCGCGCTGTGCCGGGACGCCGACGCGGACGGGGTTCTGCACCGCAACCTCGCCACCGGCAGTCGGCTCGTTACCCGCGGCCGATCCCGGACGCCATGACCACCACGGCATCGTGTGCACCTCACTCCCCAACAGACCCACTGCCGGACGTAGCAGTGGATCCGAGGGCCGACGGTACCCGTACCGTTCCTGAAGGTCATCCCCCCAACGGGAGGGCGGGACCGGAAGGACGATGAGACGTCACCCTTTCGGGTGAGACGCCATCGGCATAACGGTCAATTTATGAACGCTCTGTCGCCAAGCTACTCCATATGGTGCAGAAATTCCCACCCAACTAACCGCGACCCGAACTCGCGCCTCAGCCGGCTCCGAACCCCGCGGACCCAGAAAACCCATCCGGGCGACTGCCTGGACGAGCCTCTGGGACACCTCGACCGGGCTACCGGAGTCGGGAGTGACGACCAGAGCGACATGGTCGAGAAGGGCGTCGCGGACCGCTCGCTGACCCACCGCGCGACCGGACACGCCGCCCGCGGAGATCTCCCGGAGGGTGCCGGCGGCGGCGGTGGCGAGCCGGGCGAGTTCGGCACCGGCGACCGATTCCACCGCTTGACTGGCGGCCGGCGGAAGCGCCCAGCGCCACTGGGTGTCCCGCCGCTCCGGCAGCCGGTCGCCGCCGGCCGCGAGCACCGCGAGCAGATCGGACGCGGAGACGGTGGCGTCACCCGGACCGGCGCCGGCCACCTCGCGGGTGACCAGCACGTCCCAGGGCAGATGGGCCCAGAGAGCGGTCCGGCCGCCGGTCGAGCGCAGCCGGACCGGGGCGGACGGGTCCAGGCGGGTCAGACGGGCCAGGAACGCGCCTGCGTCAGGAACCCCGAGCAGGCCGTGCCCTGTCATGACCCGCCGCCCGGAATGACGCCACCCGGAGTGGCACCGCCGGGTGCGGAAGAGGCCGACCGCGAACCGCCTGCCGTGTACGGCCTCAGGAAGTCGCGCTCCTCCGGCGTGAGCCGCCGCGGGTGGCCCTTGGCCAGGTCGTACGGCACGCAGACCGTTTTCGCCCGGCTGGCCAGCACCCCGTCGTCGTACAACTCGTAGGAGACGGTGAACGCGGCCGCCCGCAGCTCGGACACCCACGACTCGATGCGCACCGGGTCGCCGAAGTCGACCGGCCGCAGGTAGTCGATCTCGTGCCGGGCGATCACGATGCCGTCGGAGAACGTGACGAGACCGGACTCCTTGGCCGCGGTGAACACCATCGCCACGCGCGCCTCCTCGTAGAGGGTGAGGAAGCGCGCGTTGTTGACGTGCCCGTACGCGTCCATGTCGGACCAGCGCACCGGCACGTCGTAGATGAAACGATCAGTCACGGGTCAGCTTGCGGTACGTGACCCGGTGCGGCCGGGCCGCCTCGGCGCCGAGGCGGTCGATCTTGTTCTTCTCGTACGCGTCGAAGTTGCCCTCGAACCAGAACCACTTGTCCGGGTCCTCCTCGGTGCCCTCCCACGCCAGCATGTGCGTGGCGACCCGGTCGAGGAACATCCGGTCGTGGGAGATGACCACGGCACAGCCGGGGAACTCGAGCAGCGCGTTCTCCAGGCTGCCGAGGGTCTCGACGTCCAGGTCGTTCGTCGGCTCGTCGAGCAGGATCACGTTGCCGCCGATCTTCAGCGTCATCGCGAGGTTGAGCCGGTTGCGCTCGCCACCGGACAGCACCTTGGTCGGTTTCTGCTGGTCCGGGCCCTTGAAGCCGAAGGCCGCGACGTACGCCCGGGACGGCATCTCGACCTTGCCGACCATCATGTGGTCGAGACCGTCGGAGACGACCTCCCACACGGTCTTGGTGGGGTCGAGGCCGGCACGGCTCTGGTCGACGTAGGACAGCTTGACCGTCTCGCCGACCCGCACCGAGCCCTCGTCCGGCTGCTCCAGCCCGACGATGGTCTTGAACAGCGTGGTCTTGCCGACGCCGTTCGGGCCGATGATGCCGACGATGCCGTTACGCGGCAGCGAGAACGACAGGTGATCGATGAGCGTGCGCCCGTCGAAGCCCTTGACCAGCTCGTTGGCCTCGATGACGGTGTTGCCCAGACGCGGGCCCGGCGGGATCTGGATCTCCTCGAAGTCCAGTTTCCGGGTCTTCTCCGCCTCGGCGGCCATCTCCTCGTACCGGTCGAGCCGGGACTTGCTCTTGGTCTGGCGGGCCTTGGCGTTGGACCGCACCCACTCGAGCTCCTCGGAGAGGCGCTTCTTCATCTTGGCGTCCTTGCGGCCCTCGACGGCCAGACGCGCGGCCTTCTTCTCCAGGTAGGTGGAGTAGTTGCCCTCGTAGCCGATGGCCCGGCCGCGGTCCAGCTCGAGGATCCAGCCGGCCACGTTGTCCAGGAAGTACCGGTCGTGGGTGATCGCCAGAACGGTTCCCGCGTACTTGGCCAGGTGCTGCTCCAGCCAGCTGACGCTCTCCGCGTCCAGGTGGTTGGTGGGCTCGTCGAGCAGGAGCAGGTCGGGCGCCTCGAGCAGCAGCTTGCAGAGGGCGACCCGGCGGCGCTCACCACCGGAGAGCTGGGTGACGTCGGCGTCCGGCGGCGGGCAGCGCAGCGCGTCCATCGCCAGCTCGAGCTTGGAGTCGACGTCCCAGGCGTCGAGGTGGTCGAGCTCCTCCTGGAGCTTGCCCATCTCGTCCATCAGTTCGTCGGTGTAGTCGGTGGCCATCTGCTCGGCGATCGCGTTGAACCGCTCCAGCTTGGCCTTGGTCTCCGCGACCGCTTCCTCGATGTTGCCGAGGACGGTCTTCTCCTCGTTGAGGGGAGGCTCCTGCGCGAGCATGCCGACGGTGTGGCCGGGCATGAGCTTGGCCTCGCCGTTGCTCGGCATGTCGAGGCCGGCCATGATCTTGAGCAGGCTGGACTTACCCGCGCCGTTGGGGCCGACCACACCGATCTTGGCGCCTGGCAGGAAGCTCAGCGTCACATTGTCGAGCACGACCTTGTCGCCGTGCGCCTTGCGCGCCTTTTCCAGGACGTAGATATATTGGGCCACGGTGTGCCCTACCTCCGAGATCGTGGGTTGTCGGTGCCGATAATCAAAGGACAATCTTTCCAGGTGCCGACACCGCTGCGAACGACAACCCCGGGCGGCCCGCCGGGATTCCCCCGTGCTCAGCTCACGACCACCCGTTGTTCCTCCTGTCGGCCGTCGGTGTAGGAGATCAGCAGACGTTGCGAGTCGACCGTGAAGAGGTTGCCGTCCCAGGCCCGCGCGACGTACCCGGAGCCGACGGGCTGCACGTCATCGAGGAAGAGCGCGGTCTTGCCCTCCACCCACGGCGCACCGGCACCACCCTTGTTCGCGTGGTAGAAGAACCGCCCGGCCTCGTCCTCACAGATCCAGATCTCGGTCCGCTTGGCCGTCGTCACGTGCAGCACCTCGCGCAGCACCCCGGTGCCACCCTGCTCGGCCCCGACCGACTGGGTCTGCTCCGGGCACGGGTCACCGTCGACCACGACGTAACCGGAGTCCGCGGTGTTCGCCACATTCCGACTGTTTCGGTGCTGACTGAGCAGATACCCGCCGATCATCCCGATGATCGTCAGCAGCACCGTGGCGATCACCACAGGGAAGAACAACGGCCGCCGCTGCTGGGAATGATCATCGTCGGGAGTCACCGGCTCAGGATGGCACCCGACCCCCAGGTGGTCCATCCACCCGGATCAGCGACGTGGGAAAGCGGCACGAAACCACGACACAGAAGCGTCGCGATCCGGAGCGGGTGAACCGCGGCAGCTTACGCACAGTAGGCTCACCTTGGGAACAGAAACCACTCGGAGGTGTACTCAGCGTGGCCCAACGAAGTTCCTTCGTCGTCGTTGCCAACCGTCTGCCCGTGGACGAGGTGACCACGCCGGACGGCGAGAAGCAGTGGCGCCCCAGTCCAGGCGGCCTGGTCACCGCCCTGCACCCGGTGCTGACCGAACACCAGGGCACGTGGATCGGGTGGGCCGGCGGAACCGGTCCGGCACCCGAACCGTTCGAGCTCGAGGGCATCCACATCCATCCCGTTCCGCTCAGCGATGACGAGCTGGAGCGCTACTACGAGGGCCAGTCGAACGCGACCATCTGGCCGCTCTACCACGACGCCGTCGAGACGCCGGTCTACAAACGGCGCTGGCGGGAGACCTACCGGGTGGTCAACCAGCGGTTCGCCGAGGCCGCGGCCGAGGTGGCCGCCGAGGGCGCCACCGTCTGGGTGCAGGACTACCAGCTGCAGCTGGTGCCGGCCATCCTCCGGGAGATGCGCCCGGACCTGCGGATCGGGTTCTTCCTGCACATCCCGTTTCCGCCGATCGAGCTGTTCATGCAGATGCCGTTCCGTGCGGAGATCCTGCGCGGTCTGCTCGGCGCCGACCTGGTCGGTTTCCAGCAGCGGCTGGCGGCGCAGAACTTCGTCCGGCTCGCCCGGCACCTCCTGGGCCTGCGCTACGAAGGCCAGTCGATCAAGGTGGACGGGCGCAGCGTCAAGGCCGGTGCGTTCCCGATCAGCATCGACACCAAGGACATGGAACGCCTGGCCGCCACGCCGGAGGTGCAGGCCCGGGCCAAGCAGATCCGTACCGAGCTGGGCGATCCGAAGACGGTCATCCTCGGTGTCGACCGTCTCGACTACACCAAGGGCATCGAGCTGCGCCTCAAGGCGTTCCGCGAGCTGCTCGCCGACGGCAAGCTCAACGTCGGCGACGCGGTGATGATCCAGGTGGCGACGCCGAGCCGGGAACGGGTCGAGCACTACCAGACGCTGCGGGTGAAGGTCGAGCGCGAGGTCGGCCGGATCAACGGCGAGTTCGGCAAGGTCGGCACGCCGGCGGTGCACTACCTGCACCAGTCGGTCAGCAAGCAGGAACTCGCCGCCATGTACGCGGCGGCCGACGTCATGATGGTGACGCCGCTGCGCGACGGCATGAACCTGGTCGCCAAGGAGTACATCGCCTGCCGCGGTGACACCGGCGGCGCCCTGGTGCTCAGCGAGTTCGCCGGTGCGGCGACCGAGCTGCGCCAGGCGTTCCTGTGCAACCCGCACGACCCGGACGGCGTGAAGGACGCGCTGCTGCGGGCCGTCGGGACCGAACAGCCCGAGCTCAAGCGCCGGATGCGCGTCATGCAGCGGCACCTGCGCACGCACGACGTGGCCCGGTGGGCGCGCACCTTCCTCGACGAGCTCAACGTCGAGGACACCGAGTCCGCCGAGTCCGCCGAGTCCGACAAGGTGGACGAGATCACCGCTTGAAGATCCGGGATCAGGCGCCGGGCCGTCTCCGGTCCGGCGCCTTTCCGGGTACGCGGTGAAGCACGCCCGCGGTCGCGCCTCAGCCGATCGCGGAACTGATCTCGTCGGCCACCGTCACGACCTCGCCGATCACCACCACCGCCGGCGGGCGGATCCCGGCCTTCGCCACCTCGTCCGCGACCTCGCCGAGCGTGCTGCGCAGCGACCGCTGATGCGAGGTGGACCCCTCCTGCACCACCGCGACCGGGGTGCCCGCCGCCCGGCCCTCGGCGATCAGCCGTGCCGCGATGAACGGCAGGTTCTTCAGCCCCATCAGCACGACCAGGGTGCCGCGCAGCCGGGCCAGGGCGGCCCAGTCGACCAGCGAGTCCGGGTGCTCCGGTGGGATGTGCCCGCTGACCACCGTGAACTCGTGCGCCACCCCGCGGTGGGTGACCGGGACGCCGGCCAGCGCGGGCGCCGCGATCGAGCTGGTCACACCCGGTACGACCCGCACCGGGACGCCCGCCTTCGCGCAGGCCTGGGCCTCCTCGCCGCCACGGCCGAAGACGAAGTTGTCGCCGCCCTTGAGCCGGACCACGAACTTGCCCTGCGCCGCCCGGTCGACCAGGATCCGGTTGATCTCCTCCTGGGCGGCCGACGGCCCGTACGGGATCTTGGCAGCGTCGATCAGTTCGACCTCGGGACGCAGCTCGCCGAGGAGCATGCCGGGCACCAGACGGTCGGCGACCACCACGTCCGCGGCAGCCAGCAGCCGCCGGCCCTTCACCGTGATCAGCTCGGGGTCGCCGGGGCCGGCGCCGACCAGGGCCACGCCACTGAGTTCCGGAACGACCGGCGGGGCCGCCTCCAGAGCGTGCGCGACCAGGTCACGGACGGCCATCGCCCGGCGCCGGTCGCCGCCGTCGGTCACCGCCACGGTCACCTGGCCGTGCCGGGTGACGGCCGGCGTCCAGGCCGTGGCGGCGTCACGGTCGTCCGCGCGTACGCAGAACACGGTCTGAGCCTCCGCCGCCGCACTCACCTCGGCGGCAGCGGTGGGGTCGTCGATCGCGACGTGCACCAGCCACGCGCCCGCGACGTCCGCCGGCTCGAACCGGCGCGGCGTCCAGACCGCCCGACCGGCATCGACGTGCGCCTGCAGCGCCGGTGTCAGGACGGGCGCGACGATCTCGACCTTCGCCCCGGCCTCGATCAGCGCGGGGACCCGGCGGGTGGCGACCGATCCGCCGCCGACCACCAGGACGCGGCGATCGGCCAGCCGCAGGGCCATCGGGTACATGCTCATCTTTCGGACACTCCCGCTCTCATTTCTCCGACACCCCGGCCGCGTCGAACGTCGCCACCTCGTGCATGACCCGCACCGCGGCCGCGACGATCGGCAGGGCCAGCACCGCGCCGCTGCCCTCGCCGAGGCGCATGCCCAGGTCGAGCAGGGGCTCCAGGCCCAGGTGGGCGAGGGCGACACCGGCGCCCGGCTCGGCCGACCGGTGCCCGGCGACCATGGCGGCCACCGCGTCCGGCGCGAACGCGGCCGCGACCACGGCGGCCGACGCCGCGATCACCCCGTCGATGATGACCGGTACCCGGTTCGCCGCCGCACCCAGGATGAACCCGGTCAGCGCCGCATGCTCCAGACCACCGACCGAGGCCAGCGCGCCCAGCGGGTCGGCCGGGTCCGGCCGGTGCCGCTCCAGCGCGGCGTCCACGATCGCGATCTTGCGGGCCAGCGTCTCGTCGTCGATGCCGGTGCCCCGGCCGGTCGCCGCACCCGCCGACGTGCCGGTGAAGACCGCGATCAGAGCCGCCGCCGGCGTGGTGTTGGCGATGCCCATGTCCCCGGTGAGCAGCGCTTTCGCACCCTGCGCGACGAGCGTGCCGGCGACCTGGACGCCGATCTCGACGGCGGCCAGCGCCTCCTCGCGGGTCAGCGCGGGCTCGACGGTCATGTCCCGGGTGCCCCGGCGCACATTGGCGTCCAGCAGGGTGGCGCCGCCGTGCAGCGGGATCGCCACCCCGACGTCGATCACCATGACGTCCGCGCCGTTCTGCCGGGCGAACGCGTTGACCACCGCGCCACCGGCCACGAAGTTCGCCACCATCTGCGCGGTGACCTCCTGCGGCCAGGGCGAGACGCCCTGCGCGTGTACGCCGTGGTCACCGGCGAAGACCGCGACGGTGGCCGGGGTGGGAAGCGGTGGCGGGCAGACGCCGGCCAGACCGGCGAGCCGCACCGACAACTCCTCCAGCGCGCCCAGCGAACCGGCCGGCTTGGTCAGCCGGGCCTGCAGGTCACGGGCGGCGGCCACGGCACGCTCGTCGGCCGGGCGGATGGCGGCCAGAGTGGTCTCCAGCGAGGTCACGATCGCTCCTCAAGCACAGCTGTCAACGTGTGGACGAATCCGTCCGTGGTGGCAGTGTCGCGCACGGCGATCCGGAGCCACTGCGGGCCCAGGCCCGGGAAGGTGTCGCCGCGACGCACCGCGTAGCCACGTTCGCGCAGCTCACGGCGTACGACATCGGCTTCTGGAAGTTGAATTGTCACGAATGCACTGGCCGGCTCACCGGCGATGGTGACGCTCGGCACGTGCCGCAGTCGTTCCACCAGATGGTCGCGCTCGGCCGCCATCTCCGCGGCGATCCGGCGCTCGGCGGCGACCGCGACCGGCGAGGCGCAGGCGATCGCGGCGGCCAGCGCCGGGGTGGAGACCGCCCAGAGCGGCTGCACGGCGGCGAACCGCGGCACCAGGTCGGCCGGCGCGAGCAGATAGCCGATCCGCAGGCCGGCCAGCCCCCAGGTCTTGGTGAGGCTGCGCAGCACCACCAGGCCGGGCAGGTCACGGCGGCCGGCCAGCGACTCCGGCTCACCGGCCACGCCCGGCCGCCAGGTGGTGTCGGCGAACGCCTCGTCGACCACCAGCACCCGGCCCGGCCGGGCCAGTTTCGCCACGTCGGCGGCCGGGTGCAGCACCGAGGTCGGATTGGTCGGATTGCCCACGAAGACCAGGTCGGCGTCGGCCGGGACCAGACCGGGGTCGAGCCGGAAACCGTCCTCCGCACGGAGCAGCACCCGCTCGACCCGGTGACCGGCATTGATCAGCGCCGCCTCCGGTTCGGTGAACTGCGGATGCACCACGACCGGACGGCGGGCGCCGCGCAGCGCCTGGGCGAGCAGCACGAAGGCCTGGGCAGCGCCGGCGGTCAGCAGCACCTCGCCCGGCTCACGGTGGTGCCGGGCGGCTACCGCCGCTGTCGCGGCAGAGTTCTCCGGGTACGCGGAGAGCCGGTCCAGTGATGCGGCGATCGGTTGTGCCAGCCAACCGGGCATCGCCTGGTGGCGCACGTTGACCGCGAGATCGATCAGGCCCGCGCCCACCTCCGCGTCGCCGTGATGATCAAGGTCGAACGTCATGGTGATCAGCATGCCGGACGTTCCTGAGCGTCCTACTTCGGCCGTTTCAGGGGAATATGAAGCAGCTTGCCATATTTTCTTAGAGTGACGAGCCGACGCCTCACCGTAGCCGGACGGATCGCTCTCCTGATCCGAGCCGGACTCATCTCGGGTCTGGTGATCTCCGGAATCGCCTATCCGCTGGCCGCCCTCGCCGGAATGGGAGTCAAAGCCGGCACCGAGGCCCTGGAATCCCTGCCCGAGGAACTCACCGAAGTCCCCGCCGCCCAGACCACCTACGTGTACGCCAACGACGGCAGAACCCTGCTGACCATGTTCTACGAGGAACACCGCAAACAGACCAAACTCAAAGAGATGTCGCCCTACCTCACCAAGGCGATCGTCGCCTCCGAGGACACCCGCTTCTACGAACACAACGGCGTCGACGCGAAAGGCGTGGCCCGCGCCTTCATCGCCAACCAGAAAGCCGGCGGCGTCTCCCAGGGCGCCTCCACACTGACCATGCAATACGTGCGGATGGCCCTGCGCGACGGCGCACGCACCCCCAAAGAAGCCCTCGAAGCCACCGAACAGACCGCCACCCGGAAACTGCGCGAGATGCGGCTGGCCATCGAAGTGGAACAGCGGCTCAGCAAGGAACAGATCCTCGAGCGGTACCTGAACACGGCGTACTACGGACACCGGGCATACGGGATCTACGCGGCGTCGCAGGTGTTCTTCTCCAAATCCCCGAAGAACCTCAACCTGACCGAGGCGGCCCTGCTCGCCGGGCTGGTGAAGGCGCCGTCGGCGTACGACCCGGCGACGAAGGACCGGCGGGCCGCCACCCAGCGCCGCAACTACGTGATCGACCAGATGCTCAAAATCGGGACGATCACCGGGGAGCAGGCGTACATGGCGAAGAAAGCCAAGATAAAGCTGAAACTGACGACACCGCCCAACGACTGCATCTCGGTCAGCCGCCGGCACAACGACTGGGGCTACTTCTGCGACTACCTCAAGTCATGGTGGCGGGAACAACCACAGTTCGGCACCAACCCGCTGGAACGCGAAGAACGCCTCCGCCGCGGCGGCTACCGGATCGTCACCTCGATCGACCCGCGCATCCAGAAGATCGCCCTGGCGCATGTGCTGGACAAGGAGAACCGCAACAGCCCCTTCGCCCACGGCCAGGTCGTGGTCGAACCACACAGCGGCCGGGTCCTCAGCATGGCCGTCAACCGGCGGTACTCCCTCGACCAGAAGGACAACGGACGGCACACCGACTGGCGGGTCGGAAAAGGCGTCAAAGGCAACTACCCCAACACGGTCAACCCGCTCCTCGGCGGCGGCGACATGGCCGGATACCAGGCCGGATCGACATTCAAGGTGTTCACCATGCTGGCCGCCCTCGAATCGGGGCTGCCACTCTCCACGACCTTCTACAGCCCCGAACGGTACGTCTCCCGATACGTGACGTCCCGCGGCCGGGCCACCTGCGGCAGCTACTGGTGCCCGAAGAACTCCAGCAAATCGATGACCGGCAACCAGACCATGTGGAGCGGATTCGGCAAGTCCGTCAACACGTACTTCGTACAGCTCGAACAGCGGGTCGGCGCGGAGAAGGCGGTCCGGATGGCGGAACGGCTCGGCCTGCGGTGGCGCACGGAAGTAGACCGCAAACTGGCCACCCCGGCACACGCGTCCGGGTGGGGCGCGTTCACGCTCGGCGTGAGCGACGCGACCCCGGTCGAGATGGCGAACGTGTTCGCGACCCTGGCCGCCGAAGGCCAGTATTGTGAACCGTTACCGGTCCTGAGCATCCGCAACCCGGACGGCACGAACGCCCGCGACGACCGCGGCACGGTGATCGCCGCACCCCGCTGCCACCAGGCAGTCCGCGTGAACGTGGCCCGGGCGGCGACGGATGCGGCCCGCTGCGTCACCGGTTACGGGTCGGCGCGGGGCGGCTGCGGCGGCTGGGAGACATCGCCGATGGTGTACGCGACGGCGGGACGGCCGGTCGCCGGAAAGAGCGGCACTACGGACGACAACAGGACGGCCTGGTTCAGCGGGTATACGCCGCAGTTGGCGGCTTCCGCGTTCGTCGCCGATCCGGACAATCCGGAGCATTTGGTGGGGTCGGGGCGTTCGACCATGTCGAAGTACACGGTCGCTCAGACGTTGCGGGATGCGCTGAGGGATGAACCGCGCGAAAAGTTCAAACCGCCCTCCGACAAGATGGTTTATTGATCGTTCGTGCTTCCTCTCGGGATCTGCGCCGTCTCAGTCGGCAGAGGTTTCGACGGCCGTCGCGCTCCCGCGGCGGCCGTCCTCTCTTTCCGGGTTCGCCCTCTCTCGGGTTCGTCCTCTTTCCGGGTTCGTCCGCTCTCGGATTCGCCCGCTCTCGGATTCGCCGGTTGAACACGGTCGCGTCAGCTCCGTAGAACGCGGAACCTGCCGCCCGAGCCTTCCAGCTAGACACCTTTCACAGTCAGGGTCTGCCTGCGTGGTGATTTCGGGCGCGCTGACCACCCGAAAACACCACACCCCCACCGGTGTGGTGACTTGGGGCGTCCAGCGCGCCCGTAATCACCACACCCCCACCGGTGTGGTGACTTCGGGTGCCCAGCGCGCCCGAAGTCACCACGCGGACGGGCTTCGCACCCTCACCACAACACCCGATCATGCGATCGGGGGCACTCACCATCCGAGCAGGGGCAGTCAGCACACCCCATCGCTTGATCGGGTGCACCCACCGACCAAGCAGAACCCACCAAATCGCGCACCCCCGCATCCCCCGCATCCCCCGCATCCGCAGGCCGGCAGACGCACCCGAGACCTCAGCCAGCGCCCCCGATCACGTGATCGGGGGCGCTCACCACTCGTTCAAGGACTGTCAGCACACCCCATCGCATGATCGGGTACACCCACCGACCAAGCAGAACCCACCAAATCGCACCCGCGCACCCCCGCAGCCGCAGGCCCGCAGACGCACCCAAGACCCCAGCCAGCGCCCCCGATCACGTGATCGGGGACGCTCACCACCCGCCCGACAGCGACAAACGCACCCCGTCGCATGATCGGGCGCGCCCACAGTCCTGGTCAGGGTTGCGGGCGGCGGGCGGCGGGCGGCGGGCGGCAGGCGGCAGGCGGCAGGCGGCAGGCGGCAGGCGGCAGGCAGCAGGCAGCAGGCAGCAGGCAGCAGGCAGCAGGCAGCAGGCAGCAGGCAGCAGGCAGCAGGCAGCAGGCAGCAGGCAGCAGGCTAACCCGACGATGGCCGGAGTCCGCAACGGTGGCCGCACCCGAGGCAGAGACGGGTTCGACCACCCACCCTCCAGGGCCGCCAGACGCGCCCACTCAAGCGGTGCATCCGGGGTCCTCGGGGCGCAGACGAGTCCCGGTTTCCGGCCTGCACAACCCTCGGCGGCGAGCAATCACGAACGTCAACGTCAGCAGAGACAGCGCCACGAGACGAGGCAGCCATCGGTCAGGATCGCGGCGCCCCATGGAGTGGGCCCGCCTCTGGGACGTCTCCCACGGTCGGCATGGGTGTGCCCATCAGACTCGACTCCGCCTTGAGGCCTGGACGGGCCGGATGACGCGTTCGGAGGCCGGGCGACAGGTTGCGCGGGCGGCTACGGATGGCGGGTTCGGGTGGTGGGCTGGGAGCGGGGTGGACGCCAGTCGGGGTTGCGGCCGGCCAAGGCTATGGCCTGGCGCAAGGTGTCGTCGGTGGGGGCGAGGGGGACGGCGGGGCCAAACAATCCGGGGGTGCCCTCGGCGGGGTGCTGGGACAGGAACTCGACGAGGACCTCTGACGTGCGAGGGTCGGCGGCGTAATTCTGGTCGGTGGCGCGGGCCAGGTCCCAACCGTGCATGACCAGCTCGTTCATGGCGAAGAAGCCCATGGTTGTGGCCGGCATGGTGACGCCGCCGGCTCGGGCCGTGCCGGTCCAGGCGGACGGGTCGCGCCAGGCCGTGGCCAGTTCCTCCAGCAGCACCGGCAGCCGGCTGCGCCACTGCGGTGGCAGGTGAGCGGCGGACGGCTCGGGGGGCGGGCCGTCGGCGCCGGGCTCAGCGCTGCGTTTGCGGGCGGCGGAGGTGAACGCGACCGACAAGCCCGTCAGGTGGTCGAGCAGGGCGGCCACCGGCCAGCCCGGGCAGGGCGTCGGCGCGTCAAGATGATGGCGGTCGACGCCGAGCAGGAGCGCTCTGATCTGACGAACCGGCGGGTAGAAGTCGAGCGGCAGGCGGTCGGCCACGATCTCCTCCTTCGGTTGTCGTACGCCTCACGGTACGAGGGAGGTACGACAACTCCCGGCCCCATGAACGCCTTTCGCACGCTGGGCGGGATCCGGCGTACGAAAGGCACGCCGGGGCCGGAAGAGCTGTCAGGAGTGGACGGGGATGTCCGAGGTCGGGCGGTTCTCCGGGCCGTCGTGCATGCCGGGGGCCGAGCGCGGAGCCGGTGCGGGGTTGCCGTTGCCACCCGGGCCGTGACCCGTCCCGGGGCCGCCGGACGGAACCGCCCCGGGGCCGCCGGACGGGACCATGCCCGGAGGCATCGGCGGGACCTGCAGCGGCGGCTTGCCCTGCGGGTTCTGCTGTCCGTGACCGGGACCGGGCTGTGCCGGGACGGGCGGCATGCCGGGGGCGTATCCCATCCCCTGCCCGGGACCGAAGCCCACCTCGATACCGGGGCCCGGACCGTAGACCTGGTCTTGGCCGTAAGCCTGGTCCGGGCCGTAAGACTGGTCCTGAACGTAAGCCTGGTCCTGCGCATAGACGTGATCCTGCGTATAGGCGTGGTCCTGGCTGTACGCCTGATCCTGCACGTACGCCTGGTCCGGACCGTAGGCCTGCTCCGGACCGTACCCCTGATCCTGCGCATAGACCTGATCCGGCGTGTAGACCTGATCCTGCGTATAGATCTGATCCGGCGTGTAGACCTGATCCGGGCCGTAGGTCATCGGCGCACGCTGGTCGTGCGGCGCGTGCGGGGCGGAGCGCGGCGCCATCGGCGGGCCCGGCTGGTGATCGGGATACGGCGGCGAGCCCGGCATCGCGCCGGGCGGCAGCATCCCGGGCGGCATCGGACCGGGCGGCATCGAACCAGTCATGGAACCGGGCATCGGCCCAGGAGGCATCGAGCCGGGCATCGAGCCGGGCATCGGCCCAGGAGGCATCGAGCCGGGCATCGAGCCAGGCATCGGCCCAGAAGGCATCGAGCCGGGCATCGGACCGGGCAGCATCGGGCCTGGGGGCATCGGACCGGGCGGCATCGGCGGACCGGACAGCACTGCCGGGAACGGACCCGACGGCATGGACGGCATGCTGTTGCCTTGCGTGGACAGGATCGCGGTGGGTACGCCCTGCTGCGACTGCCCCGAAGACCCCTGAGAACCGGACGGCGGACCTGGCTGAGAACCACCGGACGGCGGACCCGACGGCGGGCCGGACGGGGAACCAGGACCCGGCTGGGGGCCGGACGGCGGGCCCGAGGGCGGACCCGGCTGGGGGCCGGATTGCGGACCGGACGGCGGGCCGGCGACCGCGGCGACGACCAGCCGCTTGGCGATCTCGGGGGCTGCCGCCCAGTGCAGGCCCAGCTGGGACGCGTGCACCTGGCGCCAGACGAAGCCCTCCGGGTTGCCGCCGGACCACGTCCACGCGGGCACCGAACCGGCACGCGGCGCCACGACCGCGCGGTGCTGCTTGTATCCGGTGATCCGGGCGCCGGCCGGGGCCAGTAGGGACGTGCTGGGCGCGGTCGCCTCGCGGTATCCCGCGACGGTCTGATCGCCGGTGGACGCCGTGATGTCCAGGACGCCGCACATGGGCCGTCCGTCGAGTTCCCGGCCGAGCCACGGCAGCGCTATCCCCTCGGCCACCACCGGCCAGCCGTCCCGGGCGAACTGGGCGACCGCCGAGGACAGGCGGTGGTTGGCGGACAGTTCTTCCGCGTACCCCTCAGGAAGGCCGGCACCGACGATCAGCGCGCGTGTGCCCGGGGGCAGTGCTTCGTCGCGCAGCGGATCGACAACCGCCACGTCGGCGCCGGCCGCGGTGAGCAGTTCGGCGGTCTCGACGTAGGTGTACGGGGCGCCCTGACCGCCGGCCAGGGCGATCAGCGGGCGCTGGGTGACCGGGTCGCCGGCCGCGTCGGCCGGGTTCCAGGCCGAGCCGGGCACCGGTGGGGCGGAGTTGGCGATGGCCATCAGCCGGTCCATGTCGAGGGTGGTGGAGATCGCCTCGCCGAGCCGGCGGACCGCGCGGCCTGCCTCCACGGTCCGGTGGGCGACCGGGACCAGGCCATGGGTACGCGCCGGCAGCACGTTGGGCAGGTCGCCGCGGTGGAGCGCGCCCAGCACCGGCATGCCGATGTCGTCCATCGCGCTGCGCAGCATCTGCTCGTGGCGCGGGGAGGCGACCCGGTTGAGGATCACGCCGCCGAGCTGGACCATCTCGTCGAACATCCGGAAGCCGTGGACGAGGGCGGCGAGCGAGTGGCCCATCGAGGCGACGTCGACGACGAGCACGACCGGGGCGCGCAGCGAGGCGGCCACCGCGGCGGTGCCGTCCAGTTCGGGCTGGCCGGTGAGGCTGTCGAACAGGCCCATCGCGCCTTCGATGACGGAGAGCTGGGTGCCGGCCGCGCCGTGGGCGAAGAGCGGCGCGACGCGTTGCGCGCCGACCAGCCGCGGGTCCAGGTTGCGGCCGGGGCGGCCGGCGGCGAGTCCGAGGTACGCCGCGTCGGTGTGGTCGGGGCCGACCTTGAAGCCCGCGGTCGGGACATTGCGCGCCGACAGTGCGGCGAGCAGCCCGACGGCGATCGCGGTCTTGCCGTGGCCGGATGACGGCGCACTCACGACCAAGCGAGGCTGGGCGGTGTTCAATGTCTCCCCCGAGGATTCCGCAATCGGCGGCCACGTGATATTGCCTGCCGGATGTCGCACACTACCTGGCTGCGGCGGGAGGCACCTCTTGGCCAGGTAGCCTCGGTCCGTGTACCGGTTCCTGCTGACCCCCCGCTGGCTGGCCGCAGCCGCCCTGACCGTCGTCGCCGCAGTGATCATGGTGATGTTGGGGAACTGGCAGTTGCGGCGGTACCACGAACGCACGGCCATCAATGACCGGATCGACGCGGCGAACGCCGTGCAGGCGGTCCCGTTGACCGGCACGCTGGCCGCACCGACCGCGGCCGGCACCCCGGGCGCGGCCCCGGGTAAGACGCTGGCCTGGACAAAGGTGACCGTTACCGGTCGTTACGACAGCACCCACGAGATCCAGGCCCGGGGCCGGACAGTCAACGGTGATGTCGGCTTCGAGATCATCACTCCGCTGGTCCTTGACGACGGGACAGCGGTTCTCGTCGATCGCGGGTGGGTGCCGGCTCCGGCTGCCGGGGCGACCGCGGCGCCCGAGGTCCCGGCCGCACCGGCGGGCACGGTGACCGTGGTCGGCCAGGTGCACTTGTCGGAAAGCCGACCCGCCGCGGTGGACCGTCGTGATGGACGTCTCGACACCCGGCGGGTCAATGTGCCGCGGTTGGCGACCGAGCTGCCGTTCCCGGTCTACGGGGCGTATGTGCTGCTCACCGAGCAGACCCCGGCGAACGATCCGGCGTTCTCGACGATTCCGATCCCGCACGAGGACTCGTGGCAGAACGGCGGCTACGCCGTCCAGTGGTGGATCTTCGCGGGGATGGCGTTCGTGCTCTTCGGCTGGCAGGCGCGACGCGAGGCGCAGGAGGCGCGGAGCGACCTGTCGCCCGAGGAGCAGCAGGCTGCCGAGGAGGCCGCCCGGCGGCGTAAGCAGGAACGCCCCATGGACCGGGTGGAGGAAGCGGATCTCAGGAAGAGGCGCCTCGCCACCGGGGATCGCGCCGATTAAGGTGCGGGCATGAGCATTCCGCCGGGTGATCCCTGGGGCACACCCACCCCGGATCCGGCACCGTCCACACCGGTCCCTGCCCCGGTTCCCGCCCCGAGCGGCCCGGTGATCGTGGCGATCGCCGAGATCGAGGTCACCTCCAGCACGGTGCTGACCCCGGTCGGCGACTTTCCGCTGGCCGGTTCGCAGTGGCTGGTGACCGACCACTGGTTCACCGAGCGCCGCACCCCGGTCTGGGCGAAGATCGCGGCGTTCGCCGGCATCTGCCTCACCGCCGGGCTCAGTCTGTTTCTCCTGCTGGTCAAGGAGTCGGCGGCCCGTGGTGCGGTGCACGTCACGGTGACCAGCGGCCCGCGGCAATATGTGGCCCGGATCCCGGTCCGCCGTGAGGACGACATCGCCGCCGTCAACCAGCAGGTCAACTATGTCCGGAGTCTGGCCGCGCTGTGATCTGGCCGATCGCGCGGACCGCGTCGACGGTGTCGGCCTGCGCCGCGGTCTTGTCGTCGCGATAGCGCAGCACCCGGGCGAACCGCAGCGCCACCCCACCCGGATAGCGCGGTGAGGTCTGCACCCCGTCGAAGGCGATCTCGACGACCTGCTCCGGCCGGACCCGCACCACCCCACCGTTGTCGGCCACCGCCAGCTCCTGGAATCGGGCGGTCTGCCAGCGCAGCAGCTCGTCGGTGAGACCTTTGAAGGTCTTGCCGAGCATCACGAATCCGTCGCCGTCCGGGTCGCGGGCGCCGAGGTGCAGGTTGGACAGCCAGCCTTTGCGGCGGCCGTGTCCCCATTCGACGGCGAGCACCACCAGGTCGAGGGTGTGCCGTGGTTTGACCTTGACCCAGGCCGCGCCGCGCCGCCCCACGTCGTAGGGCGCCTCCGGAGCCTTGATCACCACGCCTTCCTGTCCGGCGGTGAGGGCCGCGGCGAAGACGGCGGTCGCCTCCTGCGCACTCTGCACGGTGGTGCGTCCGACGATCATCTCGCCGGGCAGGGCTTCGCCCAGCGCCGACCACCGTTCTCTTCCCGGCCGGTCCAGGAGGTCGGTGCCGTCCAGGTGCAGGAGATCGAAGAAGTACGGCCGGAGCACCGTCCCCGAGCTCGACGCGCCACGGGTCGCCGCCCTGCTCGACGTCTCCTGGAACGGTCGCGGACGTCCCTGCTCGTCGAGGGCCATCGCCTCGCCGTCGAGGACCGCCTCGTGCAGGGGCAGTGCGCGTACTTCGGCGACCACGCCGGGCAGCCGGGCCGTGATGTCGTCGAGGCTGCGGGTGTAGACGGCCACCTCGTCGCCGGAGCGGTGCACCTGGATGCGGATGCCGTCGAGTTTGGTGTCCACCACAGCGGGTGAGCCGGTGGCGAGGAGCGCCGCGCCGACGTCGGGGGCGCTCTGGGCCAGCATCGGGCTCAGCGGCGTGCCGACGCGCAGCCGGAACGCGGCGAGGGCGGCGGCGCCACCGGTCAGCGCGGCGGCGGCGACGGCTTTGAGGTCGCCGCAGAGCAGGAGTGCCCGACGGACGGCGGTGCCCGGCACTCCGGCGGCGACGGCGACCGCCTCGGTCAGCAGGCCGGCCTGGGCGCCCTGGCGCAGTTCGCCGCCGAAGAGTCCGAGGAGCAGGCGTTGTTCGTCGGCGGTGGCGGCCGTGAAGAGCGCGCCGAGCAGGTCGCGCCGGCGGGCCTGGGATCCGGCGCCGGCGACGGTGGCGATCTCGGCGATGGCCGTGTCCACGGCGGCGACGGTCAGGGTGGCGTCGGCGGCCGGTGGTGGCAGGTCGCGCAGGGCGGCGTAGCCCACCCCGGTCTGTCGTTGTCGCAGCTCACCGGCGAGGTAGGCGGACCCCGCGACGAGTTCGCCGGGGTCGAGGCGGCGCAGCGCGTCGGCCAGCAGCCCGATCTTGGCCTTGCGGCCCGGGGTGACGGCGACGGCGGCCGAGGTGGCGGCGATGTCGAGGAACCGCATGAGATCCATCCTGACAGTCCGGCGGTCCGTCCGGGTGTGGACTCACGCCGTCCCCCCGTGGCACGGCGTGAGTCCCCCGGGGGATCGTCATGCGGCCTGTGGCTCCTCGATGCGGAAGCCACGGGCCCGGACCGCCTCGGCGACCCGGGCCAGCTCGGAGTCGAGGGTGCAGAGCACTTTGGAGAGATCGTCGAGGTGGTCGTTGAGGGTCGCGTCGTCCCACCCGGAGACGTCGACGTCCTCCAGGGCGAGGGCGGCGACCCGCAGCCGGCTGATCGACTCGATGCGGTCACGGACCCGGAGACGGTCGAGGGTGTCCCGCGGACCACCGGGCACGGCCCGGACCACGCGGCGGGCCGGAGGCGGAGCAGTTATCGAACGCATGTTCGAATCCTAACAGGAATTGATCGCCCCGAGCACCCCGGAGATCCACCGCGTGACCCGTTCGGGTGACGGCGGCGGGTCAGGTCGCCATCGCCTGCCGGAAGACCCTCTCCGCCTCGACAGGATCGGCCTGAGCTGCGACGAAGCCGTCCGGACGGATCAGGTAGAAGCGCCCGGCCCGCAGCGTGGTGCCCGTCGCCGCGGGGAAGACGTGCACCGGCAGACCCAGGTCGGGGGCGTCCGCCGCGGTCGGAGCGCCGTACGAATGGATCTGCCACTCGGCCGCCCGCAGCACCGTGAAGTTGCCGCCCGCCCACGGCAGCCGCCGGCCGACCACGGGGTCCCGCTCGGCGGTCGGGGACTGACGCGGATCCATCCGGTAATGAACGCGCACCTGCGACACGTACTGGAAGAGGCGGGAACCGCCCCGGAAGCGCGGCAGAAGGCGGACCATGACCGGGGCCACCAGCGGCACCACGGCACGGCGGGCCAGACGGGGCGCGGTCCGCTGGGAGGTGATCGCGCCGAAGAGCCGGTCGGTGGTCGCCACGAGGGTCCGCGCGACCGGACGGCGCTCCGCCTCGTACCGGTCGAGCCAACTGTCGCGGCGCCGGCCGCGTACCACGTCGGCGAGTTTGAAGGCGAGGTTGTGGGCGTCCTGCAGACCGGTGTTCATGCCCTGGCCACCGACCGGGGAGTGCACGTGCGCCGCATCTCCGGCCAGCAGGAACGGCCCGTCCCGGAAGGCCGCCGCCACCCGGTGGTGCACCCGGTACGTCGCGAACCAGCGGGACTGTTCGTAGGTGACGCCGTACTCCTGGCGCATCCGCGTCCGGGCGTCCTCCTCGTCCAGTTCGCCGTCGCCGTCGGCGTCGCGGACCAGCCCGATCAGCCGCCAGCCGCCGGCCCGCATCGGGAAGCCGAGCAGGAAGTCGTCACCGCCGGGCCGGACGTTGACCGCGTCCCGGACCAGTCCACGGGCCGCGACGGCGTCCAGCACGAAGAACCGGTGCGGGTTGGTGATCCCCTCGAAGTCGATGCGCCGGGACCGGCGGACCAACGAGTTCGACCCGTCGCAGCCGACGCAGAACCGGGCCCGCACCGTGTCGTTGCCGACCTTCGCCTCGACGCCGTCCTCGGTCTGCACGGCCGCGGTGACCGGCGACTCCCAGACCACCTCGCCGCCGAGTTTGCGCAGGTTGTCGTAGAGGATCTCCTCGTTGCGGCTCTGTTCGAGGACCTCGATGAAGGGGTACGGCGTGACACCGGCGCCGATCCTGCCGAGCGGGACCCGGCCGAAGGTCCGCGCACCGAAACCGGGGGCGACCGCCTCCGCCCGGTGCGCGGCCTCCAGCACCTGGTCGCCGATGCCGAGCTGGTCGTAGATCTCCAGGCTGCGCGCCTGCACGACCAGGGCCCGGGATTCGGCGGTCGGTCCGGCCTTGCCGTCCGCGACGATCACCCGCACCCCGAGCCGGGTCAGCCAGTTGGCGAGCATCAGGCCCGTCGGCCCGGCGCCCACCACCAGCACCTCACACGTCAGCTCGGCCATCGGCCACCTCGTTCCTACTTCGTGAGTGTCTCCGCGACGTTCTTGAGGAGCAGGGCCTCGGCCACACAGACGCGCTGGAACTCGCCGAGGTGCAGACTCTCGTCCGGCCCGTGCGCGTTCGCGTAGGGGTCCTCGACGCCGGTGACCAGGATCGCAGCGTCCGGGAAGAGATCCTGGAAGGTGGCGATGAACGGGATCGACCCGCCGACGCCCATGTCCACCGGGTCGGTGCCGTCCCAGGCCGAGCGGAAGGCGGCGCGGGCGGCGTCGTACACCGGGCCGGTCGCGTCGATCACGCAGGGCATGCCGTCGCTCTCCAGGGTGAGCGTCAGCGTGGCGCCCCACGGCACGTTCTTCTCCAGGTGGGCGCAGACCGCGGCGTACGCCGACTTCGGGTCCTCGCCCGGCGCCAGACGCACACTGATCTTGGCGGTGGCCGACGGCTGCAGCGCGTTGGCGGCCTCGCGGGTGCGCGGCGCGTCGATGCCCAGCACCGAGATGGACGGCTTGGTCCAGATCCGGTCGGTGATGGTGCCCTTACCGATCAGCTCGACGCCGTCGAGGATGCCGGCCTCGTGCCGGTAGCGGTCCACCGGGTAGTCGACGCTCGCGCCCTCGCGGCCGACCAGCCCGGTCACCGCGACCTCGCCGTCGTCGTCGTGCAGGGTGGTGATCAGCCGGGACAGGGTCATCAGCGCGTCCGGCACCGGACCGCCGAACATGCCGCTGTGCACAGCGTTCTTCAGCACCCGGACCTCGACGAACATGTTGACCAGGCCGCGCAGCGAGGTGGTCAGCGCGGGCACGCCGATGTCCCAGTTGCCGGAGTCGGCGATCACGATCACGTCGGAGCGCAGCTCCTCCAGGTGCTCCTGGATGATCGTGTCGAGGGAGTCGGAACCGTACTCCTCCTCGCCCTCGACGAAGACGACCACGCCGACCGGCAGCTGGTCGCCGAAGGCACGCAGCGCGGCGATGTGCGCCATCACGCCCGCCTTGTCGTCGGCGGCACCCCGGCCGTAGAGGCGGCCGTCGCGCTCCTGCGGCTCGAACGGCTCGCTGGTCCACAACGCCGGGTCGCCGGCCGGCTGGACGTCGTGGTGGGCGTAGAGCAGCACGGTCGGGGCACCGGCCGGGGCCGCCTTACGGCCGATCACGGCGGGCTGGCCGCCGTGCCGCACCACCTCGGTCTCGAGACCACAGCCACGCAGCAGATCGGCGACCGCCTCGGCGGACCGCTCGACGTGCGCATGGTCGAATCCCTCGAACGCGATGCCCGGAATGCGCACCAGTCTCTCCAGGTCGGCACGGACACCGGGCAACTCCCGCGCGATCGCGGCGCGCAGATCGGATTCACTCAAGCTCATGCCGCGATCGTAGAACTCCCCGGTGCCGGTTTCAGGGGCCGGTCGGGGTCACTCCGCCGGAGTGCCCTCCCCGCCGTTGCTCCCACGGCCGCGCCGGGCCGCGTCACTGGCCCAGTTCATCGCCCGGCCGGCGGCCGAACCGGCGAGGTCGGCGGCCCCGCCCCCGACCTTGCGGACCAGGCCGACCAGCGGATCCTGGGAGGTGGCGAAGTCCTCGCGGTACGCCTTGGCGGCGGCCTTCACATCCTCGGTGACCGAGGCACTCCGGTCGTCGTCCCGGCGCGGGTAGTCCCCGGCGAGAACCTGCGCATATGCACCGGAGTCGACCCACTTGCGTAGTTCCGCCGCCCGCGCAACGGGCACCGGATGCGTGCTCCACGCGGTCAGCCCGATCTTGTGGATGCTGTCCCGCAGGTCGCCGCCGCTCTCATACTCCGCGGCCTGCTCGAGGAACGCGGCCGTGTCGATCTGCGACAGATCGCCGCCACCAGCCAGTTTCATCAGCAGCCGCAGCGACGCCGCCGGGTCCTGGCCGGCCAGCAGGCCCGCCCGGTCGGCCGACAACTCCGCCTTGCGCCACCACTCCAGCATCGCCGCGATGATCCCGCGCAGGGCGATCGCGCCCACCGGCAGCCAGCTCAGGTTGGCCGCCCAGTTCGTCAGAATCATCATGATCGTCTTGTAGACGGCGTGACCGCTGCGCACATGGCCCAGCTCGTGCCCGAGCAGCGCACGCAGCTCGTCGTCGTCGAGACGCTCCACCGCGCCCGTGCTGATCACGATGAACGGCCGTTCCAGGCCGATCGCCTGACCGGTGATCCGCGGCTCCTGCGTCACGAACAGCTCGGGCAACTCGGCCACGTCGAGCGTGGCGGCCGCCTCGGTGAAACGCTGGAAGACCCGGGGGTACTGCCGGTGGTCGACCCGGATCGAACCGGCCAGGTAGCTCAGCCGGAACCCGCGCTCGTTCCACATGCCGAAGAACGTCTTCACCACGTCGTCGAACCCGCGCAGCTCCCGCAGGGCGGTCAGCGCGCCCCGGTCGGCCGGGTGCTCCCAGGCCCGGGAACTGATCCCGGTCAGCGTGACCCGGCGGCGTACCGGCCGCTCGGCCCCGTCAGTCGTCCCGTCGGTCGTCATCGCACCCACCCCATCCCGCACCAGCCGCTTTCTCCGCAGCCAACGTACGCCGGTGAGGCAACCGCCGTCGCGGCCCGCGACCCGGAGGAACCCCTGAAAACGCCCTCAGGGAGCACCCGGAGGGACGAACGGCAGACCCGCCGGCGCGCCCTTCTCGATCAGCCGTCGCAATGCCCCGGTGTCCAGGTGTTCGGCGACGAGATCACCGAGCACGTCCAGGGCCCGCTCGCGGATCGCGGCGTACCGGGTGTCCGGGGCGACCGTGAACCCCGGCCGGCCGGCCTGCTCGGCGGCCCGGGTCAGGAACCGGCGCCGGAAGTCGTCGGACTCGAACGCGCCGTGCCAGTGGGTGCCGTACACCGCCCCGGACACGGCGCCCTCCGGCCGACCGTCGGCGTAGGTCAGGAACGGCTCGGGGACGCCCGCGGACGCGTACCCGTGATGGATCTCGTAACCGGACACCGCCTCGCCCAGACCGCTCCCGGCCGCGCGCGCGAGGGTCTTGCGGGCCGCAAAGGTGATCTCCACCGGCAGCAGGCCCAGGCCGGGCACCGTGCCGTCGCCGCTCTCCACGTCGTCGTGGATCCGCTCGGCCAGCATCTGGAACCCGCCGCAGATGCCGACCAGCGGCTTGCCCGCCGCGACGTGCGCGCGGACCGCGTCGGCCAGACCCGTCTCACGCAGCCAGGCCAGGTCGGAGACGGTCGCCTTGGACCCGGGGATCACCACCAGATCGGCGTCGGCCACGTCCCCCGGTTCGACGGTCAGCAGCACCCGCACACCCGGTTCGGCGGCGAGCGCCTCAGCGTCGGTGGCGTTCGAGATCCGGGGCAGGCGGATCACCGCGACACGCAGCCAGGCGGTGCCCCGCGGCCCTTCCGGGCGCCCGAGCGTCCTCCCGTACGCGAGAGAGTCCTCCGCATCGAGCCAGACATCCGGATGGAACGGCAGCACACC
This sequence comes from Actinoplanes sp. NBRC 101535, assembly GCF_030269225.1. NCBI lineage: Bacteria > Bacillati > Actinomycetota > Actinomycetes > Micromonosporales > Micromonosporaceae > Actinoplanes > Actinoplanes sp. NBRC 101535. The sequence goes on along the minus strand of NZ_BSSY01000002.1, from coordinate 809,532 downwards.
GTGCACCGGCCGCCCGGTCGCGGCGTGGATCATGTCGAGCCCCGGCGCGAGCAGCCCCAGGTCGCCCCGGAACTTGTTGATCACAAAACCGGAGACCAGCGCCTGGTCCTCCGGCGACAGCAGCGCCAGCGTGCCGAAGAACGCCGCGAACACGCCACCCCGGTCGATGTCGCCGACCACCAGGGTGGGCAGCCCGAACCGGCGGGCCAGGCCCATGTTGACGAAGTCGCCGTCCCGCAGGTTGATCTCGGTGGGGCTGCCGGCGCCCTCACAGATCACCACGTCGTAGTCGTCCCGCAAACTCTCGAACGCCGCGTGGGCCGTCTCGGCGAGCCGCGGGCGCAACGCGCGGTAGTTGCCCGCGGTCACCGTGTCGACCACCTCGCCGAGCAGCACGACCTGGCTCGACCGGTCACTGCCCGGCTTCAGCAGCACCGGGTTGAACCGCAGGTCGGGCTCGACACCGCAGGCCGCGGCCTGCATCGCCTGTGCCCGGCCGATCTCGCCGCCACGGTTCGCCGCATCCAGGACGACAACCGAATTGTTGGACATGTTCTGCGCCTTGAACGGCGCCACCCGGACACCCTCGCGATGCAGCCAGCGGCAGATCCCGGCGGTCAGGACACTCTTGCCGGCGTCCGACGTGGTGCCGGCGACCAGCAGGCCCCCGGTCACCGGCGGATCGCCCCGCGCAGCACCGCCACGCCGGCGGCCAGGACCGCGGCGGACGCCCCGACCACACCGGACACCCGGGCCGCCCGGCGCAGGTGCACCGCCCGCGGCTTCGGTCCGTCGCCCAGGAACGGGCGGGTCTCACTGCGTCCGAAATAGATGTTGCGGCCGCCGAGGCGTACCCCCAGGGCGCCGGCCATCGCCGACTCGCACTGCCCCGCGTTCGGCGACGGGTGGTCGTTGCGGTCCCGCCGCCACACCCGGAGCACCTCCCACGGCTTACCGCCGGCCACCGGCGCGGCCACCATGGTCAACACCCCGGTCAGCCGGGACGGCACCAGGTTGAGCAGGTCGTCCAGCCGGGCCGACGGGGTGCCGAACCGCGCGTACCGCGGCGACCGGTGCCCGACCATCGCGTCGAGAGTGTTGGCCGCCCGGTAACCCAGCAACCCGGCCGGGCCGGCGAGCGCACCCCAGAACAGCGGCGCCACGACCGCGTCCGAGGTGTTCTCGGCCACCGACTCCACCGTGGCCCGGGCCAGCTCCGGCTCGTCGAGCGCCGACGGATCCCGGCCGCACAGATGGCTGAGCCGGCCCCGGGCCGACGCCAGATCACCGGCCTCCAGATGCCGGGCCATGATCCGTGACTCGCGCCGCAGGGTCCGGCCGCCGAGCACCGTCCAGGTGGCAGCCGCGGTCACCGCGAACCGGGCCACCGGCACGTCGCGGGTGACCCGGGAGGCGGCCAGGCCCGCCAGCACCGGCACGCCCACCGCCACCGCGGTGAACGCCGCCCCCGCCACCCGGTTCGGCCGGTAGACCCGGCGTTCCAGAGCGGCGGCGGCGGTCCCGAAACCGGCGACCGGGTGCAGACGCCGGGGATCACCGAGCGCGGCGTCCAACAGGTAGCCCGCGAGCAGGCCGGCCGCGTCCGCGGTCCACCGTTGTGGCACGGAATTCCCTTCCACGAGTGACGGGTCAGCGCCCGAACGGCGTCAGATCGAACGCCCAGACCGCCAGCACCGACGGTTCGGCGTCGTCGTCCTCCGGGTACGGCACCGGCTCCAGTTGACCCCACTGGATCGAGCCGGGGGCCCGGTCCTCGAGGAATTCGGTGACGATGGCGAGCAGATCGCCGGTCACCTGGTAGGTGGTGGGGAACGGCAGATCGCTCGGTTTACGGGTGCCGGCCGAACAGCGCAGCTGCCCGGCGACGGCGTCGTGCCAGACGAAGAAGGTGGCGGTGCCCCGATGGCCGCAACCGGCCACCTGCTCACGGAGCACGGCCGCGGTCTCCTCGAACGCGGTCACCACCTCGTCGGCCGACAGTCCCATGCGCTCGTGCGGAGGAGCGCCGAACCAGTTGGTGTTGGCGTCCTCGGCAGCTTGATCCTCCGGCGAGAGCACCACCGTCTCGGTCACGATGGCGCGGATGTCCTTCAGCAGCACGCGTTCAGTCTGCCCGGTTCCGGCGACCAGAGCCCCATCGGGCCACTCCGCCTCGCGGGCGGATGCACCGGCACGATCGGCTCGTTCCGCCTCAGGTGGCCCGGCCGGGAACCCCCGCGTGACCCATACGCAGGGGTTCTGCCCTCCGGCCGGGCCACCGGGCGCCACACGCGCCGAAAGATTCCGCAGGGGACGGATTCCTCCGGGCGGCGGCTATCCGGTGATGTCTCAGGCCGGCACGGGCTCACGCCGATCGCTCTGCGGGACCTCCCCGACCGCCCCGGCGTGCGGGGCCCCTCCGATCGCGGCGGCACGCGTGCCCTCGTCGACAGCGCCCGCACGCGGGGCCTCGTCGACAGCGCCGACATGCGGGGCCTCGTCGACAGCGCCGGCGGTCAGGCCGGCCACCACCTCGAGGAAACTCGGCTCGCCCTCGCCGGGCACCCGGTCCGGCATGCCGTCGCCGAACGCGACCGGCTGTTCCGCCTCGTCGACCGCGGTGGACGGCTCGCCACGCACCATCGTGTCGGTCTCCGGCTCCTCGGCGGTGGCGGCCCCCGCCCGGTTGCGGAAGAACCGCCCCCGGCCGCGACCCAGATCGTGGCCGATGGAGAAGGCCTCCACCTCGTAGGAGACCCGGTTCCGGTTGTCGTCGTCGACCCAGTCGCGGGTGTAGATCCGCCCGTACACGATGACCGGGTCGCCGATCGCGATCGAGGACGCGACGCCCTCCGCGAGCCGGCGCCACGCGGTGACCCGGACCCGCATGCTGTTGCCGTCGACCCAGCGGCCGGTCTCCCGATCGAACCGGCGGGCGGTGGACGCCACCCGGAAATGGGTGACAAGCTGGTTGGACGTGCTGGTGCGCCGCCATTCGGGCGTGGTCAGCACGTTGCCCACGATGGCGATGTTGGTCTCGAACACGGTTCGTCCCCTCGGACGCGTCGGATGCGGTCGAGAGCCGAGACTGCCGGTTCCGGGCCGGAGGCGGATTCCTTCCTGTGTACGGGCAACGACTGTGGACAACCGCACCGATCTTGGGCGGTTTGCTATGCCCCGCGGCCCCTACCGGTGGGTAGCCTTGATCGTGTGGAGACCGACGTCCTGGGCCCGCCATACGAGCGGCACACCATCGAACTGGGCAACGACGACGAGGGCCCGGTCGTGGCGACCCTGGTACGCCGCCGGGCGGCGACCCCGGCCCGCCGAGCCGTACTGCACGTGCACGGGTTCGTCGACTACTTCTTCCAAACCCACATGGCCGACTTCTTCGTCGAACGCGGCTGGGACTTCTACGCCCTCGACCTGCGAAAATACGGCCGGAGTCTGCTGCCCCACCAGACGCCGAACTTCGCCCGCAGCATGTCCGACTACTTCCCGGAACTCGACGAGGCGGCCCGCATCATCCGCCAGGACGACGGCCACGACCAGCTGCTCGTCGGCGCCCACTCCACCGGCGGACTGATCACCTCACTGTGGGCGCACTCCCGCCAGGGCCGGGGACTCGTCGACGGACTGTTCCTGAACAGCCCCTTCTTCGACTTCAACATGCCGTGGCTGATGCGGCGCCCGCTGATGTCCGCCGTCCTCGCGGTGACCGGGCGCTCCCCGTACCGCAGAATGCCGGTCTCCTCCCTCGGCCTGTACGGCAAGAGCCTGCACCACGAACATGACGGAGAATGGACCTACGACCTGGCCTGGAAGCCGATCCAGGGCTTCCCGGTGACGATGGGCTGGCTGGACGCCATCCGCAACGGCCAGCGCCGCCTCCGCGCCGGCCTGTCCATCGACGCGCCGATCCTGGTCGCCGCCTCCACCCGCACGTTCCGCGGCCGCGCCTGGCACGAGGACGTCCGCATCACCGACGCGGTCCTCGACGTCGACCACATCGTGCGCTGGGCCCCCGGCCTCGGCCCACGCGTGACGATCGCCCGCTTCGACGGCGGCATGCACGATCTGACCCTCTCGGGCAAAGAGGTCCGCGCCGAGGTCTTCCGCGAACTGGCCCGCTGGGTCGACGCCTTCCTGCCCGCGCCGGGCTCCCCCGAGGTCCCGGTACCCACGGCGCCGGAGGACCGAGCCGAGGTCACGACCGCCCTGGAGGCAGCCGAAGCGGCCGTCGAGACGGGCGCGGCAGACAAGGCGGACGACAGATCCAGCACGACCGCCTAGTATGTGCAGGCCAGCGCTCGTAGCTCAGCGGATAGAGCAACGGACTTCTAATCCGTCGGTCGCAGGTTCGAATCCTGCCGGGCGCGCAACAATCCCCTGATCAAGGGCCTTCTCTCTCGTCGCACACGAGGTCCGTCGCGGACCGATGTGAATGTTCTTGGATGAACGCACACCCACGCGAACGGGAGGACGGGGAGCGGATTGAGCTGTTTCGTCGCCCTCGTTCGTGACCGGTTCGCCCGGTGTCCCGTTGATAGGCTCGTCACATGACCGAGCCCGGACTCGCCTACCACTGGAGCCCGGGCGAGTTCCTGCGTGCCTTCGAGGCCGGCGCCTTCGACCATCGGGTGGAACTCGTCGAGGGAGAGATCTGGCCCGTGGTGATCGGTTCCTGGCATGGCGACGCGGTGGGGCAGCTCCTCGCCTCGCTCCCCCGGTCCGGGGTGCGGCCGACCACGTCGACGCTTCCGACCGGTGACTCGCTGCCCGACCCGGACTGCTGGGTGCGGCCGGCGTCGGCGGTTCCGGTCGGCACGGTCGGCGCCCGGTTGTCCCGCTGGGCCCCGGAGGATGTCCTGCTGGTCGTCTAGGTCGCCGACGAGACGCTGCTCCACGATCTGAACGTCAAGACCCGGCTCTACGGTTCCGCCGGATACCCGGTCTACTGGGTCGTCACCCGTGAGCAGATCTTCGAGCACACCGAGCCGATCGCCACCGGTTACCGCCGCCGCGTCGAATACCGTCCGGGCGACCGCATTCCGGTCACCTACGCCGGCATCGACGTCCTCGTCGACGACCTGCTGCCCACACCCTGACCGTCGACTCTGCTTCGTGCCCTGTGGGAATTCCACAAGATCTGCCGAAAGCTGAGGATTCCATGCGTTACTTTCTCCTCGTCTTCGATCGGGGCCGTGGCGTGATCCTGCACGAGGAAGAGTTAGCGGACAGCTCCAGCTCGTTGCAGGCCCGGTTCCGGATCGAGCGTGAGAAGCGGTTCACCGGTGACATCGAAGTGATCGTTCTCGGCGCCTCGTCGCGGGAGGTGCTGCAGCAGACGCATGCCCGCTACTTTCAGACCGTCGGCCAGCTGATCCACTCGGCCGCCCGGTTGCTCCGCGAGCAGGCCGCCTGACCGTCAGGTCGTCCGGGTCAGCAGCATGCCGCCCACCATCAGCAGTGCCCACGCGCCGAGCAGCCACCATTTCGCCTGCCAGGAGAACGATCGCCGGCTGACGTACACCGCAGCCCCGCAACCCGCCGCTGCGCTCATGATCGTGGGCGGGCTGCTCGGGTGGGTCCGGTACCTGATCGAGCAGCACGAGTTGAGCGGCATGACAACCAGCCCGGCCGTCGCTCACGGTTCGTCCACGCGCCGAAAACGACCCCGGACGACGGCCGGGTAGCCCCGAGCCGTCGCTGACGGCTGATTCCCGTCTCCCGGACAGCCGTGAGCGACGGCTCGACCGATCGAGCCGTCAACCACGGTTCACCGACGCGCCGAAAGCAACCGCTGACGACGGCTGACGACGGCTGACGACTCCGCAATGCCACACGATTCGAGTTGATCATGAGACCGACCAAGATCACCGAGTGACACCTCCGAACGCCACACATGGACACCGTGCAGCACTCACCGCCGACACCGGCCACTACCAGGATCGAAGCGGGCTGTGTGGCGTGGAAGACGGTTCGGCCCTGTCGGGTCGGGTCCTGCCTGATGGGGGTCGGCACCGATGCCCGGGGTTGAGGATCTCCACTATCTTGACCTGCATGATCGCGGTTCTGGTGTTCGGAGTGGCCGCTCTCGGTGTGACGCTGGGAGTGGTGATCGGGTTCACGCTCGGCCGGACGCGGAGCCGGGAGGCGCTGCGGCTCGCCCGCTACGACGACGCCGTCCGGCTGGCCGCTGATCTCGTCAACACCCCCGACGCCCTTGACCTGCGCGATCGTGCGCAGCAGATCCTGGCGCACCACAACAAAGCTCAGGAGTTCTGATCACGTTGTTCGTCTTCGGCATTCTTCTCGCCGTCGTCGCCCTCATCGCCCTGGTCGCCGCGGTGACCGGCAAGGGCGCTACCTTCCGCCGACAGGCCTGGGGCACGTTCGCCGTGTCGGCCTTCGTGGCGATCGCCGTCGTGGTGACGGCCAGCATCACCGTCGTGCCGACCCGCAACGTCGGCATCGTGACCGCCTGGAACAAGCCGACCGGCCGGACCACCGGCGCCGGCCTGCAGTGGACGCTGCCGTGGCAGGACATCGACGAGTGGGACGCGTCCGGTCAGACGTACTCGCATCTCGGCGAGGACTGTGTGTGGGTGACGATCGCGGCGCAGCGGCGGGCCTGCATCCCGGTGCAGATCGAGTGGTCGGCGCAGGCGGAGAAGGCGCCGGAGAACTGGGCCGCCTACCGTGAGGTGGATGGGAAGTCCCGGTTCGAGGTGTTCACCGAGCGCCGGGTGAACCCGCAGATCAACGGCTCGATGACGTCGATCTTCGCGTCGTTCGACCCGCTGGGGGCGGTGGATCCGACCAGTGGGGACGCGCCGGCGCCGGATCTGAACAAGACCTACAAGGATCTGCTGGTGCAGGCGCTCACCACCGAGCTCGGTGACGAGATCGAGGTCAAGTCGGTGGCGTTCGAGTCGCCGCGTTACGACGAGCCGACGACGCAGGCCATCGCCGCCTACGGCCAGAAGATCCTCGAGGCCCGCAACCTGGAGATCGACAAGGCGAACGCGAAGACCCGCGCGGAGATCACCCGGACCGATGCGAGTGTCGACCAGGTGGCCCGTTGTCTGCAGATCGCGGAGAAGCTGGGCAAGGAGCCCGGCCTCTGCATGGGCAACGGTGTCTCGCTCACCCGCCCGGTAGAAACCACAAACTAAGGTCAAAAGCTCCATATTGTACGAGCTACCCGTTCCATCACTGGCTCCCTCGGCGGCCTTCTGCCCACTCCGGGCCGTTGCGCCGCCGCCGGGCCCTGGCGTGACTCCAGGGCCCGGACTGCTCGCCGAGCGCTCCGTCGCGTACCCGGTGAAGGGATCTCAGGCAGCGGAAAGCGCCTCGGTCGGCGCCGAGCGCGCCGCCCGCACCGCCGGATAGAGGCCCGCCGCCGCACCGATCACCAGGGTCGCGGCTGGACCACCGGCCAGCGCCCACAGTGGCACCACCGCCGGCCAGCCCTGCGTGCCGGCATGAACGGCGGTCACCGCGGCCCCGCCGAGCACCCCGCTCAGACCACCGAGCAGCGACAGCAGCAGCGACTCGGTGACGAACTGGGTCCGGATCTGGCCCCGGGTCGCCCCCAGTGACCGGCGCAGTCCGATCTCGGCGCGGCGTTCCAGCACCGAGATGACCATGGTGTTCGCGACGCCGATCCCACCCACCAGCAGTGCCACCGCGCCCAGTCCGAGCAGCAGCGCGGTGAACGCCCGATCGGTCGCCCGTTGCGCGGCGAGCGCGTCGGACGGCCGGGACACCTGCACCTCGTCGGGGCTCTCCGGGTTGGCGGTGGCCGCCAGCACCGCCCGGACCGCCTCCACCTTCGCCGGCACCGCCCTGGTGTAGACCGTGGTGGGGTGCCCGTCGAAGTCCAGGTAGGACTCGGCCGCCGGCCAGCCGACGAGGACCGCCGAGTTCAGTTCGGGCGCCAGCGGCACCTTCTCGAGCACCCCCGCGACGGTGTAGGCGCGACCGTCGATCCAGATCGTCGGCACGTCCCCCAGACGCTGGGCGGCCGTCGCGCCGAGCACCACCACCGGGTAGTCGTCGGTGGCCGCGTTGAGCCAGCTGCCGTGGGCCAGACCGGCGCCGACCGTCTCCAGCAGGTCCAGCCGGGCGGCAAGCAGCGCCAGCCCGCCGGTCTCGCCTTCCGGGATCCGGTCGTTGCGGTACACCCGGGTGCCGACCGATCCGGTCGCGGTGGCCGAGGTGACCGGCCCGATCCGCTCGATCATGGTGAGGGCCTCGTCCGGCAGGGTGGCGTCCCCGCCGAACATGGTGTCGCCGGGCGCGACGGTCAGCATGTTCGTGCCCAGCGCGTCGAGGGCCCGGTCGAGTTCGGCCCGGCTGGACGAGGAGATGCCGACGACGGCGGTCATCGCGGCGATGCCGATCGCGATGCCGAGGGCGGACAGGAACGCCCGCAGCGGCCGGGCGCGCAGGCCGACGCCGCCGAGCCGCAGTTGGTCGGAGACGCGCAGACGGGCCGGGCGCAGCGTCATCTCAGATCACCCGCCCGTCGAGCATCACGACCTGCCGGGGCAGTGTCCCGGCGATCTCGTGGTCGTGGGTGATCACCAGGACCGTGGTGCCGGCCGCGTTGAGTTCCCGCAGCAGGTCGACCACGCCGGCACCGGCGTGCGAGTCGAGGTTGCCGGTCGGTTCGTCGGCGAGCAGCACCGCCGGGTCGCCGGCGACGGCCCGGGCCACGGCGACCCGCTGCCGTTCACCGCCGGAGAGCTGGTGCGGCCGGTGGGCGAGCCGGTCGGCGAGTCCGACCCGGATCAGCGCGGCCTTCGCGCGCCGCTCCCGTTCCTTGCGGGGTACGCCGGTGTAGAGCAGACCGTCGGCGACGTTGGCGACGGCGTCCCGCCCGGGTGCCAGGTGGAACTGCTGGAACACGAATCCGATCCGGCCGGCCCGCAGCGCGGACAGTCGCCGGTCGGAGAGGGCGGCGACGTCGTGGCCGTCGATGTGGACGGTGCCCGCCGACGGCCGGTCCAGGGTGCCGATCAGGTGCAGCATGGTCGACTTGCCGGAGCCGGACGGCCCGACGATGGCGATCAGCTCGCCGTGCTCGACGGTCAGGTCGACGTCACGGACCGCGGTCACCCCGCCCGGGTAGGACTTGGTGACGCCGGCCAGGGCGATCACCGGCCCGGTCACGACGGCACCCCGACCTTGGTGCCCTCGCTGAGGCCGTCGCCGCGGATCTCCACCCGGCCGCCGGCGAACAGTCCGGTCTCCACCGCCACGGTCCGGGTGCCGGTGGCGTCGGTGACCTGCACGCCGTACCCGCCCTCGGCGAGCGCGAGCAGCGCGGTGACCGGCACGGTCAGCACGTCCTCCCGCTGGGAGGCGGTGAACGAGACCGTCACCGAGCTCTCGTCCGGCCCGGTGGGCTTTCCGTCGATCGTGATGGTCAGGTCGAGGACGGTGGTGTCGTCCTCGTTCGGGTCGTCCGCGGTCTCGACGCTGGTCGCCACGTCGGTGATCCGCCCGGTCGTCGCGGTCGAGCCGGCCGGGGTCAGGCCGACCTTCGCGCCTTTGCGGGCCAGGCGCTGGTCGTCCATCTCGAGGGTGACCACGGCCAGCCGGCGGACTCCGGTCAGCTGCAGGATCTCGGCGCCGTCCGGCACCCGGGCACCGGGGGTCGCGGTGGCGGAGGCGACCCGGACCGCCCCGGTGCGGTAGACGACCCGGCCCAGCTCGACCGTGCCGGTCTCGGCCAGCCCCCGATCGTCCTGCCAGTCCTCGACGGCCTCGGCGGTCGCCCAGGTGTACTCGTCGTCGACGGTGAACCCGCGGTAGCCCAGCGCCCACAGGTTCTTCTCGAACTGCTTCACGTCGGCGCCCTCGACTCCCGGCCGCAACGCCCGGTACGCGGGCAGCGCCCCGTAGAACAGCAGCACCGGGTCGTCGTCGATCCGGTACAGCGGTCTGCCCCGGGTGATCGTGGACCCGTTGGCCGGCAGCCAGGTGACCGTGCCGGCCAGGTCGGTGGCGAGCGCGACCGGGTCGCCGTACCCGAGGGAGCCGTCGTGATCCTCGGTGTCGACCAGGGTCTCCCGGCGGACGTCCGCCGTGGCCGCCGGGGTGGTTCCGGCCGCCTGGGCGCCGGTGTCCTCCTCGGGCAGGCCGGCCGCGAACACCGCTGCCGCCGCGGCCGATGCCGTCACCACGGCGGTCGCCGCCACGGTGGCCTTCCGGCGGCTCATCCCTGCTCCTGGTTCTGCCGGCCGCCCTGGGGGAGGAATGCCGAACAGGCCTTCTCGGCTTTGTCGAAGATCGGATCGCCGGGGCCGGTGCCGAGTTCGCCGCCGTCGAGTTCCAGGCTGCCGTCGGCGTTCGGGTCGGGGAAGTTCGGCACCCCGTTCTCCCGCATGCACGCGGCCATCTGCCGGACCTTCTCCAGGTCCTCGGCGTTCGGCTTCCGGACGCCGTCCCGGGTGGGTGCGTACTGGCGGCACGCCTCCTCGGCGGCCTGCATGTCCTGGCGGCTGACCCCGTTCGGCACGGTGAGCATCGTCCCGCCGTCCGGGTTCGGGTCGGGGAACCAGGTCATCCCGTTCTCCCGCATGCACCTGGCGTAGGCGAGCGGCGCGTCCGGGTCCGTGCTCGTCGTCGCGGACGGTGTCACCGTGCCGCCCGGTCCGGTGCTCTGCGCGGTGGCCACGTCCGGGCTCTCCGCGGCGCCCTGGGCGCAGCCACCGGTCAGGGCAGCGAGCAGCAGCCCCGCCACCAGCGCCTGTCTGGTCCTCATCGTCGTCTCCTTCACGTCGCTGCGGTCCCCAGCAGTGAAGGCGGGACGGCGTCTCCCGGGCGTCACGGAGAACGGTGACGCCGTGGTGACATCGGAACCCGCCACTATGGAGGCATGCGGATCCTGGTGGTGGAGGACGAGCCGCTGCTCGCGGACGCGGTGGCGCAGGGTCTCCGGAAGGAGGCCCACGCCGTCGACGTGGTCTACGACGGCGGCTCCGCCCTGGAACGGATCGACGTCGTCGACTACGACGTGGTGGTCCTGGACCGGGACGTGCCGGTGGTGCACGGCGACAGGGTGTGCCGGGTGCTCGCCGAACGCAGGGCGGACGTCCGGGTGCTGATGCTGACCGCGGCCGCCGGGATCGACGACCGGGTGTCCGGGCTGGCCCTGGGCGCCGACGACTACCTGCCCAAGCCGTTCGCGTTCCGGGAGTTGTCGGCCCGGGTGTCGGCGCTGGGGCGGCGGGCCCGGCCGGCCGCCCCGCCGGTGCTGCGGCGGGGCGGGATCAGCCTCGATCCGTACCGGCGGGAGGTGCACCGCGACGGACGGTACGTCCCGCTGTCCCGCAAGGAGTTCGCGGTGCTGGCCGAACTGCTGCGGGCCGACGGCGTCGCGGTGTCCGCCGAGACGCTGCTGGAGAAGGCGTGGGACGAGAACGCCGACCCGTTCACCCACACCGTGCGGATGGCGATCCTCAAGTTGCGCCGCAAGCTCGGCGAACCGGCGGTGGTGCTGACCGAACCGGGCGTGGGGTACCGGATCCGATGAGACTCTCCGTCCGCGCCCGCCTCACCCTGGTCTACGGCGGCCTGTTCGTGGTCGCCGGGATGGTGCTGCTGGGTGTGCTCTACGCCCTGCTCAGCAATCAGAAGCCCGGTTCCGCCGCCACCATGGTCCAGGGGTCCGACCCGGCGCCGCCCGGTGGGGACGTGCTGTTCCGGACCATCGTCGAGGACACCCAGGCGACCACCTTGAGCACCCTGCTGCAACAGGGTGGCGTCGCGCTGCTGGTGGTCAGCGCGACGACGATCGCGCTGGGCTGGCTGATCGCCGGCCGGCTGGTGCAGCCGCTGCACCAGATCACCGCGACCGCCCGGCGGATCGCCGAGGCACCGGCCGCCGACCGCGGGCTGCACGAGCGGATCGCCCTGACCGGACCGAACGACGAGGTCAAACAGCTCGCCGACACGTTCGACCTGATGCTGGCCCGGCTGGACCAGTCGTTCGACGGGCAGCGCCGGTTCATCGCCAGCGCGTCGCACGAGTTGCGGACGCCGCTGACCCTGAACCGGACCCTGCTGGAGGTGGCGCTCGCCGAGGAGGGTGCCTCCCCGGAGGTCCGTCAGCTCGGCTCGACGTTGCTGGCCATCAACGACCGGCACGGGCGGCTGATCGACGGCCTGCTCCTGCTGGCCCGCTCCGACCGGGAGGTGACCGACCGGTCGTACGTGGATCTCGCCGACATCGTCGACCACGTCGCGGTGTCGGACACCGTGAAGGTGCTCGCCGACCCCGGCGAGGCGGCCGTCCTGGGCGATCCGGTGCTGCTGGAACGCCTCGTGCAGAACCTGGTGGAGAACGGCGTACGCCACAACGTCGCCGACCGGGGCTGGGTGCGGGTCACCACGCGGACCCGTCCGGACGGCTGGGTGGAGTTGGCGGTCGCGAACTCCGGGCCGGTCGTCCCCCGGTACGAGGTCCCCGGCCTGTTCGAGCCGTTCCACCGGTACGGCCGGGAGCGCCTGGTCTCCCCCGGCGCCGGTCTGGGTCTGTCCATCGTCCGGGCGGTGGCTCGCGCGCACGGCGGTGACGTCCGTGCCGACGCCCGGGACGAGGGTGGCCTGATCGTCACGGTGTTGTTACCGCGCGCCCCCTGATGCACAGGCCCGACTCTATGTAGAGTTCCGACATGGCCCGTCCTCGCATGACGACACCCGTCCTCAAGGTGGCCGCCGCGATGCTCGCCGACATCGACAGCGAGCACTACGGCGTCCAGTTGATGCGCGACACCGGCCTGCCCAGCGGCACCCTCTATCCGGTCCTCGTGCGCCTCGAGCGGGCCGGCTGGGTGCAGTCCCGCTGGGAGCAGATCGACCCGGTCCTCGAGGGGCGGCCGGCCCGGCGCTACTACGTCCTCACCGCCGAGGGCGCGGCGGAGGCCCGGCTGGAGGTCGCCGCGTTCCAGCAGCAGATGACCCGGGCGGCCGGGCAGCCGTTTCCGCAGGCCGGCACCGCATGACCGGCCCGTCACCCGTCGAGCGCACCGCATGACCGGCCCGTCGCCTGTCGAGCGCACCGCATGACCGGCCCGTCGCCCGTCGAGCGCCTGGCGGCCGGCCTGCTCGCCCGGGCGGCACGGCGCTGGCCCGACGATCTCGCCGAGGTGATGCTCGAGTCCTGGATCGCCGAGCTGGCCACCATGCGCGGCACGCCGGGGCGGATGCTCCGTTTCGCCGGCAGCATCCTGGTCGCCCCGCCGGTCGAGGAGGAGGGCGCCGACCCGGTCACCTGGGGTTCCCGCGCCTCGTCCGCCGCCCGCACCGGCACCGCCGCCCTGCTGACCGTGCTGGTCGCCGCGACCCTGTTCAACGGCGTGCACCTGGCGTTGCACCACGGTGGCCCGCTGCTGTCCGCGGCCGGTGAGACCGTGCTCGTGATCGCGCTCCTCACCGTCTCCGCGCTGCTCATGGCGGGTGCGGCGGCCCGCTGGGCACCGCGTCGCCGGGTCCGGGCGACCCTGGCGACCGGCGTCGCGGCGTATGCGTTCCTGCTGGCCGGCAACGAGGTGGCCGTGATGCCGTTCATGGGGTGGCCGGACATCGCCCCGGCCGTCGTCACCTGGACCGCGATCGCCGCCCTGACCACGGTCGCCGCCGGCCGGCTGGCCCGCACCGGACGGCACCGCCTGGCGGGCGCCGTCGCGGTTCTCGGCGGCCTGCTGTCGGTGGTCGCCGGGACCGCCGCGGGCGCCCTGCACGCCGCCGCGGTGCTGGGCATCCCGGCTGTGACCGCTCCGGCCTGGCTTCCCCTGGCCCTGCTTCCCGGCGCCGCCGCCCGGCCCGGCTTCGACGTGCTGCCGGCCAACGCCGCCGCGATGGCCGGCCCGCTGCTGCTCTGCACCGTCTTCCTGACCACGGCCACCGTCCGCGCCGTGCGGTCCGCCGGCTCCGCACGCCCGGTCGCCTCCCGCCGCGCCGGCGCCACGGCACGCGTCCCGCACCGGATCGACCCGGTGATCCGCCGTGCGGACCCGGCGATCATGGCCGGTGCGATCACCGCCGGTGTCGTGCTCCTGCTGGCGGATCTGCTGCCCCGTCTCAGTCCCGCCGCCGAGCACACCGCGTCGCGCCTCGCCGACAACTCCGCCGTCTTCGGCTTCGGGTTCCTCGCCAGCCCGGCCGCCCGGATCGCTCTGGCCTTCGCGCTCGCCCTGCTGGCCGCCCACCACGCCACCCGGCCGTCCCCGGCCTCCTGACACCGTTCGGCCGTCCTTCCCCGGCCCCGTCATGGACCCCTATGTAGAGAGGCAATAATGAGAGCGACGACCCGCTGGGCGCCCGCGCTGACCGTCGCCGTCGTGGCCGGTGCCGTCGCCCTCAGCCGCCCCGAGGCCGGCCGCCTCACCGACCTGCAGGTCTACGCCGGCGCCGTGGACACCCTGCGCCACGGCGGGGACCTCTACGACTACACCCGCAACGGGAACGCGCCCTTCACCTACCCGCCGTTCGCCGCGCTGCTCCTGCTGCCGCTGGCCTGGCTGCCCGCGTTCCCCCTGCACCTGGCCTGGACGGTGGGCGTGGCCGCGGCCGCCATCGCCCTGGCGCTGCTGGTCGACCGTCGCCGCGCCCCGCTGATCGCCACCGCCCTGCTGCTCTCCGCCCCGGTCTCGTCCACCTTCAAGTACGGGCAGATCAGCCTCCTGCTCGCCCTGCTGGTCGCGGCCGACGTCCTGGCCCTGCGCCGCAGCCGCCGGCAGGGCGTCCTGATCGGCCTGGCCGCGGCGGTCAAACTGACCCCGCTGATCTTCATCCCGATGCTCTGGCTGACCGGGCGCCGCCGGGCCGCCGGCATCGCCACCGCCACCTTCCTCACCTGCGCCGCCCTGGCCGCCGCCGTGCTCCCCCAGGAGTCCCTGCGGTACTGGCTCACCGAGATGCACAACGTGCCCCGTCTCGGCGCCATCACCTCGGTGGGCAACCAGTCCCTCGACGGCGCCCTGATGCGCCTGGACGTCCCCCACCACGCGACCGTGGCCCTGCTGCTGGCCGGCGCGGTGGCCGCGGTGGCCCTGCGGCGGACGGCCGGGCCCCGCACCGACGAGCACACCGATCTCCTCCGGTGCCTGATCGTCACCGGAGCGGCCGCCGTCGTCCTCTCCCCGGTGTCCTGGACCCATCACCAGGTCTGGCTGGTCCTGGCCGCCGCCCTGCCCCTGGCGCCCGGGATCCGGATCGGCGTTCTCGCGATCATGCTGCTGCCGGTGACCGCGATCGACTGGCTTCCGCTGCGTGAGTCGCGCCTGCTGCTGGCCGTCGCCCTGGCACTGTTCCTGCCCTGGGCCACGAGGTGGGCGCCGCCCGGGAATACCGGTCGCCAACAGCCGGGCGGACTGCCAGGATCGCGGACATGGTGGCAGCGAGTGGCGTACGCATCGGGTGGGACGCCCTGCCCGGCGACATCCGCGACGGGATCGAGCGGATCATCGGCGGCCCGGTCGTCGAGGCCGTCTCCCAGACCGGCGGGTTCTCCCCCGGCACCGCCGACCGGGTTCGCACCGCGGACGGGCGCCGCGCCTTCGTGAAGGCCGTGGCCGCGTCCCTCAACACCGATTCGGTGCGGATGGCGCGGCGCGAGTTGCGGATCAACGCCGCCATGCCCGCGCACGCGCCGGTGCCCCGTCTGCTCGGCGGCTTCGAGCACGGCGAGTGGGTCGTGATCGTGCTGGAGGACATCGCGGGCTCGCATCCGCGTACCCCCTGGGTGGCTGCCGAGATCGATGCGACGGTGACCGCGCTCGGAGAGCTCGCCCGGGCACTCACGCCGGCGCCGCTGTCCGACCTGCCCACCGCGGCCGACCACCTGACCGCCGACTTCGCCTGCTGGGCGGCGCTGGCCGCCGACCCGCCCGCCGACCTGGACGCGTGGGCCGCGCGGAACGCCGGCTCGCTGCACGCGGCGGCACAGCGCGGCCTCGCGGTGCTGCGGACCGGCGACACCCTGGTCAACATGGATGTCCGGGCCGACAACATCCTGATCCGCGAGGACGGCCGGATCTTCTTCGTCGACTGGCCGTGGGGCGCCACCGCGCCGGCCTGGTTCGACAGGCTGGCGCTGGCGATCAACGTGATCGTGCACGGCGGCGACGCCCGGCGGATCACGGCCGGCATCGATCCGGCGGTGGTGCGCGACATCATCACCGGGTTCACCGGATATTTCCACTACCAGTCCCGGCAGCCACCGCCTCCCGGACTGCCGACGGTCCGCGCCTTCCAGCGGTTTCAGGGTGACGCCCTGCTGCCCTGGGTCCAGCGGGCGTTCAGCGAACGCACACCGTGAAGAAACCCCTCTGAACCACACCCGCCGCCCGCCCGTAACAGTTACCGGATTGACCGGTACGTGGGACCTCAAGCACACCGCACCGGGACCAGCACGCCGGGGGATAGTCTTGCAGCCCTGTGAACTGGGCTTCGGCGTGGCGGCCCAGGCGGGCAACCGAAAAACGGAAACGGAAGATGATGATCGACCAGGCCAAGGTGCGAGTCCTTCTTTTGGAGAGCATCCATCCGGATGCGGTGTCCCGGCTCGAGGAGGACGGTTTCCAGGTCGAGTCCGTCCGCAACGCCCTCGACGAGACCGAGCTGATCGAGCGCATCCGCGGGGTGCAGTTGCTCGGAGTCCGGTCCAAGAGCCAGGTGACGGCGAAGGTCCTGGAGGCCGCCGACAGTCTGGTCGCGATCGGCGCCTTCTGCATCGGGACCGACCAGATCGACCTGCCCGCCGCCTCGGCAGGTGGGGTGGCGGTCTTCAACGCCCCGTTCTCCAACACCCGCTCGGTGGTCGAGCTGGCGATCGCCGAGATCATCTCGCTGACCCGTCGCCTGACCGAGAAGAACACGCTGATGCACAGCGGGGTCTGGGACAAGTCGGCGGACGGCGCGCACGAGATCCGCGGTCGCCGTCTCGGCATCGTGGGCTACGGCAACATCGGCACGCAGCTCTCCGTGCTCGCCGAGAACCTCGGCATGTCGGTCTACTTCTACGACACGGCCGACAAGCTGGCGCTGAGCAACGCACACCGGTGCGCCAGCATGGAGGAGTTGCTCGAGTCCAGCGACATCGTCACGCTGCACGTCGACGGCCGGCCCGGCAACCTGGGCTTCTTCGGCGCGGAGCAGTTCGCCAAGATGCGCCCCGGCAGCCTCTTCCTCAACCTGTCCCGCGGCATCGTGGTCGACCACCTGGCGCTGCGTGACGCGCTGGCGAGCGGCCACCTGGCCGGCGCCGCGGTGGACGTCTTCCCGAGCGAGCCGAAGGGCCGGGGTGACGAGTTCGTCTCCGAGCTGCGCGGCCTGCCGAACGTCATCCTCACCCCGCACATCGGCGGGTCGACCGAGGAGGCACAGTCCGACATCGGCGGCTTCGTGGCCAACAAGCTGGCGAAGTTCGTGACCGAGGGCAACACCACGCTGAGCGTGAACCTGCCCGGTGTCACCCTGCCGGAGATGCCGGGCCTGCACCGCATCATCCACATGCACAAGAACACGCCGGGCGTGCTCGCCCAGGTCAACCGGATCCTCGCCGAGCACGGTGTGAACGTCGAGGGCCAGATGCTCAGCACCCGCGGTGAGTACGGCTATCTGATCACCGACATCGCCGCCGGTTACAGCGACAACGTGCTGGAGCAGCTTCGGGCGATGGAGCAGACGGTCCGCCTGCGCCTGCTGAACTGAGTCTCCCCGTATCGGGACACCACCCTCGCGGGTGGTGTCCCGATCAGGAGTTCTCCACCTTGAGCAGCGTGATCGGTGCGACCGCGTCGATGTCGTACCGGTCACCGTTCGCCCAGTTCTTCGGCGTCAGCGTGGAACCGGGTGCCAGATCCCGCAGGGTCCGCGAACCGGCCGTCACGGTGCCGGCGCCGCCATTGACCTTGACCCGCACCGGACTGTTCTCCGGTGCCCGCACGATCAGCTCCTCCATCCCACCGGTGATCGTCACCGGCACGGTCCCGGCCGCCTGAGCGAGAGTGATCTCGGCCCGCCGGGTCCCGCCCACGATCTCGATCCCGGTCATCCGGCCCTCGCTGAGGTCCACGATGCGTTCCGCGGCGTACCCGGAGAACCGCAACGTCCAGCGCACCTTGGCGGCCAGCAGCACCTCCATCTGCCCGCCGGCGCCGTTGCCGTCGCGGGCCAGGTCGACGGCGAGCCGGTCACCCTGGATCGCCGCGCTGGGCCGCATGCCGGTGCCCTCCGGTGTACTGATCCGGTAGAGGTCCTCGCCCAGGTCGGCGATCTTCAGGTTGACCCGGTCGGTGGCGGCGAGCAGTTCGAACGTGGCGATGGTCCGGCCCTCGATCGGGCCGGTGACGGTCTGCTGGGCGGCCTGCGGCTGCTCCCCGCCACTGCCGAGCATGCCGCCCAGGTCGGTGTCCGCGCCGTTGTAGTAGACGAACCCGGTGACCCCGAGGACCGCCAGGGCGATCAGACCGAGAACGGTCATGCCGGCGGTGACCAGCCGTGACTGCCGGGGACGGTCCGGGACCGGGCGCGGCGACTCGAGCACCTCCGGGCCCGGTGCCCCGGCGAAGAACGCCTCGGGACCCGAGGCGAACGCGGCCTCGCTCAGATCGTCCCTGGATGCGGGCGACACCGCCGGGAACGACCCCGATGCCGGTGAGAACGACGCGAACGACGGCGCCGGCGACGACGGCACCGGATCCGTGTCGGGCACCGGCGGCTGCCGGATGATCGGCAGCGTTCCCGAGTCCTCCGGGGAGCGCCGCCGGCTCGACGACGCCGGCCGGGTTCCCCCGATCGGCCCGTCGCTGAAGCCGAACGAGGCCCGTCCCGGACCGGCCGGTGTGGCCGGCCCGAACTCAGGTGCGGCCGGCCCGAACCCGGACGTGGCCGACCCGGACCCGGATGTGGCCGACCCGGGCTCAGGGGCGGGCGGCGTCGCGGCGAAGTCGAGGTCCTCGAAGTTGATCCGTGCGGAGCGCACCGGTGAACCGGTGGCGCCGACCGGCGATCCGGTCGCGGTCACGACCGGCAGATCCCGCGACCCGGCGGTGAGCGACGGTGAAGTGCCGGTGGTGTCCGGCGCCCCCGCACCGAACCAGTTCTCCCCGGTCGGCTCCCCCGACTCCCGGGCCTGTGGACGACGATATGGCAGCCCCCGGTCGGTCATGCGATCGTCCGTCGATCCGGTCCCGGCCGGCTCGGACGACCCGCCGACGTCGGCGGTACGGTCCACGATTTTCCTCCCTGCACACCCTCGGGTAT
The DNA here is from genome assembly GCF_030269225.1 of Actinoplanes sp. NBRC 101535. NCBI lineage: Bacteria > Bacillati > Actinomycetota > Actinomycetes > Micromonosporales > Micromonosporaceae > Actinoplanes > Actinoplanes sp. NBRC 101535. Next base: position 790,248 of record NZ_BSSY01000002.1, on the reverse strand, counting down.
CCCCCCTGAAAGAAGTACGGAAGGAACCGCCGAACGGATGAGTGACCGCAGGGTTTACCGCGGGTCAGGGCGGACGAGCCCGCGCCTGGTCGCGATCGCCACCGCCTCGAGTTGGCTGTGCGCGCCGAGTTTGGCGAGGACGGCCTTCTGATAGCCCCGGCACGTGTGCACGCTGATGCCGAGCCGGCGGGCGACCGCCCGGGCGTCCAGTCCGGAGGCCATGAGCTGCAGAACCTCGTCCTCACGGGCGGTCAGGCCGCCTCCGCGGGGGCCCGCGGCCGGCGTGGTGCTGCGCAGCAGACGGGCCAGGATGTCGGTGGAGACGGTCATACTGCCGCGATGGGCGGTACGCAACGCGTTCAGCACGTCACCCAGAGCACCGTTCTTGGACAGGAATCCGGCGGCACCGGCGGTGGTGGCACGGCGCACCAGCGCCTGCTCCTCGCTGGACGTGAGGATCACCACACGCGAGTCGGGCTGGCGCACCCGGATCAGTTCGGCGATCGCGATGCCGTCCGCATCGGACAGTTCCGGGTCCATCACGATCACGTTCGGCAGCAGTTCGGCGGCGAGGCGCAACGCCTCCGCCCCGGTGCGGGCGTGGCCCACCCACCGCAGATCGGGCTGCCCGGCCAGCGCGTGACCGAGCAGCTCGGCGAAGGTCTGGTGACCGTCGACGACGAGCACGCTGATCGTCGCGTCGTTCCCCATGTGACCCCTTTCCCGCCGGCTACCGGTAAAGACCGATGCGCAGTCTAAGGATTACCCGACACCCACCCTGCCCTACCAACAGGCTGCCGTCGCACCGGCGGGCACGGCCACCGCGGTACGCCCGACGCCGGGTTGCCGCCGAGCGGGTGCCATCACCCGTCTTTCGGCCGAGTGCCCCCCTCGCTTTGGGGCTTGCCGCCGGAACCGCCACGTCGCAGAGTCTCGATCATGTTCGACATCCAGCTCTTCGGCCACCTCGAGGTCCGCACCCGCGGCATCCGCCTGACCGGCGGTGACTTCGGCGGTGACCGCCCCCGTCACCTGCTCGCGTTGCTGGCGCTGCGCGGCGACCGGTCGCTGGTGGAGCTGGGTGACCTGCTCGGGGTGCCGCCGACGACGGTCGAGGACGACCTGCGGGTGCTGCGCGACCGTCTGGAGCCGGGCGTCGAGGGCCGGGATTCGGTGATCAGCCACCGGCAGGACCGGTACGGCCTGGTCGCCGATCAGGTCCGGGTGGACGCCGCCCGGTTCGACGAGCTGCTCGCCGCCGCCGCGAACCGTCCGGCCGCCCGTGCGGGCCGCCCACTGGCCGCGGCCTCCTTCCTGGCCTCCCGCCCACTGCTGGAGGACGAGGACGCCGGCTGGGCGGCCGAGGCACGGGCCGCGTACCGCGCGAAGTTGACCTCAGCCGCTCCCGCCTGACACGGACCACGGATCCCGGACAATCGCCGGGTGTACTCGACTGCTCTGCGCCCCGTACCCCTCGCTCCGGAGATCTCCCTGCACCTGGCCGATCCCTCGGTCGGCCTGTTCGATCTGACCGGTGGCGAGTTCCGCAGTGACGAGCCGCCGCCGTTCTGGGCCTTCGCCTGGGCCGGCGGGCAGGCACTCGCCCGCTATCTGTTGGACCACCCGGACGAGGTGGCCGGCCGCCGGGTGCTCGACGTCGCCACCGGTTCCGGGGTGGCCGCTGTCGCCGCCGCGCGGGCCGGGGCGGCCGCGGTGGCCGTCACCGACATCAACCCGGACGCGGTGGCCGCCGCGCACCGCAACGCCGCCGCCAACGACGTCACCATTTCCGACATTTCTAATATGCCGGATGTGATACTCGCCGGCGACGTCTTCTACAGCCCGGCCGTCGCCCCGGAGATGACCGCGTTCCTCCGGGCCGCCCGCCGCGACCGCAACGCCACCGTCCTGGTCGGCGATCCGGGCCGCGGCTTCTTCCCCGGGCACCTCTTCACCCGGGTCGCCGACTACGAGGTCCCCGTCCCGAAGGCTCTCGAGGACACTCCCACCCTGCTCACCACCATCTGGCGGATGCGCTGAAACCCGGATGCGTTCCCCACGCAACAACTTGTATCGTGCAAGCATCTAACGGACAGGACCATGACGTGGAGCAGGACACCACCCGGCTGGCTGACGAGATCGTGCGGTTCATCCGAATGGGCACGCGATTCCGGGGCATGCTCAAGACAGGAGACCTCGGCGCCGAGTTCTCCGCGTTGATGCTGCTGTTGCCGTTGCGTTCCCTGGGTCCGATGCGGGTCACCGATCTCGCCGAGATCAAGCAGGCCGACCCGTCCACGATCAGCCGTCAGGTCGCCCAGTTGGTGAAAGCGGGCCTGGCACGCCGCGAGGCCGACCCGGAGGACGGCCGCGCCTCACGGCTGGCCGTGACCGCGTCCGGCGAGGACGCCTGCCGACGCCTCGACCAGGCACGGATCGAGCTGCTCGGCCGGGCGCTCGCCGACTGGCCGGCGGATCGGATCGCCGCTTTCACCGTTCTTTTCGAAGAGTTCAACAACTCGGTCGAGGCGCTGGTGCGCACCGACCCAGCCGCAGCCCCACGGGAGATCGTGTGAGCCACTCCAGTCCACCGGCCGCCGAGCCGGTGGAATTCACCCACCGCCAGATTCTGACGATCCTCGGCGGTCTGATGATGGGCATGTTCCTGGCCGCCCTCGATCAGACGATCATGGCGACCGCGACCCGGACCATCGCCGACGACCTGCACGGTTTCGACCTGCAGGCGTGGGCCACCACCGCTTTCCTGATCACGTCGACGATCTCCACGCCGCTCTACGGCAAACTCTCCGACATCTACGGCCGCCGGCCGTTCTTCCTCTTCGCCATCGGCATCTTCGTGATCGGCTCGTTCCTCTGCGGCCTCTCCGAGAACATGTGGCAGCTCGCCGCGTTCCGGGCGATCCAGGGCATCGGCGCCGGCGGTCTGATGTCGCTCGCGCTGGCCATCATCGGCGACATCGTGCCGCCCCGCGAGCGGGCCAAGTACCAGGGCTTCTTCCTCGCCGTCTTCGGCACCGCCAGCGTGCTCGGCCCGATCCTGGGCGGCTTCTTCGCCGGCGCCGACAAGATCCTCTGGGTGGACGGCTGGCGCTGGGTGTTCTACCTGAACGTGCCGATCGGCCTGCTCGCGATGGCCGTGGTCGCCAAGGTCCTGCACCTGCCGCACCACCGGGTCGACCACCGCATCGACTGGCCGGGCGCGCTCACCCTGATCCTCTGCCTGGTGCCGATCCTCACCGTCGCCGAGCAGGGCCGCGACTGGGGCTGGGACTCGACCCGGTCGATCGCCTGCTTCGTGATCGGCGCGATCGGCCTGGTCGGCTTCATCCTGGCCGAACGGGCGTACAAGGACGAGGCCCTGCTCCCGCTGCGCCTCTTCGGCAACCGGACGATCGCGGTCGGCGCCACCTCCAGCACGATCCTGGGCATGGCCATGTTCGGCGGCCTGATGACCGTCCCGCTCTACCTGCAGATCGTGAAGGGCTCGACCGCCACGATGGCCGGCCTGCAGATGATCCCGCTGGTGATGGGCATCATGACCGGCTCGATCGTCTCCGGTCAGCTGATCTCCCGGACCGGCCGCTACCGGATCTTCCCGATCATCGGCAGCAGCCTGATGGTGGTCGCGCTCTTCCTGTTCTCCACGATCGGCGCGGACACCCCGCTCTGGCGGGTCATGCTGATCATGGCGTTGATGGGCCTCGGCCTGGGCGGCAACATGCAGCCGATGATCACCGCCGTGCAGAACGCGGTCTCCCCGCGCGAGATCGGCGTGGCCACCGGCGCGGTCACCTTCTTCCGCTCGATGGGCGGCACGCTCGGCACCGCGGTCTTCCTGTCCGTGCTGTTCAACGTCCTGCCGGGCAACATCGCCGACGCCTACAGGCAGGCCGCCACCGACCCCGCCTTCCAGCAGGCCGCCGCCGACCCCGAGCAGCAGGCGCTGCTCGCCCAGGCCCAGAACAGCGGCGCGCTCAGCGACACCTCGTTCATCACCAAGCTCTCCGACGTGGTCGCCCACCCGTTCAAGGTCGGCTTCTCGGACAGCGTGCACCTGGTCTACCTGATCGCCTTCAGCATCATGCTGCTCGGCCTGATCGTGGTCTTCTTCCTGCCGGAGATCGCGCTCGCCAAGGGTTCGGCCCAGCAGCAGCGCGCCGCCGCCGCGAAACAGGCGGAGAAGGACACCGGCGCCTCCGGGCCCGCGCCTGCCGACCCCGAGGGGGTCAAGGCAGGTTCCGACGGCTGAGCTCCTTCTGGGGGTACGGGAGAAGCACACTCCCGTACCCCGCCGCGCCGGCCCGGGTCCCCGGTCCGGCGCAGTAGCGTGGCGCCATGGCTGTTGTGAAGATCAACGCGATTGAGGTCCCGGAGGGCGCCGGCCCCCAGCTCGAGGAGCGGTTCGCCGCCCGCCGGCGGGCCGTGGAGGGCTCCCCCGGCTTCCTCGGGTTCGAGCTGCTGCGCCCGGTGGCCGGCGAGACCCGCTACTTCGTCTACACCCGCTGGGAGACCGAGGAGGCCTTCCAGGAGTGGTCGAACGGCCGGGCCAAGGCCGCCCACGCCGGCAGTGACCGCAGCCCGGTGGCCACCGGTGCCTCCCTGCTGGAGTTCGAGGTCGTCGAGCACGTCGAGAAGCCGGCCTGACCCGGCACCACCGTGGTGGGTTCAGGCACGCACCGGGCCCGGACTCACCACACCCCTCGACAGGTTCACGCGGAGAATCACCGGCACGTCTCCACACCGCCCCGGGAGCGGGTCGAGGGGGTCAGTCGGTGGCTTTGCGGGCGGCGGCGGCCACCAGGCGCTCGGCGACGATGCGCCGGTCCAGTCCGAGTCGCTGGGAGCTCTCCTGCAGGACGGCGTAGGCCTCCTGCACGCTGCACCCCCGCTGGGCGATGATCACGCCGACGGCGCGGTCCACCTCGGCGCCCTCGGTCAGGGCCTCCCGGCGGCGCAACTCGCCGAGGAGCAGCTCGGCCTGTCCGGCCACTGCCATCGCGGTCACCAGCAGGTCCGGTCCGACGTCGCCGTCCCGGTCCAGGTAGACGCTGAACGCCCCGACCGCGGTCCGCCGCACGTCCAGCGGGATCACCGCGGCCGCCCGAACGCCCTCGGAGCGGGCCGCGCCGGTGAGCTCCGGCCACCGCTCGTCGGCGGCCAGGTCGGTGCTGATCACCAGGGAGCGGGTCCGGGCCGCCTCGAGCCCGGGACCTGCGCTTCCGGCGTACTGCAGAAGATCGAAGCTCTCCCCCGCCCGGCCGGCGCCGGTCTGGGTGAGCGGGCCACCCTCGCCGATCAGCACCACCGAGCAGCGGACCACGCCGGGCAGGGCGCTCGCGCCGAAGGCGGCCAGCCGGTCCAGAGCGTGCGTGAGGGTGTCCGCGCCGAGCAGCCGGACCGTCAACTCGTTCAGCAGGCCGGCCAGCTCGACCGGGTGCGGCCCACCCGCCGTGGACGGGGCTGGGCGGGAGGACTTGCTCCGGCGTGGCAGAGCGGCGAATCGACGGGCCGGACCGAGGAAGGAGGATGCCGCGGCGAGGCGGGCGCGCCGGGCCGGCCGGGCGCCGCGCTGGGCGGCCGGGACGCGACGTTGCGGGGCAGACACCCGACGGATACTGCCACGTCGATCCGGAAAGATGTCGGCGACGTGCCCCGAACGGGCGGTCTTGTCCGTTTAACCCCGTCTCACCGATGGAAGCTTGCCGGAAACCCGACACGAAGCCGGACGAAACCGGGCGTGAAACCCGGACACATCCGGGCGGGTGACCAGACCGACCAGGAGGCCGCGCCGGGCGGGTGACCAGACCGGCCAGGAGGCCGCGCCGGGCGGGTGGGTGGGTGGCCAGACGGAACCGGGCCGCGGTGCCGGGCGGTAGACCGGCAGCGCCGCCCCGGATGATCCGGGGCGGCGCCGAAGGTAGATGCCGGTGTGCAGGTCGCCTCGCGGCGAAAGGCTCAACACGGCTCCAGCCGAACTGGTATTCCGTGCAGGCGAAGGGTGAGGCCCGGGGACACTGGGCACACCGGCATCTGTTCACAACTGTCGGTAGGCCACCGGGATTCCGGCAGTCATCGTGACGTGAATCACATCAGCACCATGGTGATCGTCTCCGGGCCGGACCGAGCGGACGGACACCGGGGACACGCCGGTACGCTCGGGTGCATGAAAGGGCTGTGGACCCCGGCCTGGCTGGCCCGTCACCTGCTCGCGGTGATCCTGACGGTGGGCTGCCTGCTTCTCGGCTGGTGGCAGTTCAGCCGCGCCTCCTCGGGCAATGCGGTCTCCTGGGGCTACATGCTCCAGTGGCCGGCCTTCGGCGGATTCGTGATCTTCATCTGGTGGCGTGAGGTGCAGCTCGCCCGCCACAAGGTCAGCGGCGTGGTCGAGGAGCCGGTGGCGGAGACGCCCACGCCGGCCACCGCCGACCGCACGCCCGGCGCGCCGGTCACGCTGGGACGCCCGGTCCGGGTCGCCGCCCGGACGGCCACTCCCGCGGCCGACGATCCCGAGCTGACCGCGTACAACGACTATCTCGCCTGGTTGGCGGCCCACCCCGGCGCCCGCCCGGCCGACTATCCCGGTCGCATCCCCCAATAGCCGTTTCACCGGCAGATATCGAGAAGGAGCCGTTCGCCGTGCAGGGAGCCCTCACCCGTTACCGGACCATTGCCTGGATCGTCGGCGTCGTCCTGATTCTTCTCGTGGTGATCGGCATGCCGCTGAAGTACATCGGCGGCAACCCGGTCGTCGTCGAGACGGTCGGCCCGTTCCACGGCTTCCTCTACATGGTCTACCTGGTGCTGACCTTCGATCTGGCGCGCCGGGCGAAGTGGGCCTTCCCCCGCATGATCCTGGTGATGCTGGCCGGCACGATTCCGTTCTTCTCGTTCTGGGCCGAGCGCCGGGTCACCAAGAGCTGGATCGTTCACTCGCTGGAACCGGCACTGAGCGAATAGTGTTACCGGCGGGCGGCTTTAACGCTTAGCGGTGATCAAATGACTGCGCGTTATCAGGATTAACCACACAAGTCCGGCTAATGGTAGAAACCCGGCCCCCGGGCCTTGATTTCTTTTCCCGCCTCGATAAGTTAATGCGGTTGGTCCGGTCCGCAGCCACAAACCCTCGGTGGCACCGGCCAGCGCCGCCGAATCACGTGCGGCTCCCGGCGCCCTCCCCGTGGGCGCCGTTTGCCGTGAAAAGCGAGCCGGGGAACCACTACGTGGGGTGAATCCGCGCAAGCGGTAGGGCTACTTCTTCCAGCCCGAATCCGTCAGCTAACCCGGTAGGCGGCCAAGCGGAAGAAAGGCCCCTTACCAGTGCCACACCCCCGAACCGGGCTCCGGGCGCTCGTGGTCGCGTTGACCGCGTTCGCCGTCGCCGCGTCCGGCGCCACGGCCGCACAGGCGGCTCCCTCCGCGTCTGAGCTCAAGAAGAAGATCAAGACGGCCGAGGAGAAGCTCGAGGACGTCACCGAGTCGTACAACGCGATGCGGATCGACCTCAAGGACACCAAGGCGGAGGCGAAGAAGCTCAAGGAGTCGCTGAAGCCCACGGAGGTCGCGCTGGCCTCGGCGACCGCCAAGGTTCAGACGATCGCCTCCACGTCCTACATCCAGGGCCGGGTCGGCGCGGTCAACGTGCTGCTCGGCGGCGGCAAGGACGACATGCTCGAGAAGATGGCCTATCTCGAGCAGATCTCCCAGGCGAACCAGGCGGACATCAACGCGTTCACCCAGACCACGCAGACGTACGCCGAGAAGCAGACGGCCCTCAAGGCCACCGAGACCAAGCAGGCCGCTCAGGTCAAGGAACTGGCCGACCGCAAGGAGAAGATCGAGGGCGACCTCGAGGACCTCTACGACATGCGCGAGACGGTCTACGGCTCCCCCACCGAGGGCGGCAGCGGCGGCTACACCGGCACGATCCCGACCATCGCGGGTTCGGCCGGCACCGCGGTCACCTTCGCGTTCAACCAGATCGGCAAGCCGTACGGCTTCGGTGACGCCGGTCCGGACTCGTACGACTGCTCCGGTCTCACCTCGGCCGCGTGGGCCAAGGCCGGCAAGTCGCTGCCGCACAACGCGGCCGCGCAATACAGCGCCACCGCCCGGATCAGCAAGGCCGATCTGAAGCCCGGTGACCTGGTCTTCTACCGGTCCAACGCGCACGTCGCGATCTACGTCGGCGGCGGCATGATCATCGACGCGCCGTCGGCGGGCCGGGACGTGCTGCACCGCACGATCAACATCATGACCCCGAACGGCTACGGCCGGGTCAAGTAACACCCGCGTACGACAGAAGGCCGGTACCCCTCGCGGGGTACCGGCCTTCTTCGTCGTGGTGGCGGTGTCGTCAGGTGGTCTGCCGCTCTCAGTCCGGCCGGCTCACTCCGCCGCCGCGCGGCCGAGCCGGCTCACGGGGAGCCGGCCGGCCGGTCTCAGGCGGCCTGCAGGCCCTCGGCCCGGGCCAGCTCACGCAGCCGGCCGAGCGCCTGGATCTCCAGCTGACGGATCCGCTCGCGGCTCAGCGAGAAGCGCGAGGCGACCTCGGTCAGCGAGTGCTCCCGGCCGTCCTCGAGCCCGTAGCGGGCCCGCATGATGCCGGCGGAGCGGTCGTCCAGGTGGTTGAGAAGGCCCTCGATGCGCTGGCGCTCCAGGGCGCTCAGCACGATCTCCTCGGGCGACGGGGCATCGCTGTCGGCGACCAGGTCGCCGAGGTTGGTGTCGCCGTCGTCGCCGACCGGGGTGTCCAGCGAGACGGTGTCCTGAGCCCAGCGGGTGAGCTCGTTGACGCGCTCGACGGTCACGCCCAGGGCCGCGGCGATCTGCTCGGGCTCCGGGTCGCCGCCGAGCTCACGGACGAGCTGACGGGTGACGTTACGCATCCGGTTGACGTCTTCGACCAGGTGCACGGGGAGGCGGACGGTCCGCTCCTGCTGGGCGATGGCCCGGGAGATCGCCTGGCGGACCCACCAGGTGGCGTACGTCGAGAACTTGTAACCACGCTCGTAGTCGAACTTCTCGACGGCCCGCACCAGGCCGGTGTTGCCCTCCTGGATGAGGTCGAGCATCGGCATGCCGGACCGCACGTAACGCCGGGCGATCGACACGACCAGGCGGAGGTTGGCTCGGATGAACAGGTCTTTCGCGCGCTGGCCCTCGGTCACGAGCCGTTCCAGCTCTTCCCGGCTCACGCCGCGCCGCGTCTCGCCGCTCTCGAGCAGGTGCTCGGCGAAGAGTCCCGCCTCGATGGCCTTGGAGAGTTCGACCTCTCGTGCGGCGTCCAACAGCGGCGTCCGGGAGATCTCGTGCAGGTAGACTCCGACGAGGTCGCGTTCTTCGGCGACCTGGTCGGTACGCATCACGGTGTTCTTCTCCACGTTGCCCACGGTCCCCTCATTGCCGTCACTAACCCTGTTACGGGCATTACCTGCGTCCATCAGCCCTCTCCCGTAACGTCCGCAGCTCGTGCATTGCGGTTGCTGACATCTACGTAACAAATTGCTGCTCGCACTGATTCCGGCTGGTGGATCGAAAGTGTCACGAATGCCTGGGTGTCACCTGAGAACCCCGTGCGCGGTAGCTGAGTGCGATCGTTGGATGTCCATCACGTCGATAGCCGGATACCCCTCGCGCGACTCATAACACCATCGGCCTCCAGTCGTCACAGCGACGGGCATCACCTTGGGCCTCGCGACGTCCGTCACCCCGGAGTACGGGATTAACGCCTCCGGGGTTCATGTGCAGCATCGGCCGAGCCTCGACGAGCTTGAAACAATCAGCCGCCGGAAAGATCTCCCACCGGTGGCGGACCGGACCATCGGCCACAATGCGCCACGCCGCGCCGCAGTTCACTCGCCCACTCGGGTGACATCCCCGAAGCCGGAGACATTCCCAGGTGACGGCCGGTTCGACCCCATCCGTGAGGAAGAGCACACACCCGTACGGGTGACCACGACCGGTCAGAGCACCTCGGCGAGCTGCCAGCTGAGGGCGGCGAAACCGGCGAGCAGCGGGGCCGCGGCCAGCAGCAGGGTCCGGGCGCGGACCAGCGGGAACCGCTGCGGCGGCACCGTCACCGGGACCGGCGCCACCCGGGCGTGGGCGGCCAGCGCGGCCCGGATCGCGGCGTTGACCTGGTCCGGGGTGCCGTTCGCGTCGATCACCACGAAACCACGGTGCTCCGGCAGCGAGCGGTACGCCGCCACCGCCGCCCGCAGATAGGCCATCGTCTCGTGGTCGTACCCCCGGCGCTCGATCCGCTCGTAGGCGACCTCGGGGTCGACGGACAGGTAGAACGTCAGGTCCGGGGCGGGGAACAGCCGGTACGCCAGACGCGCCCGCCGCTCCGCCCGCGGGTGGGCGCCCCGGGCCCGCAGACTCGCGAACTGGCAGGCGGCGTACCGGTCGAGCACCGTGATCCGGCCCGGACTGACCATCCGGACCAGCAGGGTGCGCAGGATGGCGAACCAGCGCAGCACCGACTCGACACCGAGCATCGCCCGCCGGCCGATCAGGTCCTCCGCGTCGGCCCGGCCATGGGCGTCGGCCTTGCCGAGGACCGCGGCGAGACGGCCGACCCAGCGCCGTCCCCCGGCGTTGCGGCGGTACTCGGCGGGCAGCCCGGTGGCGGCGAGCTCGTCGGCGAGACGGTGCGCCTGGGTGGTCTTGCCGGAGCCGTCGATGCCGACGAGGGCGATGGAGCGTACGCCGGCGTGTACCGGGGGTGACTGCGCGAGGAGAGCCATACCAACTGACGGTAGCCCGGGTGTGCACGTTGCGTTCCCCGTCACCGTGCCCCTCCCACGTACCAGAATGGCCCGCGGGGGTTCAAGGTGTCGCCACTCCGGGTAGTCGTTCACAGATCGGTTCGGGACAGGAGGTCGCCATGCCACACCGTGTGGACGAAGGATTGGCCGTCACTTTGAAGCGCGTCGCTTCGACGCTCAAGGGTGCGGACATACCCTTCGCCTTGGGCGGGAGTTTCGCCGTCTACGCCCGCGGCGGGTACTCCAGTGATCACGACGTGGACTTCCTGATCCGGGAGCAGGACAAGGACCGGGCGTTGCAGGAGCTCGCCGCGGTCGGTTTCGAGACCGAGCAGCCGCCGGAGGACTGGCTGGTCAAGGTCTACGACGAGGGCCGGATGGCCGACCTGATCTACCGCCCGGTGGAGTCGCCGGTCACCGACGAGACGCTTCAGGACACCGAGCAGATCTCGGTCGAGGCGATCTACATGCCGGTGCTCTCCGCCACCCGGTTGATGGTGCACAAGCTGCTCAGTTACAGCCAGCACTACTGCGATTTCGCCACCGGGCTTCCGGTCGCCCGTTCCCTGCGTGAGCAGATCGACTGGGAGAGGGTCCGCAGCGAGACCAGCGCGTCGCCGTACGCCGAGGCCTTCTTCGTGCTTCTCGACCGCCTCGACGTCGTGCCCCATCCGGACCAGCCAGCACTGAGGGTAGGGGGTTGAGATGACCAGTCAGATCGATCTGGAGGCCGAGATCCAGCGGCTGCTCACCGAGCACGACCGGATCGCCGAGCAGGGGATCACCGTGCACCGCCGGGAGAACGCGGTGGTGCTGGGCGGCGAGGTGGAGAGCGCGCAGCGCCGCGACGAGATCTGCCGCCAGATCACCGCGCGGTACCCGGAGATCGAGATCACCTGTGACATCGGCATCACCCGGGCACAGGCACCGAGCGAGGTGGAGGAGATTTCATGATCAGGATCGCCGCCGTGGGGGACGTCCACGTCGACAAGGACGTGGTGGGCCGGTACCGGCCGGCCCTGGAGGAGCTCCCGGACCGCGCCGACGCGTTGCTGGTCGCCGGCGACCTGACCCGGCACGGCACGGTCGAGGAGGCCCGCTGCTTCGCCGAGGAGTTCGGCGGCCTGTCGGTGCCGGTGGTCGTGGTGCTCGGCAACCACGATCATCAGAGCGACCTGCAGGACGACGTGACGAGCGTGCTGACCGACACCGGCATCACCGTGCTGGAGTGCTCGGCGACCGTCCTCGAGATCAACGGACACCGGCTCGGCATCGCCGGCGCCAAGGGGTTCGGCGGCGGATTCGCCGGCGCCTGCGCGAGCAACTTCGGCGAACGCGAGATGAAGGACTTCGTCGGTCACACCGAGGAGATCGCCGGCCGGCTCGGCGAGGCGCTGCGCTCGGTCGAGGCGGACGCCCTGGTGGCGCTGACCCACTACGCCCCGATTCCGGAGACCCTGGCCGGCGAGCCGCTGGAGATCTACGCCTTCCTCGGCTGCTATCAGCTCGGACAGGCGATCGACACGGCGCCGACCTCACTCGCCCTGCACGGGCACGCGCACCACGGTTCGGAACGCGGCCGGACGCCCGGCGGGGTGCCGGTCCGCAACGTCGCGCACCCGGTGATCAAACAGGCCTACAACGTGTACCAGTTGCTGTCGGAGAGTGTCGACGCCGATCTGGTGTCCGTATAGGTTTCCGGATTCCGGCGCCCGGGTAATCGATCGACATGGACCTACTGCTCTGGATTCTCGCCGTAATCCTCGTGGTCGCCGGCATCCTCGCGCTGTTCCGGCGGCAGATCCTCTGGGGGGTCGTGCTGATCATCGTCGGCCTGCTCGTCGGTCCCGGCGGCGTCAGCATCTTCACCTGATCGGCGCTTTGCTCGAGCGCCGGCGAACCATCCCGACGACCCGGGGAACCGGGGTCGCCGCCGACCCGTCCGATGCGGACGGGACGACGGTGGCCCCGGTTCTCTTTGGGGTCCACCGCACACCGGGTGCGTTGTCCGGCCGCTGATTTCTGACTCAATCCCCGCGAACGTACGACGAAAATTCGCGAGGTTGACAGTGACCAACGTCCACCACTTCGCCTACGGAGCCTTCAACCCGGTCGCCGCGTACCTGCTGGCGTTCCTCGGGTCGCTCCTCGGGCTGCTCTGCACCGGCCGGGCCCGGGAGGCGCGCAGTCGCGGGCGTCGGAACCGGTGGCTGGTCATCGCCGCGTTCGCCATCGGTGGCGGCGGCATCTGGCTGATGCACTTCTCCGCCATGCTCGGCTTCGAGGTGCCGGACAGCCCGGTGCGCTACGACCTGCCGCTCACCCTGATCAGCCTGGTCCTCTCGGTGCTGACCGTCGGGATAGGGCTGCTGGTGGTCGGGCACGGCGAACGGAGCACCACCAAGACCCTGGCCGCCGGGCTGCTCACCGGCGGCGGCGTCATCGCCATGCACTACACCGGCATGGAGGGGATGCGGCTGCCCGGCACGGTCCACTACTCGCCGGTCCTGGTGGTCGCCTCGGCACTGATCGCGGTGGCGGCCAGCACGGTGGCGCTGTGGTGCGCGACCTCGGTGAGCGGCTGGTTGCGGGTCACCGCCGCGGCCGCGGTGATGGCGGTCGCGGTCTGCGGCATGCACTACACCGGCATGGCCGCCATGTCGATCGAGCTGGACCCGGCGTCGCCCGCGGTCGGCGGGATCCGGCCCTTCACCATGATCGTGCCGATCACCCTGATCACCGCGGCGGTGATCGTCGGCGTGGCGCTGAGCGCCCTGCAGGCGATGACCGACGAGGAGTTCAGCGACGGCGCCGGAACCCTGGCGCTCGGGGCCGGCAGCGCCGCATCCGGCAAGCCGGCCGAACCCTGGACGCTGAAGCAGAACACCATGACCGACATCCGGCTCTCCCCCGCCGCCCGGGCCGTCGCGACCGGGCGCAGCAGCGCGCCCCGGCCGTCCCCGGCACCGCGGGCCACCCCCCGCCCGGCACCCGCCGCGCCACCGGGCGCGTCCGGCACCTGACGCGTCCCCCGGTCCGGCCGGAGATCCGGTATATCTGATGCGCATGGCGCCCCGCATCCTCCTGTCCATGCCCCTGCACGCGATCACCGAGGTGTACGGCGAGGAGGGTCTGCGGAACCGGCTCGCCCTCGAACTGGAGTCCTTCCCCGACGACCACCGCAAACAGTTGGAGGAGGCCCTCGCCCTGGCGAGCGCGCTGCACGCCGACGACCGGCGGGTCCGCGAGCCCTACATGAACCATCTGCTGCGGGTCGCCATCCGGATCATCAAGTACTACGGGATCCGTGACCCCGACGTGCTGGTCGCGGCGTTACTGCACGACGCCGTCGAGGACCACCCCGCCGAACTGGGGGGTGTCGACGCCGGTACGCCGTACCCCCGAGCCAGTGAGACGGCGCTGGCGGAGATCGCCCGGCGTTTCAACCCACGGGTTGCCGATCTGGTCCGGTCGGTGACCAATCCGGAGTACGACCCGGATCGCGACCGCCACGAGCAGTACCGGGAGCACGTCGCCGAGAAGCTGGAACGGGATCCGTGGGCCCGGATCATCAAGATCTCGGACTTCACCGACAACGGGGTGGGTGTGATCCACACGACCCTCGACAAGGCCTACCGGTCGGCCCAGAAGTACCGCCCGCTGGTTCCGAAGCTCCGTGAGCTGGTCGGCCGTCCGGACACTCCGCTCTCCACCCAGGCCAAGGAACACATCCTCGATCAGCTCGACCTCGCCGAGGAGCGCTTCGCGGCCATCCTGGACTGATCGGCCGGAACCGCCGCCTACGCTGGGCTGCATGCCCTCCACTGACGCCTGGTGGCGCGACGCCGTCATCTACCAGATCTACCCCCGCTCCTTCGCCGACGGCGACGGCGACGGCATGGGCGACCTGCCCGGCATCACCGCCCGCCTGCCGCAGCTGCGCCGGCTCGGCGTCGACGCGGTCTGGCTGTCACCGTTCTATCCCAGCCCGCAGCACGACGCCGGGTACGACGTGGCCGACTACCGTGGCGTCGACCCGCGGTTCGGCAGTCTCGGCGACGCCGACAAGATGATCACCACCGCGCACGAGCTGGGCCTGCGGGTGATCGTCGACCTGGTGCCCAACCACACCTCGAGCGAGCACGTCTGGTTCCAGGCGGCACTGAAGGCCGGCGCGGGCAGCCCGGAACGGGATCGCTACATCTTCCGCGAGGGCAAGGGCGACGCCGGTGAGCTGCCGCCCAACTCGTGGCAGAGCGTCTTCGGCGGCCCGGCCTGGGAACGGCTCCCCGACGGCCAGTGGTACCTGCACCTGTTCGACGTCTCCCAGCCCGACCTGAACTGGGACCACCCCGAGGTCCGCGCCGAGTTCCTGGACATCCTGCGGTTCTGGCTGGACCGGGGTGTGGACGGGTTCCGGGTCGACGTCGCGCACGGGCTGATCAAGGACGCCGAGCTGACCGACTGGACCGCCCCCTCGGTGATCCTGGGCGGACTGGCGCCGGCCGGCCCGCCGCCGCCCATGTGGGACCAGGAGGGCGTGCACGAGATCTACCGCGAGTGGCGGGCCGTGCTCGACGGGTACGACGGCGGCCGCATCCTGGTCGCCGAGGCCTGGGTGCAGCCCGAGGAACGCCTCGCCCGGTACGTGCGACCGGACGAGATGCACCAGGCGTTCAACTTCCCCTACCTGGACGCGCCGTGGAAGCCGGCCGAGCTGCGCGAGGTGATCGACTCGTCGCTGGCCGCCAACGCCACGGTCGGCGCCACCACCACGTGGGTGCTCTCCAACCACGACGTGGTGCGGCACGCCTCACGGCTCGGTTTCCCGGCCGGTGAGCCCCGCAAGCCGGGCATCGGCATCGGCGACCCGCAGCCGGACATCGCCCTCGGCCTGCGCCGGGCCCGTGCCGCCACGCTGCTGATGCTGGGCCTGCCCGGATCGGCCTACCTCTACCAGGGCGAGGAGCTGGGGCTTCCGGAGCACACCGAGCTGCCCGACGAGTACCGCGAGGACCCGGCCTGGGAACGGTCCGGGCACGCCGAGCGGGGCCGCGACGGCTGCCGGGTGCCGATCCCGTGGGAGGCCGACGCCCCGTCGTACGGGTTCGGCCCGGCGGACGCCTCGTGGCTGCCACAGCCGGCCGTCTGGGCCGAGTACGCGCTGGACCGCCAGGTGGACGTGCCCGGATCGACGTACGAGCTGTACCGCTCGGCGCTGGAGACCCGCCGCGGGCACGGCCTGGGCACCGGCTCGCTGACCTGGCTGGACGCCGGCGGGCAGACCCTGTCGTTCCGCAACGGCGACGTCGTCGTACTGGCCAACTTCGGCGACGCGCCGGCCGCGCTACCGTCCGGTGCCCGGGTCCTGCTGAGCAGCGAACCCCTCGACGCCGACGGGCGGGTGCCCACCGACGTCACCGTCTGGGCCCTGCTCTGACGTCTGCGACGCTGCCTGCAGCAGGGCGGTGTGCGTGTCGGCCATGTCCGCCGCCACCGTCCTGCTGGCCAGCCAGTACATGATCCCGGTCGGGATGAAGAAGACCTGGAAGGCGGCCAGCCCGACCGCGTAGTTCAGCGGCGGCGGGAACGCCCCGGACAGCCCCCGGAACGCCACGCCGACCAGCACGTTGCCGCCGGCCCGGCCCACCCCGTTGATCAGGTTGCCGAGGCTGTAGACCGTTCCCCGATGCTGCGGCGGGTTCACGTCGGCGATCATCGCGAACCAGTTCGGCGAGTTCGCCGACGTCAGCATCAACGCGAAGACCGCGGTGACCAGGGACAGCCCGACGGTCGGCTCGGTGACCACGTTCACCAGCACGCCCCGGACCACCGCACCGGTGCCGGCCCCGTCCGCCACGGTGATCTCCATCGGCACGAAGAACAGGACCACGTAGAAGGGCACGGCCGCGAGGACACCCACGGCCGCAACCAGGGCACGCCCTCGTGGGGTACGCCGTTGCAGACGGTCCCCGACCATGCCACCGACGATCGACAGCGCCGCCCCCAGCTGGAACAGCGTGGCGAACACGCTGCCGATCAGCACCGCGGTGCCGGCGGAGTAACCCTGGTCCTCGGCGCGGGCCCGGAACAGGATCGGCAGCCACACCAGCGACCCGAAGGCGATCTGCGCGGTGCCGCCCTGCAGGATCAGCCACACGTTCGTCCGGCGCCGCAGGATCACCGGCAGGTCCTGGTGGTGGATCCGCTCGTCGTAGTCCACACCGGCCAGTTCGGGCTGGCTGTCGCCGCGCGGCACGTTGTACGTCAGCAGGTAGGCCACCATCGCCACCAGACCGGCCACCGCGGTGATCAGGAACGGCCGCCGCCAGTCCGCGTGCCCGAGCAGGCCGCCGACGAGCGTCCCGGCGAGCGTGCCGACACCCTGCGACAGCCCCCAGAAGCTCATCACCAGGCCGCGCCGCTTCGGCGAGATGAGGTCGCTGACCACGGCGAAACTGACCGACGCCACCGCGCCGAGCCCGAACGCCGCGACGATCTGGGCGGCGAGGAAGGCGGGGTAGGACCCGGCGAGGCCACTGCCACCGGTGCCGAGAACCCAGATCAGGGTGCCCGCCACGAGGACCGGCTTGCGGTCGGTGCGATCCCCGAGGTACGCGAAACCGATCGCGGCCACCGCGCTGATCAGGAACATGACCGTCGTGGCCAGCGCGATGTGCGCCTCGGTGACCGCCAGCTCGGCGCCGATGCTGCCGTAGAGCGGCGGCACGATCCCGATGGCGACGTTGTCGAGGGCGGCCAGCACGACGAACACGACCACGCTGTACGCGCGGTGCACGGTCCCGCCCCTGTCCATCACGCGCTAGAGGCTATCCGCTTCCCTGGTCAGGGGCGCGGGTAGGAGCCGCGGCGGCGGGAGGGCACGGGTGACCACGTCGCGGGTGCGGACCGGACGGCCGGACAGTGGGCGAGGTCGATGTGAACGGATGACGGCGCCACCCCCGCAAGGGCGACGCCGTCATCGTCGGAAACGGCCGGTCAGCGAACCCGGTCGATCACCGCGTTCTGGGCGGCCGCGTACTGCTCACGGATGAGCGGGACGGGCGCGTCCTCGTACACCTCGGGGGTCTCGGCCGACCACGCGGGCGGCGTGTCCCCACCCAGCGCGACCCAGGCGGCCTGCCGGGCCGCACCGTCGGCGACATACTCGCCGGGCGGCGGGACCAGGACCGGCTTGCCGAAGAGCGCGGGTGCGATGCGGCGGACCGCCTCGCTGCGCGCGCCACCGCCGACCAGCACGATCCGGTTGGCCACCGCCCCCTGGACGACCAATGCGTCCAGGCCGTCGGCGAGGGCGCAGAGCATGCCCTCCACGGCGGCCCGGGCCAGGTGGGCCGGGTCCGAGGTCTTGAGCGTGAGTCCGTGGATCGCACCGGTGGCGTCCGGCCGGTTGGGCGTGCGTTCGCCCTCCAGGTAGGGCACCAGGACCAGGCCGTCGGCGCCCGCCGGAGCGGACAGCGCCAGCGTCGACAGCTCGTCGTGCGAGACGCCGAGCAGCTTGGCCGCCGCGTCGAGCACCCGGGCCGCGTTCAGCGTCACCACGATCGGCAGGAACCGGCCGGTGGTGTCGGCGAACCCGGCCACCGTGCCGCTGCCGTCGACCGGCGCGACCGCCGAGGAGGCGAAGACCGTGCCGGACGTGCCGATCGAGACGATCAGGTCGCCGGGCACCGCTCCGGTGCCGAGCGCCGCCGCCGCGTTGTCACCCGCGCCGGGCCCCAGCGGGGCGCCGTTCGGAAGACGCCCGGCGATGCCGGTCGGTGCCAGCACCTCGGGTACGCGGATGCGCCGCCCGAATCCGAGTTCGAGCAGGTCGAGACGGTACTCGTTGGTCTTGGCCGACC
Source organism: Actinoplanes sp. NBRC 101535 (assembly GCF_030269225.1). Lineage (NCBI taxonomy): Bacteria > Bacillati > Actinomycetota > Actinomycetes > Micromonosporales > Micromonosporaceae > Actinoplanes > Actinoplanes sp. NBRC 101535. The sequence continues at coordinate 771,593 of NZ_BSSY01000002.1, read as the reverse complement.
AGTAGAGCGTCCCGCTGGCGTCACTGCGGTCGGTCTTGATGTCCGCGATGTCGGTGGACCCGGAGAGTTTCCAGGTCAGCCAGTCGTGCGGCAGGCAGACCAGGGCGACGCGGGCGGCGTTCTCCGGCTCGTTGCGGGCCAGCCAGCGCAGCTTGGTCAGCGTGAAGCTGGCGACCGGCACGATGCCGACCGCTTCCGCCCACTTGTCGCCGCCGCCGAGCTCCTCGATCAGGTCGGCGGCCGCGCCGGCGCTGCGGGTGTCGTTCCACAGCAGCGCCGGGCGGACCACGTCACCGTTCTCGTCCAGCACGACCATGCCATGCTGCTGGCCGGCGACCGAGGCGGCGACGACGTCGTCCAGACCGCCCGCCTCCTCGATCGCCTGCTGCAGCGCGGCCCACCAGGCGTCCGGATGCACCTCGGTGCCATCCGGGTGGCTCGCCCGTCCCTGCCGGACCAGCTTGCCGGTCTCGGCGTCGCGGATCACGACCTTGCAGGACTGGGTGGAGCTGTCGATCCCGGCAACAAGCGCCATGTTTAGCGAGCTCCGAGCAGGTGGTCGATCGCGAGCTGGTTGAGCTTGACGAAGCCGAAGCCCTTGGCACCGACGGCGTCGGCGTCGTAGTCCTCGAACGCGGTGCGGTCGGCCAGCAGGTCCGAGTAGCTCTCGCCCGGGTTCAGGGTCGGGGTCTTGAGCTCGGCGACCTTGCTGGCGGCGAGCGCCTCCTGCACCTCGGGGTCGGCGCGGAACGCCTTGGCCCGCTCCTTGAGCAGCAGGTACATCCGGATGTTGGCCGCGGCCGACTCCCAGACGCCGTCGAAGTCCTCGGTGCGCGACGGCTTGTAGTCGAAGTGACGCGGGCCGTCGTAGACCGGGCCGCCGTCCGGGCCGTTCTCCAGGAGGTCGACCAGGGAGAACGCGTTGAGCAGGTCACCGTGGCCGAAGACCAGGTCCTGGTCGAACTTCGGGCCGTGCTGGCCGTTCAGGTCGATGTGGAAGAGCTTCTTGTGCCACAGCGCCTGGGCGATGCCCTGGGTGAAGTTGAGGTTCGACATCTGCTCGTGGCCCGTCTCCGGGTTGATGCCGAACAGCTCGGGACGCTCCAGCTCCTGCACGAACGCGATGGCGTGGCCGGCGGTCGGGAGCAGGATGTCGCCGCGGGGCTCGTTCGGCTTGGGCTCGATGGCGAAGCGCAGGCCGTAGCCCTTGTCCTCGGAGTACTGCGCGAGGAGGTTGAGGGCCTCACGGTAGCGGTCGAGGGCGGCGCCGACGTCCTTGGCCGAGTCGTACTCGGCGCCCTCGCGGCCGCCCCACAGCACCAGGGTCTTGGCGCCCAGCTCGGCACCGAGGTCCATCTGGCGCAGCACCTTGCGGATCGCGTAGCGCCGCACGGAACGGTCGTTGCTGGTGAAGCCGCCGTCCTTGAACACCGGGTGGGTGAACAGGTTGGTGGTCACCATCGGGACGATGAGACCGGTCTCGTCGAGGGCCTTCTTGAACCCGGCGATGATGCCGTCGCGGGTCTGCGCGTCGGCGCCGAAGGGCACGAGGTCGTCGTCGTGGAAGGTGATGCCGTACGCGCCGACCTCGGCGAGCTTGTGCACGGCCTCCACCGGGTCGAGGGCGGGACGCGTGGCGTCACCGAACGCGTCACGGGCCTGCCAGCCGACGGTCCAGAGACCGAAGGAGAACTTGTCATCACGTGTGGCCTGCAGCGACACGGTTACCTCCGGGAAACGCAGTGGATTTGTTTATTGGTTGAATTATTTGGCGGGGATGTGGCACTGTCAAGGGCGTGAGGGCCCGCCTGTCCACTCGTTCCAGCGCCCCCGTCCGGCAGTCGAGCGTTCGAGCCCATAATCTCGCGCTGGTCCTGCACACCGTGGCAAACAACGCAGATCGGCCGTCCCGGGCCGCCGTCGCCGCCACCACCGGCCTGACCAGGGCCACCGTCTCGGCGCTGGTCGACGATCTGATCGCGGGCGGGCTGCTGACCGAGGTCGGCCCGGCGCCGCGCACCGGCGCCGGACGCCCCGCGGTGGGCCTCGTCCTCGGCGACACCCCGGCCGCCCTCGGTCTGGAGATCAACGTCGACTACCTGGCCGCCTGCGTGGTCGACCTGACCGGCGCGGTCCGGCAACGCTTCGTCGAACGCGCCGACCAGCGGCCCGCCGACCCCGGCCAGGCGCTCACCGCGCTCGGCGGGCTCGCCGCCCGGGCCCGGGCCGGCGCCGAGGCCGACGGCCTGATCCTGGCCGGCGCCGCGCTCGCCGTGCCCGGCCTGGTCACCGAGGACGGACTGGTCCGGGTCGCCCCCAACCTCGGCTGGCAGGACGTCGACGCCCCGGCGCTGCTGCGCGGCGCCCCGGCACTGGCCGACCTGCCGATCGCGGTGGACAACGAGGCCAACCTGGCAGCCCTCGGCGAGCTGCGGGTGACCGGCGGCGACCCCACCTTCCTGTACGTCTCCGGCGAGGTCGGCATCGGCGCGGGCCTGGTCCTCGGCGGCGAGCTGTACCGCGGGGTACGCGGCTGGAGCGGCGAGATCGGGCACCTCACCGTCTTCCCGGACGGCCGGCTCTGCCGGTGCGGCGCCCGCGGCTGCCTCGAGCAGTACGCGGGACAGGAGGCACTCGCCGACGACGAACAGCTGGCCGCGTCCGCCCTCGGCATCGCCCTGGCCGCGGTGGTCAACCTGCTGGACGTACCGGTGATCGTGCTCGGTGGCGCCTACGCACCGGTCTTCGAGCGTCTCCGCGACGGGATCGGGACCGAACTGCGGCAGCGGGTGCTCACCGCGGGCCTCGCCCCGGCCGAACTGCGCCCGGCGGCCCTCGGAGCGGACGCGGCCATGCGCGGGGCGGCGGACGCCATCATCCGAGGGGTACGCGACGATCCGGCCGACTGGCTCCGCAGAGCGGGATGACGCCTTTTTCGCCGAAGCTGGGCGCGTTCACTCGTACCCCTTAAGAAACGAAAGCAAACCGCCGGGAGTGACCCGGCACAAAAACGGCCGCCGCCCGTGAGGGCGACGGCCGTCAATGCACGGTGTGACCATTCTCTAGTTCGCGCCGGTACGGCTGCCGATCGCCTCGAAGAAGATGTCACCGATCTTGGCGGGGTCCTCGGCGATGAAGACGCCGGAGCCGGGCACCACCTTCTGGATCGTCTCGAGCTCGGCCTTGTTGACCTCGTTGCCGATGCCGATGAGCACCAGGCGGATCGGCTTCTTCGGATCCTGGATCTTCTCGAGCTCGGCGAGGAGCTTCTTCTGCGTGATCCCCGCGTTCGAGTCCTCACCGTCGGTGAAGAGGATGACCGAGTTGGCCTTGCCCGCCTGCCACTGCTGCTTCACGTAGGAGTACGAGGCGAGGATGGTGTCGTAGAGGCCGGTCCCGCCGTCCTTCACCGGGGTCAGCTGGTCGATCGAGGCGTTGAGCTCGGCCCGGCCCGAGGTCAGGGGCTGGATCGGCTCCAGTTCCTTGTACGCCTTCTTGCCGTCCAGCTCGGTGGAGAAGCGCCAGACACCGACCGCCCACTTGTCGCTGAACAGCCCGAGGCCGAACCGTGCCGCGGCCTGCGTGACCTTCGCACGGGTCGCGCCACCGGCGGTCGGCACCGCGGTGGTCATCGAGCCGGAGACGTCGAAGACCGCCAGCACCCGGCCGGGCCGCGTGGTCGCCACCCAACTACCGATCACGCGACTGAGCGCGGCCGCGTCGGTGCCCGCACCGGCCGTGCCGCCCACGTCGCCGCCGGCCGCCGAGGCGGCGACCGCCGGGGAGGCCTGGGGTGCGCCGATCGGGGCCTGGAAGGTCGAGCCGTAGGTGCCGTCCGGCGCCCGCAGGCCCGCCGAGCCCAGCCTCTCCTTGAACACACCGTCGCTGAGCTGCGCCAACAGACCGTCCGCCGCCTCCGACTTCTGCGCCTCGGTGACCTGTGGCATCACCGCGTACGGGTAGTCGAGCGGGGCCGGGCTCGGCTCGAGGTAGGCCGCGGTGAGCCGCACCGGGGGACGCTTGGCGTTGTACGCCACCACGTCCTCCTCGGACAGCGGCGCCGCGTTCAGGCTGGTGGCGAGGTCGTCCGCGGTGTTCGAGTTCGGGAAGCGCTGCAGCAGGTCCTCCCGCAGGGCCGAGCTGTTCTGCGCCAGCGCGGTCAGTGCCTGGGCCTTCTTGCGCAGGCCGGCCTGGTCGGTGCCGGCGACCTGACTGAGCACGAGAAGGCTGGTCAGGCCGGACGCGTCCTTGGCCGGGTCGACGATGCCGACCGACAGGCTCTTGTCCGTGCCGAACTGCGCCAGCAGGGTGTCCCAGGTCATCTTCTTGTCGGGCAGGCCGAACTGCTCGGCGACCGGCTCGGGCAGGGCCAGCACGACCGGGCTCTGCGCAATCGAGGAGATCTTGGGCGGGATGAAGCCGGCGGCCTCCTTCTGCAGGCGGAGCAGCCAGGTCGAGGAGTCCGGGATCCACACGTCCGGGATCTGCACCGCGTCGGGCGCGACCCCGAGACCGGCGAGGGTCACGTTGTGCTCGCGGGAGACCGCCCCGGCGATGCTCGCCGGGTTCTCCTGGGTGACTTCGACCGCGACACAGGTGCCGGAGACCTCGGCGCCACTTCGAACCCATTGCTGCGCCGCCTGCTCGACGGCAGGGGCTATCTCGGGAGCGGCGGCGACGGTCAGCTTCACCGCTCCGGTGCAACCGGTTGCGGCGAACTGCTGATAGCCGAGCCAAGTCCCGGCAATTACGACGACTATCGCCATCGCACCCCCGACGACGCCGGCTCCCTTTGCTTTGAAATTTCTCCGATGGCGGCCAGACACGCGATCCATAGTGCGCATCTCCGAAGCTGAATGCCATATACGTTCGGCCGAAAATTACTCGGATTGGCGTTTTCCTATCCGAATAACACGCTCCGTGATCATCTTGTCTCGGTACGTGTCGGCCGCCGCCGGATTTCGCCCGCAAAGATCACGCACGGGCGCGGAGTCGGATGTCGCCTATGACCTGATCATCGGAGAGTGCCACCGGAGCAGACAGGTCGGACTGGGCTCACCGACCGGTTCGCCCTGCAATCCGGGGATACCGGTCTCCGGATCGACACGAAAGACGGTCACATTGTGTGATCTTTGATTGGCTACGTAGAGGTGATCTCCAAGAAGGGCCATGTGCCGCGGCCAGACGCCCCCGGTGGGCACCTCGGCGATCAGCGTGGCGGCCGCCCCGTCCCAGGCGAAGGCCGAGACGGTGTCCGGACCGCGGTTGGCGACATAGACGAACCGGCCGTCCCGCCCGATCAGGATCTCGGACGGATAGACCTGACCCCGCGAGGTGCTGGCCTCGACCGAACCACGGCGCTCCAGGGTCGGGCCACCGGCCGGGGCGTACCAGCCGACCGTGCCGGACAACTCGCCGGCGAGCAGCAGACCGCCATCCGCGACCCGGGTCAGGTGCCGGGGACCGGTGCCGGGCTCGGCCACCACGGCCTCGACCGGCGAACCCAGCCGTCCGGACACCGGGTCCAGCCGCGACCGCCACACCCGGTCCGAGCCGAGGTCGGAGATCAGCACATCGGCGCTGTTCGGATCCGGGACCACCTGATGGGCGTGCGGGCCGGCCTGCCGCTCGGCGTCCGGCCCGGAACCGCTCAGGGTCAGCAGGTCGCTGCGCTCCCCCGGGACACCGTCGGCGCCCAACGGGAACACCGCGACCGAGCCGGTGGCGTAGTTGGCCACCACCAGGTGCCGGCCGTCGCCGGTGACCGCCAGATGGGCGGGGTCGGAGCCGCCGGTGGACCGGGTGACCAGCGGGACCAGTGAGCAGTCGGGGGCGACCGCGAACGCGGTGATCGTGCCCTGGTCGAGTTCGTTGACGGCGTACAGGACGGGGTGGCCGGGGTGCCGGGCCAGGAACGAGGGGGACGGGGTCCGGGCGGCCAGGCCCAGGCGGGTCAGCTCCCCGGTGGACGGGTCACGGCGGGCCAGCGTGATGCCGTCGCCCTCGCCTCCCTTGTCACCGGTGTAACAGCCGACGAAGACGTACTCATCGTTCGATCCCATGCCCCGATCCTTACCACACCCGCATGGCATGTCTGGCATCTTGACCGGTACAGAGAGCCGTGGTTACTGTACCGGTACAGAAGGGAGTCGGTCATGGAACTGCCCACCGCGTACCTCTCCAGCCTCCGCGACATGAACCGTGAGGTGCTCAGCGCCCGGCCCGACGCGCCGGTCGTCCCGCACGTCGAACGCACCGCCCGCGCCCCGCGCATCCGCCTGTCCCTGTCCCGCGTCCTGCACCGCGCCGCCATCGCCGTCGCACCCTGAACCTTCCTCCACACGGTCGTGCGGCCGTCTCCCCCACCGTCCGGCGGGCGACGGCCGCACGACCCGGAGCTACGGTGAACGAATGCCCCGGGTGACACTGCAGACCATCGCCGATCAGGTCGGCGTCAGCCGGATGACCGTGTCCAACGCCTTCTCCCGGCCCGACCAGCTCTCCCCCGCCCTGCGCGAACGGATCCTCGCCACCGCACAGGACCTCGGCTACGTCGGCCCCGACCCGACCGCCCGCGCCCTCGCCAAAGGCACCACCGGCGCGGTCGGCATCCTGCTCACCGACTCGCTGCGCTACGCCTTCAACGACCTGGTCGCCGGGGTCTTCCTGACCGCCATCGCGGAGGAGCTCACCCCCACCGGCCTGGCCATCACCCTGCTCACCTCCACCGGCTCCGGCGACCTGATCCCGGCCCGGGACGTGGCGATCGACGGCGCGCTGGTCTACTCGTGCGACCCCACCTCCGAAGCGGTCTCCTGGCTGCGGCGGCGCAACCTGCCGATGGTCTTCGTCGACCAGGTGCCCGCCGACGACGTGCCCAGCGTCAACATCGCCGACAGGGAAGGCGCCCGGGCCGCCGCACGGCACCTGCTCGACCTGGGCCACCGGCGCATCGCCATCGTCACCAACGGGCAGAACGGGCCGTACGGGTTCGTCAGCGCCGCCGACCCGCACGCCGAGGGCTACGCCTCCCGCGAGCGACGCCTCGGCTGGCTCGACGAACTCCGGCCGGCCGGCATCGACCCGGTCATCGTCCGGCACCCCCTGGAGGCGACCGAGGACCTCCGGCGGGACGCCCGGACCCTGCTTGGCGGGGCGGACCGGCCGACGGCGGTGCTGTGCTTCTCGGACGTCACCGCGGTCGCGGTCCGGCAGGCCGCGGACGACCTCGGGCTGCGCGTGCCGGACGACCTGTCGCTGGTCGGCTTCGACGACGGGCCGCTGGCCACCCAGCTGCAGCCCGCCCTCACCACCGTGCGGCAGGACGTCGCGGAGAAGGGACGGGTGGCAGCCGCCGCCTTGATCGAGGCGATCCGTCAGGGACGCAACGATCCGGCCCCACAGGTACGCCTGCCGACAACCCTGGTGATCAGGGAAAGCACCGCGCCGCCGCGATGACCTCCGGCACCAGCGATCATGTTTACCTTTCGCTATACTCGGCGGGGTTGCGGCCGATGAATGGAACATCTTCCTCGTCGATGAGGTCCGCGACTGGATCGACGATCTCGACGCTGCTGCACACGAGCGCGTGGTGCAGGTGCTCGACCTGCTGGCCGAGGTCGGGCCGGGACTCGGCAGGCCGCTGGTCGACACGATTCACGGCTCGACGATCGCCAGCCTCAAGGAACTTCGCCCCGGTACCGTACGCATCCTGTTCGCATTCGACCCTTGGCGCTGCAGCATCCTGCTCGTCGCCGGCGACAAGGCTGGACGTTGGAACGAGTGGTACACCGAAGCCATCCCCCTGGCCGAGCAGCGCTATGAGGTCTACTTGAAAGAACGCAGCGAGGAGGACGGCACGCCATGAGCAGCTACACGCGGTGGAGCGACATCCGCGCCGAGCATGTCGAGCGGGCCGGCGGCGAGCAAGCGGTCGAGACCGGCAAGCAGGAGCTGCTCGCCACCGTCGTCGGACACCGGCTCGCCGAGATCCGCCGCTCCCGCAACCTCACCCAGCAGCAGGTCGCGGACCGTATGGGCGTCACCAAGGGCCGCGTGTCCCAGATCGAGCAGGGCAAGATCTCCGGTCAGGACGTGCTCGCTCGTTATGCCGCGGCTCTCGGCGGCCAACTGCACCAGGCGATCTATTTCGATGACGGCAACATCGCCGCCATCGCCTGACTTCACGGATCCGGCATCGACCGCAGGATCTCAGCGATCAGCAGCTCCTCGTCTGCCCGGGAACACCGCCTCGGCCGGCTCATCCTGCGGGTCAGCGGGCTGCCGTGAGGGAGCGTGCGGCCTCGAGGATTGCCGGGTCCAGGAGGAGTGGGACGGGACACTCGATCAGGTCGAGCCACTCCGGTCTACGCGCGGTACCGGCGTTGACCCGCCGCCGGGTGACCTCGCCGCCGCGGATCAAGGGATAGCGGTCCGTCAGGCGCAGAGTTTCCAGTACTCCGGTCAGCGGGCCTTCGACGTCGATGTCCAGCAGCGCGACAGTGGTGCCGGCGAACAACGCGGGGGCCCCGACGTCGAGCATGCGCGCGTTCGTACCCCAGAGGTGGAAGGCTTTCCGGGGTTGGCCGTAGTGCAGGCGCCATCCGTCACCGGCGATCCAGACCGGCCACCTCGTCCGGTAGTGATCGCTGACAGCGTCGGCCCATTCTGCTGCGATTCCGAGGTCGGACAGGCAGGAGACGTGACAGAAGCCGGGAAGAACGTCGTCGCGGGCGACGGCGTAGGGCTCGACAAGCCAGTCGTGGCCGGGGAGTCCGAGCACCACCCGGTCGCAGAGCGAGCAGACACGAGGGAACCGCGCGTGGTGCACGCTCACTCCGGGAACTCTCTCAGGATCTCGGTGACGAACAGGGGCTCCTCGTCCCGCATGGTCCTGATCAGGGGCACGTGGGGACGGACGAGATCCCGGCAGGTCTCGCCGAGGTCGCGCTCCCCGTGATGGCTCTCCCCGGAGACGGCCGAGAGCAGGATGTCGAGCATCGTCCGTCGCGTCACCCCGGTGCTGGACGGCAACGCGGCCAGGATCATCCGCGTCACCGGGACGATCGCCGAGAACAGCAACCCGCCCACCTCGATGTCGTCGAGCAGACCCGCACCCTCCGGGTTCCGGCCCGCCAAGAGACGATCAAAATCTTCGGGTACGTGCCGCGGCCCACGCCCACACACACAGTTCAGGGTCCGCCAGTCGCCGGCCGGCAGCACCCGCGTCTCGTCCACTCCCCACGACGCGATCTCGCCGCCCCCGTCGACGGCCACCAGCCGGGTGCCGGTCTCGTCGAAGCCGAGCGCCCGGATGTGACCGCCGAGCACGGCGTAGTCCGCGACCGGTGACCAGTCGCCGGTGTCCCACAGCCGGACGCTCCGGTCCTGGCCGCCGGTGGCCAGCCGCCGTCCGTCCGGGCTGAACGCGACGGCCAACACCCCGTCCAGGTGCTGCCCGAAGGTGTGGGTCTGCCCGGTCCGCAGTTCGTGGGTGTGGAGGTTCCCGTCGCCGTCCCCGAAAACAAGGTGCTCACCGGAGGGGGAGAACGCCAGCGCACCCACCCAGCGCGGGCATCGGCCGAGATCCGTGATCAGCTCCCCCGACGCGACGTCTCCGATCACCACCCGGCCGTACTGCCCGCCCGCGGCGACGAGACGCGCGTCACTGTCGAGGGCGACGGTCCGGATCGCGTTCCACGGCATGACGTCCCGGCAGTCGATCACGGTCGTCGCGTCAGGGCCGGTGACGTACAGTTTGCCGTCCTTGCCCGCGACCGCAAGGTGCGCTTTTATCGCATTTTTCACCATTTCGATGGCTCGCGCCGATGCGGGAAAGGCCTGAGGCCAGCCGGACACCGTGCCGTAGGCCCACGCCGTCACCACCTCACCGGCGGGTGTGACAACCACCGGCCCGGCGGATGATTCACCCCGGTCCTCGTCGGCGAGCACCGCCCCGGTCGCGACGTCCCGGACCAGACACCGCCGCCCGTTCTCCACCACGGCCACCACGGACCCATGGGCGCCGATGGCCGCGTGGTCCACGAACGGCACTCCGTCCAACGGATCAGCCCGCCAGGAATCGGGTCAGACGTGCCCGATGGTCTCCGATCCAGTCGCCTTCGAGGGCGATCGGGATCCGCACGGTGACCATCGAGAGGGATTCGTCGTCGACTTCGACGTCCGGGCAGTCGCGGGCGCCGTCCAGAAAGACGCGAATCGTCGGGCCGTTGTGCCTCGCCATCCAGGCGATGTCCTCGCCGGCCGCCAGCCTGTCCAGCGCCGCCGCCCATTCCTCGAACTTCGAGGGAAACAACATCAACAGGGTACGCCCGGAGACGAACATGCTACGGACAGCGATCTCCGCTTCCCAGAGCGTGGGGCTCTCCGCCGCCAGAACGGTCACGACGACCTCGTTCTCGTCGTCGGACAGACGGATCAGTTCATAGGGAAACATCGGAGATCACCAGGCAGATTTCTGTTGCTTCCGCCCAGTCGTCGGCGAAGACGGCCACCGTCACCGGGTCCGTGCTGACCGGGTAGCGGTAGGCGAAGTCGTCCCCGACCACATCACCGACCTCGACCAGGAGTTCCGGGGCAGTCAGCTCCCCGGAGAACATCCGCACGAACCCGTCCGGGGCGTCCCGCCTCGTGATGGAGACGGCGAGCCGCCCGATGTCGTGGTGCACGACGGACACAAGTAGACATCCGTCGGTGGCGGCGGTCATGGCGTGGTCGATGTCCAGCTCAGGGGTCGGGCTCCCGGACCCCACCCCTTCGATCCGCAGCACGCCCCAGGGCACCCCGCACTCGAAGGAGTCCACGTCACCGATCACGCACCGACCCTAGCCGCAGGAAGGCCGGCCAGTTCGGCGCGATCTGCTCGATGTTGTCCTCGGTCGGCGGTTCGCCCTCGTCCGCTTCCTCCTCGTGGTCCCAGAACCAGACGGTCCCGCGTCCGCATCTCGCAGAGAAAGCGCGAAGAGATTCCCGTAGACGTCAGCTCCCCGAAGTTCTCGATGAACTCCCGCAGCACAGGCCGAACCTCGTAGCCTCCGGCTTCTAACCTGCGGCAGGCGTCCGCCACATCCAGGTCGGTCACCCGCACACCGATCAGTGACGGAATGCCACGCAGCGACGACGCGAAATCGGCGCGCACTTTCCGGACACTTCCGATCAGGACGGATACCGGTCCGGCTCGAACCCGCCGAGCCGAGGCAACTTGATCGACCCGTCCAGCAACTCGACCAGGATGATCAGCCGCTGCCCCATGAGCAGGCGGTCGTAGGAGGCGAGTTGCAGGATGTCCAGGAAGTCGACCGCCCATTTCGCGTCGGCGGAAAATGCCTGGTCGAAGCCTCGAATAACAAAGAGCAGTCCGAGGCCTCGGCCAACCTCCAAGTCTTGGAGCATCCCGTGCAGGGAGTTCAAATTCCCCGGCCCGTACTCGTAATGCGAGTACATCGGGATCGCACCGATGAGGCTGTTCGAGAAGGACACCAGCGACACACCGTCATACACGGATTCAGCGACCGAGTACCCAAGCTCGGACAGCCGCTCGACGAACCTCGCCAGGGTCTCGGGATCAGCACAGACCGAGACGCCACCCGCGCGGATCAGCTCATAGTCGAACTGCCCGCAGATAGCCTCCGCAAAACTGAACGCCGACATCGCGTCTCTACTCCTTCATCCGCCATACCGTCATCAGCGGTGCAGAACAGATGCTGCCACAGCTCGAGGGCGGTTTCCAGGGCACGCCGCAGCAAGTAGGAAGGCACTGTTTTCGCTGACAGAAACGGTTGGCTGGCGAACAGGGATCAGAGATCGGCGAACCGCAGTCGCGCATTCCTTTTCGCCGGATCCCTTCAGAGAGTTCAGCTAACCAAATCTCTCGCGAAATCCATCAAGTCAGGATCCCGCTCCACTAACCTCTGCTCGAACTTCTCCCAACCCTGCTCCGCAACGATTCTTGCCTCGTCGGCAGCAATGGGAATCAGCCACACGATGGCGACCGATTTTCCATCCTCCACCACGACCGACTTGAAGTCACCGTCATAGTAGACCGGCAACGCCGCATAAAGATGAGTGAATCTTTCTCCCAAAACGAGACCATCGGGCAATTTCACCACATCTCCACGCAGTACAACTTCGCGAGAATCGACGCATTTCGACCAAATGAATTCGAACACCCCCAGCAGAGAGTCACGCACGGTCTCATTCGAACTGCGTACAGCAGAAATAAATTCGATGAAGAAGTGCCTGCTGTGACCGCGTTCATGCAAGGGCAACTTACTCAGCCCCAGCGTGGAATAGCCGGCGACGCCAGCAAAGACGCCGCCGGCGAAGCAGCCCACATTGAAGGTCGGAAGACCCTCCTGAGGCGACCCGGACCAGCTCATTTCAAGCCGCCCCAGGCGACCCTCAAGATGATCTACAAGTAAAGGCACCCGCTCACACTACACCGTCCTGACGGTTGCCAGCACCCCGGTTACACGGAATGCATTCAATCCGAATATCCTGATTATAAAGATCCAACGCCTTCGCGCGATCGTTCGGATACCAGCGGTTTGTGTGAGCAATGGGATAATGCCCCAAGTCGCCCGTCTTCTGATCACCGGACGGATTCTGGAAGACTTCACCAACACAGTTCGGACCCTGCCTCGGGCACATAATTCCACCTGTAGGACCGGGCGTACCGCTCTTCCAGGCCTTGTCCACCGTATCCGAACGGAAACTTCCTCGGCTTGAGTTGAAGCCGGTTGCATTGGTTCCGCGCATGAGGCCCTGATCATTAAGTTCCCCAGCCACCAGTCCATTCGGATTCGGAAGGAAGTGACCTCTCGAATCGGTAGGACTAAACCCTTCTTCACATCTACATCCCGTACCGTGACCTGCATCTTGATTGCCACAGTTGTGGACAAGAACGGGTTCGTCACCAGCAAGTACGTAGTACGTATGGACGACGGCGACCGTAAGGTCGCGCATCTCCTTGCTGTCCTCGTAGTTACGGACGCTCTGAACGGTGACGGTTCCCTCGCCGATGACCTTGAGCTGGTCGCCCGGCTCCAGATTCTCAGCGTCGGTCCAGGCCTGATCCGTCTCGTTCCAGAACGGGTGGTTTTGAGTGGTGTTGAGGACCGTGGACTTACCGTCCTGGTCGACGACCGTCAGGTCCGTGAACTCGTGGTCGGTGTTCAAGTGCAACTGAGTGACCTGCTGCGACGTCGACTCACCCGACTCCGGGTCAGTGGCGACGACTTCGTCGCCCACGTTGACGTCCTCGATCGGGCGCTCTGAACCGTCGGCCATCAGAACCGGCGTATCGGGATCGAAGCTGTGCTTGGGCTTCCTGGTGTTCGGGCAGGAGGCGCCGCCGGTGAAGTTCAGGCCGAGGCTGATCGTGCCGGTGGCCATTTGCAGGCCGCCGCCGGAGCTGCCGCCCTTTTTGCCTCCGCCGGTCAGGGCGCTCATGCCGGGGACCATGCCCATGACCGCGGCCTTGGGGTTCACCCGGCCGGTCGTCACCGCCTGGGTCACGACGTCCTCGACGCCGTTTTCGACGGCCTCGGTGGCTACGCGGCCCATCAGGCCGGTGCCGACCTTGCCGGCTACCAGGGTGCCGACCTTGCCTGCGATGGCGCCGCCGGCGCCGCCGGCCAGGCCGGAGAGGGCGCCGGTGCCGAGGGAGCCGAGGGCGTCGCCGATGGAGTGGATGTCGCCCTGGGCGGCGTCCTTCGCCAGGTTGATCAGGGCGCCGGCGCCGACCATGCAGGCCACCGCGCCCACGCCGGCCGTGACGGCCGTGCAGGCCAGGCCGGCCACCACGCCGAGGCCGATGGCGGCCACCTCGAGGATGGTGTCCTTGTGTTTGACGACGAACTTGGCGGTGGCTTTCGCCGCGTCCTTGATCGCCGCGACCGGGTTCTTGACCACCCGCTTGGCGACGGCCTTGACCAGCTTGCCGGCTGCCTTGGCCTTCTTGACGACGGCCTTGGTTATCTTGGCGGCCTTCTTGACGGCTGCCTTGACGAACTTCTTCGTCGCCGCCTTGACCTTCTTGATGGCCTTGTGGACGTACCGCTTGGCTTTCGAGACCGCCTTGGCGACCCGTTTGACCGTCTTGTGGACGGCCTTGACCACCTTCTTCGCCGCCTTGTACGTGCTCTTCACGACGGTCTTGGCGGCGTGGTACGTGCTCCGCGCGTAGCTGTAGGCGGAGGCCGTGTACGAGGAGACGTAGCTGGTGGCCCGGGACACCGTCGACGAGACGGAACGCACCGCGCTCTTGATCATCGAGCTGAAGCCCCAGTGACCGGTGGGGTCCATGGTGGTCAGCGGGTTGGCGTCGCCGTACTGGTAGCGGTTGGCGGCGACCGAGTTGCCGACCGGGCTGTTGGAGGCGGTGTCGCGGGTGTCGAACTGGCCGGTGTCGACGTTGTACCAGCGGGCCATCATGTTGACCCGGCTCGTCGTCGTGTCGGTCCACTCCGACTGATAGCCCAGGCTGCCGATCATGCCGCCGGCACTGCCGACGACCTTGCCCAGCGGGTCGTACACCACCGAGGCGTCCAGGGACGCGCCGGTCGCGGTGAACTGCCCGACCAGGTCACTGTGCAGATCGGTCCAGGCGTACCGGGTGCCGGCCTCACCGGACTCGGCGAGCACCTCGTTGGCCGCGCCCCGAACGTACGTGGACTGGCCGTCCGCGGCGAGGTCGTTGTCGCTGCCCGTGTACGAGAAGCCGTCCTTGACAACCCGGCCGAGGGCGTCGTACTCGTACTTCTGGACGGTTCCGCCGGATGCGGCGGCCTGGGAGGCGACCTGGCCGAACGCGTCGGTCTTCGTCTCGGCCGAACCGGCGTACCGCAGCGAACCACGAGCCGTGTACGTGTACGTGGATCCGTCACCGGTCAGGAGGCGGTTCCGGGCGTCGTAGGTGAAGAGGTGGTCGCCGTTCTGGAGCCGGTTACCCGACTTGTCGTACGCGTAAGCGGTGGTCTTCGACCCGTCGTTCCACGAGGTCAGACGGTCCGCCAGGTCGTACGTGTACGTGTTGCTGATCGCCGCCGCGCCGCCGAAGCCGGTGGTCTTCTTCGAGACCATGCTGTCGTTGGCGTTCCATCCGTACTCGATCTTCGCCAGCGAGGCACCCGATGCCGACGTCAATTCGTCGCCGGTCAGACGCTGCTGCGCGTCATAGGTGAACGACCGCTTGTTACCCGTCCCGTACTGGACCTTGGTAACGGCGTTGAGGTTGTTGTAGGTGTACGTCTGGTCGACGTTCTTGTCGGCGTTCGACGTCTTCGACAGTCGGCCGGCGGTGTCATAGTCGAACTTCGTCGTCCCGGCCGCGTCGACGCGGGACTTCAGCGACCCGTCGCCGGTGTAGGTGAAGGCCGAGTCGCCCGAGGTTCCCTTGATCGACCGGGGCATACCGCGGTCGTCATAGGTGATCTCGTTCGAACCCCGTACCCCGGAGAATTCCTTGATCCGCCCACCGGCGTCGTACTGGAACTCACGGTCGACCGTGTCGGCCTCCGCGCCCGCGCCCTTCTGGCCGGTGAGCTGGCCCAGGATGTCGTAGCTGTTGGTGACGGTCACGCCGCCCGGCTGGATCTGCTTGACCGCCCGGCCGCCCGCGTCGTACACGGTCGTGAAGGTGCGGTCGGCCAGTGCCGGGTGGGCCGCCGTCTCCGGCTCGATCTGCGCGTCGCGCAGACCCCAGGAGTTGTACGAGGACCAGAACGCGTTCTTCCGTCCGTCGGTGAACCGCGTCTGGTTGCCCTCCAGGTCGTACCCGAAGGACGTCTCGATCGCATCCGAGCCGTTGATCGGCTGCCGTTCCGCCACCAGCAGGCCGGTCGCGTCGTACTCGTAGGTGCTCCGGGTGCCCCGGGCGTCGGTGACGGCGATCGTGTTGCCGGCCGCGTCGTACTCGGTGCTGGTGCCGCTCAGCCGCGCGCCGGCGGCGGAGTAGGAGGCCGCGGCGACCGGCTGGCCGACCGCGTCGTACGTGGTGGTGCTGTAGCTGTTGTCGGCGAGGATCGTCTTGACGACCTGGCCCAGCCCGTCGTACTCGACCTTGGTGACGTTGTTCGCGGCGTCCTTGACCGACACCGGCTCGCCGAGGGCGTTGTACTCGGTGGTCTGGCGGATGCCGTCCGGCGAGACCACACCGGTCTGCCGGCCGTACTGGTCGTACTCGTTGGTCGTGGTGTAGGTCTTGCCGTCCTGCCGGACCAGATCGCTGCTGGTCACCTGGCGACCCAGGTAGTCCCAGGTCATCGAGGAGACGGCGCCGGTCGGGTCGGTGGTGGAGAGCAGATCACCGACCTTGTCGTACGTGTAGGTCGTCTCCCTGCCGTCCGCCGCGACGGTCTTGGACATCCGGTCGAGCTGGTCGTACTCGAAGCGGGTGACGTTGCCCATCGGGTCGGTGATCGTCTTCGCCTCACCGGATGCGGTGTAGGTGTAGATCGTCTCCGGGGTGATCGGCGCCGAGCCGTCCCGCGGTGTGTAGGTCGGCGCCCGTTGCAGCGTCGGCCGGCCGTCCGCGTCGTAGTACGTCACGGACCAGTTGCCGAGGGCGTCCTTGGTGTCGGTGACTTCGCCGTACGTGTTGTACCCGGTCCAGGAGACCGCGTTCGCGAGGGACGCGCCCTTCTCCAGGGACTCGGCCATCGCGGCGGGTGCGGTCGTCTTCTCCGCGCCGCCGTTCTGGTCGTACGTGGTGTAGCTGGTGTGGCCGTTCGGGTCGGTCACCGAGGTGACGTCGTCGTTCTCGTCGTACGTGTAGCTGGTCCGGCTGGTCCGGTTGTCCGCCGCGGTCAGCGTGCCCGCGGCGAGCGCGGTGACCTCGGTGGCGCTCAGCGCCCGCTGGTAGAGCTGGACGTCGCTGAGCCCACCGGCGAGGAAGTCGCCCTTCGCGCCGTTCCAGTCCGCGGCGCCCAGGATGATCGAGCTGTTCGCACCGAACGCCTTACCGGTGTCGGTGCCCTCGGCCTTGCCGTTAACGTACAGGCGCAGCATGCCGGCCGTCGCGTCGTAGGTGCCGGCCAGGTGGGTCCACTGCCCGGCCACCGGGGCGGTGGTGGACTTGGCGACGTTGATGGCCGACGTGTTCGCGGCGTCCGCGCCGACCGTGGCGAACCGCCAGGCCTTCTGACCCTCGTCGTAGGAGAGGTCGAACGGCGACTGCTGGTCACCACCACCACCGGACACCATCCGCTGGGTCCAGCCGGTGGAGTACAGGTTCACCCAGGCGGAGACGGTGAAGTCGCGCCGGGTGTCGACGACCGGTCCGGTGGTCGTGATCGATGTCTCGTCGCTGAAGTATGCGGAACCGCCGCGCTCGGTGCTCCAGTAAACACCGTCCCTGGTGGTCAGCGTGCTGTTGCCGGCGCTGTCCGCGAGCCGCGTGCCGGTGCCCTCGTTCAGCTTCCAGCGCGCGACCGGACCCTGATCCTTCGAGGGGTACGAGGTCTGCGCGAGCACTCGGCCGGCCTTGTCATACAGGGCCTCGATCTTGGAGAGGACCGTGCCGGAGGCGTCCTTCTGCTCGACCCGGACGACCTTGTCGTCGACGTCGTAGGTGTTGACGGTGGTGCGGTTTAGGCCACCGGGGTCGGACGTCGTGGAGGTCTCCCGCCCGGCAGCGTCCCAGGTGTGCGCGACGACGGTCCGGCCGTTGTTGGTGACCTCGGTGAGGATGTTGCCGTCGGCGTCGTAGGAGTTGTCCTCCAGGACGAAGGACTCGTCGCCGTTCGACCGGACGGTCTTCGCCGGAAGCCCGTTGTCGGTGTACGTGTAGGTGGTGACCCACTTCATCGCGTCGATCTCGGTGGAGAGACGTCCGGCGTTGTCGTAGGTGTTCTCCTCGACCAGGTGCTTCTCCGGCGACGAGGGGTTGTTCGGGTCACCGGTGTAGTCGTGCAGCCACGTCTTGACGACGTTGCCGGCCGCGTCGTACTCGCTTGAGGTGACCGTGCCGTCCGGGCTGGTCTGCAGGGTCATCCGGCCCGAGGAGTCGTACGCGAAGGTGGTGGTCGCCCCGCCCGGCGTGGTGGAGGTGATCTCCTGGCCGTACCCGTTGTATCCGTGCTTCTCGACCCGCGGGTCGTCACCGCCGGTGGTGTCCTCCTCGCGCTCCTCCAGGACGTTGCCGTCCGCGTCGAAGACCGTGGTGGCGAGCTGGGTGTGCACCGCACCGGTGACCCGGTTGGTGATCGGCGGGTCGAGCTGGGTGACCAGCCGGTCCATCCGGTCGTAGGTGTTGGTGGTGACGACCCCGTCCGGGTACGCGCTGCTGACCTCGGTCTGGGTCACGGCCCGGCCGAGCGCGTCGTAGACGAAGCGGGTGATCGCCCCGTTCGGTTCGGTCACCTGGGCGACGTCACCGGACTTGAAGTAGGTGACCGACTGCCGTGCGCCGCCCGCCGTCACCATGGTGAGCGGCAGGCCGGCGGGCGGGGTGCCCCCGTCGGCGGCAACGGTGGTCGCGTCGGTGTACGTGGTCCGGGTGACCCGTCCGAGCGCGTCGGTCACCGCCGTCTGGTTGCCCTTGGCGTCGTACTCGTTGGTGGTCAGGTAGGTGTTGTCGGTGGCCGACGACGAACGACCGTCCCGGGTGGTGAGCAGCAGGTCGTTCTTCGGGTTCGGGGTGAGCGTCTTGGTAGTGGCGTCCGGGAAGTACGAGAAGTACACCGACGAGCACTTCTTGGCGTTCTGGTCCTGACAGGTGATCGACTGGATCGTGTTGCCCCGGACGTCCTGCAACGTCTGGGTCAGCACACCGTTCGGGTCGTACACCATGTTGGAGAAGCCACCGACGTCGTACCCGTACTGCGTGGTCTTGCCCCGCTCGTCGGTCTGCGCGACCATCCGGTTGCCGTTGACCAGGTCGAAGTGCGAGATCTGGGTGGCCTTCGCCGGGGTGGTGACGGTGACCTGGGAGACCGGCATGGCGATCGCCTTGGCCGTCCCGGAGATCATCGTCATGGCCACCGGCACGGTCTGCTTGACCGTCTCGACGTGGTCGACGATCTGCGCCTCGGTCAGCGTGCTGTCGTAGACGGCGGCCTCGGCGATCGCGCCCGGCCACCAGCCGATGTCCGCGGTGCCGTGCGACGGCCAGCCGCCCGACCAGCGGCCGGTGCCGATGTACGCGTGCTCGGCGCCGTACGCCACCAGTGCACCCGACTTGGTGTCGACCTTGGCACCGTCGAGGTACAGGGTCTGCGAGTTGGTGGTGGCGGCCAGTGCGACGTGGTGCCACTTGCCGTCGTTCACCGTCTTGGTGGTGACCGCCTGGTTGGCCGTCGAGCCGGTCCAGAACCCGCCGCGCAGCTTGCCGTCGATGCCGACGTACAGCGCCGGGGTCCAGCCGCTGGTGGTGGCCTCGTCGGTCGGCTGGATCTGCGAGGCGTAGAGGACACCGCCCTTGGTGGAACCGGACGGCATCTTGAACCACATCTCGACGCTGTGCGGTCCGGTGCCGGGGATGTCCTCGGTCGGCAGCTCGATGTACGACGAGGTCCCGTTGAACTGGGCGGCGGTGGTGTCCGCGAACGGTCCACTGCCGGTGGTGCCACCGAGCGTCACGTCGTTGTAGACGGCGGTCCCGCCGGCCACCTCGTTGACCGCCTCGGCGGCGTCGGTCTCGGTGAACCGCCAGTAGTCCCGCGGCTTGGCGCCGAGCACCGCACCCGCGTACACCAGGCTGCTGCCGACGACGCTCGGATCGCTGAGGACCCAGTCGCCGCCGTTCTCGTCGGTCACCTTCGCGACCCGGCCGGAGACCGTGTCGTACGCGACCTTCGCGGTGACCCCGCCACTCGGACGGACCACACCGGTCAGCACCGGCTGCGCGGTGGTCCCGGACTGGGCGAGGGACGCTGCCATCCCGGCGGTGACGGTCTGGTTGAAGAACGCCACGTCGGAGATCTGGCCGGTGAAGTAGGTGGCCTTGGCCGGAGTGACACTGGTGTTGGCGTGGTCCGGCCAGCTGTTGCCGACGTACCCCGCACCGACGTTGATGTTGGCGAACGAGCCGTTGGCGAACGAGGCGATCGTGCCGGTCAGCGCCGCACCGGTGGCGGCGCCGTCCAGGTACAGCCGCTGGCTGTCGCCGTCGCCGGCCAGCACCAGGTGGTGCCACTTGTTGTCGGTGACCGCGATCGTCGAGGTGATCGGCGTGGCCGCGCCCATCCAGAACTCGCCGCGCAGCTTCCCGTTCTTGTCGATGTACAGCGCGGGCGTGTAGTTGCTGGTGGTGGTGCCCTTGCTCATCGGGTCGGCGTTGTAGCTCAGCAGCACACCGCCGGCGGTGGCCGTCTTGAACCACATGCTGACCGACTGGTACTGACCGTCACCGATCAGGTTCGCGGGCAGCTGGGCGTACGAGCTGGTGCCGTTGAACGTGGCCACCGTGCCGGTGCTGCCGGCCAGCGGTCCACCGGCGGTACCGAGGGTGACCGCGTTGTACCGGGCCGAGTCCTTGCCGGCGTTCGCCAGCACCCGGCTCTGCGCCACGGTCTTGCCGGCCGCCTCGTTCAGCGGCCAGTACGCGGTCGGGTCGTTGTTCAGGACCGTGTTGCCGTGCTGCGAGGTGGCGGCGTACTCGTACTTCCAGCACTTGGTGTAGTCGTTCGGCTGGCACACCTCGGTGAGCTGGTCACCGGTGTACGAGTACTTCCAGGTGTTCGCACTGTCCGGGTTCGCCGCGTCCACCCGGTCGGTGGCGATGGTGGCCACCCGCGGGGCGGTCCCACCCACCGGCGTCGACCAGGCGACGGTCAGCTTCCGGCCGGAGGCGCTGGTCAGCATGGACGGGTTGCCGTCCGTGCCGTACCCGATGGTCAGCGAACGACCGTTCGCGTCGGTGACCGCGGTGAGCCGGAAGACACCCGAGCCGGCCGACCGCCCGAAGGTGTAGACCGTGGCGTCCTTGTCGGTCAGCGTGTACCCGGTGACCGTGGTGCCGCTCTTCGTCTCGACGAAGGTGGAGAAGCGACCGGACGGCGGAACGTACGTGCCGGTCGAGGTACGGCCGAACGCCACCTCGGAACCGGTCGGGTAGGTCACGCGTACCGATTGAATGGTGTTCGCGGCATCGACCACCTGCGACGCCTTGGCGTCGAGAATGCTCGCCCAACCCACGCCGAAGGCGGTGTTCCGCCGGGTGTCCAGGCTGTTGTAACTCCGCTCGATCGCCAGCGACGGGCCCACCGTCGCCACGTTCGCGTCGGTCGCCGACGTCGTGTAGTTACCGATGCTGGAGTCGAAACCCTTGCCGCCGTTCTGCGCCAGGTTTCCGGTCACCACCGGCTGCGGAACATTCGTCGAGAACGCGTACGCCGGCGTGTAAGAACCGTAGCCGACCTGGTCATAGGGCCGGACCGTGTACAGGTAGGTGCTGTTCCAGGACAGCTTGCCCGCCGGAACCGTCCAGGCGCCGGTCACCGCCGGCGAGGTGACGATCGTCTTGCCGTCGGTGTCCAGCACCGTGAAGACGTAGGTCAGACCCTTGTTCGGCCACTTGTCCGCATCCGAACCCTTGGCCAGCAGCTCCGGGGTGAGCGTCGACAGCACCGCGTTGTTCGCCGGGTACCGCACGTTGACCTGCGGGAGCACGTTGTTGCTGTAGGTCAGCTCCAGCACCGGCTTGTACGTACCGGAGCTGTGGTTCGCCGAGGTGAACCGCTTCCAGGCGTAGCTGTCGGTCTCCGACGCGGTCAGCGCCAGACCGTAGTTGGCCTCACCCTTCGACCAGCCGTCGATGACAGCGGCGTCCAAGTTCACCGTGACCCACTTGCCGACGCTGCGGTTCGCGGCCGAGTTGGTGCAGGCCGCGCCCGGGTCGGTGACGGTCAGCGTGCCGATCGCCGCCGAGTAGGACGGCGACTGGCTGACCGACGTCTTCGTGGCCAGGTCCGCGACCGTCCACTTCTCGGTGCTCTCCCGCACCTGGAACACCCGGTCGGTGTCACAGCTGTACGCCCAGGTCAGGTAGAGCTTCAGCTTGGCCGCGGTGATCCGCTTGCCCTTGAAACCGTCGGTGGCGAAGTCGTCGAAGTGGATGAACGAACGCGCCTTCGTGGTGCCACCGTTGTACGTACCGACCGGCAGGTTGTCGCCGTTGTTGTCGGTGCTCGAGTCGTTGTCGATCATCACGTCACCGGTGGTGCCGGTGGTCTGCGTCGGGTCGACCCGTACCGGATAGACGCGCGCCGGGTCGTTCAGCCAGGCCCGGTCCGCCTCGACCTTCAGGGCGGAACCGCCCTGGTATTCGATGATCTCGAAGGCGACGGCGGTCGACTCGGCCGGCGAACCCGACTTCGGGTCGACCAGCGAGTCCTTCATCGAACCGCGCGGGAACCAGGCGACCGCCTTGCCGTCCTTGTTCAGCAGCTCGATGCCACCGTCGGCAGCAGCCCGCGGGGTCAGCCCCTTCAAGGTCAGCGGGAAGATCCAGGAGTTCGCGGCCTGCGGCGACTGCAGGACCATCGTCTCCTTGATGCCGGAGTCGAAGGTCTCCAGTTCGAGGTCGGTCTGCGGCAGGATGCCGGGGTAGGTGGCGACGTTGCCGTCGACCCGCGCGGTGACCGGGGCGGCACCGACCAGGGAGTATCCGACGCTCTCGCCGGTGGGGAGTTCGAGGTTGGAGAGAAGGGTCCCGGTCTCGGCCTCGGCCTCGGCCTCGGGGGTCTCGCTCGGGCTCGGAGCCGCGCTGGGGCTTTCGCTCGGGCTCGCACTGGGGGCCGGCGTCACCGCCTCGGGGATCTCGACCGCCGTGGCGACCGACGTCTCCAGGCTGTTCGCGGCGGCGTGCAGACGGCCGTCCGACTGGCGCTCCAGGTCGACGTCGATCGGCTTCCACTCGCCGTCGCCGTCCTGGAAGTTCACCGGGCGCGGGTACGTCTTCGTGGTGACCGAACCGTCGGCGTTGTCGAAGACCTCGGACCGCTGCGTGGACAGGCTCTCGTCCTGCTCACTGGTCTTCTCGTCGAAACCCTCGACGATCTCGCCGGTGGTCTTCTTCGGCTTGTTCGGGTCGTACGGTTCGTACGCGTCGAGCGCGTTCTTAACCGGCGTCGCCGCCCGCCCGGCGCCACCCGGCTCCTTGGTGTCGTCATAGGTGGCGTCCCGCCCCTCGGCGGAACCCTCCTGCTGCTCCGGTGCCGGCGGCGGCCCGGCCAGCAGCGGCCTCGCCTCCAGCAGCGACAGAAGCCAGGAGACCGGAAGCTCCGGTTTCTCCACGGCGCCGACGGGTGCACCCACCGTCAACGCAAGAACGATCGCGGACAACACCGCGATCCGATTCGTACCCCGGCGCATCGCCGAATCCCCCCGCCAACATCAACAGCGGGGAGCAGTGTGCACGATCAGGTGACGCTACGAAAGATCTTGAATACTTAAATGGATGGGCGACGAACCCTCGGTGACCGATAGCGGATCTTCGACAGCCGGAGAGTGATCACCGTGACCACTCCCGGCCACCATCCCACTACTCTCACGCACCACGTTGGACAATGCCGCCACCTGCGACGATCCCCTTACCCTCCGGAGAACCTCCGGGCCAGGACGCCGCCCCGACGATCCGGAAACCCGTTCGAGGTGAGAGGTCGGTCACATCGAATACGTGGCCCCGAGGACGTTCCCACTGGTAAACACTCAGCCCACCCCAAAACGACCTTGGGCGATGACAGGTTCCTCACAGCCGAACCGCGCATGCTCGAGGGTTTCACTCGGTTGCCGAACGCAACTCCTCGGCAACCAGATCGTGAACGCGGGCCGTCACCTGCGCGGCATCGGTCTCGTCGACCCGGACCACGTTGGACAGGGCCCGGTCCTGCGACGACCCGATCGCGACGAACCTCGTTCGGGGGAACTGGCCGGCGAACCGGACCACCGCGTCTGCCGGGGCCGCGCCCGCGGCGAGAACCAGATCACAGTCGCCCTGCACCAGAGTCGCCAGGAACGTCGAGGCGTTCTCGCTGGTCTGCGGGCCGTCCACCTCCAGGTAGCTGACCTTGCCGCTGGTCTCCGTGGAGGCTTGCTGCATGCCCGCCCACACCGGCACGACCGCCTCGTCCACCACGCCCGCAGCCGGGGTGAGCAGGCACGCCGACGCCTCGGTGTAGACGCGGGACCGCGGATCCGGCCGCTCGGTGCCCGGCCAGAGTGCCCAGGTCAGCACCCCGGCGGCCACCAGCACACCGGCGGCGCCGGCCGCCCACCACACCGGCCGACCCGGAAGCCGTCGGCCGGAACCCCCGCCCGTCGTCGCCGAACCGTGTAACCGCTTGTCAACCCGTCCACCCAGCACGGCGCAGAGCGTACCCACGCCGTCAAGCCGAGGGTGGTGGCGTGGACCCCCGTCGCTCCACGCCACCACCGGTCCGGGTGGATCAGCCGGCCACCGTCTCGTAGACGACGTCCGGTGCGGCGATCACGTTCGACGGGATCCTCGGCGCGGCCGCCTCGCCGTACCGGTCGTAGGTGACCCGGTAGGTGACGGTCTTCTTCAGCCGGATGGTGACGGCCGCCGTCCGCAGCCGACCCTGGTCGTCCACGGTGGCCTCGAACGGGGCCGACTTCGCCGCGTCGCCCAGCGCCGCCAGCTGCTTCTCGTCGATGATCTCCGCCTCCATCGAGCGGCTCAGGTCGGTGGTGCCGGCGAAGTGGCCCGGGCTGGTCTCGGCCAGGCCGGCCGACGCCTCCACCAGGGTGCTGACGAAACCCGGATCGGTCTCACCCCGGTAGGTCACGTCCTCGGCGATCTCCGGGCTGAGCCGGGTGCGGTCCAGCTCCATCCACTTCTTCGGGAACTTCGGCAGGTCCACGCCGTCCGGCACGTCGGTGAAGGCGATCTTCACCCAGGAACGGTCGGCGGTGAGCACAGCCTTGGTGGTCAACCGGATGCCGCCAGCATCGGCGATCTTCTCGCTGTACTCGACACTGGCGATGCCGCCGGCGATGTCCAGCACGCCCCGCTGCGGCATGGCGGTGCCTCTCACCGCGTACCGGAAGATCGGGGTCTTGTCGTGGGGGACGGCAGCGAGCAGCGATTCGGCCGGGGTCGGCAGTTTCGCCGCCTTCTCGACGACCTCGCCGACGGTGCCGCATCCGGTGAGGACGGTGCCGGTGAGGGCCGCCGAGGCGAGCAGAGCGATGCGTACGGTCCGAATGTTCATCGGTCCACGTCTCTTTCCAACGGGGTGAACGGTGCCTGACGCATCGAAGACTCGACGCCCCCGCTGCCATCGCTCTGCGGCTATGCTGCGGCAGACTGCCGTTCCGCTGCCATGTCACGTCAGTGCTGGTCACAGGGGGTGGATGGGCTGGTGAGTGACGGCCCGCGATTCGAGATCCTGGGCCCGGTGCGGGCCTTCCGCGGCCCGGTGGCCCTCGATCTGGGGCCGGCGAAACAGCGCGCGGTGCTCGCCGTCCTGTTGCTGGAGCCGGGCCGTCCGGTGCCGGTCCGCCGGATCGTCGACGCGGTCTGGGGCGACGGCCCGCCGGAGAACGGCACCAACGTCGTGCAGAAATACGTCGCCGGGTTGCGCCGGGCACTGGAACCGGACCGGGAACTGCTCGCCCTGACCGACGGCGGTTATCTGCTACGGGTTCCGGAGGGCGCCCTGGACCTGGACGCGTTCCGGTCCGCGCTGACCCTGGCCGCCCAACAGCACCGGGCAGGCCGGCTCACGGACGCCGCCGGGCTGGTCAGGGGTGCCCTGGACATGTGGCACGGCGAGCCGCTCGGCGGTCTCACCGGGCCGGTCTTCGAGTCGGCGCGGATCCGTCTCGCCGAGGAACGGGCCACGGCCGGGGAACTCTGGTCCACGATCGAGCTGGATCGCGGCAACGCGTCCGCCGTCGTCGCCGGGCTGAACCGGATGATCCAGGAGTTTCCGCTGCACGAGGGTCTGCGGGTGCAGTTGATGATCGCGCTGGAGCGCAGTGGCCGACAGGCCGAGGCGCTGGCCGCGTTCCGTGACGCCCGGGAGTTCTTCCTGGACGAGCTGGGTGCCGAACCCGGCGCGCGGATGCAGGCGGAACACCGCCGGATCCTGCGCACCGAGGCGTTCACCCCGGCCGAGGAGAGGCCCGGCACGCCGCTCGGGGAGACCGATCAGCCGGAGAGAGGCCGGCCCTGGCTGGAGATGGCCGCCGCCGCCCTGGCCCCGATCGTGCTCTGCGCCCTCGGATCCTGGATCTATTTCGGGTACGCCGCCGCGCAGCGCCGCAGCCTGCGGGAACTTCTGTTCGCCGCCGGCTACCTGGCCGGATCGGTGACCGTCCTGGTGCTGCTCCTGATCGACCCCAGCCCGGTGGACAGCAGCGACCTCAGCCGCGCCGAGGAGATCGGACTGCTGCTGGTCCCGGTGCTGTCCCTGACCGCCTCGGCACACGGCGTCGTCCTCGCCGCGCACCCCGGCGACAACCATCAGGCGCGGGCCCGGCGGGAACTGGCCCGGCACTTCGCCGCCACCGACCCGGCCGGTGCGCGGCAGGCCGGCATCGGGCGGCCCGACCTGCTGCGGCCGTTCGACGACGGCGGGCTGGTCGACCTCAATCACGCGCCGGTGCAGGAGATCGCCCGGATGCCCGGGGTCGGGCCGGGGCCGGCGCGCCGGATCGTCGCCGGGCGGCCGTACACACGGCCGGAGGAACTCGCCGATCGCGGACTGCTGCCGCGGCGGGTGCTGCACCGGATCCGGCGGTGGCTGATCTGCGTACCGCCGGATCCGTCCGGGCGAGGTGTCTAGACATGTTTCGAGGTCAGGGCGCCGAAGCCCGTCCGCATGGTGACTTCAGCCGCGCCGTGCACCCCCAGTCACCACACCCGACGTGGAACGTGGTGACTTCAGCCGCGCCGGGCATCCCCAGTCACCACACGGACGCTGACCACGAAACGTGTCTAGCGGCTGGCGGCCGACGCGTACTGACGGCGGGCGACGTACTCCACCAGTTCGATCAGCACGTTGCGGGCGGCGGCCTGGTCACGGGCGTCGAAGAGCACGACCGGCACACCCGGGTCCAGGTCGAGCGCCCGGGCCACCGCGTCCGGCGAGAAGCGGTTCATCGCGTCGAAGCAGTTCACCGCCACCACGAACGGCGTGCCCCGCTGCTCGAAGTAGTCGATCGACGGGAAGCAGTCGGCCAGCCGGCGGGTGTCGGCGAGCACCACCGCGCCGAGCGCGCCCTGTGACAGCTCGTCCCAGAGGAACCAGAAGCGGTCCTGCCCGGGTGTGCCGAACAGGTACAGCTGGAGGTCGTCGGTGATGGTGATCCGGCCGAAGTCCATGGTGACCGTGGTGGTGGTCTTGCCCTCGACGCCGGAGACGTCGTCGGCACCGTCGGCGGCGGTGAGGACCTCCTCGGTCTGGAGTGGCCGTATCTCACTCACCGACCCGACCATGGTGGTCTTTCCGGCGCCGAAACCCCCCGCGATGAGGATCTTCAGAGCGACGGGGATGCGCGACGAGCCGCCGTTGCGGTCAGAGCGCACGGAGTCCATTGACAACCGCCTTGAGTACGTCGACGTCGTGCGGCTGGGTGGCCGCCGGGGGTTCGTACAGCGAGATGAGACCCGCTGAGCGTAGATCACCGAGAAACACCCGGACCACGCCGATGGAGAGGTCCAGCTGGGACGCCAGTTCGACGACCGAGATCGGCTCCCAGGCGGCGGCCACGATGGCGTGGTGCTCGGGTTGCAGGGACGGACTGCCGGCCGGCAGGTCCGGTACCGTGGCGACGACGAAGGCGACCAGGTCGAACTCCCCGTCCGAGGGGGCGACCCGGCCCTGCGTCATCGCATACGGGCGGACCACCGGGCCCGCGTCGTTGTCCAGCCAGTCGTGTGGGGTCACACGCGGCTGCTCAGAGAGCATCGGACGGTGCGAAGACCGTCCGCTCCGGAGCGCTCATCGTCTGTCCCACCCGTGTGACAAGCATGGCCATCTCGTACGCGATCAGGCCGAGGTCGGCGTCGGCCGAGGCGAGCACCGCCAGGCACGCTCCGGATCCGGCGGCCGTGACGAAGAGGAAGGCCTCCTCCATCTCCACCACGGTCTGCCGGACCTGACCTGCCCGGAAGTGCCGGCTCGCGCCCTTGGCGAGGCTCTGGAAGCCGGCCGCCATGGCCGACAGGTGTTCGGCATCCTCGCGGTCCATCGCGGCGGAGGCGCCGAGCATGAGCCCGTCGGCCGAGAGGACCACGGCCTGCTGTGCCGTCGGCACCCGTTCGACGAGGTCGTCGAGGAGCCAGGTGAGGTTCGCGCTCTGCTTCGTCTGTGCCACTATGCGTCCTTCTCCAGCCTGAGATTCTCACCGGGATCGCCGGCGCGGTCGCCGGCCGCGCCCGTGTCCGTCCCGGATGGTGCTTTCTCCCGCGCCGCCGCGACATCCACGAGGGCCGGGAAACTGACGGTAGCCGCTGCGGAAAATGCCGTTCCGTCCGGATCAGCGGCGTTTCCGGTGCCCTGCGGCGCGGGGGTCGAGGCTTCGACACGGGCTGCTGCGACACGGCCACGGTTGGTGCCCAGCTGCAGTGCACTCATGATCGTGCGGACCTGTTCCGGGGACCGGGCCGGCGCGGCAGCGGACGGCTGGGCCATCGGCTGGCGTAGCTGCGGGGCGAGACTGGCCTGGCGTACCCGACGGGGCAGGTTGTCGTCGGTGGCGGCGACGGGCATCGCAGCGGTGATCTCGTCCGGCTCGCCGGGACCGGCGTCCGGCTCCCCGGCCGCGACAGGCTCGGAGCCCCGCGGCACCGAACGCAACGGCTGTACCACGGTCGGCTCGTCGATCGGCTCGTCGATCGCGGCGGGCCCGGAACCGCGGGGAACCGCGCGTACCGGCTGCACCATGGTCGGCTCCTCTGCCGCGGCGGACTCGGAACCGCGGGGAACGGCCCGGGGTGGCGGTGGCACGGCGGCCGCCGTCCCCGAGTTGCGCGGCACCGACCGGGCCTCGGTGTCCTCCACCGGCTCGGTCTCGATCTGCTGGGGAACCCGCTTCACCCGGCGCCGCTGGACCAGGCCGTCGGCGCTCAGCTCGGGGGCGACCACGCTCGGCGCCGGGCCGGTCGGGTCGACCGCCGGAACGGGCGTCGGCACCTGTGCCGTGGCGCGGTTGCCGTTGACCGGAACCTCCTGCAGCTCCTCGCCACCCTGCCACTGCAGTTCCGCGAGAGAGCCCCGGGCCGGGTCACTGGTGCCCGTGCCGACCAGCGGCGCGTTCCAGCCCTTCTCCGGGCCGCTCGGGCCGCCGGAGGACCCGGTCCGCGGGCCCGCGGTGACGAGCTCGCCGGGCACCAGCACGATCGCGGTCACACCGCCGTACGCCGACGCGCGCATCGAGACCCGGATGTTGTGCCGGTTCGCCAGCTGGGCCACCACGAACAGGCCGAGACGGGCGCTGTCGGCCGGGTCGAACTCCGGCGGCTCGGCGAGACGGCGGTTCGCCTCGGTGATCGCGTCGGGCTCCATGCCGAGCCCGCGGTCCTCGATCTCGATCGCGTAGCCGTTCGGCAGCACCTGCCCGACCACCTGCACCCGGGTGTGCGGCGGCGAGTACGACGCGGCGTTCTCGATCAGCTCGGCGAGCAGGTGGATCACGTCGCCGACGGCCCGGCCGAGCAGCGCGGAGGACGTCACGGCCCGGATGTCGACCCGTTTGTACTCCTCCACCTCACTGATCGCGCCGCGGATCACGTCGATCACCGGGACCGGGTTGCGCCAGCCGCGGCCGGGTGCCGCGCCGGCCAGGATGACCAGGTCCTCGGCGTGCCGCCGCATCCGGGTGGCCAGGTGGTCGACCCGGTAGAGGTCCTCCAACTCCCGCGGCTCGGTCTCCCGGCGCTCCATCTTGTCGAGCAGCGAGAGCTGGCGGTGCAGCAGCGTCTGGCTGCGCCGGGCGATGTTGAGGAACACCTCGTTGATGCCGCGGCGGACGTTGGCCTCGTCGACCGCGGACTGCACGGCGGTCCGCTGTACGTCGCTGAACGCGTGCCCGAGCTGGCCGATCTCGTCCCTGCCGTACTCCAGCGGAGGCGTCTCCACGTCGACGTCGACGGCCTCGCCCCGCTGCAGGCGCTGGACCACCGAGGGCAGCCGCTCCGAGGCCAGTTCCAGGGCCTCGCGGCGGAGCCGGATCAGCCGGCCGACGATCGAGCGGCCGACCCGGACCGACACCCAGATCGACAGGACAAGGGCGACCAGGCCGAGCAGTCCGGAGAGGGCGAGCCAGAGCAGCACGCTGAAGGCCACCGGGATGGCGTCCTGGGAGACCTCGTCGACCACCCGCGTCCCGAAGTTGCGCAGCTCCTGCGACACATAGTCGTAGGTGGGCTGCCAGCGGGAGCCGGAGACCGGCGGCGCGCCACCGGCGTAGCTCTGCCCGATCAGCATGTTCTGCATGATGTCGAGCTCGATGAAGGTCGGATGGGTGATCAACCGGGAGTAGTCGCCCTGCGCGTCGGCGGGCATGTCGGCCACACCGGAGGCGATGAGGTATCGCGAGGTGCTGATGTCCTCGATCATCGTCTCGCGGGCGACGGCGTCGATGCGGCCCTCGGTGTTGGCGCCGGCCAGCACCGCGTCCACCCGGCTCAGGTACTCCTGGCCGCGCAGCGCGCCGATCAGGCCGCGGACCTCACGGTCGACCCGTTCCTCGAAGAAGACCGCCGCGGTGCTGAACACCTCGAATCCGGCGTCGATCGCCCGGTTGAAGTCCTGCACGGCGTTGAGCAGCGTGATGCTGCGCTGGTCGATCTCGGTGCGGGTGTCCTGCACGTCCTCGAGCCGGTCGAGCAGGTCGGTGACCCGGCTCTGCACCGCCTCGTCGAGATCGGCGCCGGAGACCGCCTTGCGGAACTCGGCGCCGACGGTGTCGGTGGCCGCGCGCTCACGGGCCAGTTCGGTGCGGGCCGGGCGTTCGGCGGAGATGTAGATGGTGGAGAAGTGCCGCTCCCGCTGCAGCTGGGCGATCAGGCGCAGGCCCGGGTCGCCGAGCTGGTGCACCGCGTCCCGCGCGTTGAGCAGGGTCACGGCCGGACCGGAGGTGGCCACGATCGCGAAGATCCACAATGCGAAGAGCGCGGTGAGCGGCACGGCGCTCATCGCGATGATCTTCGAACGGATCGACCAGTTGCGGCTTCTCATCAGGCTCCGCCCGAGGGGTTCGGCAGGAAACGATCAACGCGCCCGCCGGCGTGCGGACCGATCAGAAAGGGACGGTCGACACGTCTGAGTGACGCGCTCCGGCAGAATACGTAATGACGTCCATCTCAGCTAGCTCTCGGTGACACCAGATCCTAGGCTTAGATCCCGTTTGTCCAGCCAGATTGGCACGCGATCTTTTTGCGAGATCGTCGGGGTTACGACAGCGGAGCGAGGCGGCGTCAACAAAGCGCCACCGTCCGTGATGTACCCGCCCGACTTCTGACGGGTTTCGTCGATAGGGATTGGTGAGTGGGTGCGGGTGGGAATACCTCCTTACGAAGAAGGAGGGACCAGATGTCCGCCACCGCCACCATCGTCCTGATCATCGTCGTTCTCCTGGTGCTGGCCGCGATCGTCCTCGGTGTCCGGGCCACGCGGCGACGCCGGCTCCAGCAGACCTTCGGCCCGGAGTACGACCGCGTGGTCGCCGACACCGGCAACCGCACGGAGGCCGAGCGCGAACTGCTCGAACGCACCAAGCGGCACGCGCAGCTCGAGCTCACGCCGCTCTCCGCGGAGTCCCGCGCGAAGTACTCGGCCGCCTGGGAAGAAGTGCAGATCCGCTTCGTCGACGACCCGAAGGAAGCCGCCGAGACCGCCGACGAGCTGGTCACCCGGCTGATCGCCGAGCGCGGGTACCCGACCGGCGACTACGACGAGCGCCTCGCCGACCTCTCCGTCGAGCACGCCGCCACCCTGGAGCACTACCGCGCCGCGCACGAGATCACCGCGCGCAGCAAGAACGACGAGACCGAGACCGAGGACCTGCGCCAGGCGCTGGTCCACTACCGCTCGCTCTTCGCCGACCTGCTCGGCGAGGAACCGGTGCGGTCCACCACCCCGGCGCCGCGACCGGCCACAGAGGACACGCCCGGAACCGGTGCGACCACGCGCGTCGTGCACGACACTGAGAACACCTCCACCGAATCCGGCGTCGCCCGCCCGCGGCCCGACGCCACCAGCCGCTGAGGAGCCCCACGATGCGCTTCTTCTCGAACGAGGCCAAGGACAACGACACCGACCAGCGCACCGACGACGATCGCACGGAGCCGTTGCGCACCGAGCCGTCGACGGTTCCGCAGCAGCGCGCCGGCTCCCCGTGGCAGCACGGCCCGGCGGACAACGCCGTCAAGGACGAGCAGGACGACCGGACCGTCGCCTTCAGCAGCGGCGCGGCGCAGGACCGGGCCGGCTCGCAGGACCCGACCGTCGCGATCAACGACACCGGCCGGAGCGACACGGACCGGCTCGACAGCGACCGGCTCGACACCGGCAACGACAGCGACCGGCTCGACACCGACCGGACCGTCACGGACCGGCTCGACACCGACCGGACCGACGCGGACGCGGACGTGGACAAGACCGCTCCGCTGAACGACGGCCGCCACCGCCAGGAGAACGACGCCGACGACACCGGCGCCGGGACCTCGTGGGCCGGCCCGACGGTCACCCACCCCGACGAGGCCGGCGTCACGGACGCCGGCGTCAAGGACTCCACGGTCAAGGACTCCACGGTCAAGGACGCCGACGAGGCGAAGCGGGACGACGAGCCGGTGGACCTGCCGCTCGACGACCACGACACCCCGAAGGACCGCGTCGAGGACCCCGCGCCGGTCGACACCACCCCGGCCGTGGTGACGCCGGTGACGCCGGTCGAGGAGACCCCGGTTGCGGAGACCCCGAAGGAGACCACGATCTCCGGTCCGGCGCCCTTCTTCCCCGAGTCGGACACCCAGGCCCTGCGCGAGCGCTGGCGTGACGTGCAGCTGCGGTTCGTCGACGACCCCAAGGCCGCCACCTCGGACGCCGCCACCCTGGTGGACGAGGCCGTCGACAAGCTCACCACCGCGCTCAAGGAGCACCGCGGCGCGGTCGTCAAGGGCGAGGACGACACCGAGGGTCTGCGGGTCGAGCTGCGCAGCTACCGCGACATCCTGGACCGCCTGCTGGGTCTCTGAGGACCGCCACCGATCCCCGGCCGACGGAGGATCGACGGCACGGAAGCCGAAAAAAGGAGCTCCGAGTTCGGGGCTCCTTTTTCATGACTCCTGGACGTCGGGTGCCGGCTCCGCCGAGAAGGCCGGCTCCGCCGAGGTGGGCCCGGTGGAGACCGGGCCGGACGACGCCGACGGCTCCGGTGGTGCGGGTGGTGGGCTGCTCGACGGCGGGACCGACGCCGAGACGGAGACCGGTGGCGACACCGACGGGCTCCGGGTGATCGACACCGACACCGACACCGTCGGCGAGGCGGACGGCCGGGCCGGGGGCGGCGTCGTCGCCCGCGCCCGCGGTGTCGCCGATGACGGGCGGGCGGTGTGGTCCGTGACGGCGTCGATCGAGTCGGCGGTCTCCCCGGCCCCGACCCCGCCGAAGTCCCTGTCGTTGTCCTGCAGTTGTTCGCCGACCGTGTTGGGACGTTGATCCGGCGCGATGGTCACGGTGCCCAACTGGGCGCCCAGCCAGAGAGCCGGACCGATTCCGATCGCCACGATGGTCCCGAACGCGAGCAACGGCCCTCGCTCCATGAGCGCCTCCCCGGACGTCGAGACGATCGTCGCGCCTCACCCGGGACCGTGCTACCCATTCCGGGCAATGCCGAAGCGAACAATCGCCGAGGTTATTGTGACCCAAAGTGACGTAAGAGTTACTCCTGCGTCGCAGACACGACTCGGCTCACTCCGGTGTACGAAACCGGTCCCCGGGCGGGTTCACCGGCGCCCCCGATCAGGGCACCCGATTCAGCGCGATCCGGTCAGATAGGCGACCGTGTCGTCCCACGCGGCCCACCCGCCCGGCAACTCGTCCGCGTCGAGAGCCGGTTTCAGGGTCATGCTCCCGCCGTCCCGCAGTCCGATCACCCAGCCCTTGCGCCGTCCGGGCAGGGTGGTCACCCCGGCCACGTCGGCGAACGGCACGAATCGGCCGTCTCCGTGGCGTTCGGGCTTCGGCTCGTCCTTCGGCACATCCTTGGGCCCGTCCGTCACCTCGGTCTTCGGGTCCGTCACCCCGGCCTTCGGGTCCGACTCCTTCCCGGCCTTCGGCTCGGTGGGCGCCGGAACCCCGGGCGACGACGGCACCCCGTCCGACGCGATCCGGGTGAGCCGTTTCTTCGCCTCGATCACCCGGCCACGCGGCAGCCCCGGCACCAGGAACAGACCACGGTCGGTGATCAGCAGATCGGTCCGCTCCCCGTCCGCCGACAACCCGACCAGACCGCCGAGCACCTGCGCCCGGGCGGCGGCCGTGGCACCCGCCGGGGCGGCCAGGTCGACCCCGATCTGCGCGAAGTACTCCCGCACCGACCCGACCATCTCCGGCACCGCGGCCGCCTGGGACAACTCGGCGAGGTTCAGGTAGGCGCCCTGCACCCCGACCACCTCGGCGGCACCCGTCCAGCTGTGCCGCCACCGGACCACACCACTGCGCAGGGCGGCCAGCGCGAACATCAGCCCGAGCAGTTCCACGATCCGTTCGGTGGTCTGCTCGGCCGGCTCCTCCGGGAAGATCGATTCGGCGGCGGTGCGCAGCCGCCCGTCGGCCGCCAGTTCGAGGACGCTCGCGGCGTCGGTGACCGTCGTGCCCGCGGCCCGGGAGATGGTGGCGAGCGCGGCGTCGGCCTCCCGCTCCATCTCGGTGGTGCGCGCCACGCTGAGGCATTCGTCCCAACTGACGACGGTACGCCCGCGCGGCGGGAACGCCACGGCCTGCAGGGCGCGGCCGAGCGCGGGTAGGTCCGGCACCAGGTCCCCGGCCGGTTCGGCCGTCTCGTCCGATGTCGATGCCGAGCTCTCCGGTGCGGATTCCGAGGAAGCGGATTCCGAGGAGGCAGAGGGAGCGGGAGAGGGGGCGGAGGGAGGAGAGGAAGGATCGGAGACAGCGCCCGACGGCTCCGGGGCGGGAGCCGTCAACGCCGCCAGACGCTCGGCCATCGACGGATGCGTGTCCCACGCCCCGTTCGCCTCCGGCTGCTGCGTCCGCAGCATCTCCATCTCGCCGGTCCGGGCCGCCAGCACCCGCAGCAACCCGCCGAAGACGTCGTCCGGCACGTAACCCGCCTGCCAGCCCGGCCCGAGGTACTCGGCGTGGAACAACCGCTGCATCCCGGCCAGCGCCGGCAGGTCCCGGATCGCGGTGACCGCCGCCTCCGTCCCGGCGTGCGCGGCGGCGATCCGGTCCGCCGCCAGCTCCTGGGCCCGGCTGAACGGAGCGTCCACCCGCCGGTAGAACCCCGCGTACGCCCGGAGCACCACCCCCGCCGGATTGCGCCGGGAGATCCGCGGCACCTTCCGGCCCACCACGATCCGCCCCCGGTACGCCAGCGGCGCCCACCGTCCGAGCTTCGGCGACCCGTGCGCCAGTTCGTGCGCCACGGCGGCCCGCAGCGTCGCCGGTTCCCACGCCTGCAGCAGGGGCAGACCGAGGTAGAGGTCGCGCCGCCCGCCGACGAGTCCCAGGGCACGGGCGCGTTCGCCGAGCACCAGGGTCGCGTCGGCCACCACGGTCACCCCGTCGGGAGCCGGCACACCCGCCGCCTTCGCCGCGCCGTCGATCAGTTCCCACAGCTGCGGCGCGCGGTCCCGGGGCACCACCGCACCGGCCGGCACCCGCATCCGGGTGTGCACGGCACGCCAGGTCGCGTACGCCAGTGCGCCGAACGTGGCGATGCTCAGCGGCACGCCGGCACGCAGCGCGAACGTGCTCGGCAGCAGCTTCAACACGATCCAGAGGGCGAGCAGCACCAGGGCGAGTTGCAGCCCCGCGACCACCAGGAATCCGGCCAGCGCGGCAGCCGACCTGGCCGCCGCCCGTGCGTCGTTGCTCAAGCCGCTCTCCTCCTTCGAACCGGGCCCCCAGGGTAGGTGCCCGGTCTGCCCGGCGCGTTTCGCGTCCGCGCAGCAGGAAATACGAGCGATATGGCCGACCTGGATCAGACTCTCGCGCTCGCTCTCAAGGGCTACGCCTGGCTGCCCGATCTGCGCCGCCGCTCGCCCGGCGAGCCGGTGCGGATCCGCGTCATGGGGCAGCCCGCCGTGGTGATCTGCGGACCCTCCGCGGCGCGGTTCTTCTACGGCCACGGCAATCTGGAGCGGCACTCGGCGCTGCCCGGGCTCGTGGTCCGCACGCTCTTCGGCCGGGGTGCCGTGCACACCCTGGACGACGAGGCGCACCGGCACCGGAAGGCGCTGTTCACGTCGCTGCTGCTCGGCGATGGGATCGAGCGGCTGGCCGGGCTGGCCGGTACGGCTTTCGACGAGGCGGCGCCGCGATGGCGGGGCGAGACGCCGGTCCGGCTCTTCGACGCGACGGCCGGTGTCCTGACGACGGCCGTGTCGCGCTGGGTCGGCGTACCCCAGAAGGAGCGTGAGCGTGCCGTCCTGGCCTCCGATCTGATCGCGATGGTGGACGGTTTCGCCACGGTGGGTCCGCGTGCCGCGCGGGCCATGATCGCGCGGCGGCGGCAGGAGCACCGCTTTTCAAAGATCATTGCGGGGGTACGCTCCGCGCCCCCGACCTCGGACCCGTTGTCGGTGATCGCGCACCACACCGACGACGGCGAACTGCTGGATCCGCGGACCGCGGCGGTGGAACTGCTCAACATCATCCGGCCGACCGCGGCGGTGACCTGGTTCGTCACGTTCGCCGCGCATGCTCTCGACCGCTGGCCGCGGCATCTGGAACCGTTGCGGGCCGGCGACGAGGAGCACATCCGGGCGTTCGTGCACGAGGTGCGCCGGTTCTACCCGTTCGCGCCGTTCCTCGGTGGGCGCGCCACCCGTGACCTGTACTTCCGCGGTGAGCCGATCGCCGCCGGGACGCTGGTGCTGCTCGACGTCTACGGCCAGAACCACGACCCGGAGCTGTGGGAGGACCCCTACCTGTTCCGGCCGGAGCGTTTCGCCGGCCGGGTGCTCGGCGAGTTCGACCTGATCCCGCAGGGCGGCGGTGATCCGCGGACCGGGCACCGCTGCCCCGGCGAGCAGATCACCATCGCCCTGCTGGAGACCCTGCTGCCGCGGCTGGCCCGGCTCGACCACTACCTGCCGCCGCAGAACACCGACATCGATCTCAGCCGGATCCCGGCCCGGCCGCGCGACCGTATCCAGATGGTCTTCCCGGACTGGGCGCCGGCCCGGGACCACGCCGCCCGTCAGCGCCAGTCGATCTCCGGCGACCGGTAGTAGTCCACCCCGGCCGCGTCCCAGCGCGGACCGTACGCCGCGAGCCGTTCCCGGAACGACGGCCAGTCCCGGGCGGCCCGCGGCGACCAGGCCACCTCGGCGACCGCGGGCAGCCGGGGGAACGTCATCCGGTGGACGTCGTCCACGCTGCGCAGCGTCTCCGACCAGAGCGGCGCCTCGACCCCGAGCAGCGACTCCTCGCCCACGCCGGGCAGGCGGTCGGCCGGGTCCCAGTCGTACGCCCGCTCGACCCCGATCAGTCCGGCCCAGTCCAGGCCGAGCGGGGTGTCCGCGTCGTACTTCATGTCCAGGTAGACCCGGTCGGCCGGGGACATGATGACGCGCCGGCCCTCGGCGGCGGCCCGGGCCGTGCCCGCGTCGTCCGCCTCCGGCCGCCAGTACTGGACGACCACGTGGTCCGGCAGGTCCACGGCGGCGATCTCGTGCCAGCCGATGACGGTTTTGCCGTACTTCGCCGGTATCGGCAGGACCCGTTCGAGGAAGGCGCGGTAGTCGGCGGCCGGTGTGGAGTGGCACTCGTCGCCGCCGATGTGCAGGTACGGCCCCGGGGTCAGGTCGGCGACCGTGCGGATGACGTCCTCGACGAAGGCGTATGTCGTCTCCGGGCCGGCCGGCAGCGAGCTGTATCCGACCGCCGTGTCGGTGCGCGGCGCGACCGGCTGCCCGTCCGCGGTGAGTTCCGGGTAGGCCACCTGGGCGGCGTTGACGTGGCCCGGCATGTCGATCTCCGGGACGATTCCGACGAACCGGTCGGCGGCGTACGCGACGACCTCCGCGTACGCCGCGGTGGTCAGGAAGCCCGGTCCGGCGCCGTCGACGCCGGTGCCCGGTCCGCCGCCGATCTCGGTCAGACGGGGCCGCCCCGGGATCTCCAGCCGCCAGCCCTGGTCGTCGGTCAGGTGCAGGTGGAGGTGATTGATCTTGAACGGGACGAGCTGGTCGATGTGCGCCTTGATCTCGTCGACGGTGAAGAAGTGCCGGGCCAGGTCGAGCATCGCCCCGCGGTACGGGAACCGGGGACGGTCCTCGATCACGCCACCCGGGAGTACGCCACCGCTCTCCAGCTGGAGGACCGTCTGGACGCCCCAGAACAGCCCCTGCGGGCTGCCACCGGTCAGGGTCACCGCGCCGGCCGTGATCTCCAGCCGGTACGCCTCGGCGCCCAGACCCGGATCCAGTGACAACCGGATCGATCCGCCGTCACCGGTGGTGACCGGCAGTCCGGTCGCCGTGCTCAGGCCGGCGGCGAGACGGCCGGCGACCGCCTCGGCCTCGGGGACCGTGCTCACCCTCGTACTCGAAACGATGGTGAATGTCGTGGTGGTGACCGGCCGCACCACGGCCGGGACCGGGATCACATCGCCTAGCTGCTTCGTCGGAAGAGGCACTCCCAGGACTCTAAACTGTTTTGCCATGACGATCACCACGCGTCACGGCGTCATCGGCGATGACCAGCTGTTGCGCGACCTGGCGGCACGAACGTTCGGTCTGGCATGTCCCCCCGGCACCGCGCAGAGTGACATCGACGAATTCCTCGCGGCGCACCTGTCCGCGGACAACTTCGCCCACTACCTCGCCGACCCGAACCGGATCATCCTGCTGGTGTCCGACAGCGATCAGGTGGTCGGTTACTCCATGCTGGTCCTCGGCCCGATCGCCGATCCGGACGTCACCGCGGTGATCGACGAGGCGACCAGCGTCGAGCTGAGCAAGTTCTACGTCGCCGAGGAGTCGCACGGCAGCGGCGCGGCGAGCGTGCTGATGGCCGAGACACTCGACGTGGCGTCCAAGATCGGCGCGCGGTCCTGCTGGCTGGGCGTCAACCAGCAGAACGAGCGGGCGGCGAGGTTCTACACCAAGCACGACTTCGCGATCGTCGGGACGAAGCGTTTCCTGGTGGGCTCGGACTGGCACGACGACCACATCCGGCGTCGCGAGTTGGGCGCCTGAGGCCCGGCGCGATGGCATCGGTCCGGGCCGCGCACGACGGCGACGTCGCGGACATCCACGACATCTGCCTGCGGGCCTACGTCGCTACCTACGACGGCGTCGCCCCCGAGTCGTACTGGCGCCGGATGCTCGCCGAGCACTACACCCCCGCCCGGGTGGCCAAGTCGATCGCCGCGCAACCGCCGGGCTGGCTGGGATATCAGGTCGTCGAGGAGTCCGGCCGGGTCCGGGGGTTCGCCGCCGGCGGCCTGGTCCCCGCGTCGGCCTTCCCCACCTCCCCATCGGAGGTCCTGGGTGAGCTGCACGTGCTCTACCTGGACCCCGAGGACCTCGGCCGGGGTCTGGGCACCCTCCTGCTGGACCGGGTGACCGGCCAGTTGCGCAACCGGGGCGCGACCGCCATCGGCGCCGCCGCCCTGGCCGGCAACACCAAGGCCATCCCGTTCTACCAGGCACGGGGATTCACGCCGATCGGCCGCCGCCGGGCCGCGGGCTCCAGCGAGGCCGAGGACGTCTGGTCGGTCCTGTTGCTCCGCCGGCTCTCGCCGAAATGACTTGAGATTTATATAAGCGTGGAGTCATAACTTTACGCGGAATTGTCGCACCCGGGCGCTACTTTCTCTCCTGCGGACCGGCGCCACGGGGGCACCGGTCCGTCCACGCTCGACAGCGAGGCGCTGCTCGGCCGTGCCCGGACGGCGGGACCCGCCGGGCACGCGACCGGCCCGGCGGCCTCGTCGGCGAGCAGGCCTGGGGCATCGGAGTCCCCTCCCCATCCGATGCCCCGAGGCCGGTCATCCCGCCGCGTGTCGGCCCGGCGGCCGGGCGCCCCGCAGCAGGGTCTCGGCCACCCTGCCGACGTGCTCACGCAACTCGGGCGGCGACTCCACCGTGAACGGTGCGCCCAGCACCCCGAGCACCATCACCGGCCACCCCAGATCGTCGACGCTCATCCGGATCCGGCACCGCGCCCGGTCCGTCAGCGGTTCCACCTTCGTCCAGTCGCCCATCACGGCGCGTACCCGTTCGGCCGGCGCCGCCACCACGACGGAGACGTCGTACCGGTTCGGGAGGGTGGCCAGCCGCTCGCGAATCCAGGCCACCGGGTCGCCGCCCGGCAGCTCCCGCGGACGGAACCGCGCCCCGGCCGGCTCCGGATCCGTCAGCCGGTCCAGCCGGAAATTGCGCCAGTCGCCGCGGTCCAGGTCCCAGGCCACCAGGTACCACCGGCGCCCCAGCGACACCAGACGGTGCGGCTCCACGTACCGGCGCATCGGCTCCCCACCGGAGGCGGTGTGCGTGAACCGCAGACGCTCCTCGCCCCGGCACGCCAGCGCGATCGTGGTCAGCACCCCCGGATCCAGGATCGGGCCGTCACCGGGGACCGCCGGCGCGGTCACCGCCCGGACCGCGTCGACCCGGCGGCGCAACCGGGGCGGCAGCAGCTGGATCACCTTGGCGAGGGCACGGACCGAGGTCTCCTCGAACCCCGCCACCGAACCGGCGGCGGCACTGCGCAGTCCGACCACGATGGCGACCGCCTCCTCGTCGTCGAGCAGCAGAGGCGGCACCGCCGCCCCCGCCTGCAGCTGGTAGCCACCGGCCACACCACGGCTGGCATCGACCGGATAGCCCAGGTCACGGAGCCGGTCCACGTCACGGCGCAGGGTGCGGGGGCTGACCTCGAGACGGCCGGCCAACTCCGCGCCGGGCCAGTAACGGTGGGTCTGCAGCAGGGACAGCAGCCTCAGCATCCGGGCACTGGTGTTCGCCATGCCCGCAAGGATCCCGCGGATTACGGCCGGAACCCGACCGCTACCTTCTCCCGATGCGGCGGATCCTCATCGTGCCGACGGCACGCCGATTACTCGAAGGACTCACCCGGCCGGTGATCGCGGCACCGGCCCCGCACGGCACCCGTGCGGACGCGGTGGTGGACTGCGCGATCTACCAGGCGGGCGGGCGCCGGCCCGGCGCGCCGCCCTTCCGGGAGGCGGCCCGGATCGCCCGGCGCCGGCGGGGCGCGTTCGTCTGGCTGGGCCTGCACGAGCCGGACCGGGCGGCGATGGACGCGGTGGCCGAGGTGTTCGGCCTGCACGAGCTACTCGTCGAACAGGCGGTGGCCGGCGGGCACCGGCCCGGGGTGGAGAAGGTCGGCGAGGTGACCCGGCTGGTGCTGCGGACCGCGCGCTACGTCGAGCACGACCGGCTCACCGCGACGTCCGAGGTGGTGGAGA
Source organism: Actinoplanes sp. NBRC 101535 (assembly GCF_030269225.1). Taxonomy (NCBI): domain Bacteria; kingdom Bacillati; phylum Actinomycetota; class Actinomycetes; order Micromonosporales; family Micromonosporaceae; genus Actinoplanes; species Actinoplanes sp. NBRC 101535. Next base: position 729,977 of record NZ_BSSY01000002.1, on the reverse strand, counting down.
CCGGGGACGTGACGGTGCTGATCGGCCCGTGGTTCGCGATCACCGTGCGGCACGGTCCGGTGGGCGCGCTGCGGGCGGTCCGCACCGAGCTGGAGTCCCGTCCGGAGGTGCTGTCCCAGGGGCCGTGGTCGGTCGCGTACGCGGTGGGCAGCCGGATGGTGGACAGCTACCTGGAGGTCGCCGAGCACGTGGAGAGCGACCTGGACCGGATCGAGGAGGAGACCTTCGCGGCCGTCCGCACGTCCGACTTCGCCCACCTCTACCAGCTGAAGCGGGAGATGGTGGAGTTCAAGCGGGCGGTGCTGCCGCTCGCCGATCCGCTGTCCCGGCTGCTGGAGGACCCGGCGCTGCCCGCAGGGCTGCTCCCCTACCTGGTGGACGTGCGGGGCCGGCTCGCACGGGCGGTGGACCGGGTGGCCGGTTTCGACGACCTGGTGAACTCGATCCTGCAGGCCCGGCTGACCCAGGTGTCGGTCGACCAGAACCACGACATGCGCAAGATCGCCGCATGGGCCGCCATCGCCGCGGTGCCGACCGTGATCGCCGGGGTGTTCGGGATGAATTTCGAGCATTTCCCGGGACTCGCCTCGCCGTACGGTTTCCCGGGGTCCGTCCTGGCGATGCTGCTGATCGGTGGATTCCTGTACTGGAAGCTGCGAAAGGGCGGTTGGCTGTAGCAACCATGATCACTGACGGTTACAGAGATGAAGGTCACAGTCTCGACGCGCGCCGGATTCGCCCGCGATGCGCGAGTTGAGGACCCCCAACGTGGTGCACTCATTCAACCTTCCGGGTGATGGCAACCACCGATACGGCTAGTCTCCACACCGGACGGTTGGCGAACCCCGGGCGTCTTGCCGTAGCCCACGAACACGGCGAGTTACTAGTTTTTGTGACTGCGTCGATCTTTGGGGGATTTTCGGAATGACGGCAACCGACGCCGCACCGCAGCACGCGGAGTCGCCGGGTAAAAGCGGCATATTCGCGGCCCTCAAGGGCCACGTCGACCTCTTCTTGAACGCCGGCTCGCTGATGGCGACCACCCTTCTCACCTCGCTCTTCGGCTTCGCGTACTGGTGGGTCGCCGCCCGCGTCGCACCGATCGACGCGGTCGGCGAGGCGTCCGCCGCGGTCGCGGCCATGACGACCATCGGCACCATCGGCATGTTCGGCATGGGCACCATGCTGATCGGCGCGCTGCCGAGCATCCCCCGCGGCAAGTGGGACCTGATCTCCACCTGTCTGCTGACCGCGGGCACGGTGGCCACGGTGGGCGGCATCGCGTACGTGGTCGTCGCCGACCTGTGGATCCCCAGCCTGCGGGAGGCGTTCGGCGGCACCGCCGGCATGATCCTGCTGATCGTCGGCATCGCGCTGAACGCGATGACCCTGGTGCTCGACGAGGCCATGGTCGGCCTCCTCCAGGGCCCGCTGCAGCTGATGCGCAACGCCTGGTTCTCGGTGATCAAGCTGGTGCTGCTGGCGCTGGCGGCCCTGCTGCCGTTCACGCTGACCGGCGAGATCCTGCTGCTGACCTGGGTGGCCGGCATCGTCATGTCCACCGCGATCCTGTTCCGCACCCTGCGCAAGCGCGGCATGATCGACTCGATGCGGCCCCGGCCCGGCCTGATGCGCGGCCGCGGCAAGGCCACCTTCGACCACAACCTGCTGAACCTGGCGACCTACCTGCCCCGGGCGGCACTGCCGCTGGTGGTGACCGCGACCCTGTCGAAAGAGGTGAACGCGGCCTTCTACACCGCGTTCATGGTGCTGTCGTTCCTGGCGATGGTCCCCGGCAACGTGGCGATCACGCTGTTCGCGGTGACCGCCGGCGACAAGGCGGCCCTGCGCAGCAAGGTCCGTGTCGGCCTGCTGATCTGCCTGATCGTCGGACTGCCCGCGGCACTGGTCGTCTACGGGCTCAGCGACTTCATCATGTCGCTGTTCAGCTCTCAGTACGCCGACCTGGCCGGCAACGCCCTGGCCATCCTGACGCTGTCGTACCTGCCGTTCGTCTTCCACCACTTCTTCCTGGCGATCTCCCGGGTGCAGAACCGGCTCCGCGGCGCCGGGATCTTCGCCTGCTTCGCCGGTGTGGCCGAGTTGGGCGCCGCCTGGTACGGCGGCACCACCGGCGATCTGGACACGCTGGTCACCGCGGTCGTCGTGGTGATGGCGATCGAGATGGTGCTGGTCGCCCCGATGGTCCTGAAAGTCGTCTTCGCCCCTGTCGTCGACATGTCCGCTGCGGCGGAGGGAGTAAACGTCGTGTCCACCACCAGCATGACCCTGCGCGAGCGGTCCTGGCTGCCGCTGGAGTACATCCGCACCGTCGGCCCGCTCACCGGGGTCACCGCGGACCGGGTACGCCACGCACTGATCGGCCTGCACGCCGCCGACCCGACCCACCGCGCCGTCTCCCGGCTGGACCGGTCCGGCGCCCGCTGGCAGCACATGGACGCCGCGTCGTTCGCCGCGTTCGTGCAGCACGCCGTGACCGACCTGGGCCCCGGCCCGGTGGACTTCGACGCGATGACCCGACAGCTGCAGTCCGAGCCGCGGGCCCACCACCCGCTGCGGATCCTGGTCGGCGGCGGCTACTTCGCCCTCAAGGTGTCGCACGCGTACGGCGACGCCGGCCCGGTCGGCACCCTGGTGCACGAGCTGGTGCAGGCCGCCTACGAGCAGCGCCCAGCCAGGATCGCCCCGTCCCGGCGGCACCGCACGGCCCTCGTGAAGGCGTGGTGGAAGCAGTTCGGACTGCAGCCCGGCCGCTGGAAGGAGGGCCTGAGCTTCGCCCGCCCGCCGCACCCGGAGGAGTCGGCGACCCGCCCGTGGCAGGCCGACCTGACCGTCCGCACCGCCCGCTCCGGCCGGGTCCTCGGCCAGATGCGCGGCTGGCGCGACGACCACGCCCCCGGCGTCACCACGTCGGCCATCACGTTCGCCGCGTTCACCTCGGCCCTGATCGAACTCGGTCTGCGCCCCGACCTGCGCGGCGGCACGTTCCTCGCCGACGCCCGCCGGTACCTGGACAAGGGCGTCAGCATCGACAGCAACTTCTGCATGGGCCCGTTCCTGACCCCGCAGAGCCTGACCGACCCGCTCGCCATCCACACGACGCTGAAGGCGGAACTGGCCACCGGCCGGATCCTCACCATGCTGCTGCTGCGTGAGGGCAAGATCCTGCTGACCGGCGCGCCCGGCATGCCGGACCCGTACCCCACCGAGGCCCCGGTCGAGCCCCGCCCCAGCCTGACCTTCAGCAACCAGGGACGGCACGACTTCCTCAGCGATCTGCCGTGGGCGGTCGAACCGGCCGGCCGGATCAACCAGAGCGTGCCGACGCTGAACGGCCCGGAGGGCATCACGCTGACCACCAGCGAGATGAACGGCGTCCTGCACCTGGAGGCCACCTTCCACGCCAGCACGTACGACCCGGCGCTCATCGCCCGGGCCCTGGACCTGGTCTGCACCGACCCGGCCGGCCTGATCATGGCCCGCCGCTGACCGTCACAGCAGCACAGCGCCCGCGTACTCGAGCCCGGCCGGCACACCCCCCGATCGGCCGGACTCTCCCCCCGGCCGCCGGACCCTCGCGGGGTCCGGCGGCCGGCCCCTTTCCGTTCCCTCCGGAGAACGGTGAAGTGGCACCGGCTGGAAACGGCGAAGCGGCACCCGCTGGAAACGGCGAAGCGGCACCCGCTGGAAACGGCGAAGTGGCGCCCGACCGAAGTCGGACGCCACCCTCGAGCAGCCGGAATCAGATCACGGCCGCGGGGTACCTCCGTGCCAGGGGCCGCCCTGGCCGTTCTGACCCCCACCGGGCTGTCCCTGTCCGGGACCGCCCGGGCCACCCTGCATCGGCCCACCCTGGCCGGGCCCGTTCTGACCGCCGGGGCCGCCTTGGTTGTTTCCGGGCCCACCGGGACCGTTTCCAGGACCGCCGGGACCGCCTGCTCCCGGTCCGCCCGGCTGCCCCTGCCCCGGTCCGCCCGGCTGTCCCTGCCCGGGACCGCCTGGCTGGCCCTGACCCTGTCCCTGCCCGCCCGGCTGGCCCTGCCCGGGACCGCCCGGACCGCCCGGACCGCCCGGCCAGTTGTCGGCCCGCAGCACCGGCAGCGACAGCACCGCCGTCCGCGTCTGGGGCCGGGCCTTGAACCCGCAGTCGTCGTACGTCATGGTCGTCCAGAGCTGTGTCACGCCCTGCCGCTGCAGGAACGGCGTGACCCGGATCCGGGTGAAGTCGGTGCGCCCCGGGAACAATGAGTCGCCGCGGGAGAAGGTCGCCGAGCGCGCGTTCCCCGGGTAGTCGACGCGGGCCTGTTCGGCCCGGACGCGGACTTCGACGTCGCAGATGCGACGGTCGGTGCGCCAGTAGATGTTGACCCAGCTACTGGTGTTGGCCCGGACCGATTGCAGCCAGGTCGAGACGGGCTGCGGGCCGCGGGGTGCGGCGGCGGCCGGGGCCGCCGCGACCGCGAGGAGCCCGGTGGCCGCGGTGGCGAGGGCGACGATGCGCCTTGTGGTCTGCATGGGAATTCCTCCGTGCCATGTCGTCAGCCGTGAAGCCGTGCGGGAACTGGCCTGACAAAACGGACACTATGGGAATTCCGTCCATCCCATTGCAGGCTTCGCAATGTTTCGGGACAAAAGACGGATTCTGTACAAAACGTTTAGGGCGGATCGGCCGAAAAGATGATGTCCCTCACCACGTGCCGACGAGCCGGAACGCGGGTAAGGAGAAGGGTCATGACCCAGCACAGGAACACCACGTCGGAGGACCTGGGCGCGCCGGTGGCGTACCTGGTCGTCAAGAACGGGACGCCGGTCTACGACCGGTCGGGCGCCACGGTGGGCACGGTCGAACACGTGCTCGCCGACGTTCCCGAGGACATCTTCCACGGACTGCTGCTCGAGACCGGGCTCGGACACCGGTTCGCCGCGGCCGACCGGATCGACGGGCTCTTCGAGCAGGGGGTGATCGTCAGCGAACCGGCCGAGAACCTGCCCGAACCGGACGAGTCGCAGCCCGCGATGAGCGGACTGCGACGCGCCTGGGACTGGCTGATCCAGCCCAAAGGTTGATCAGAAAAGGTCAACGACCCCAGCGCAGCAGGCAGGAACCCATCGACATGCCACCACCGAAGCCGGCGAGCAGCACCAGCTGACCGTCGCGCAGCGAGCCGTTGCGTGCCGCGTCGTCGAGGGTGACCGGGATCGAGGCGCTGCCCACGTTGCCGTACCACGGCAGCGTCAGATGCGTGTGCGCGTTCTGGAAGCCGGCCGCCTCGACCAGTTCCTGCAGCATGATGCCGTTCGCCTGGTGCGGGACGAAGTGCTCGACGTCGTCGGCCTTCAGTTCGTTACGGCGCAGCAACTCGTCGAGGGCCGGCGGGACCGCGCCGGCGACGAAGTCCCGCACGCCCCGGCCGTTCATCCGGAAGTAGTGATCGCCCGCGGCCACCGTCTCGGCCGTGGGGGGCATCCGGCTGCCGCCACCCTTGACATAGATCAGGTCGTTCGCCTCACCCTTGGAGGAGAGATCGATGTCGATGATGCCGTGTCCGTCGGCAACCGAACCGACCACCGCGGCACCGGCGCCGTCGCCGAAGAGCACCGAGGTGCGCCGGTCGCCGAAGTCCAGGATGCGCGAGTAGATGTCCGACGCGATGACCAGGACGAGTGCGCCCGGGTTCGCCGCGACCAGGCCGTTCGCGATGTTCAGCGCGAAGACGAAGCCGGCGCAGACCGCGTTGACGTCGAAACAGGCGGCCTTGTCGGCGCCGATCGACTGCTGCACCAGGTTCGACGTCGGCGGCTGCGGGGAGTCCCCGGTGGACGTCGAGACGATCAGATAGTCGATGTCGGCGGCAGCGATGCCCGCCCGTTCCAGTGCCGCCTTGGCTGCGTTCGTGGCCAGGTCGGACGTGGCCTCGTGAGGCGCCGCGAACCGGCGGGCCTCGATCAAGGTCTTGCGCGACACCCATTCCGGGTCCGCATCCGGCACCAGCGTTCGCAGGTCCACATTGGTCACGACCCGCTCCGGGAGGTAAGACCCTGTCCCGAGTATGCCGACCGCCACGCGTTCCCCCGTTTGCTCGGAGCTTTCGCTTACAAGTTTCATGTTTTGCCCCACGACCCTAACCAGCGACACTGCTGTCGTGCGGATCGATCCCATGGCGGTTCGGCTGATAAAAGCCGCCCCTCCGGCCTGCGGTTCTGCTCTACTGAGGACCGCGATCGCGGTATGTCCAGTCGCCGTTACCGAGCGCTGAACGCCTCGGTCCCGGATCGGCCGGCTGACTCGGCGGGCGCTGACCCCACAGCTGCCCCGGCTGCACCCCGGTGGCGGGCGCCTGCTCCCGCGCCTCCAGACGGCTGGCCAGGTATTCCGCTGCCGCACGGTCGTCCTCGTTGGGCGCGGCCATCAGCGAATACCCCATGCCGATCACGGCGAAGAGCACCGCCGCACCGATCGGGATGAGCATGGTGGTGGCGTTCGCGCCGGACACCGAACCGAAACCGGTGTCCCGCGTCACCGACATGGCGAGCATGCCGGTGAAGTGCATGCCGTTCACCGCGACGCCCATCAGCAGCGCGGATCCGGCAATGGCCAGCGGCCGGTGCACCACCAGGGCGAGCCAGAGCGCCACCGTGGCGGCGACCACGGCGATGGCGATGGAGAGCACGACCTCCCCGCCGGCGTAGTGGATCTCGCCGTGCAGCCGCATGGCCGCCATGCCGGTGTAGTGCATCGCGGCCACCCCCAGACCGGCGAGCAGACCGCCGGCCAGGATCCGGACCTGCTGCGCGGCGGTGCCGAGCAGCGCGATGGCCAGGCCGGCGCCGACCGCGACGAACGCGATCACCGCACTGGCCACGGTCAGGCCGACGTCGTAGCGGATGGGCGTACCGTCCACCTTGAACCCGGTCATGGCCACGAAGTGCATGCTCCAGATGCCGGTCGCGCCGATCGCCACGGTGGCCAGGATCAGCCACCAGATGCGCTCGCCGGACCGCGTCGAGCCGCGCAGGCGCACCGCGGCGGTGAGCCCCAGCAGCGAGCCGAGAACGGACAGCAGATAGCTGACCGCCGGGGTAATCCATCCATGATCGAAATGGTGGATCTCCGCCATGACGCCGTCCCTCTCGCTCACGTGATTCGCTGGTCTGCATCCTGCCCGCACCTATCTCATGGGCGTGACTGATTGTGACGCAGCTTTCGTCGCAAGAGAACGTGCGGCGCATCTCGATTTAGATCCCTAGCGATGAAACGCCGGGCGTTTTGAGCTTTGTCGTCCGTGTTTCCACACTTAGAAACACACATGCCGCGCTCAGTAACCGCACCGTCACTCAAAGACGGGCAGATGAACGCGGCGACAACTTATATAACAATCGGTAACATCGGGCGATTCGCCACCGGCTCAGCGGGGCCCCGGCTTCATCGAAAACCTTCTTTGGGGGTACGCGCTACGCCAACCGGATGATCCAGGATCGACGTTCGGTCGCACCCATACTCGGTCGGCCGGCCGGACTTCGCGCCGTCCGGTCATCCCGCCCGGGACAACAGGTTCAAAGCGGGCGCGCGCTGCGAATGCAGGATCTGCACGGTGTCCTCGGTGCAGGTGCCCGGCTTCTCGTCCATCACGCACAGGGTCCCGACCACGTGCCCCTCGGCGGAGTTCAGTGGCACGCTGGCATACGACCGGACACCACTGATCGCGAAGAGCGGGGTGTCCGCGTACTCGTCGTCGGTCGCACTGTCACCGATCAGCACCGGGACGTCCTCGGCCACCACGATGGTGTCCGGCGACCACTCGACCGGCACACCGCCCGCCTCACGGACCCACTTGGGCAGGCCGTGCGAGCCGGTCACCACCACACTGTCGTTGAGGACCAGGCTGATCGCCGCCATCGGCACCCCGGTCAACTCGGCCAGACGCTCGGCGAAGGTGTCCAGCGCCGCCGCGTGCGCCGGGCGGGTGAGCAGGTCGGAGACGGCGAGCAGCCGCTTCACGTCCACCAGGTGGGCTGCCGCGTCCGGGCTCGTCCGACGTCCCGCCTCGCGGGCCGCCAGCAACTCCTTGGCCGCGACGACCACATGCCGGGGACGGACCGGCTTGGAGATGGTCACGTCGCACAGTCCGCGGGCCGCGGCCGGCGCGGCGGCGGACAACATGATCACCGGAATGCCGGCGGTGTCCTTCTGCGCGCGCAGACGCTCGGCCACGTCGAGACCGCTCATCCCGGGCATGTGGTGGTCCAGGATGATCAGATCCGGTCCGGACTCGGCGATCAGATCGAGGGCGGCGGCGCCGGACGGTGCGGTGCGAACCGCGTACCCCTCACTGCTCAGCACGGTGGCGAGCAGATCGGCGATGTCCGTGTCGTCCTCGGCGACCACGATCGACGCCATGCCTGCCCTCCTCCTCGAGTCGGCTGGTGGATCGACCTTAACCCGCGGAAGGCACACCATCCGGGCGAAACGGCAACCCGGCCGATTGCTCGGAGCCCCAGGACTGCTCTCCCGACCGAATCCGCCCCACCAGCGTCGCCAGCCAGTCGATCTCGGCCGCCACGATCCCCCGCCAGTAGGCCTCCTCGAGCGGCGCGGTCCCGTCATCGGCGACCTCACCGGCCAGCCGCCGCGCCCGGTCGTCGAGGATCCCGGCGGCCCGGTCCGGGGCGAGCGCCTCGGCGAAGCCGACCGCGAGCACGAAGTCGACCGAGGCGGCCGGCGTGTCCCGGAGGCCCACCTCGAGCTTCTCCCTGAAGCAGGCGACCCCGGCGGCGGTCGCCTCGTAGACCGTCCGGGGTGGTCGATTGCCCACCCGTCCGGGCTTGCGCGCCCGCACCAGACCGGCCCGTGCCAGCGACTTGAGCAGGGTGGTCACCGTGCTGCGGGTGACCGTCAGCGGAGCACATCGCTCCCGCAGCCGGGTCGACAGGTCGTATGCGTGAGCGGGCTGCTGGACGAGAAGGCCCAGAATGGGTAGCACAAGGCTGTTCCGAGAGGCATCCAGCGGCATCGCCCGATTTTAATAAGCGTATACATCTAAAGACAACCGTGCAGGTCGTCGTAGGGTGAAGCGATGCGGGAATTGACCAACTGGGCCGGCAACATCGTCTTCGGCGCGCATCACGTGCACCGCCCCACCTCCACCGCCGAGGTCCGCGCGATCGTCACCGCGGCACCGAAACTGCGCGTGCTCGGCAGCGGCCACTCGTTCAACCGGATCGCCGACACCGACGGCGACCTGATCTCCCTCGCCGACCTCCCGCGCACCGTCGAGATCGGACCGGACCGGACCACGGTCCGCGTCGACGGCGGCATCCGGTACGGCGAACTGGCCACCGCCCTGCAGGCCGAGGGCTTGGCCGTGCACAACCTGGCCTCGCTGCCGCACATCTCGGTCGCCGGCGCGGTCGCCACCGCCACGCACGGCTCGGGCATCCGCAACGGCAACCTGGCCACCGCCGTCGCCGCCGTCGAACTGATCCGCGCCGACGGCGAAACGGTCACCCTGCGCCGGGGCGACCCCGACTTCGCCGGCGCCGTCGTCGGGCTCGGCGCGCTCGGCGTGGTCACCGCCCTCACCCTCGACGTGGTGCCGTCGTTCCCGCTGCGCCAGTACGTCTTCGAGAACCTGCCGGCCGCCGCCCTCCGCACCGACCTGGAGGAGATCCTCGCCGACGGTTACAGCGTCAGCCTCTTCACCAGCTGGACCGGACCCGACATCGACCAGGTGTGGCTGAAACGGCCCGACCCGCTGACCGGCGACGACTACTTCGGCGCCCGCCGCGCCGACGGCCCGCGCCACCCGGTGCCCGGCATGCCCACGGTGAACTGCACCGAGCAGGGCGGCGTCCCCGGCCCGTGGCAGGAGCGCCTGCCACACTTCCGGATGGAGTTCACCCCGAGCAGCGGTGAGGAACTCCAGTCCGAATGGCACATCGCCCGCGAACACGCGGTGGCCGCCCTCGACGCGGTCGGCGGACTACGCGGACGGGTCGCCGACGTCCTGCAGATCTGCGAAATCCGCACCATCGCCGCCGACGACCTGTGGCTCAGCCCCAACCACGGGCGGGACAGCCTGGCCCTGCACTTCACCTGGATCGCCGACACCGAGGCGGTGCTCCCGGTCGTCGCCGACCTGGAGAAGGCGCTCGCCCCGCTGTCCCCCCGCCCGCACTGGGGCAAGGTCTTCACGATGGCCCCGGCCGACGTGCGAGCCGCCTACCCCCGTTTCGACGACTTCGCCGCCCTGACCCGCCGCTTCGACCCGTCCGGCACGTTCCGCAACCCGTGGCTGGACGCCCTCCTCGACTGACCCGCACCCAGCAGAGGGAGTCCCCGGAGCGCGAGCCCCTTGCCTTGCGGTCCCCTTGCCTTGCGGTCCCTTTACCTTGCGGTCCCGCAGCGCGAACCCCTCGCCGTGTGACCCCGCAGGGCCGCCCCAGCCGTCGGCCACGGTTACCTGCAATCCGAGCACAGCCGTGGGCGACGGCCCACAAACACGAGCCGTCGCCAGCGGTCGCCCGACGCCGCAGAAAGAACCCTGAAGAACGGCTGACGACCCCGAGCCGTCGTCCACGGCTGAACCCCACCTCCCGAACAGCCGTGGACGACGGCTGAACCACCCCCAGCCGTCACCCACGGCTGATCCAAGAGCCGGAAACGACCCTCAACGACGGCCGCCCATCCCGAGCCGCCACTCAGGGCTGAACTTCGCCTCCTGAACAGCCGTGTCCGACGGCTCCGCCAACCCAGCCGTCGGACACGGTCGAGCCATGGACTGACGACGACCGTGGACGACGGCTGACGACCCAAGCCCGGCACGACCCCGGCCCGGCACAACCCGAACTCGGCACGCCCCGAACCCGGCACGCCCCGGAGTCGGCACGATCCGAACCCGGCACAACCCAAACCCGGCACGATCCGAACCCGGCACGCCCCGGAGTCGGCACGATCCGAGAGTGCGGGTGCCGACGCCGGGCGTGACGGAGCACCAGCGCGGTCAGCGTGACCGGGCGCCAGCAGTCAACAAGACGGGGACTGCTGCTGGGCAGCGCTGAAGGCACGGCGGTAGGCGGACGGCGACGTACGCATCGCCCGGCTGAAGTGGTGGCGGAAGGTCACCGCGGCGTCGAAGCCGACAGCCGCCGCCACCTCCTCGATCGGCAGCCCGCCGTCCTCCAGCAGGGCCAGGCTCGCGTGTACGCGCTGCGCGATCAGCCACCGGATCGGGCTGGTGCCGGTCGCCCGGGCGAAGTGCCGCAGGTACGTCCGCGACGACATGTGCGCGCGCCGGGCCAGTTGGTCGACGGTGATCGGGGTGGCGAGGTGGCCCAGTGCCCACGCGATGCTGCCCGCGACCCGGTCGTCGTCCGCGTCGGCGGGCATCGGCGTCTCGACGAACTGGGCTTGGCCGCCGTCCCGGTGGGGTGGGACGACGAGGCGCCGGGCGACCGCGTTGGCGATGCCGGTGCCGTGGTCGCGGCGTACCACGTGCAGGCACAGGTCGAGTCCGGCGGCGCTGCCCGCGCTGGTCAGGACCGTGCCGTCGTCGATGTAGAGCACGTCCGCGTCGACGTCGACGGCGGGGTGCCGCCGGCGCAGGGCGGCCGCGTATCGCCAGTGGGTGGTGGCCCGGCGGCCGTCCAGGAGTCCCGCGCCGGCCAGGGCGAACGCGCCCGAGCAGATCGACATGATCCGCGCGCCCCGGGCGTGGGCCCGGCGCAGCGTGGACACCAGGGCCGGGGAGGTCGCTGCTTCGACGTCCGGCACCCCGGGCACGATCAGCGTCTCGGCCTGCTGGAACACCTCCAGCCCGTGCGTGGTGTGCAGGGTGGCGCCGCCGACGAGACGGATCGGTCCGGGCCGTTCGGCGCAGATGGTCAACTCGTACCAGGGCACGTCGAACTCGGGCCGGGGCAGCCCGAAGATCTCGGTGACGATGCCGGTTTCGAACACCGACATCCCGTCGTATGCCAGCACCGCCACCGCGTGGCCGCGCCGTCCCACCGTCAGCATGGCGCGATGTTAGCGCCCGCCGTCGTTCCCGCCACTGGTCCGGCCGGCCCACGACATCGCAGGATCGGATCATGAACAACAGCGCTGAGGCCTTCTTCGCCGCGAAACTGGCCTTCGAGACCGACGTCAGTGACGTGCACGCCGCCCTGGAGTCCGGCCGGCCCGGACTGATCCTGATCGACTCCCGGAACACCGCCTCCTGGGATCAGGGGCACCTCCCGGGTGCCGTCCACCGGCCCGATCCGGCAACCCTGCCCCGGGACGCCGAGCTGGTCGTCTACTGCTGGGGGCCGGGCTGCAACGGCGCGACCAAGGCGGCCCTGGAACTCGCCCGGCAGGGCCACCGGGTCCGCGAGATGATCGGCGGCTTCGAGTACTGGGCTCGGGAGGGTTTCCCGGTGGTCACGTCGACCGGCGAGGTGACCCGTCCGGTCGACGAACTGACCGCCCCCTGCGGATGTTGATCAAGCCAAGAGATCGAGCCACAAGAGATCAAACCGAAAAAGATCAAACCGCAGAGAGCCGCGCGATCAGACAGCCCCCACCGGCGACCGTGACGGCACCGTGCAGCGGCCGGCCCGTCACCGCGTCGACCGCCGGACCGGGCAGCGGCAACGACGCCGCGACCGGTCCGTGGTTGAACAGGTACAGCAGGTCGTCCCGGCGTACCGCCTCGACGTCGCGGGGCAGCCCTTCCAGCACCGGCCCCACGCCCGCCTCGGACGCCACCGTGCCGAGCAGCCGTTCCAGGCTGTCGTCGTCGAGTCCGGTGGAGAGGTACCACGCCACGCCCGCCCCGACCTCGCGACGGGTGATCGCCGGGGCGCCGGCCAGCACCCCCGACGTGTACAACGCGACCGTCGCGGCGCCCGCGGTCTCCACCCGTTCCGCCCAGCGGCCGGCGACCGTGCCGTCGTCGAGCAGCAGCGTCGTCTCCGGGGGCTGCGGGTGCCATTCGACCGCCCGTACCCCCAGAAGGTCGCGGAAGGCGCCCGGGTAACCGCCCAGCCGGATCCGGCCGGCCGGGTCCGCGATGCCACTGAGGTAGCCGACCACCAGGTGGCCACCGGCGGCCACCCAGTCGCCGAGCGCCGCGGCGGCCCGGTCCGAGACGAGGTAGAGGTGCGGCAGCACGATCATCGAGTAGGCGCCGAGGCTGTCCGGGAAGGATTCCAGGCCGGGGAAGACGAAACCGGTCTGGCGTTTGGCGCGGAACAGCGCGCGGTGGGCCTGCCGGACCGCGGCGAGGTAGTCGATGTCCGCGGCCGGGAGTCCCGCCCCTTGCAGCGCCCACCAGGAGGGGGCGTCCCAGGCCACCGCGATCCGCGCCGCGGGCGGTGCCGCGTCGGCCGTGGTAGCGAGGTTCTTGAGGGCGCGTCCCAGTCCGACCGCTTCCCGGAACACCGGGCTGTCCGCGCCCGCGTGCGGCACCAGCGCCGAGTGGAACAGTTCGGCGCCGCCGCGGGGCTGCCGCCACTGGAAGTACATCGCCCCTCGGGAGCCGCGCGCCACGTAGCCGAGGCTGTGCCGGGTGAGACGTCCCGGCTCCTTGGCGTGCATCCGGCCCGGCGTGTAGATCAGGTTGGGCGCGGTCTCCATCAGCAGCCACGATCCCCCGCCCCAGCCGCGGGCCAGGTCACCGGCGAAGGCGGTCTCCTCCTCGGCTCCCGGTCCGGCCGAGTCCGGGTAGTGGTCGACCGCGACGAGGTCCACCTCGGCGGCCCACCGGGCGTGGTCGACGCTGACCCAGCCGCCCTGGACGAAGTTGGTGGTCACCGGGATGTCCGGGGTGAAGGAGCGCAGCACGTCGCGCTGCTCGGTGAACGCGCCCAGCAACTCGTCGGAGAGGAACCGGCGGAAGTCCAGCACCTGGGCCGGGTTCGGCAGGTACTGGGTGGCGCGCGGCGGCATGATCTGCGACCAGTCCGAGTACCGCTGGCTCCAGAACGCGGTGGTCCACGCCTCGTTCAGCACGTCCAGGTCGCCGTGCCGGTCCCGCAGCCAGGTCCGGAAGGCCTCGGCGGTCAGATCGCAGCGGCAGTCCGTCCCGTACTCGTTGTGCACGTGCCACATCGCCAGCGCCGGGTGCCCGGCATACCGCTCGCCCAGGGCGGCGGCGATGCGGCGGGCGGCCGCGCGGTAGGCGGGTGCGGACGCGCAGTAGGTGTCGCGGCTGCCGTGGGTGAGGCGGACCCCGTCGGCGTTGACCGGCAGGGCCGACGGGTGGGCGAGCGTGAACCAGGGCGGCGGTGAGGCGGTCGGGGTGGCCAGGGCGACCCGGATGCCGCCGTCGTGCAGCCTGTCCATGATCCGGTCGAGCCAGCCGAACTCGTACTCGCCCTCGCGGGGTTCCAGGTGCGACCAGGCGAAGATGCCGAGTGACACCATGGTGATGCCGGCCTGGCGCATCAGCGCGACGTCGTCGTCCCAGACCTTCTCCGGCCACTGCTCGGGGTTGTAGTCGCCGCCGAAGAAGAGCATCGCACCGCCTTGACTTTAGTTTGGACGATAAACAAAGTAGGCAGAGTGCATACCGCTGTCAATCAGTCCTTCCGCATCACGACGAGCACCGAGGACTGGGAGCACGCGCTGATCAGCGGGAACGGCCGGCAGGGTGTCCTCTGCTACGGCTCCCCCACCGCGCTGCGCTTCACCCTGGCCCACGAGGAGATCTTCCAGCCGGTCACCGAGCCGCTCCCGGCACCGGCCACCGCCGCGGCCCTGCCGCGACTGCGCGATCTCATCGCGGGCGGGCGCTTCAGCGAGGCGGCGCAGGCGGTGTGCGACCTGGCAGTTCAAGAGCATCCGGGGTACGCGGAAACGCGCTGGACCGATCCGCTGATCCCGGCGGCGACGATCACGTTCACCCCGGACGGTCCGGTGGGCGCCGGCTGGTCGCGGGGCACCGACTTCGCCACCGGTGTGGTGACCCAGACCTGGGACGGGGTGACCTGCGAGACGTTCGTGTCCCGGGTCCACGACGCGGTGGTGACCCGGATCCGGGGCGTCGACGGAACCGTGACGATCGGGCTCACCGACGGGCGACCGGAACGACCGGTGGACGCCGTCACCCGGCGGTCCGGAGACGAACTGCTGCTCACCGCACGGTTCCCGGGCGTGGACTGGGCGGGGGCGCTGCCGGGATACACCGTCGGCGTGCGCGTCACGCGTACCCGGGAAGAGGTTTTGATCGTCGCCCGGACCACCCCCTCCCCGGACCGGCCGGGAGCCCTTCCCGACGGCGACTTCGACGGCCTCCTGGCGGCCCACGTCGTCCGGCACGGCGACCTGGCCGGACGGGTCACGCTCGACCTGGGCGGACGCCGGGAGCAGCAACTGTTCGACGCCGGCCGCTACGCGATCATCAGCAGCACCGGTACCCGCCCGCCGACCCTGCAGGGCGTCTGGTCCGGTTCCTGGTCGCCGCCGTGGCGCAGCGGCTGGACCGTCGACGGCAACCTGCAGGCCGCGCTGCTGTCGGTGCATTCCACCGGCACTCCGGAACTGATGACACCACTGTTCGACCTGCTCGACACCCTGCACGACGACTTCCGGGAGAACGCCCGGCGGCTGTACGGCGCGCCCGGCGTCTACATCCCCGCACACCTGGGCAGTCACGGCCGACAGAACCACTTCGGACCGGTCTGGTGCCTGACGTTCTGGACCGCGGCAGCCGCCTGGCTGGCCCGCCTGTACCTCGACCACTGGCAACACACCGCCGACCGGGAGTTCCTCGCCGCCCGGGCCCTCCCGTTCCTCCGCGAGGTCGCCGACTTCCACCTGCACGTCGTCGAGATCGTCGACGGTCGCGCCCGGTTCAGCCCGTCCTACTCCCCGGAGAACGATCCGGACGGCGCCGGCGCCCAGGCCTGTGCCGACGCCACCCTCGACGTGCAGGCCGTCCGGGATCTGCTCCGCGGTCTGCTCGCCCTGGACCCGGACCACCCGTCGGCGGACCGCCGGCGCACCCTGCTGGAGGCGCTGCCGCCCCACCGGATCAACGCCGCCGGCGAGCTGGCCGAATGGATCGACCCGAGGTTCGGCGACCACCACGAACACCGGCACTCCAGTCATCTGGTCCCGTTCCTGTACGCCGGCGACCCGCTCGTCGACGCCGACCCGGCTCTGCACGCGGCCGCGGTGGCGACGGTCCGGGCCCGCCTGCGGTGGTGGCTGAGCGAGGCGTCCGACGAGATGGGGTACGGCCTGGCGCTGCTCGGCGTGGCAGCCGCGCACCTGGGCCTGGCCGCGGAGGCGTACGCGGCACTGGAACGACTGGGTGACGCGTACTGGCGTCCGACGATGGTGCCCACCCACAACCGCGACCACATGTTCAACGTGGACGTGGCCGGCGCCTACCCGGCGCTGATCGTGGCGATGGTGCTGCGCAGCCGGGACGTGGGACCGGACGGGGTGGCCCGGGTCGACCTGCTCCCGGCGCTGCCCGGCGCGTGGCCGTCCGGGAGCGTCCGCGGCCTGGTCGCCCGCGGCCCGGTGACCGTCGACGTGTCCTGGACCCCGGACCGGGTCGACGCGACGCTGACCTCACCCGTCGACCGCACGGTCGAACTGGGCCTGCCCGGCTTGACGAAAACGGTCACGTTGCGGGCGGACCACCCCCACCAGGTCTCCGCCCCGCGCTGACGCTCCCGCTCACACGGCTTCCCCCTGGACGACCGCGACCATCCGGTTCAGCGCCGCCTGCATGTAACGCTGCCACAGCGGGCGGAACGGCCCGGCGATGATCAGCTTTCGTCCGGGGAGGGGCTTGAACTCGTACGTCCAGCGGATCGTAGTACCGTCCCCGTCGGGCAGGAACGAGAACTCACCGCGGACGCCGCGGGCCAGCGCACCCAGGGCGTTGGTGAAGCCGGTCAGCTCGTACGCGAAACCGTGGCCGTCGACGTATTCGGTGAGCGCCTCGGTGGCGTGCGAACCGTCGGTGAACCGTGGCCGCCGGGACACCCCGGCGTGGTCCCAGTCGCTGGTCTGGTCCTCCACCCCGGCGATCCCCGGGAACAGGCGGTCGGCGACGAAGACCCGGCTCAGGTCGATCGGGGCGATGATCCGGAACGTGACGGCGGGGGTGGCGGACGTCCGGGCGAAGACGGTGATCGGAACGGTCCGGTCGGTACTGGTGATGAGCATGGGATCAGCTTCCGGCCATCGGCAGGGGGCAGCCAGGCACCTGATCGACCCTGGTACCAGCGGTACCCAGGCTGCGATCATGAAGCGATGAGCGCGGTGACCTTCGGTGCCCTGGTACGGCGATGGCGTGATCGGCTGGATCCGGCCGACGCCGGGCTCACCCGGACGGCCAGGAGCCGCACTCCCGGCCTGCGACGTGAGGATCTGGCCGGACTGGCCGGGCTGTCCGTGGAGTACGTGCTACGCCTCGAACAGGGCCGCGCCACGAATCCGTCGGCGCAGGTGGTGGCCGCGATCACCCGGGCTCTTCAACTCCGGCGACCGGAACGCGACCAGCTCTTCCGCGCCGCCGGGCTGCTGCCGCCGCAGGACGGGATGGTCGACGACCATGTCCCGCCGGGTGTCCAGCGGCTCGCCGCCCGGCTCGGTGACGTGCCGATCGGGATCTTCGCGGCGGACTGGCGGCTGCTGTGGTGGAACCCCATGTGGATCGCCCTGCACGGTGACCCGGCCGTCATCCCCGAACCGGAGCGCACCATCGCGCACATGCTGTTCGGCACCGGGTCCGCGCCCGCCTACCTGCGGCCACTGACCTCGACGGCCGGGCCGGACGCCTTCGCAGCCACCATCGTCGCCGACCTCAAGGACGCCGCGGACCGGTACCCCGCCGATCCACGGCTGGCCGCGCTGGTGACCGGCTTCCGGCAGGCCTCGCCGGAGTTCGAGCGCCTGTGGACGACGGTCGGCGCCACGACGCTGACCAGTGACGAGAAGACGATCAGCCACCCGGAGATCGGCGACGTGACGCTTGACTGCGATGTGCTGACGGTGCCCGGCGCCGACCTGCGCATCGTCGCCTACACCGCGGCAGCGGGGTCCCCCGACGCCGACAGGCTGGACTGGCTGCGGGTGACGGCCGACCGCTCGACGGAGAAGGAACGGGCCACCGCCTAGACACGTAGGGACGAAGCCCATCCGTGTGGTGATTACGGGCGCGCTGGACGCCCGAAGTCACCACACCATGGCGGGTGTGGTGAATACGGGCGCGCTGCACGCCCGAAGTCACCACACCATGGCGGGTGTGGTGAATACGGGCGCGCTGCACGCCCGAAGTCACCACACGGATGGGCTTCGGACCCCGATGACGAGAGGTGTCTAGGCGTCGAAGGTGACGGTGGCGACGGTGAGATCCGGGTGGTCGTAGCGGAGGTACAGGTCGTGGGTGCCGGCCACCGGCGGGAAACCGGCGGTCACCTCGGTCAATTCCTCGCGGCCCTCGACCGGCGGGACCGGGACGGTGGCCAGGACCGGTCCGGAGAGCGGGTCGTCCAGGCGCAGGGTGAGTGTCGCGGCCTCGCCCCGGGCGGCGGCCTCGGCGCGCAGGCTCGTGACGCCGGCGCCGAAGTCGACGTCGTCGAAGACCGCCCAGGCGCCGGCGTGGACGCTGCGCAGGGCCTCGCCGGGAGCGCGGTCGACCGGGGCGGGCAGGACGGCGTCGTAACCGTCGTTGTCGATCAGGCGCAGGCCGGCCCGCGGGTCACGGGACGGGATGCGTTCACCGTCGACGCGCAGGGTCGCGGTCTGCGTCCAGTCGGTGCTGGACCGGCCGACGGCGATCGTGTGCCCGGCGTCCTCGACCACCCAACGGGACCGGGTGACGTCCCAGAACGCCAGGTCGGCGGCGGCCAGCGGGATCTCGACGGTGGCGCGCGCCCCGGGTTCGAGGTGGATCCGGCGGTATCCGCGCAGGCTGCGCAGCGGCTGCTTGACCCGGGAACGCTGCTGACGGGTGTACAGCTGGACGACCTCGGTGCCGGCCCGGTCGCCGGTGTTGACGACGTCGACGCTGACCGTGACCGTGCCGGACGGGTCGACCGTGGTCGCGCTCAGCCGCAGGTTCTCGTGGTGGAACGTCGTGTAGCCGAGGCCGTGGCCGAACGGGAACAGCGGCGTGCCCCGGTAGTAGAGATAGGTCGCGTCGGTCGCGATGATGTCGTAGTCGAGGAGTTCCGGCAGGTCGCCGGTGTCCGCGTACCAGGTCTGGGTGAGGCGTCCGGTCGGCTCCGCGCCGAACAGGACGTCGGCGAGCGCGGCGCCGTGTTCCTGACCGCCGTGCGACGACCAGAGGACGGCCGGCAGGTGGTCGGCGGCCCAGCCGATCGCATACGGGTACGCGCTGGTCAACGCCAGCACGGTCCGCGGGTTGGCGGCGTGCACCGCGTGCAGCAGGTCGTTCTGGGTGCCGGGCAGGGACAGGTCCCGCCGGTCGGCGGTCTCCCGGCCGGCCACCAGTGGATGGTTGCCGAGGGCGAGCACGACCAGGTCGGCCTGCGCGGCCACCGCGGCGGCCGCGGTCACGCCGTCGACGAGCAGGTCGACGGTGAAGACGGTGGCGTCGGCGGGCACCTCGGCGGCGGTCCGCACCACCCCGTCGGCCCCGGCGGCCAGGAAGCGGCCGCTCTGTACGTGCCGCAGCAGCACACCACCGGAGACCGGCACGAAACGGAACGTCTCGCGCACCTCCCAGCCGTTCGGGCCGGGCCGGTCGTGGACGAGTCGGTGCGCCTCGGGCCCGAGACCGTCGGCGCCGACGAACAGACCGTTCGACACGGCGCGCAGCGAGATGGTCTCCTCGCCCCAGTCCAGCACGTCGAAGAGCGCGTCGTCCGGGGTGCCGTGCTCTGCGCGTACCCGAAGAAGATCGTGATCAGTGACCAGGAGCCCGGCCGCGCAGCGCAACGCGACGCGGTCCACCCCCTCGTGGAAGAGGACGGTGCCGATCCGTTCGGTGATGCCGTCGCGCAGGGTCCGGCGGTACGGCGGAGTGCCGCTGTACCAGTCGTCGAAGGTCACGTCGGCGAGCGGCCCGATCACCGCGACGGTCCGCGGCGTCGCCGGGTTCAGTGGCAGGATGCCGTCGTTGCGCAGCAGCACCACCGAGGCGCGGGTGGCCTCGCGGGCCAGCGCACGGTGCTCGGCGGAGTCGACGGCCTCGGGGCCGATGTGCCGGAACGGGTCCTCCTCCGGGTTGAACTCGCCGAGGCGGATCCGCACCGACAGGATGTGCCGGACGGCGGCGTCCACGTCGGACTCGCTGAGCAGGCCCTGTTCGCAGGCGGCGGTGAGGTGGGCGACCGACGCGGCGGGGTCTTCGGTGATGCAGTCGACGCCGGCCCGCAGCGCGGCGGCGAAACCGGCCACGTGGTCCTCGCTCCACTGCTGGTCACCGGCGAGGTTGTGCACCGCCCAGGCGTCGCCGACGACCATCACGTCGTCCTCGGTCCAGGACCGCAGCGTCTCGTTGATCAGCGGGCTGAGGTGTGCCGGGCGCCCGTTGACCAGGTTGTACGAGGCCATCACGGCGACCGCGGCACCGTCCGCGAGCGCCGGCCGGTATGCCGGGAGCTCGTATTCGTGCAGCACCCGCGGCGGCAGGTTGCTGGAGGTCAGACACCGGTCGGTCTCGTTGTTGTAGGCCAGGAAGTGCTTGAGGGTGGGTGCCGTCCGCAGCCAGAGCGGGTGGTCGCCGCGCAGCCCCCGCGAGTACGCCGTGCTGAGCACCCCGGTCAGCCAGGGGTCCTCGGCGTAGCCCTCCTCGTTGCGTCCCCACCGCGGGTCGCGCAGCAGGTTGACCACCGGCGCCCACACGTTGAGGCCGACGTTCTCCGGGTCGCGGTGGTGCATGGCGCGCACCTCGACGCCGACCGCCTCGCCGACGCGGCGCAGCAGCTCCGGGTCCCAGCTGCTGGCGAGCCCGACCACCTGGGGGAAGGTGGTGGCGACGCCGAGCCAGGCCACCCCGTGCAGCCCCTCGGTGCCGGTCCGGAACGCATCGACGCCCAGGCGTGGGACGGCGGCCTGGTGCTGGTGCAGCAGGCCGATCTTCTCCGCCAGGTTCAGCCGGCCCAGGAGGTCGGTGACCCGCGTGGCGAGTTTCTGCTGCGGGTCGCGAAAAACGATGCGAGTGGGGGAATCGGTCACAACGTATTCCTTCGGGCCGAGTCGGTCGTCGAAGCGCTTCGACAATCGAGCGGCGAAAGCCACCACGCGTGGATTTCGCGAATGTTTCGGACGGAGTTCCGTCAGGCTCGCACCCTCGTCACACGTTGGTCAAGAGGCGAGGATCGTTACGACGGGGCTCGATCGGCCACCGCCGGGATGTGTCGGGCGTCTCCGTCAGCGGGTTTCCGGCAGGTGCCCGGTGTCGATCCGGTCCAGGTGCGAGACGGCCGCGCCGAGGGCCGCGGCGTGCCGGCCCAGAGCGGACGCGACCAGGCGCGCGCCACCCGCGGCGGGTGCCAGTGTGTGCCGGGCGAGCTCCGCCTCGGCCGCCGGGACGATCCACTCCGCGAGGCTCGCGTAGTGGTCGCCGAGGACGATCACCTCGGGGTTGACCAGGTTCGCCACCAGGGCCAGGCCCTGACCCAGGTGACATCCGGTGTCCCGGAGCGCCGCGACGGCGCCGGCGTCGCCGGAGCGGGCCAGGACGGCCAGTTGCTCGACCGCCGGACCGAGGTCGGTGAGCGCCTCCGGGTCGACGTCCGGCAGGGTGCGGCGGACCAGCGGCTCGATGCCGGCCAGGTCCTGCAGCGTGGGGGAGCCGGCCGGGCCGAGCGCGAACCGCCCGATCTGCCCGGTGAAGCCGCGGGCGCCGAGCAGCAGGCGGCCGTCGGCGACGATCCCGGCCTCCAGGCCCGCGGCGCCGGTGACATAGGTCAGGTCGAGACCGGCCGGATGGCCGCCGTGGCGCAGCTCGGCGAGCGCGGCCAGGCCGGCGTGGTTCGCCACCGCGACGTCCAGGCCGGGCTGGCGCAACGATCCGGCGAGACGGCCGCCCAGGTCCACGTCGGACCAGCCGAGCGGCGGCGACAGCCGGACCGTGCCGTCCTCCACCAGGCCGGGAACCGCGACGGTCAGTCCGAGCACGCGCCGCCCCTGCTGACGGACCCGGACCGCGGCGCGCTGGGCGAGAGCGGTGATCGCGGTGACCGCCCGGCCGGCGCCGGTGGTGGCCGGCTCGCCGTCGAACGCACGGTGCCAGAGCAGCAACCGGTCGCCGGCGAAGTCGACGGCGAGGGCGGTCAGGCTGTCCGCGGCGACCTGCAGGCCGATGGCCGCATAGGCCGAGCCGTCCAGGGCGAGCACGGTGGAGGGCCGGCCGATCCGGTTGCCGGACAGGCCGGTCTCGCGCAGCAGCCGCTGGCCGATCAGGTCGCTGGTCAGGCTGGAGACGGTGGCCTTGTTGAGCCCGGTCGACGCGGCGATCGAGGCGCGTGAGCTGGGCCCGTTGACCCGTAGATGGCGCAGGACCACGGCCAGGTTGGTGGCGCGCACGTCGGCGAAGTCCGCCGGTTGCGGCTCGGCCTTGGTCGTCTTCACATCAAGCTCCGCTCTCGGCCGTCCCGTGCCGTCCCGCTGGATCATCTTGCCGCATCTCCACGGAGCGTCGCAGTGGGCGCGCTCCCAAGAGACCGCTTGTCCGGTCGTCGCACGTCAGTTAGCTTGTCTTCGATGCACTTAGTTTAGACGCTAACCAAAGTAACTCCATAACGGAAGGGTGGTAAGCCCGTGGGTGGAACGACGAACAGGCGCAACTTCCTGGGGCTGGTCGGCCTCGGCGCGGCCTCACTGGCCAGTGGCGGGACGCTCGCGGGCTGCAGCAAGGAGCCGGGTTCCAAGGGTTCGGCGACCACCGCCGAGCAGGCCGCCGGAGTGGTGCCGACCTTCAAGGACTCCACCCTGGTCCCGCCGGACATCAAGGGCACCCGGCCGGTGGCCGACGGATACCAGAAGTACCCGACGTCGCTGGCCGACGCGGTCGCCGAGAAGCCGATCACCAGCGGACAGCCGATCTCGGCCACCACGCCCTGGTGGGGCCCGGCGCCGCCGACCGACAACAAGCTCGTCGGCGGGGTCAACGCCGACCTGGGCGGCACGATCAACTTCAGCATCCAGGACGGCGTCACCTACGGCGACAAGCTGAACACCATGCTCGGCGCCCGAGACGTGCCCGACCTGACCTGCATCCCGGGCTGGGAGATCAACAAGCTGGCCCGGTTCAACGAGGGCGTACACGCGCTCTTCGAGGACCTCACGCCGTACCTGGCCGGGGACAAGGCGAACGCCTATCCGCTGCTGGCCGGCCTGGACACCAAGTCGTGGCAGGACGCGGTGTGGGGCGGCAAGCTGATGGGCGTCCCGTTCCCCAGTGACAACCCGTTCCCGACCATGCTCTTCTACCGCAAGGACATCGCCGACCAGCGTGGGATCGCCGCGCCGACCACGCTGGACGAGGTCTACGAGTTCGGCAAGAAGATGACCAACGCGGACAAGGGCGAGTGGGCGTTCGGCGACATCTTCCAGGAGGTGCTGCAGATCTGCGGCAACACCGGGTCGCAGAACGGCTGGGCCAAGGGCGCCGACGGCAAGGTCTACCACCGGTACGAGACCGAGGAGTACAAGCGGGCCGTCGAGTTCATGGCCCGGATCTACGCCGAGAAGCTGATCCACCCCGAGCTGGCCAGCAGCAAGGGCGGCGACGTCAAGACGCTCTTCAAGGGCGGCAAGATCTTCATGTTCGCCGACGGCGGTGGGGCCTGGAAAGAGGTCCAGCGGCCCGCGATCGCCACCACGCCCGGCTTCAACATGCAGGCGGTCAAGGCATTCGGGGCGGATGCCGGCAAGCCCCCGGTGCGCTGGGGTGGCACCCCGTCGATCATGTGGACCTTCGTCAAGAAGGGCCTGGGCCAGGAGCGTACGGCGGAGCTGCTGCGGGTGCTCAACTATGTGGCGGCGCCGTTCGGCACCAAGGAGTACGAGCTGATGAACTACGGGACGGAAGGCACCCACTTCACCCGGGACGCCAGTGGTGCACCGGTCACCAACGACCTGTACGTCAAGGAGTTCGCCAACCAGTTCATCTTCCTCGGCGGCCGTCCGCCGGTGGTGGTCGGCGGCCCGGACATCCCCAACTACGCGTCCGACTTCGTGAACTGGGGCAACGACGCCACGCAGTACCTCGAGAAGAACCCATGGGAGGGGATCAAGGTCGAGGTGCCGACCCAGCAGGCGGCGATCCAGCAGCCCACCGACGACAAGATCACCGACATTCAGCGCGGCCGGCGTCCCCTCTCCGACCTGCCGAAGGTGATCGACGAGTGGAAGGCCGGCGGCGGCGACGCGGCACGCGACTTCTACGCCAAGGTCCTGGCTGACAACGGACGATGAGCGCCCCTCCGATCGTGGCGGAGTCGGCCCCCGACACGAAACGCAAGAAGGCCAAGGTCTCGCCGCAGCGTCAGCAGCTCTCCTTCGGGGCGCGGCTGCGGCGGGACTGGCCGCTGCTGCTCATGTGCTTCCCGGCGATGGCCCTGCTGGCGGTCTTCCACTACCTGCCGGCCCTGGGCAACGTGATCGCGTTCCAGGACTACAACCCGTTCGCCGGGGACAACCCGCTGGAGGCGTTCCTCTACAGCGAGTGGATCGGGTTCGGCAACTTCGAGTACCTGTTCAAGAACCCGTCGTTCTGGGATGCGGTGGTCAACACCCTGTCCATCACGGCGTTCCAGTTGGTGTTCTACTTCCCGATCCCGATCATCCTGGCGATCCTGCTGAACAGCATCATGTCGCCGCGCCTGCGGTCGCTGGTGCAGAGCGTCGTCTATCTGCCGCACTTCTTCAGCTGGGTGCTGGTTGTCTCGCTGTTCCAGATGATGCTCGGCGGTGCCGGGTTGATCGCCCAGACCCTGCGCCAGTCCGGGATGGCCGTTCCGGACATCATGACGAACCCGGACACGTTCGTCTTCCTGATCACCTCGCAAGCGGTCTGGAAGGACGCGGGCTGGGGCATGATCGTCTTCCTGGCGGCGCTGGCGGCCATCGACCCGAGCCTGTACGAGGCGTCCGCAGCCGACGGTGCCGGGCGGTGGCGACGGCTCTGGCACATCACCCTGCCCGGGCTGCGGCCGGTCATCGTCCTGCTGCTGATCCTGCGACTGGGCGACGCGCTCAACGTCGGCTTCGAGCAGTTCGTGCTGCAACGTGAGGCGGTCGGCCGGGACGCCGCCGAGGTGCTCGACACCTACGTCTACTACCAGGGCATCGCGGTCCAGCAATGGGGCGTCGGTGCGGCCGCCGGCCTGTTCAAGGCGGTGGTCGGCCTCCTGCTCATCATCGGGGCCAACAAGATCGCGCACCGGTTCGGCGAGCAAGGGATCTATTCCAAGTCATGAGCGTCAGCGCTGTTCGCAAGAGTTCCCGGCCGGTGTGGGAGGAGAAGCCCACGCTCCTCGGTCAGTTCGGCAAGGGCACGATCCTCACCGTGGTGGTGGCGGCCGTGCTCGTCCCGCTCTGGGTGGTCGTGGTCACCAGCCTCTCGTCCGAGAAGACGATCAACGAGGCCGGTGGCTACGTCTTCCTGCCCCGCGAGTTCAACCCGTCGGCCTACGTGGTGATCTTCTCGGGTGGGCAGGTCACCGACGCGGTCCTGGTGAGCACGCTGGTGACGGCGGTCGGCACGGCACTGAGCCTGATCGTCACGGTGCTCGCGGCCTACGGGCTGTCCCGGCCGGGGACACTCGGGCACCGGCCGATCCTGTTCTACTTCCTGCTGACATTCCTGATCTATCCGGGCATGATCCCGAGCTATCTGGTGGTCACCGGCCTGGGCCTCAAGGACAACCTGCTCTCGCTGATCCTGCCCACCGCGATCAGTGCGTTCAACCTGGTGGTGCTGCGGGCGTTCTTCATGAGCATCCCCGGCGAGCTGCTGGACAGCGCCCGGATCGACGGCGCCGGCGAGTTCCGCATCCTCACCCGGATCGTGCTGCCGCTCTCCAAAGCGGTGACCGCTGTGGTCGGGCTGTTCTACGCGGTCGGCTACTGGAACGCTTTCTTCAACGCGATCCTCTACATCGACCGTAACGACCTGCAGCCGGTGCAGCGGGTGCTGCAGCAGTTCATCCTGGCCGGGCAGTCGCCGTTGACGTCGGGTGCAGCGGTCTACATCCCCGGGTTGGGGGCGTCGATGCCGCCCAGCCTTGCGATCAAGATGGCCGTGGTGGTGGTCACGATCGTGCCCGCGCTGATCATCTATCCGTTCGTCCAGCGCCACTTCACCAAGGGCGTGATCATCGGAGCAGTCAAGGGATAGGCGTCGAGGCC
Source organism: Actinoplanes sp. NBRC 101535 (assembly GCF_030269225.1). Lineage (NCBI taxonomy): Bacteria > Bacillati > Actinomycetota > Actinomycetes > Micromonosporales > Micromonosporaceae > Actinoplanes > Actinoplanes sp. NBRC 101535. The sequence continues at coordinate 703,630 of NZ_BSSY01000002.1, read as the reverse complement.
GGGCCTTCCGGTACGGCCCTGGCCCCGGCCAGGGCCGGTGGTGCAGGATGCGGGCAGACGACGACCGCGCACGTTCTGACCTTCGCCGGCATCACGGCCCTGGCGGCGAAGTCGCCCGGACCGGACTTCGCCGCGCCGATCGATGGTGGGTGGCCGGCGGCACGACATCTGGCGGCCGCCGGGATCGCCGCGGGCGTGTCTCAGCCCGAAGGCCGGCGTCTTCTTCATCGCCTTACTCCCCCAATTCGTCGCCCCCGACAGCTCCTTCACCGGCGTGCTGCCTGCTCTCCGCGGTGGCCGTGGTCGTCACGATCGCCTGGTTCACCGTCGTCGCCAGCCTGGTCGCGACCCAGCGCCGGGTGCTTGCCCGGCGGTCCGGCGTTCGCTCGATGCCCTGACCGGCGCCGTGGTGATCGCCCTGGGCCTGTGCCTGGCGGCCACCACCGCCCCCTGACGGGCCCTCGCGGCGTGCCGGAATGCCGGGACACGGTGTTCGAACAGTTCGAGGAATCCGGGATTCCGCCCGGTCCGGCGGCACCGGCGTGCCCGCAGTCCTCGAACAGACCGTATTCACGGTCGATCACCGGAATACCGTGGGCGACGAAAGCGGTAGGGATTCACCGGTCGATGCCGCAGGGAACCTGACGTGCAGTGCCACCGAAACAGTGACCGCCGGCGATGTTCACGCAGAAAGGCCGGTACTCGCGGTAGTGCACGAGGACGGTTTCCGCCTTGTCACACGACGACGAGCCACCCGGGGCGGCAGGGGGATGCGCTGACCGCCGGCGTGGCCCGCCGTGTGCCGGAGCCGCGCCCGCCGGTGTCGTCGAAGGGTGATCCGTGTCAGGCTTCCTCCGCGCATTCACGCTGATGCACTCATGTACTCACGCGTCTGCGCGGGCGAGTACAAGGAGTACTGAACACGAAGGCCAGTACTCGGTGCATTTCACTGAAAGGCCGACCCACGGAATACTGCACTTGCCGATTACGATTCCGGCGGCCTGGGCGGAAAAATGCCGGCGCGGGTCTCGACGGGCTGCGATCCGGCAAATCTACCTGCAACTTTGCAAGTTGCAGCGGCTTCGGACCAACGGCAACCCTCCAATCTGGAATTGGCACATGATTTTCCCCGCACACGCATTGTCGCGATGCCAATTCGCTTCGTACTCTGTTGGTCAACTGCAATCGATCGACATAAGTACGAGCGATGCGAGCCGGCTCGGCACGGAGCCCGGGGAGGAGCAGTCATGCTTGTCAAGGTCATCGACCAGATCACCGACGACGAGTTGCACAAGGCCGCATGGGAGCTCTATGAGCGAGCACTGGGTGAGATGCGCGCACTGGCGGTGCAGCGTCATCTGATGTACCAGTCGGAGTTCGACGAGGTCATGCTGGACCGGCGCGTGGAGAAGTACCTCTGTTACGACGACGAGGGCACTCTCTGCGGGTTCGCCACCCTCAGCAATGATCTCTATTCGATGTCACTGATCTCTCCGGAGTACTTCGAACGTCGATGGCCGGAGCTGTACCGGCAACGGCGCATCTGGTACGCCGGGTTCGTCGCTGTCGATCGTGACCGTCGATCCTCCCGCGCACTCCTGGATCTCATGGAGGCGATGTACCGCACCGCTTCCAGCCAGAACGGGATCATCGCCCTCGACTTCTGTCGATACAACGACGCGAAGCGCAACATGGGTCGTGCGACCGAACGGATCCTGAACCGGTTCGCCGGCGGCACGATGCATGCCGAACGCATGGACGAGGAGCAGTTCTGGGCCTACGAGTTCCGGGCGGCTGCCTGAGCCTCTCGGGTCGGCATCAGACCATAGGCGCCCTCCACATCGTCCAGAGCGGCGGCCCGTCGGGTAGGTCGATCACGGACCGGACCTGGTATCCGTGTCGAAGGTAGAGATCCCGGTTACGCGGGTCGTTCGCCTCGAGATAGGCGGGAATGCCGGCCTGGTCCAGCCGGGCGTGATGGCGGCCGATCAGGGCGCTGCCGAGACCGTGGTTCTGGCGGCTCGGGCGGACGGCGAGGAAGGCCAGGTAGTGGTGCGGTTCCAGCGGGTGGTTGGCGTCAAGGGCGACGTCCAACTGCTGGACCCGGTCGATCGCGTCCTCGGCGGCCTCCTTGACGCGCCGCTCGTACTCGAAGGGCGGCGGAATCATCGAGGTCAGCGGGAACCACAGGGCCACCGCGGCCATCCGGCCGGTCTCGTCGGCGGTGCCGTAGACCTCCCCGTACTGGACGGCGTAGTCCACGAAGATCTCGAAGTACCGGGGAACGTTGCGGCGGCGGGCCATCGGGTCGGGTTGCAGCCAGCGGGCGACCGGGCCGTCCCACATCGCGTCGGCCACCACCTCGGTGATCTCCGCGGTGTCGAGCGGAGACACGTGACGGACCACGAGCTCCTGAATCGCGTACGTCATTGAACCTGTCCCCTACCTGATCGACTGCTGCATGTGAGTGGGGTCCTGCTGGTCAGGGTGTTGCGCACCCGGGTACTGCGGAGCGGGGTACGGCGGGGTCACCGGCTGCTGCTGGGTCGGGAAGTCCTCGCTGGGGTAGCCCTCACCCGGGTATTCGTGCGGGTATCCGGGACCGAGGTGCGGACGGCCCTGGAAGTGCTCGTCCGGGTATGCCGAGCCGGGGTAGTCGGCATCGGGGTACTCCGGTCCGGGGTACGGCCCGGAGGGGTGCATCGGCAACGCGTGCGAGTGCGGCCGGGGAACCGCCGGCAGGTTCTCGATCACCGCGCGGCCGTCTCCCCCGCGTCCGATCACCGCGTACGCCTGCGGGCGGGTGCGCCGCATGATCAATGCCCAGGCGATGCCGACGACGGCACACACCGCGTACGCCACCGGGAAGATCCAGCGGAAGGGCGAGCCCTCCGGCACCTGCAGGATGTCTCCCAGACCGATCACCGTCGCGTCCAGGACGATGCTGAGCAGGAAGAACGCCATGATCGGCGCGACCATGGACCGCCACACGTTCTCCCGGCCCGGATTGCGCAGGAAGAATGCGACGACCGCGGCCGAGGCACCCCACATCAGGATGAGCACGCCGAGACCACCGATCGTGGTCAGCCAGGCGAAGAGGTAGACCAGCGGGTCCTGGTCGATGAACGCGTACAGCACGATGACGCCGAGGGCGACGACGCTCTGCGCGATCGAGCCGACCACCGGGGCGCCGGTGCGCGGATGGGTGTAACCCCAGGCGCTGGGCAGCACACCCTCACGGCCGAGGGCGAACTGGTAGCGGGAGACCGCGGCGTGGAAGGCCAGCAGCGCCGCGAAGACACTGGTCATGAAGAGCAGGTAGCCGATGCTCACCAGGATCTCCGGCACGTGCGGCGCGACCAGGGCGAAGACCAGGTTGGTCGTCTCCTGCTGGGCCACCGCGACGATCCGGGCCGGTCCGGTGCTCACCGACATCGCCCAGGCGGAGACACCGAGCAGCAGGCCGGCCACCATCACCGAGATGTGCGTGGCCCGGGCGACCGTCTTCTTCGGATCGCGGGCCTCCTCGGAGAGCACCACGGTCGCCTCGAAACCGACGAAGCCGGCGATCGCCAGCACCATCATCGCGGCGACCTCGGGGGTCAGCAGCTGCACCGGGTCGAGCGTGGCGAAGCTGATCTCGCCGCCCGCCGGGTTGGCGATCATGATCACGTCGTAGACCACCACGACCAGGATCTCGAGCGCGAGCAGCACGCCGAGCACCTTGCCGCTGAGGTCGACCCAGAGGATGCCGAGGACGGCGACCAGCGCCCAGGCCACGAGCGCGCAGACCACCCATGAGGTGACCAGCCCGAACGCCTCGAGCACGCTCGCCGCGACGACGCCGAACAGACCGAACAGACCGATCTGCATCATCGCGTACGCCGGGAGGGCCACGAAGGCCGAGGCGACCCCGAGAGCCCGGCCGAAACCCTGGGCGATGTAGGAGTAGAAGGCGCCCGCGTTGACGATGTGGCGGCTCATCGCGACGAAGCCGACCGTGAAGATCGACAGGATGAGGGCGACCACGATGTAGACGATCGGGGCGGCGGTCTGGCCGATCACGGCGTAGACCGTCGAGATGCCGCCGATGACCACGGTCAGCGGGGCCGCACCGGCGACGCCGAAGAACACGACCGACGGGACGCCGAGACGGTTGCTGGCGAGGGCTTGGGAGATCAGGTCCGGCTCGGCCTGGCGCCGGCGCTGCTCCTGGAGCACACGCCCGGCCCACTGGTCGACGTTGTCGCGCCGGCGCTGATGGCGGCCGGTCAACGCCGGCCCACCGCGAGGGCGGAGCCCACCGAGGACTCGGTGCTCTCGACCAGCTCGCGCAAGTCACCGGGCAGGGACGCGATCATGCTGGGCAGCGCGTGGTAGATGTGCGGGTACATCTCGAAGCCGTACATCACGTGCCGGGTCAGGCCGGTCGCCACGGTCAGGCCGACGAGCATGCGGTCGCTGAGGTTCAGCTCCATGCCGCGGACCAGGATGTTCGCCACGCGGGTGGAGGCCCAGGCCGCCGCGTTGCGCTGCCGCGCGGTGTTGGGCAGATAGAGGGTCTGCAGCGTGCCGAGCATGCGGCGCTTGGTGACCAGTTCGACGGCGCCGACGCGGACCAACCGCTCGGCGACCCGGACGGCCGCGTCCTGCGAGAGGAAGGCCAGCCAGGTGTGCACGTCGCGGTGCTGCGACTGTGCACAGAGGAGATCGAGGATGTCGTGGTCGAGCGCGTCCCGAGGGGGACGCTGGTCGAGAATGATCAATTCGCCGTCACTGACGCCGATGCGTCCTTCGAGAACCAGCTCGCCGAGTAACGCGGCGGCCAGGCCCAGGCCGGTCGCACGAGGGTGCAGCCGGGACCTTCCGGTGCGGTCCTCATGTGCGATCAGGTAATACTGGTCAGCCAACACTCCGCCCACGCCCCTTAGACGCAAGTTCCAATGATCATTTCACCTATGTAGGAAACAAGACAGAACTCGATGTCCGATGCATCATGTACCCAACATCAAGGTCAATACAAGAAGTACTAGACTTCTTATTCAGGCCCCGCCGTCCAGCACCCCATTTGTGATCATGATTTGCTGATCTTGGAAAGACTGATCATGAATGAGTTGCGGAAACGTGCGGAAACGGTCGTAATATCGACTTCACTAGGACGGTAGGGAGTCCAGGTGTCCGATATTGAGGGTCCGACGCTACGACGCCGCAGACTGGGGGCCGAGCTCAAGCGCTGCCGGGAGGCGGCCGGGTTGACGCAACAGGACGTCTCCCGGCACTTCGAGTGGCACGCCGCCAAGGTCACCCGCATCGAGACCGCACGGGTCGCGGTGACCCCGCGCGACGTGCGCGACCTGCTCACGCTCTACAACGTCCGGGACCAGGGCTATCGCGAGGCGCTGGTGGAGCTGGCCCGGCTGTCCCGGGAGCGGACATGGTGGACCGACTACCGGGACATCATGCGCCCGGGCAACTTCGTCGGGCTGGAGGCGGCGGCCACCGCCATGCGCACGTGGGAGGCGGTCCTCGTGCCCGGCCTCCTGCAGACCGAGGAGTACATGCGGGCACTGATCAATACCGGTCGATCGATGGATTCACCGCAACACATCGACCGGCGGGTGGCACTACGGCTCACGCGACAGAGCCGGCTCAGCGGCGAGCGCCCCCTCGAACTGTCCGCGATCATCGACGAATCCGTGGTGCGCCGGGTGATCGGTGGCGAGGACGTGATGCGTGGCCAGCTGCAGCATTTGATCGACTCCGCAAGATTACCGAATGTAACCCTGCAGATCGCGCCGTTCAACGTCGGCGAACACCCGTTCCTGGGCGGGTCAGCAGCGCTTTTGGAGTTCCGCGAGACCACCCATTTGGATGTTGTCTACCTGGAAGGCATTGCGGGAGACTTCTACGAAGAGCAACCAGACGAGGTTGCCAGGTACCGACAGGAGTTCGAGCGATTGAGCGCAAAGGCGCTCGACCATCGGACTACGATAAAGATGATCGAGAGCCTGCTCGTCGCGTAGCACTCCCGAGGAAATCTCATATCGAAGGGAGGTGCCCGAGTTGCTCGCGCACCAACTCAACGGTGCCGTCTGGAAAAAGGGCAGTCGCAGTAACGGCAACGGCGGTAACAACTGCGTCGAGGTTGCTTTCCTCGACGATGGAATCGCCGTCCGTGACAGCAAGGACCGAACAGGTCCGGCCCTCATGTTCACGCAGGCGGAGTGGACCGCCTTCGTGGACTCTGCCAAGGACGGCGAATTCGACATCGTTCGCTGAGAGAGCCTACCGATAGGCGTACGACGATGGAAGTGCCCGACCGCAAGGTCGACTTCCACGATGTGCGACTAGCGGTGTGCCGCGACGTTCCGGGAGGAACGCCGCGGCATCGGGGCAGCAGCCCTGCCGCCGATCGCGGCAGGGCTGTCCGCGCCCCGGACCTGCACGGACAGCGGGGACAGCCGCCCCCTCCGGGCCGGCGAAGGACCGGGCTGCCGAACGGCGCGAGGTCACACCCGCCCATCCGGACACGCGGTCACGAACACGGCCGGACCGGTCGATGGTGGTGTCATTCCCACCGCCGTGATCGACGCCATGATCACCAAGCATACATTCACTAACGTCTTTGTGTGATTAAAATCGGTCAGGCGACCGGCGCCAAAGCCGGGCGTGGGACCATCGCCCGCGGTGCCGCCGGGGCCGCCGGCAGCAGGTGCCGGACCAGAGCGGCCTGCGCCTCGGCGACCAGCGCCTCGTGCCGCAGGCTGTCCCGGCTGCGACGGGCCAACTGCAGGTCGTGCCAGGCGGAACGCTCGGCGGCGACGGCGGCCCGCAGAGCCCGCTCCAGGTGACCGGCGCAGGCCCGGTGCACCGCCAGCTCCTGCCGGACCGGGTGCAGCCGCGGATCCCAGCCACCACGGCCGTGCACGGCGTCGCTGAGCGCCTCGACCGGCAGGTCACCCCGCTCGACCGCGGACCGGACGGTGCGGTGCAGGAAGTTCTCCCGGTCGGCGTATTCCGCCGGGGTCTGCGGGGTCCACGGCGCGCAGTACGGGACCGCGACGCGGCTGCGGGTCCAGCGGGCGTCCGCCACGTGCCACGCGACCGCGGTCGTGTCGACCAGTTCGGACGCGACGGCCCAGTGCTCCTGCCAGCGGCTCACAGCATAACCGGCCTGCTCGGCGGCCACGCCCACCTCTTCGGCGTAGCGGGCCGCCCGGATCGCCCGCTGTTCCCGGTCGATCCGGCGCTCCTCACGGCGCTGACCGGTCCGCATCACGAAGAGGGCGGCCCGGGTGAGGGTCCGCACCGGGTGCCGCATTCCCACCGGACTGGCGAGCAGCACCACGGCGGGGAGGGTCAGCAGCAGCAACGAGGCCCAGATCGCCATGGTGGCGGGCTCGTGGACCAGGATCTCGGCAACGATGTTCATCAGTGTTCTCGTCCACTCGTCAAGGTTTCCGCAGGGGGACTCGCGTGAACCCGCGCGGCCGTCGGCCGCCGGGTGCTCAGGCGACGGGCGGCGGAGCGCGCGAGGCGCTGGTCCCGGCGGCGTACTGGTGCCGCAGGACGCGGGCGATGCCCGGGACGACGAGGGACGGCGTACGCGCTTCGTGCTCCGGGGCGGGTTCCGCGACGGGAACCGAGGCCACCTGCTCCGCCGGGACGCGGGCGGAGGTGCGCTCCGCCGCCGCGCCGGCCAGGAGGCGGGCGGAGCCGCTCACCGCCGTCGTGCCGGTGAGCCGGGCAGAGGTGCTTCCCACTGTCGCACCGGCGAGCCGGGCGAGGCCGGGCTGGGCGCCGGCGGCCGGACGGCCGGACGGGGCCGCGAAGAGGGCCAGCAGGAGCGTGAGGAGCAGCGCGGGCAGCGACCGGCGCAGCAGGTGGCTGCGTCGTCCGGTCGTCGTCATGGGGACCAAAGTACCCACATGGTGCAGGAAGTCCGGTTTCGACGCGCGCGGGTCACCCGGTGTTGCACCCGAAAGGATCTGATTCCCATCGATGTCTTTGCCTGTTACGTTGCGGTAACACCGCGAGAACACGAGAAGGAATCACATCGGAGCCGCATGTGGATCAGCCCGGCACACCCCCGGCCGCGCCCCCGCGAACCCCGGCCGTGACCGGCGACGCGCTCGCCGCCCTGGTGCACGGCCTCGCCGGTGACACCCGACTGGTCGACGAGGTGGTCGCCGCCGCCCGCACCCAGTCCCCGGAGGCGGCCCGGCTGCACCGCCAGGAGAGCCGGCACCACGTGGCGGCACTGATCAAGGCGGGCTGCCGGGCGTTCCTGCGCACCGGCGAGCCCGGCGACGACGACTTCACCGAAGCCGCCCGGTTCGGCGCCGAGGGCGCGGCGCTGGGCGTACCGGTGGCGGCCCTGCTCTCCGGGGCGCACGCCGGGCGCAGCCGCATCCTGGAGATCGCGATCGGCCGGGGACGCGAACTCGGGCTCGCCGACGACGTCCTGCTGCAAGGCCTGCTGCGCCTCGACCGGTACGGCAACGCGCTGGCCCGGCACGTGCTGGAGGGCCACCGGGCGGCGGAACGACAGCTGAACATCGACCGGCGGGCGGCCCGGATCCGGTTGCTGCGCCGGCTGCTGCTGGGCGAGGAGAACGACGAGGACCCGGCGCGGTTCGGGCTGTCCGCCGTCGCGCACTACCACTGTGTGGTGTCGGACGCGGCGGATCCGGCCCGGGTCCGGGAACTGGAGCAGGCGTTCACCCGGTGCGGCGGCGTCCTCGCCCCGGTCGGCGGGCGGCTGAGCGGCGTGACACCGCGGATACCCGGGTTCGGGGAGAAGCCGGGAAGTCTGGTCGTGACCACTCCGCCCGTACCCCTGGAGAAGGCGACCGAGGCGCACCGCCTCGCCCAGACCGCGCTCGACGCGGCCCGCGCCCATGGGACGACGGGGGTGTGCGGTGTCGTGGATCTCGCCGGGCAGACCGCGCTGGCCGGGCAACCACTGCTGGCCGGGTTCCTGCGGGACGGGCTGTTGACCGCGCTCGATCCGGCGGACGACTTTCATCAGGACCTGGCCGGGACGGCCATCGCCTATCTGGACCACGGGCAGCGACTGGACCGGACCGCCGAGTCGCTGCATCTGCACCCGAACACGGTCCGCTACCGGTTGCGGCGGCTGCGGGAGCTGACCGGGTTCGCCGAGACCGGCGCTCAGCTCACTGTGCTGGAGACGATGCGCTGGTGGTGGGCGCTGTGGGCCTGGCACCGGCCGCCGGCATGACCGTGTTCGCACACACGGCCACACCGGCGGTCAGCTCAGGTCACCACTTGCGGTAGTCGTCCTGGGTCTGCGCGTTGAAGAGGTACGTGCGCTTCTTCTCCGCCTTGTCGATCCGGCGGTCGCTGATCTCGAGCACGTCCAGACCCTTCTGGATGTCGCTCGAGTAGATGAAGCCGTTGTACCAGTACGCCGACCAGGAGCCGCCGACGATGAGCCGGTCCGCGCTCAGCGGGCCCCGCTCCCAGTAGGCGATCTCCTTGGGCTTGCGGGAATCGGTGAAGTCCCAGACCGAGATGCCGCCCTGGTACCACGCCTGCACCATGATGTCGCGGCCCGCCACCGGGATCAGCGAGCCGTTGTGGGCCACGCAGTTCTCGAAGTCGGTGTTCTCCCGCGGGATCTTGTAGTAGCTGCGGAACGCCAGCTTGGCCTTCTTGCCCTTGCCGACGATGTCGTAGATCGCGTCCGCTCCCCGCGTCGGACCGACCTCGGCGTTGCACTCCGCGCCGCCGCCGCCACCGAGCTCGTCGGTGAAGACGATCTTGTTGCCGTCGTTGTTGAACGTGGCCGAGTGCCAGAACGCGAAGTTCACCGTGTCCCGGACCGTGGTGATCACCTTCGGCGCCACCGGGTTCGCGATGTCGAAGAGCGCGCCGTCACCCATGCAGGCTCCGGCCGCGATGTCCTTCGCCGGGTACGCCGTGATGTCGTGGCAGCCGGTCGTCTCGTTGCTGTCCTCGTCACCGGGGAAACCACCGTCCGGGAAGAGCACCGGCGTGGCCACCACGGCGGCCGCGGTCGGGTTCTTCAACGGAACCTTGACGATCGAGATCTTGTCGTGCGGCAGCGCGCAGTTCGGCACGCTCGCGCCCGACAGGTTGTACGACGAGACGTAGATGTAGACCGACTTGTCCTTGCCCTTGCCGGGCACCAGGGTCTGCGTGTGCGAACCGCAGTCGGTCTTGACCGCCGCGATGTACTTCGGCGTCAGCGGGTCGCTGATGTCGAAGATCTTGATGCCCTCCCAGCGCGGCGTCTCGGCCGGCGAGGAGCCCGGCACGCTCGTGCTGGCGCACGAGTCGTCGTTGCGCTGCGAGTCGGTGCCCAGGAACAGCAGGTCACCGTAGATCGACGGGTCGTTCTGCGCGCCCGGGCAGAGGACCTGGGCCGCGACCGCAGGCTGACGCGGGTTGCTGATGTCGTAGACGGTGAAACCGTTGTAGTTGCCGCCGTAGGCGTATTTGCCCTTGAACGCCCAGTCGGTGTTCAGGGCGCTCTCCGTGGCGAACGGCCCCTGCTTGGGGATGTTGGCCACCTGCTTGATGTTCGCGCTGCTGACGATCTCGTCAACGCCCGGGATCACGGCCGCTTCCGCCCTGGCCGGGTTAACGGCCAGGAAGCTCAGCAAGACCGCTACCGCACCGGCACCGGCCAGGCGCGTGATCCGCCCTCGTGAGGCAGGGTGCTCCATGAAGCTCCTTCTTCCGGCTGCGCAGCCACCGGCGACACACGGTAAGTCGTACACCACACACCGCCAGCGACAGCGATATCGATCGTTACGATAACCGCCGAAGGCCCGCCGTGGGTGGCTCGAGACGGAAAGGACATACATGCAACACCGTCGTCTGTGGACATCGACCCTCGTGGCCGTCGTGCTCGTCGCCACCGCGGGGCTCGTCGCGCTCACCCGCGACACCGGCGACCCGGAACCGGCGGCGGCACCGGCCGCCTCCACGGCACCGGTGCGCGTCGTACTGCCGGGGCGACCGGGCGAGTCAGCGGCGGTGACCGGCTCCGATCAGGTGCAGGCGCCCGACGGTTCAGCCTACAACGGGATAGATGTCGCGTATGCCCAAATGATGATCGTGCACCACCGGCAGGCGATCGTGATGGCCGACCTGGCGCCCGGACGGGCGGTGAACACCGGCGTCACCGGGATCGCGGCCCGGATCAAGGCCGGCCAGGGCCCGGAGATCGTGACACTCCAGGCCTGGCTGAGCGATCGGGGACAACCGGAGAGCGACCCCGCGCACGACCACGCGACCATGCCCGGGATGCAGGCGGACACGGCGATGACGGCACTCGCCGCGGCCACCGGGGCGGACTTCGACCGGCTCTTCGTCACCATGATGACCGCCCACCACCGCGGGGCCCAGCAGATGGCCGGCGACCTGGTGCGGGGCGGAACTGATCAGCGGCTGGGCGAGATGGCCAACGAGACCGCGGTCGAGCAGGTGGTGGAGATCCGGCGGATGGCGGAACTGGGCATCGCCTGACCATCCGCCGCCGCGGATGGTCGACGGCTTCAGCGCGTACCCCCGGGAAGGGCTTCAGCGCAGATGGACCGGCAGCTGTTCCAGGCCGCGCAGCAGCATGCCCGGCCGCCAGCGGACGTCCTCGGCGGGGACCGCCAGACGCAGGCCGGGATGGCGGGCCAGGAGGTCGCTGAAGGCGATCTGCGCCTCCAGGCGGGCCAGCGGCGCGCCCAGGCAGTAGTGGATGCCGTGGCCGAACGCCAGATGCGGGTTCTGGGTGCGGTCCAGCCGGAGCACCCCGGCGTCCGGAAAGCGGGTGTCGTCGCGGTTCGCGGAGAGCAGGACCACCATGACCGGGTCACCGGCGGCGATCCGCGCACCCCCCAGCGTGAGGGGTTCGGTGGCCACCCGGAAGGTGGCGGTCTCCACCGGGCCCTCGAAACGCAGGAACTCCTCGACGGCGGTGGGCAGCAGCGCGGGATCGGCCCCCAGCTCCCGCCAGCGGGCACGGTCCCGCAGGAGCAGGTAGGCGCCGTTGCCGATCAGGTTGACGGTGGTCTCGTGGCCGGCGATCAGCAGCAGGAAGACCATCGAGGACAGTTCGGCCTCGGTGAGCCGGTCGCCCGCGTCGCTGACCCCGATCAGGCCGGAGAGCAGGTCGTCACCGGGGGTGCCGCGGCGTTCGTCGAGCAGGGCCAGGATGTACGCGGACATGTCCCGGACAGCCGGCTGCAGGCGGTCGCCGGACTGTGAACCCGCGACGATGATGCCGGACCAGGCGCGGAAGGTGTCCCGGTCGGCGGCGGGCACCCCGAGCAGCTCGCAGATCACCTGGATCGGCAGGGGGAAGGCGTAGGTGTCGATCAGGTCCGCCTCGTCCACGCCCTCCAGCGCGTCCAGCAGGTCGCGGGAGATCTCCTGGATGCGGGGGCGCAGCGCCTCGATGCGGCGGGCGGTGAACGCGGCCGAGACCAGGCGGCGCAGGCGGGTGTGGTCGGGCGGGTCGGCGGCCAGCATGTGGTGGGACAGGACGTTGCTCACCGACGGGGACCGGGTCGCGGTCCGGGACGAGCCGACCGCGAACGCGGTCTTCTTGGACAGCCGGGGATCGGTCAGAGCCTGGCGGGCATCCTCGTAACGGGTGACCAGCCAGGCCTCGACGCCGCTGGGCAGCCGGGCGCGGTGGACCGGGGCGACCTGCCGCAGGTGCGCGTAGGCCGGGTGCGGATCGGACTGGAAAGCCGGGTCGGCATAGTCGAGGACCGTCACGAATCCGACGATACTCTTCGATCTCCGGCCCCGGGATCCGTCAGCCGGCCCGCCGGGGTGACCGCGGCGGGCGCAGCGGCAGGCGCCGGCGGCGGGCGAGTCGCCGGGGACGGCGCGGATGGGGGCGGGAGCAGGAAGACACGGAATACCTCCCGGAGTCGGCGAGAGTGTCCACTATCCGCCGTTTCAGGGTTTCGCGACCGACTGTTGAGACATTCTTAAAGATCATCTCAGCCGGAGGTAAGCAACCCGACGGTTCGAGAAGGGCCCGCACGGTTCGCCGGGCAGCGGGCGCCTACTACCCTCCGGGGGTCGCCGCCTACCCCCGGACGGAGCACCCGCGCCACATGTTCTCCCGCCACCGTCGTGCCCTCGGCACGGTCACCGCCGTCGCCCTGCTGCTCGCCACCACGGCGTGCACGTCGAACACCGGGAGCGGAACGGCCATGGCCGCGCCCGACGGCGAACCCGCACCGGTCCGGACCGCGACCACACCGAACATCGTCTACGTGCTGGTCGACGACCTGTCGAAGAACCTGGTGCAGCACATGCCGAACGTGGTGGCGCTCCAGAAGGAGGGCACCACGTTCAGCAACTACGCGGTGACCGACTCGCTCTGCTGCCCGTCACGGGCGTCCATCCTCACCGGACAGTTCCCGCACAACACCGGCATCTTCAAGAACCACGGGTCCGACGGCGGGTTCAAACTGTTCCACAGCAAGGGCAAGGAGAAGTCGACCTTCGCGACCGACCTGCAGGCCGCCGGCTACCGGACCGCGTTCCTCGGCAAGTACCTCAACGAATACCAGCCACGGAACCCGCTGGGAACCGGGCCGTACACGCCGCCGGGCTGGGACTACTGGGTGGCGGGCGGGAACGCGTACGACAACTTCGACTACTCGCTCAACGAGAACGGGACCGTGACCAAGTACGGCACCGCGCCCGGCGACTACCTCACCGACGTGCTCTCGGCGAAGGCGTCCGCGTTCATCACCAGCACCGCCGCCACCGGGAAACCGTTCATGATGGAGGTGGCGACGTACGCGCCGCACAGCCCGTACACGCCGGCGCCCCGGGACGCGGCCTCGTTCCCCGGACTGAAGGCGCCACGGACCGCGGCGTACGACAAGCTGCCCAGCCCGGCACCGCAGTGGCTGGCGAACCACACGCCGCTCACCAAGAAGGAGAAGGCGGCGACCGACGCGGACTTCCGTAAACGGGTCCAGTCGGTGCAGTCGATCGACCGGATGATCGGCTCGCTGCGGGCGACGCTCACCACCGCCGGCGTCGCCGGGGACACGATCGTCGTCTTCAACTCCGACAATGGCTACCACCTGGGCGAATACCGGATGGCGTCGGGCAAGCAGACCGCGTACGACACCGACGTCAACGTGCCGCTGGTGGTCGCCGGCCCGGGCGTGCAGGCCGGGAAGACCGTGGACGCGCTGGTGGAGAACATCGACCTGCGAGCCACCTTCGCCGACCTGGCCGGGAGCAGCGCGCCGGCGGACGCGGACGGGCGCAGCATCAAGCCGCTGCTCGCCGGGGAGGTGCCCGACCAGTGGCGGACCGTGCAACTGATCGAGCACCGGGACCCGGCCGCCGACCCGCTCGACCCGGACTACCAGGTCGACAAGCGGAACATCCCGCCGGCGTACGACGCGATCCGCACCGCGACCTTCACCTACGTCGAGTACGTGGACGGCACCCGCGAGTACTACGACCGGACGACGGACCCGGACCAGCTGCGCAACCTGGGGCCCACGCTGAAGCCGGAACGGATCGCCGAGCTGCACGCGGCGCTGCGCGGACTGGCGACGTGCGTGGGCGCGGCCGCCTGTGCCACGGCCGGGCGCGCGATCAGCTGAGGATCATCCGTCGTTGCCCTTCCACGTCTGCACGCCGGGCCAGGCGGACTGTCCGCTGACGAAACCCGGCGTGCTCGGCGCCTGGATCACCGGGTAGACGCTCGAGTGCACCTGCCACGACGGCTGCTGCTTCGGCTCGGGCAACGCCATCGCGCCGATCAGGGCGTGCAGCATGTCCTGCAGGGCCAGGTGCAGACGGGGATCGGTGACCGTGCCGGCCCCGTCGACCGAACTCATCTCCAGCGGCAGCCGGATGCAGGCGGCCTTGAGCAGGCGGGCGTCGCCGTGACCGAGCACCGCCTCCAGGGCCTCGCAGGCACCGTCGTCCTGCCCCGGCGGCACCACGGACAGCCAGGCGGCCGGTTTGCGGGCCAGGTCACCGCCGTCGACCAGCCAGTCGAGCAGGTTCTTCAGGCTGCCGGGCAGCGAACCCGCGTACTGCGGGGTGCTGAACATCAGGGCATCGGCCTCGGCGATCAGGCGGCGCAGCTCGGCCACCGGCGGCGGTCCCGGATCACCGGGGACGAACGCCGGCAGCCCGGTCAGGCCGCCGTAGAGCAGGGCGGCGATGCCCTCAGGAGCCAGGTGGGCGGCGGTGCGCAGGGCGGAGGTGTGCAGCGAGCCGTCACGGGTGCTCCCCGGGATCAGCAGGACGCGCGTCATGGGCCGACGATAGACGACGTCCGACCGGACACATCGCGGGAACTTTCGGACCCGATCAGGGCGGAAGGGTAGCCCGCGCGGGACGTGCCCGGCAGCATGGGACGACGGTCTACCAGGAACTCGGAGCTCATGTCAGAACCCACCTCATCGCCGTTCGACCCGACGCAGCCGACGGCTCCGTTCCCGGCTTCCTCTCCCTTCCCGGAGTCGGACAGCGCTCCGCCGACCACGCCGCTGTCGTCGGCCTGGGCGTCGGTGAACGACCCCGCGCCGACCTCGCCTTTCCCGCCGCAGCCTTATTCACCGGCGCCGGATCCCTACAAGGCCCCGCCGCAGGCGTACGCGCCGCCTCCGCAGCCGTACTACGCGCCGCAGCAGCAGGCCGGCTATCCCCCGCAGTCGCCGTACCCGCCGCAGCCGATGTACCAGCCGGTGGTGATCGGGCACATCGGGCCGCCGACCTCCGGGCTGGCCGTGGCGTCGATGGTGCTCGGCATCATCAGCGCCCTGACCTTCTTCTGCACGTTCGGCGTGGTCAGCCTGCTGGCGATCATCTTCGGGCACATCGGGCTCAACGAGACCAAGGACAACCGCAAGAGCGGCAAGGGCATGGCGATCACCGGCCTGGTGCTGGGATACATCGCCCTGGCGCCGGCCATCGCGATCCTGCTCACCAGCGGGATCAGCGGCCTGACGGCGATCTTCGCCGGCTCCTGATCCGGGCAGCCGCCACCGCGAATACGGCGAGCGCCACCAGCGCCCCGCCCAGCGCGGCCGGGCGGGCCAGGTCACGGCCGCCGGCGCCGAGGTCGACGGCGAGGGGCGGGACGGTCATCGTGCGGTTGTCGATCCGCACCTCACCGGCCTGCACGGTGGTCCCGCCCCGCCGGACCGAGACCAGGGTCACGTGCGTGACGACCTGGTGGACCACCACGTCGTACCCGACGGTGAGGTGCCTTCCGTCCTCGCCGGCCGGTGGGGTGAGCTCGACCGTGGCGGTCAGCTCGCGGTAGGGCCCGGTCGACGTCTGCTCCGCGGCGGTCGTCGCCAGGTCACCGACCCGGACCGTCCAGGGCCGGCCGGCGGGGCTCACGGGCCGGATGTGCGCGGCCAGGTAGGTCCGCAGTTCCCCGGCCCGGGCGGGCAGCTCGACGGGGACGCCGCTGGCGGCGGTCAGGTCGCCGGCCGGGATCTCCAGCTCGGCCGTCACCGACGATCCGTGCACGTCGAGCAGGACGACCGAGTGGGGCATCGGGTGCGCCGCGGCCGGGACCGCCGTGAGAAGAGGCCCGGCGCCGGCCGCCACGGCGGCACAGACCCGCATCATTCGTATCCGTCGCACCGCACCATGATCACCACGGGTGGGCGGTCGTGTCCCGGAATGCCGTCAGGGCCCCACCTGCGAATGAGGTGAGGCCCTGACTTCTGCCGTGCGTCGCGTAGGACTTGAACCTACAACCCGCGGATTAAGAGTCCGCTGCTCTGCCAGTTGAGCTAGCGACGCCTTTCGACGGGAGAAAATTTAACACACGGCCGGAGGCCGCTGCTCATCAGGGGGTCGGCCCGCTCACCAGGGGCGGGCTCACCAACGAACGAAGCCCTGACCGATCCCGGTCAGGGCTTCCGTGCGTGGTGAGAGTGCGTCGCGTAGGACTTGAACCTACAACCCGCGGATTAAGAGTCCGCTGCTCTGCCAGTTGAGCTAGCGACGCTCGCCGTGCAACGAGGAGAACATTAGCACGGGCCGGGACTGTCCTTGAAATCGCCCGGATCCCCCCTGAAGGAGGACCCGCTGGTTGCGTGGATGCGTCAGGATGGCTGCGCCGACAACTCCAGAACGGGGCCCCCGAGAATGGTTGACCTCCGCCGCTCCCTCGCGGCGATCACGGCGTGCGGCCTGATCGCCGCCCTGGCCGCCTGCGGTAACGACTCCGAGCCCGCCATCGCCGACCCCACGCCCGCCGCGAGCACACCCGCCGCGACATCCGGCTCGACCGCGCCGGTGACCGAGAGCACCACCGTGGCCGGCGGCCCGGTGACGCTCACCGTCACACCGGCCGCCGACAAGACGAACGTGCCCGTCAGCGCCGAGATCGGCGTCAAGGTCAACGGCGGGGAGGTCACCTCGGTGACGCTCACCGACGCCAAGGGCAAGAGCGTCGCCGGCGAGATGCGCGAGGACAAGACCTCCTGGGTGCCCGCCAAGCCGCTCAAGACCCGGCAGAAGTACGCGGCGACCGTCGTCGCCACCGGCGCCGACGGTCAGTCCACGACCGCCACCACGTCGTTCACCACGATGGGCGCGCCCTCGAAGCGGACCGGCACCGGTCTCTACCTCTTCGACGACCACACGTACGGGGTCGCCATGCCGGTGGTGGTCGAGTTCAACCCGGGCATCAAGAAGGCGGACCGCGCCGAGGTGCAGAAGCGGATGTTCGTGACGACCTCGCCGTCGCAGCCGGGCACCTGGTCGTGGACCGCCGCCGGCACGCAGGCGTATTACCGCGCCCCGGAGTTCTGGGAGCCCGGCACCACGCTGACCGTGCGCATCGGTGTCGGCGGGCACCCGACCGGCAAGGGCATCTACGGTGACCGGGACCGGTCGGCGACCGCGAAGATCGGGCGCAGGTTCGAGATGAACGTCGACAACGCCACCAAGCAGATGACCGTGCTGCGCGACGGCAAAGAGGTCAAGACCATGCCGGTCAGCCTCGGCAAGAAGAGCACCCCGTCGTCGAGCGGCACCATGGTCGTCATGGAGAAGAAGGCGGCGACCGTCTTCGACACCACCGACACCGACGGCGCGAACGGCTACCGCACCGACATCGAGTACGCGCAGCGCCTGACCTGGAGCGGTCAGTACATCCACTCGGCCCCGTGGTCGACCGGAGCGCAGGGCAGCCGCAACGTGTCACACGGCTGTGTCAACGTGTCACCGTCGAACGCCAAGTGGCTGTTCGACAAGACCCTGATCGGCGACCCGGTCACGGTCAAGGGCACCGGCGACAAACTGTCGTACGGCAACGGCTGGACCCCGTGGAACGTGAGCTGGGAGAAGTTCGCCGAGGGCAGCGCGCTCGAGGTGCCCGCCGGCCTCGGCTGACGGTTTCCGGTCCGGCGCCACCGGGGTACGTCGATGCGGACACCACGACGAAGGCCACAGAGCGGTCACGGCACAAAACCGGGATTGGTGGCCCGCCGTTTATGGAGCAGTATTGGGCGCCGGGAGAACGACGCCGTGAGGGGACCATGGACATGGATGCAATGCGGTCAGCGGGGCGATCCGCGGTGGTCGGCCGCGCCGGCCGACGTTGGCGCACAGCCCTGGTCGGCGTGCTCGCGGCGGGGTCGCTGCTGCTGACCGCCGCGTGCAGCGGCGGCGACTCGCCCTCGTGGGAGGGCGGCGGCGACACCGCGGGCGGAGCCTCCGGCGCCGCGTCGGCGGCGCCGCAGTTGAGCACGGTGGCGGTGACGTCCCCGGCGCTGGACGCGACGGACGTCGAGGCCTGGTCCGAGGTCAAGTACAACAGCGAGGACCCGGACAACACCACGGTCACGGTGACCGACGCCAAGGGCGCCGAGGTCAAGGGCACCGTCGACAAGGACGACAACACGTGGCGCCCGGCCCAGTCACTGGACTGGGCCACCAAGTACACGGTGACCGTGGCCACGCCCGAGGCGCAGGGCAAGAGCAACACCACCAGCAGCTCGTTCACCACGATGAAGAAGCCGGCGAACCTGGTCCGGGTGACCAGCTTCCTCGGCGACGACAACACGGTCGGCGTCGGCATGCCGCTGATCATGAAGTTCGGCCGGGCCATCCCGGAGAAGTACCGGGCCGAGGTCGAGCGCCGCATGGTGGTCACCGCCACACCCGCCCAGGAGGGCACCTGGCGCTGGATCAGCTCCACCGAGGTGCACTACCGGCCGAAGGTGTACTGGCAGGCCAGCACCAAGATCTTCTACAAGGTGCAGCTCAAGGGCGTGAAGCTGGGTGACGGGTGGTACGGCCGGTCCGACCTGACCGTCGACATGAAGGTCGGCCGTGAGCTGATCATGACGGTCTCCAACAAGACCAAGAAGATGATCGTCGAGCAGGACGGCAAGGTCATCAAGACCATCCCCGTCAGCCTCGGCAAGAAGAGCACCCCGTCGTCGAGCGGCACCATGGTCGTGATGGAGAAGAAGGCGCACACCGTCTTCGACACCACCGACGAGGACCCGGACGGCGGCTACCGCACCGACATCGACTGGGCGCAGCGCATCACGTACAGCGGCCAGTTCATCCACGCCGCTCCGTGGTCCGAGGGCCAGCAGGGCTCCACCAACGTGTCGCACGGCTGCGTCAACGTCTCCGAGGCACTCGGCGAGTGGCTCTTCAACAAGACGCTGATGGGCGACCCGATCAAGGTGACGGGCACCGAGGAGAAGCTGAAGAACGGCAACGGCTGGACCGACTGGAACATGAGCTACGAGGAGTACAAGAAGGGCAGCTACCTCTGACCTTCACCGAAAGGCCCGGTCGCTGCCGACCGGGCCTTCTCCGTGTCCGGACCGGTCAGCCGACGGCCAGGTAGTAGGTGGCGCTCACCATGAAACCGTGACCGTCGCCGCCGGAGAACTGCACGACGTGGTTGCCGGGCGGAAGCGGGTCGAGACGCTTCCAGTAACCCCAGACGGTCACCGGGACCGGCTTGTTCGTCTGCGTCACCGGGTTCGCCCGGGCACCGGCCACGAGGAACGGGACCGGGGTCGCGATCACATCCAGTTCCACCTGGACGCCGTCGACGGTCAGACCACCGAAAGCGCCGCGCAGCGCGGCCGGCGGGCCCTCCGCCGGCCAGTGCCACATGTTGAAGGCCGGGAAGAACAACGGCCGGCCCGCGGGCACCGGACAGCTGCGACGCGCCTCCCCGCCGAAGGTGCCGGCCAGGAACCAGACGTCGTCGGGCTGGTGCAGATCCGAGTAGAGGCCGTTCTCGTCACCGATCGGATTGCGGACCGGGCCGATCCCGGCGACCCAGCGCACCCAGCGGGCGGCGAGACCCTCCGGAGACTGCGGGTCGTAGGGCAGCGGCGCCACCTCCGGCGAACCGCCCAGGAGACGGGAGAAGATCGACATGGCGGCACCCTACGGGATCAGCGACCCCGGCCGATGCCCCGGTCACCGGAAGATCCGGCCGATCCGGCGGGCCGACGCGGCGACGAGCCGAGGCCACTCACGCTCACCGTCGCCGTCCTCGTCACCGTCCTCACGGAGTTCGTCGTCATCCTCGTCGTCCACTTCGTACTCCTCGTCCCACTTCTCCCCACGGGCCGGCGGGCGGGGTGAGGGACGTGCCGCAGGTGAGACGGCTTCCGGCTGCGCCGGGGACGCCTCCCCCAGAGCGGCCCGCTGAAAGGTCGCCGCCTCGAGATCCTCCAGAGTGATGCGTACGCCGGTGAGCTGCTCGGCGAGAGCCAGTGCCCGCTCCCGGTAACGGTCGTCGTAGTTGCGGTCCGGAGCGTCCTCGCCGCCGACCTGGAACCCGAGACGGTCCAGCACCTCGGCCAGGCCGTCCGGGTCGGTGCCCCGACGATCCTCGGGACTGGACGGGTCGAACTCGAGGACGATCTCGCCGTCCCGCGCCCACACGAAACGCGGGTCGGTGCCGTCGCTGCGGTAGTGCGAGACGAGCACCGTGCCCCGCGACAGGGTCCGGGCCTCGTCACCGCCCCGCACACCGTCCGGCTCCACGATCAGGGTCCAGTCACCCATCGCGGTCGCCGCCACGAACCCCGCCGCCGACGCCGGATCACCGGACAGCGCGCGCAGGCCGGTCACCGGGACCGGATCACGGCCGCCGAGAGTCTCGACCGCCTCGGCCGGGGTGCGCCCCCGGACAAGCGTCAGACAGTACGCATCCGCGAGATCAGCGCACTGCTCCGTGAACCAGGCATAGTCGTCCGCGCTCACCGCCACCATTCGACGATGATCTAACACGATGCTGTGTTCCGGCTGTCCCGGGTCACCGTGTCGTGAATGTTCCGGTCACCTCGGCACGCCGGCCGTCAGCCGCGGCGATCGCACCGTACTTGTCGCCGCCGGCATCCCGGACCCCGGCGGCGTGCGAATACTGGGTCGCGAACACGTACGAGCCGGGGGCCAGGGTCCGGCCACCGGCCAGCGTGAACCGGTAGAGCAGCGCGTCCTTCTCCTCGGTGACGCTCATGGTGAGCATCTCCGCCGGAACCGAACTCCACCGGCCGGCGTCGGCGACCCCGCCGGTCCGCGCCACGCTGATCACCACGTCCAGGGCGGTGACGGTCGCCTCGGTCGTCACGGTGAGGTTGCCCTGCGCCCACGTCTCGTTCGAGTGGGAGTCGACCTCGGCCGTGGACGCGAGGAACCCGTCGACGGGTTGCCACGACGGTACGGGTGCCGTCGACGCCGGGCCGCCACCCGAGGTGCGGCCGGGAGCGGTCCGCGCCGGCGTGGACGACGGCGAACCCGGCGCGGACGGGACCGGCGACGAGGGGACAGCCGGCGGCGACATCACGGGTCGGCTCGGGGCGGGGGCTGCGGGCGTACCCCCGGAATCACGATCGCCGGACAGGCGGATCCCGGCGAAACCCACCACCAGGGCCGCCACCACCGAGGCGGCCGCGGCCACCGGGCGCAGCGCGGTGAGCGCCCACCGGCGGCCCACGGCCGGCTCCGCGCGCCGGGCGGCGATCCGGTTCAGCATCACGCCCCGGTCCGGGACGTGCCGGGCGGCCTCGGCGCGCAGGGCCGCCCGCACCTGCGGCGACAGCTCAGCCACGAAGGCCTCCCCCGGTCATCATCGGCATCCCGCGGAGGAACTCGCTCAGCTGGGCGGCACCCCGCGAGGTGTGACTCTTGACCGCACCGACCGAGATGCCGAGGATCGCGGCCACCTCCTTCTCCGGCAGGTCGAAGGCGTACCGCAGAATGACGCACTCCCGGCGCCGCAGCGGAAGCCGCCGCAGAGCGCTGCGCACATCGAGGATCGCGGGGGTGTCACTCTCGTCGCGGTCCCGGCGCAGCAGACCGAGACGCAGCAGACCGGACCGCTCCCGGGTCTGCCGCTTGATCCACTGACGGGCCAGGTTGGCCACGATGCCCCGGGCGTAGGCGACCGGGCTGTCCGCCGCCTGGACACGCGCCCAATGTCGCCACACCTCCACGAAGGCGTCGGCCGCCAGGTCGTCGGCGACCTGCGAGTCCCCGGTCACCAGGTAGGCGAGCCGGGAGAGGTCGGCGTGATGGTCGTCGAAGAAGCGCCGGAACGCGCGTTCGGCGTCTTCGGCGTCGAAGTCGGGCAAGCGACTGTCCTGACCTTGAGGGGTGAGGGGGTGTCCCGGCCGGAAGGTCAGCCGATCGTCACGGAGTACTTCGAGGTGTCCAGCCGGCCCTGGCCGGTGAAGACCTCGGTGCCGGCCTGCACGCTGGAGAGATACTTGGATTTCGCGAGCAGACCCCGCGCGGTCAGCACATCGGTGAAATCGGTCAGGTCGAGGTCGGCGGCGGAGGTGTTGGAGGTCCGCACGAACGAGTACACGTTCCAGCCGATGTCACCCTGGTAGAGATCCCAGGTGGTGCCGGCGACCGTGACGGTGGCCTGCTTGGTGCCGAGCGGGCCGGCGCCGCCCGACCGGTACAACCAGACCATCACCTCGTCGGTCGGGTTGTTCTGCCAGTCCGGGTCGGCGATGTCGTGCAGCCACAGGTCGTAGGCGACGTTCATGACGTTGCCGGTGGCCGGGGTGACGGTGAAGTTCCAGGTGGTGTCGACGGACTCTCCGGCACTGAGCTGGATCGGCAGACCGGTGTTCTCGGCCTTCCAACCCCAGTGCCAACCCAGGACCGCGCTCGCGTACGACTTGACCTTGGTGTTGTCGCCTGACCAGTCCCAGCGGGTGCTCCAGCTGAGGTCGTCGCCGGCGAGGTCGTTCGCCGCGACGCACTGGGAGCCGGTGCCGTCGGCCTTGCCCCAGACGTTGTTGTTGACCCAGTACCTGCCGCGGACCAGGGCGGCGTAGTCGGTGCAGTCCTCGGTCGCTGCCGGGGTCGGATCTGTTGCGGGGCTCGCCGTCAGGCTCGTCGCCGGGCTCGCCGCAGGGCTCGTCGTCGGGGTGGCCGAGCTCGCCGTCGGGCTGGCCGGGCTGGTCGGGCTGGTCGTCGCCGGGCTCGCCGTCGGGCTCTTGGACGTCGAGCCTGTCGGACCTGTCGGGCTTGTCGACGCCGGGGTGGCTGCGGCGGCGTTGCAGGTCACGCCGTTGAGCGTGAACGCCGCCGGAACCGCGTTGGCGCCGCTCCACGACCCGTTGAAGCCGACCGACACCTTCCCGCCCGCCGGAATCGCCCGGTTCCAGCCCGCATCGACCACGGTCACCTGCGTGCCATTCTGTTTCCAGGCACCGTTCCAGCCGCCGTCGACGGTCTGCCCGGACGGAAAATCGAACCCGAGCGTCCAGCCGTCGACCGCCGCACCCCCGGTGTTGCGGACCGTCACATCGGCGCCGAACCCGGTCCCCCACTGGCTGAGGACGTCGTAGGTGACAGCGCAGGAGCCGGATTCCGCGGCGTCAGCGTTGAGGACACCGAACAGGGCGGCACCGGCGCCGAGGGTCAGCACCGAGAGCGGGACGGCGATGCGCTTGGCTTGCATGAGCGGGTTCTCCCGGGGGACGGAGGTTGTTGATCCAACCCCCAGTGGCCCCGGAGTCCGGAAAGGTTGCCCGCTCCCCCAGAATTTCTGCGGCGCCCCGACGAGAAATGCCCGGCGGTCCACGAACGAGGCCTTGCTCTACAGTGGGTCATCGCTGGAGCACTATGCGCCAGCCACCCCGCCGCCTAGAGGGAGGCTCACCCCTTGAGCCGCGTCCCCGACTTCGCATCGAACGGCCACCTGCCACTCGGGCGATTCTCTGTGTCGCTCGCCGAGGTACAGGCACGATTCGTGGATGCCCCGATGTTCGCCGACTCGCTGACTCGGCGGGAGTGCTGGACGGGTTTTCAGACATACATGGCCCTCTGGTCAAAGTACGAGGAAACCCTTGAACCAGTGCTGAATGGCGGTTCTCTGGGCAGATACATTTGGCTCGCAGGAAGCTTCATCAGCGCCAAGCCGGATCCGAACAACGTCGACCTGACCTTGTTCATAGACGGAGAAGTGCTGGAAAACGCGAAACTGGCCAGGCTCCCGGTCACCAGCCCGCTGGAGCGGCTCAGCAAGCGGGAGAAGGCCCTCAAGGACTTCCGAGTCTCGCCGATCATCGTGCGGCACCGATACTTCCGCAGCCCGTTCAAGGGCGGCTACAACCCCGCCGAGGCCGAGTACATGCAGGCCCGTGGAGGTTTCGATGACTTCTGGAGCCGCCTCCGCCAAACGGGGCAAGACAAGCAGGCTCCGACCAGGGAG
Source organism: Actinoplanes sp. NBRC 101535 (assembly GCF_030269225.1). NCBI lineage: Bacteria > Bacillati > Actinomycetota > Actinomycetes > Micromonosporales > Micromonosporaceae > Actinoplanes > Actinoplanes sp. NBRC 101535. Next base: position 678,906 of record NZ_BSSY01000002.1, on the reverse strand, counting down.
ACTGGAGACCCGAAGCGCGGGTACCTGGAGGTGATGCTGTGAGCACCGAACGTGACTCTCTGGCGGCCTTCCAGGGCCGCGTCGATTCAGACCATCTCGCTAGACTTTGGGCAGAATACACGGATGGTCCAGAGTCGGATGAAACGCCGTCTCAGGTTCTTGATCGGCATCTTTTCGATGTCCTCACCGAACAGGATTCGTCCGCACGATTGGGCCGCTGGCTGGACCTTCGCCTTTCCGGGACGAGAGCCGCCGGAGGCAGGCTTGATATCGGAATTGCGCATGAGGTTTTCCAAGCCTTCGCGCAGGAGGTCGCCGGGGCCGCCGAGGTCAACTCCGTCAGAAATGGCGTTTCGCTTGAACTTGCCGGAGTGTCGCCGGGGAGCGCCGTCCTTCATCTGGTTCCCGCAGACGATGCCGGGCGGCACAGCGAAGGGCAGTTGGCGGTCGACGTCGACCCCGTTGATGAAGTGTTCTCGACGATCACGGACCTCCACCACACCGCCGAGAAGCAGGGCGATCTGCGCCGCTTCGCAGAGCACGAGTCCCTGGTAAAGGGACTCAGACTACTCGCGTCAGCGCTGGACAGTCACGATCTGGACCTCGAGGTCGGGTGGCGCTCGGGAACAGGCCGGCATCGGACTTCCCGACTGGACAGGCCCACCAGGCAGTACCTGCAAGAGCTATGGGAAATTCACTACCTCGAGCAGGACGTCTCGGTGAACGGCTACGTCGTACGCCTTGATCTGGGTGGACACTTTTCGGTGAAGATCGGCAGCGCCCGGAACTCCAAGAGATACGACATCCATGTCGACGGAGAACAGAACCTGGTCGATCTACATCTTGAACTCGGGCAAACTGTTCACGTTCGGGTGACCGAAAGAAAAAAGGTCAACCATCTCGGCATCGAGCAGGCTCCCACCTACCACTTCGTGCGCATGGAGAGCGATCAGCGCCTGCTGTGAGGCCGGGCCCGAATTCACATGGGCCCGTGAGGCGCCCGGATGCGTGGTGCCCACAGCAGGACACCCCGGGCATGCCCGACACGCTCGGCAGACGTGCTCGGGAGCTTCGGATCACGTCCCGACGGGAACGGCGGCCCCGTTGCCCGATCCCACGGTGCGCCGGCCCTCGACGCGGCACCGAAAGATTTCAGGAGCGCTTCCCCCGCTCCTCGCCCCGGATCGGGGTCAGCAATGAGAAGAGGCTCCCTCCGACTGCATGGAGGAAGCCTCTGAACTGCTGTACTGCATGGGGTGATCGACGGGACTTGAACCCGCGACCCCCGGGACCACAACCCGGTGCTCTACCAGCTGAGCTACGACCACCATGCCCGCAGGTGATCCCTGCGGTGCGAGACAATCATAGCGACATCCCCCGCGGGCCCGTCGAGCGGGTTACCCCTCCGAGGGCTCACAGCCCCGCGGCGATGGCCTTGGCGGTCTCGACGTCGGGTCCGGGCAGCGGCACGAAGACGGTGCGACGGTAATACTCCAGCTCGCGGATGCTCTCCCGGATGTCGGCGAGCGCCCGGTGCGAGAGCCCCTTGGCGGGCTGACCGAAGTACACCCGCGGGTACCACCGGCGGGTCAGCTCCTTGATCGACGAGACGTCGATCATCCGGTAGTGCAGGTGCGCGTCGAGGGCCGGCATGTCCCGGGCGAGGAAGCCGCGGTCGGTGGCGATGGAGTTGCCACAGAGCGGGGCGGTCCGCGGGTTGGGCACATACTCCTTGATGTAGGCCAGGACGGCCTCCTCCGCCTCGGTCATGGTGACGACCGAGCGGCGCACCTCCTCGGTCAGGCCGGACTTGGCGTGCATGTCACGCACGACCGGGGGCATCGCGTCGAGCGCCTCGTCATCGGCGTGGATGACGAGGTCGACGCCCTCACCGAGAACGTTGAGTTCAGGATCGGTGACCAGAGCCGCAACCTCGATCAGCTTGTCCTTGCCCAGGTCAAGGCCGGTCATCTCACAGTCGATCCACACCAGAAGATCCGCCACGGGCACAGCCTACGCCGGGCGGCCGTCCGACGTTTGACGCGTACGCCGACCGCAAACGCTTCTTCAAGTGCTTTGTCTGGTTTACACCCTGGACTTCCGACTTGGCCGGTTGCGGGGTAAAGTCGTACTTAACGGACGAAGCCCCCCTTCGGTTACTCCGTTCCCCCCGGTAAGGGCCCTCCGTGTCGGCAGCGCGGAGGGCCCTCCACCTTTCCCATCCCGGGTCGGGACCGGGGTCCGGATCGGCGTCGCGGCCGGAGCCGAAGACGGGATCACGGCAAACGAGAGCGGGCCACCCTGATCGGGTGACCCGCTCTCCGCATTCTTGGTGACTTGTCCGGCTCGGCTCAGGATCCGTCCGGCTCGGCGGGGCCGTCCTGCGCGGCTGCCGGGCGGCCGGCGACGGTACGCCGACGGCGGCGCTCCTGCTCCGGACTCCCCGCCAGGAGTTCCGCGGCCTCCTCGCGGTAGTTCCGGGAGCGGGCGCCGTCCTGGGCCGGCTTCGGGGCCGTGCCCGGCTTGGGCCGCGGTGACGGCCTGCGCTTGTCACCGGGGAGAGCGCGGCGGGCCTCGTTCTGCTCCGCCTTGTCTCCCTTGTCCGGCTTCTCCACGGGCGGTGCCGTCTCCGCCTCCTCCGCCGGTGACGCCGCCTCTACGGTGGCTGCTTCCGGGGCGGACTGGGCGACCCTCGCGGCCACCGTCTCGGCGGCTTTGAGCCAGGAGGCGGGGATGCGGCGGGTCTGCGGAGCCTGGCGGGGGCCGGCCGGAGCCAAGCCCTTGCCGGAGGTGCGGCTCTGCGCCCGGGTCAGCGGATTGTTCGCCGCGGAGGGCTTCTTCGGACCGGCGGCCGGAGTCGGGGCCGAAGCCTGAGCCGGGGCCGGAACTGACACCGGGCCCGGGGTAGGCACTGCAGCCGGGGCCGCAGCCGGGACTGAGGGCGAGGTCGGGACCGCGGTCGGGTCTGGGATCGGAGTCACGGGGGCCTCGGCTTCGTGGATCGACGGGCGTTCAGGATCGGCGGGAGCCGGGATCGGGCGAGGCGGGGCCGGGGCCACGGTGGCACGGCCGACCGCCTTGACCACCGTGGTGGTCTCGGCCGTCGGGGCGTCGAGCAGAGGACCGGCCTCGGTGGCGTGCACCGACGGGCGGCGGCGGGCCGGGACCACCTTGCCGGCGGCTTCGGCCGGGGTGCCGGACTCGACCGTGGCATCAGCCGCCCCACCGAAGGTCTCCTGCGTCACGGTGATGTCCTCGGTGGCCGCTTCGGAGCGGGCCGGGACCGGCTCCGGGGTGACCGGGCGGGACGGGAAGGGAACGATCGGGCGCTTCGGTTCGGCGGGGACCGGCTTGCCGTCGTCGGGTTTCGGGTCGTCGGTTTTCGCCGGGGTCTTTCCCGCCGCCTCTTCGGCTTCCGGAGAGGCCTGCTCCTGGGCGAAACGGGTCATTCCCAAGGGCATCGAACCGGTGGCGGTCCAGTCGGTGGCGGCGGGGCCGGTGCTGATGGCGACTCGTTGTTCGGTCGACGCGGTGTCGTCCTCGGTCACCGGCTCCGAGGCCTCACGGGGGGCGGCGATCGCCCTTCGGGCCGTCGCCCCGCTCTCGGCCGGGATCGTCGCCGGCTCCAGGTCCGACTCCGGCTCCGGCTCCTGCTCCGAGAACGCCGGCTGGCCTGACGGGGAGAACGCCGGCTCGTCCGACGGGGAGAACGTGGGCTGGGAGGAGGCCGATTCCGTGAAAGGCTGTTCCGGGGCGAACTGGGCCGGAGCCGAGCGCCGAGCCGCCTCGGCCAGGCGGGCCGCGGCCCGGGCCTCGGTCTGGCGGGCGCGTTCCGGGGCGGTGGCGGCCACCCAGGCGCCGACGGCCGTGGCGTGGAACTCCGGCAGATCGCCCGGGGCCGGGTCGCGACGACGGGTGTCGCGGCGGCCCGGGGCGGGTGCGTTCTCCGGCGGGCCGGCCAGTTGCAGTCCGGTCAGAGCGGCGGGTTCGCCGAACAGGCTCAGCGGTTCCCCGGGCGCTGGGGTCCGCGCGCCGGGCGGCACCGGCACGGCCGGCAGCACCTCGCCGTAGGAGACCACGGTCGCCGAACCCGTCACCACCGAACCCCGGGCTGCCGTACCCGATGCCGCCGTTCCCCGAGCGACTGAACCCGGAGCAGCCGGGTCCGAGGCCGGGTCCGGAGATCCCGGGCCGCCCGGCTGGTGGCGCGGCGGCCAGATGAACTCGGGCAGCGCGGGAGCCGGACCGGACCAGGTGGCCGTCAGGGCGCGCTGGCGGTACACCCCGCTGTGCCGGGGCCCCGGTCCGAGCGGCAACGGTGCGCCGATCGCGTGCATCAGTTCCGGGACCTGGCTCGGCTCGACCACGTAGACCACTTCGCGGTGGCGGCCCGGCCAGGTCAGGGCGATGAAACCGGCCATCACCAGCAGGGTGCCGAGGGTGAACAGGCCCCAGGTGCTGGAGTTCATCCAGCCGGGGCGGATCTCGGCGACCGTCGCGAGGCGGCTGAGCGGGTTGCCGGAGGTGTTCATCACGATCAGGCTGTACGGTCCGCCGGCCAGTTCCTCGGGGGTGAAGGCGAGTTGCCCGGTGCCGCTGCGGGTCCAGATCCGTTCGCCGGCCGGGGAGCCCGCGGGTGCCCGGTGGCCGGCCACCGGGGTGGCGCTGACCGGCAGGATTCCGGTGCCGACGCTGACCGCGCCGACCTGGCTGAACGGGACGCCGTCGAGGTACCGGGCGGCGTCCGCGGACGGGGCCAGGCCGACGAAGGCGGGGCCGTTCGTGGTGAGGGCGGACAGGCGCAGTTCGGTGCCGCCGATCCGGGCGAACGGCGCGTCGGACCGGAGCAGCTGGTCGATGTCCGGGACGACCAGGGCGTACCCGGGAACGGTGAGGCGCTGCAGCTCGCCGCTGAACGCCCCGCCGGGGTCACGGTGTTGCATGACGGTCCACAGGCCGCCGGCCGCCAGCAGCGCGGGTAGTCCGATGGTCAGTAACAGCATGCCGAGGATCGTGCGGAACACCCGCATCTGTCTCTCCCCCTTCCCGGGCCGTACTCGCGGTGACCATACAGAGGCAAATAACCCCAAAGTGGTCAAACGAGTACGTCAGTCCCCGATAGATGCGGGGACCCCGGGATCAGGAGATCGTGACGGTCGCGGTGAAGTTCTCCTGGTCGATGTCGCTGGTCCGGGCGGTGAACCGCAACGTCCACTCGCCCGCCGCGGGCAGCGCGATGTCGCCGATGGCGTGGAAGTCGGTGATCCGCAGCAGCGGGATCTCGATCGGCTCGATGCCCTGGGCGGTCAGCGCCGCGGTGGCCTTCCACTCGACGACCGGCAACGGCTGGTTGTCCGGCGTGTACGCGTACAGATGAATGGAGTTGTTCCCGACGGTGGCCGGGAAGACGTCCACCTGCAGGGACATCGCATCCGAGGTGAGGGTCTGGGTGACCGTCTGGTTGGCGGCCCCGGTCTCGGCGGCCTCGGCGGTCCGCGGCGGGGAGATCTGCACCAGCGCCGACGTCACGCCCAGCACGACCGCGGTGATCGCCAACTCGGCCAGCACGATCCGGCGCAGCGGTTTCGGCGACTCCTCGGAGACCCGGTCCTTGACCAGCTTCCGCGAGTACGCCGCCACGCCGATCACCACCGCGGCCAGTGCCACCTTCGCCATGATCAGCCGGCCGTAGGTGCTGTTGAACAGGCCGTCCAGCGTCGACACCTCGATCAGCGCCTGCACCACCCCGGCGAAGATCAGCACGCCGACCGCGGTGGCCGCCCACCGGGACCAGATCGGCAGGATCGCGCCGAGTTCCCGCCCGTTGGCCTGCGGCAGCAGGAACGCGAAGAGCATCACCAGGCCGCCCAGCCAGACCGCCATCGCGGCCAGGTGCAGCGCGTCGATCACCACCGAGACGCCGGCCACCGGGGAGGCGGTCGGGTGCCCGGTCAGCGGCCAGGTGGCCAGCGCCGCCACACCGAGGACGCCGAGCAGGGCCAGGTCGAGCTTCGACTCGCCCTCCCCCGAGGAGCCACCGGCAGAGCCGCCGAGCAGCGGCTTGAGCAGGAACGCGGCGGCCACCACCACGCCGAGACGGACCAGCATCACCGCGCCGAACGTGCTCGCCAGGACGTCCCGCAGGTCACCGAGGCCGATGTCGAACAGACCGGTGCCCAGCGTGTACGGCGCCTGCAGCCAGATCGCCAGCACGGTGCTCCCGGCGACCAGCCCGATGCCGGTCCAGACGAGACGACCGGGACCCCGGCGGGACAGCCGCTGCGGCCACAGCAGGGCGAGGACCATGACCGGGCCGACCAGGAACACCAGTCCGGCGTACCCCAGATATTTGCCGACCGGGATGAGGGAGCGGATCACCGGATCGACCCGCGCGTCGTCCCCACTCTCCGAAGGCGGCGTCGAGGCCGCACCCACCGAGTAGGTGATGGTGCCCGCCACCGGGTGGCTGTCCGCGGAGATCACCCGGTAGCTGACCAGGTATGTCCCCCGGCCGCCGCCGGAGCGCAGCGGGATCGTCACGGTCGCGCCGTCGACGGTCGGGTCACCCTGATCGGCGCGGGCCCCGTCCGGCCCGATCACCCGGATCTTGCCCTGGAGCAGCTGCACCGACTCGCTGAACGACAGGGTCACCCGATTGGGGGCATCCGGAACGATGGTGCCCATACCCGGGTCGCTGCCGACCAGAGCGGCGTGCGCACTGGCCGGCGCGGCCGCCATCAGCGACCCGAAAAGGCCGATCAGCAGTCCGGTGAGCACGGCGTATACCCGGCGGCGGTCAACGGTCATGGCAGACATGCTCTCCGATCCCGGTCTTTACACCCACACGTGGGTGGTCGCTCGAGTGCCTTGCATGGTTCCAGACCGGGACCTTCGACCCGGGAGCGCGTACCATGTCGCCTCGTGACGGGTGAGCAGGAGACCGACGAGACCACCGCGCTGGCCCTCGCCGCCCGCGAGGGCGATCCGGTCGCACAGGCGGCCTTCGTCCGGGCCACCCAGGCCGAGGTGTGGCGGTTCACCGCCGCCCTGATCGACCCGGGTAGCGCCGACGATCTCACCCAGGAGACGTTCCTGCGGGCGTTCCGCGCCCTGGACGGTTTCGCCGGGCGCTCCAGTGTGCGCACCTGGCTGCTCGGCATCGCCCGGCGCACCTGCGCCGACCATCTGCGTTCGGTGGTCCGCCGCCGCCGTCTCGACGCCCGGCTCGCCGCCCAGGCCGCCACCGAGATGCCGGTTCCCGACCCGGCACACCGTCTGAGCAGCGCCGATCTGCTGAGCCGGCTCAGTGAGGAGCGTCGCACGGCGTTCGTCCTCACCCAGGTTCTCGGCCTCTCCTACGCCGAGGCCGCCGAGGTCGAGGCCGTGCCGGTCGGGACGATCCGGTCCCGGGTCGCCCGGGCCCGCGACGAGCTGATCACCGCTGTGAGCCGGGCTCAAGCAAGCTGAGACCTTCCTGAAACGGGGAACTTTCCCGGCGGCGCCGGTCGTCTAACCGGCGTGACCAAGGAAAAAGCCTGGCCGTGGATCTCCACGGCGGCCCGTGCCGGGCTGGCGGCCGTCTGGCTGATCGCCGGCGGGCTCAAGGTCGGCGACCTCGCCGCCTCCGCCCGCGCGGTCCACGCGTACCAGTTGATGCCCTACGACGTCGCCAAGGTCGTCGGCGCTGTCCAGCCGTTCCTGGAGATCGCCCTCGGCGTGCTCCTGCTGATCGGGTTGTCGACCCGGCTGACCGCGGCGATCTCCGCCCTGCTGATGACGATCTTCATCGCCGGCATCGTCTCGGCGTGGGCGCGCGGACTGCAGATCGACTGCGGATGCTTCAGCTCCGGTGGTGCACTGGCCGCCGGCACCGACACCCGGTACGGCATCGACATCGTCCGCGACCTGGGCTTTCTGGCATTCTCCGGGATCCTGCTGTGGCGACCGCGGACCCGGTTCTCACTCGACGGCGTACTGATGGGGGAACGGTGAGCAAGGCAAAGCGCGACCGGACGGCGAAGGCCCGGCAGATCGTCGAGGCGCAGAAGGCCGCCGACCGGCGCCGGCGGGTCACCCTGTGGACCTCGGTCACCGTGGTCCTGGTGCTGTTCGTCGCCGGGCTGGTGGGATACACCGTGATGGCCGGACGCGACGAGGGCGAACTGGTGACCCCGGCGTCCGCGGTCGACGAGAGCACCGCCTTCGCGGTCGGCACCGGCCCGGTCACCGTGGACATCTACGAGGACTTCATGTGCCCGATCTGCAACAACTTCGAGCAGAGCAGCGGGGAGACCCTGACGAGACTCGCCGCCGACGGCACGATCACGCTGCGATACCACCCGGTGAGCATCCTCGACCGGGCCTCCAACGGCACGAGATACTCCACCCGGTCCGCCGCCGCTGCCGCGGCCGCCGCCGAGGAGGGCAAGTTCACCGAGTTCCACGACGTGCTCTTCGCCAACCAGCCCGAGGAGAACTCGTCCGGGCTCAGTGACGAGAAACTCGTCGAGCTGGGCAAGTCGGTCGGTCTGACCAGCGAGACTTTCGCAACGGCCGTCGACGAGGGAACCTACGAGACGTGGGTGACCCAGGCGACCGAGACATTCTCCAAGCGCGACTACAACGGCACGCCGACCATCGTCGTCGACGGCGAACGGCTGACCGGGCCGGAGGACAGCGTGCCCACCACCGAACTGCTCACCCAGACCATCGAGAAGGCGGCCGGTTGAGGCGACTGCTCCTCGCGGTGACCGCGGCGGCCGGCGTGATCCTTCTGCCGGCCGCTCCGGCGTCCGCCCACGCGGGTGACGCGAGCGACGTGAGCGCGTACCGGACGACGATCACCGGGATCAGCAGCCCCCTCGACGGGCTCAGCGTGCGGGTCGTCCAGGGCGGCGCCGGACTCGAACTGACCAACACCAGCGACCGGACCATCGAAGTGCTCGGCTATCACGGCGAGCCCTACCTGGAGATCCGGCCGGACGGCGCCTACGAGAACGTGAACTCGCCGGCCACCTACCTCAACGCCGACACCGCGCTACCCGCCGGCGCGGACGCCACCGTCGCCCCGTCCTGGCGGCTGATCTCCGACGATCCCACGGTCCGCTGGCACGACGAACGCGCCCGCTGGACCGAGGCCGGCCTGCCCGCCACGACCGATCCGGCACAGCGGACGCGGCTCCGCGACTGGGCGATCCCGCTGCGCGACCAGACCCGCACCTTCGAGATCCAGGGCACCCTCGACTACGAGCCACCCCCGCCGACCTGGGCCTGGTGGACCGGCGCCGCCCTGATCGCCGCCCTGGGGGCGCTGCTGGCCCATCGGTGGTCCGGCGCGGTGCGGCCCCTCGCGCTGATCGCGGCCTTCGCCCCTTGGGGGTACGCGCTGACGCGCGTCCTCGACGGCACCGGCTGGTCCGGCGTCCTCATGCTGGCCGGAGCGATCGCCGCCGGGGCGGTCTACCGCCACCCGCCGTTCTACCTGGCCCTGTCCGGTTTCGTGGTCGCCGCCTTCGCCGGTTTCGGCAGCACCGACGTCTTCTTCGCCGCGGTCGTCCCGTCCGCCGGACCGGGCTGGCTGGCCCGGGCGCTGGTGGCGGTGACCATCGGCGCCGGTGCGGGACTGGCCCTCACCGGCGTCCTGCGCCTGCGCGCCGCCACCGCCCCGGCGCCCGCCTCCCGCGAGGGGCTTCCCGAACCGTCGACGGCCTCGTCGGCCTGACCGGATTAAGGTGGCCGAAGCCGCCCGCGTCCACGGTGGGCACGTCCGGGTCGGCTTTGGGAGGACGACGCTTCTCCTTTCACCACTTCGCCCACGACGCGGCCGGTGGGCGCCTGCACCTGAAAGGTGTGCAGGCGGTGATCGCCTCGTTCGCCCGGGACAGTCTGCCCACGTTGCGTTCGGTCTTCCCCACCTGCCACCTCGACGGGCCGGCGGAGCTCACACGCCGCTGATGTCGTCGACCTTCACGTGGACGGCCAGGACGTTCAGGCCGTAGCCGGTCAGCGCCTCGGTGACCTTGGTCTGGACCTCGGCGGTGACCTCGGCGACGACGCGGCCGGCCTCCAGGACCAGGACGACGTCGACGGTGACGTCGGCGCCCTCGACGCGGGCGGCGACGCCGCGGCTGCCGTCGCCGACGGAGTCCAGGCCGACCTTGTCGAGCATGGTGTTGAAGAAGCGGGCCACGTCGCCGCCGAGGTCGGCGACGCCGGGCACCGACCGGGCGGCCGCGACGGCGATCTTCTCGACGACCTCGTTGGCGACGGTGGTGGTGTCGCCGACCACGGGTTCGCCGGTGGTTCCGGTGTCGCTCATGTGCTTGATCTCCACTCTCGATTCCTGATCCGGGAGCGTACCGCCCCTCCCCCGCTGTGGGGAGGCTACGACTCCGCGCGCAGAACACGCTGCGAAGGCGTGCCATTTCCGTCTCCGTACGGCCGGAAAAGGAACGGAAAAACGGTGGGGAATAGTCGTGGAAACGGATTCCACAGGGGCCTCAGAATTGGCACACAGCACCCTTGACCGCGTGCCGTCACTTGTCAGTAACGTACGGTCATGGCCATTGCTGACGATCATTACGGCGACGAACTGACCCTCCGGCTCTCCGGCATCACCGACATCTCGCTGCTCGACGACGACGAGGCGCTCACCACGTTCCTGCGCGACCTGGTCGCCCGGATCGGCATGACCGTCATCGCCGGCCCCCTGGTCGCCACCGAGACCGGGCCGCCGGAGAAGGCCGGCAAATCCGCGGTGGTGATCCTCGCCGAATCGCACGCGGCCATTCACACCTATCCGCATCTCCGGGAGATCTTCGCGAACATCTTCTCCTGCAAACCGTTCCGCGAGTCCGACGTCGTCGACGAGTTCCACCGTCTCGTCGGCGACTTCGTCACCACCGAACGCACCCTGACCCGCCGCGGCGAGGAATGGCCCCGTGACATGGCCGGAGCCCGGCGCCTCTGGAGCACCCGCCGGATCGCCGCCTGACCCGCACTATCGTCGGTCCCATGACTGAGAACGTGCGCCTGGCCGCCGGCGACGCCGCACCCGATTTCACGCTCCCCACCGACAACGGTGACAGCCTCGCCCTCAAGGACCTGCGCGGTCGCAAGGTCGTCCTGTACGCCTACCCCGCCGCGATGACCCCGGGCTGCACCAAGCAGGCCTGCGACTTCCGCGACAACCTGGCCTCGCTCCAGGCCGCCGGGTACGAGGTGGTCGGCATCTCCCCCGACAAGCCCGCCAAGCTCGCCAAGTTCCGCGAGAACGACGCCATCACGTTCCCGCTGGTCAGCGACGAGGACAAGAGCACCCTCACGGCGTACGGGGCGTTCGGCGAGAAGTCGCTCTACGGCAAGACGGTGACCGGCGTCATCCGCTCCACCTTCGTCATCGACGAGAACGGTGTGATCGAGCACGCCCTCTACAACGTCAAGGCCACCGGCCACGTGGCCAAACTGCGCCGCGACCTCGGTCTGGACTGATCCGGGGCGAAAAGTCCGTCGAAAGCCGCAAGTCCGGGCAGGCCCCGCCGATGGGGAGTGCAATCGCCCTCGCCGGGCTCCCCCTGAGCCTCGGCGGGGGCGAGCCGACCCCGGCGAGGGGGCGGGTTCGCCCCCACCGAGGGGCGAGCCGCCCCCGACGGGGACGAACCGACTCCCCGTGGGTACGTACCAGGTGCGGCCCCGGTGAGGTCGGGCCCGGAACTCACGGCGGTCGTCATGCGGTACCCAACCCGCAAGGCGGCCGCCGTGCACGCTTCCGCGGCTCCCGGAACGGCGCCGAGGGCACCCGCGAGGCGCCGGGTTGCAGGGGAGACGGGCGAGAACGGTGGTAACCGAGGCGCCACGGGGACGGGCGACCGATTAGACTCTCCCCAACGCTGTGCCGTGACGGGCAGCACGGGCGGGAGTGGCGTAACCGGCAGCCGCGCGGGTTTTAGGTGCCCGTGCCCGAAAGGGCGTAGGGGTTCGAGTCCCCTCTTCCGCACCAGACGTGTTCTCAGGCCCGTTCTCACGATCGGGCCTGAGGTGTATCAGGGGGCAGCCAGGCGAGCCGTTCTCGGCCCCGCCGATCGAAACCCGAGTCGTTTTTGGACATCGACACCGGTGAACGGTGTGATGGGCGTCGAACCCGATGACACCGGGGCGCGCGCCCGGGCCCCGGCGTGACAGGATCGATGATCCGAGCACCCGGAGGTGACCCCCATGACCTCTCCCGTGATCGTCGGCATCGACGGATCCCCCCGCAGCCTCGACGCCGTCGTCGTCGCCGCCGGCGAAGCCGCCCGGCGCGGCGGTCCACTACGGATCGTCCGCGCCGACGTCTGGTCCACCGTGCAGATCGGCGGTCCCGGCGGTGTCGCCCGCCCGTCGACGTCCGTCCTCGCCGAGCAGGCCGAGGAGGAGCTCGTCCTCGCCGAACGGGCCGCCCGCGCCGCCGTGCCGGCCCTGCGGGTCACCACCGAACTGGTCGCCGGTTCCCCCGCCCAGGTGCTGCTGGCCGCAGCCCGGGACGCCGCCCGGGACCCGGTCCGCGACGACGCCCTGATCGTCCTCGGCGACCGCGGCATGGGCGCCATCGCCGGGCTCCTCGCCGGATCCGTCGTCATCCAGGTCGTCACCGACGCGACCTGCCCGGTGCTGGTGGTCCGCGGTGAGACCCGCGACACCGGTCCGGTCGTGGCCGGCGTCGACGGCTCCCCGCACTCCGCCGCCACCGTCGCCTTCGCCGCCGAACAGGCCCGGCTGCGCGGCGCCGAGCTCGTCACCGTGCACGCCGGTTCCGGTGCCCTCGACGACCCCACGGCCGGGCCCGGCCGGCACGAGACCGTCCCCGGACCGGCCCGCCGGGTGCTCACCGAACGGTCCCGCGAGGCCCAGCTGATCGTGGTCGGCAGCCGGGGCCGCGGCGGCTTCGCCGGGCTGATGCTCGGCTCGGTCAGCCAGCACCTCGTGCACCACGCCGCCTGCCCGGTGGCGGTGGTCCGCACGCCCCGCGACCCCGACGAGGGCTAACCCAGGTCGCGGGCGACCTCGTGGTGTGTCACGGTGACCTCCCGGCCCAGCAGGAAACCGTCGTCGTCCGGGAAGAACACCGCCCGCCCGACGTCGTCGCCGGCGAACCCGCGGACCGCCTCCAGCGACCTCCACCAGCTGATCGTGGTCACCTCGCTGCGGCCGTCACCCAGGTCCCGGGTCCACATCTGCGCGCCCAGATTCCCCGGCGTCCCCCGGTACGCCGCGAGACCGGTCCGCTCGATGTACGCCACATAGTCACCGGCGCGTTCCGTCGCCACCCAGCCCCGCCATACCCGTGCAATCATCCGACCAGATTAGATCGAGCAATCCGAATGTCACCGGAGGCGGTGTCCCGGCGCCCGCCACGGCCGTTGTGCGAACCTGGGGAAATGCGGATCACGGCGCTTCACACGTACCCCGTCAAAGGTTGTCATCGCCTGGACCACGACGAGGCCCGCGTCGAACCGCACGGGCTCGCCGGCGACCGCCGTTGGATGGTCGTCGACGCCGACGGTGTCGGCATCACCCAGCGCGACACCGCCCGCCTCACCCAGCTCACCGCCCGGCCCCGGCCCGGTGGCCTCCAGCTGTCCGCACCGGGACTCCCCGGCCTGGATCTGGACGAGCCCGCCGACGGCCTCAAGATCGCCGTGCGCGTCTTCAAGAGCAAGACCCCGGTCCCGGCCCGGGTCGCCGAGAGCGAGTGGATCAGCGACTTCCTGGGCCGCGACGCCCGCCTCGTCTGGCAGTCCGACCCCACCACCCGTGCCGTCGACACCGACTTCGGCGAGCCCGGCGACCGGGTCAGCCTCGCCGACGGGTACCCCGTGCTGCTCGGCAACACCGCGTCGCTCGACGCCCTCAACGGCTGGCTGGCCGAGGCGGGCGACGCTCCCGTCCCGATGCACCGGTTCCGCCCCAACATCGAGGTCAGCGACGCGCCCGCGTGGGCTGAGGACGCGTGGCTCGGCAGCCGGATCCGCATCGGTGACGTCACGTTCCGGGTGGCGAAACCCTGCGACCGCTGCCGTGTCACCACCATCGACCAGGAGACCGGCGAGACCGGACGGCAGCCTCTCAAGATCCTGGGGAAGCACCGGCGATCCGGCAACGGCCTGATGTTCGCCGTGAACATCATCCCCGACCTCGCCGCCGGCGAAATCGCGCTCGTCCGGGTCGGCGATTCCCTGACCGTTCTGGACTAGCCCATTCGGGGCCACTTATACCTATCGAGGTAACTGTCTTACGAAAGCCTTAGGAAATTTGCCGATACCGGTGGCACCGAGCAGTATCCCTGATCGTGAGTGCTCATCGACGCCCGTTCCCCGCCCGATGGCTCGCCGCCGGCGGAGCCGCCGTTCTCGCCGGAATCATCGGCGTCGCCATGCTGCTGCAGACCGGAGGGTCGGCCTGCGCCGCACCCCCGAGCACCACCACCAAATCCGGGAAGGCCACCTTCTACGACCTGGCCGGCAGCTCCGGAAACTGCTCGTTCGAAACGCCCGCCGACGACCTCTACGTCGCCCTCGGCCCGGCCGAGTACTCCGAGGGCGCGGCCTGCGGCAGCTATCTCGACGTCAGCGGCCCCAAGGGCAAGGTCCGCGTCAAGGTGTTCGACTCCTGCCCCGAATGCCCGGCCGGCCACATCGACCTGAGCCGCACCGCCTTCAAGAAGATCGGCGCCGAGATCGACGGCATCATCGCCGTCAAGTACAAGCTGGTCAGCAACCCGTCGGTGCCGTCCGGCATGACCGTGCGGATCAAGGAGGGCGCGTCGAACTTCTGGTTCGCAGCCCGTATCGACAACCACGGCAACCTGCTGAAGTCGGTCAAGGTGGCGGGCGCGAACGGCGTCTTCAAGAGCACCTACCGCACCGATTACAACTACTGGCTGATCGACGCCGGGGCGGGCGCGGGCCCGTACAAGCTCAAGGTCACCGACGTGAACGGCAACACGGCGACCCTGTCCGGCATCAAGATGAGCCCGGGTTCGATCCAGAAGACCAGCGTCCGCCTGACCGGTGGGAGTTCGTCCGGTTCGGCCACCTCGTCCGGCTCGTCGTCCACCGGATCCGTGGCCAAGGCGTCCTCCCCGGCCGCGAAGTCGGCGAAGCCGGCGACTCCGTCCAGCCCGGCGGCCTCCTCCGCCGCGGCGGCATCGTCCGCGGCGGCCGCGCCGGTCCCGCCCGCGTCGATCGCCCCCAGCCTCGACGAGGCCGCTCCGGTCACCGACACCCCGGTCAACCTGACGGCGGGCGAGTCCCGCTGCTGATCTGACGTTGTTCCTCTGCCTCTTCTGGTACGCGTGACAAAGGCCGGCGTGTGAACGCCGGCCTTTTCGTGTCCACGGGGAGGTCGCGTCAGCTGTTGGTGTGCAGCCGCTGCACCGATCCGGTGGTCCGGTGCAGATCTCCTGAGCCCAGTTGCGGGTGACGTTGAGCTTGCAGGACGAATTCCGAACGAATCCGAACGGGGCTTGCCGCCGGTGTCACCGGCTCGTTGCTCCGGGTGAAGGGTCTAGCTCTCTGAAATCTTTTATGCATAAGCTGTTTGCGTGAATGACGGAGTGGTCAAGACCGCTGGACGGGTACTCGACCTCTTCCAGGGCGCACGCCTCACGCCGACCCAGCGGCGGATCGCGCACTGCCTGGTGGAGCATGCCGAGAAGGCCGCCTACCTGTCCGCCGCCGAGGTCGCCGAGCTGGCCGGGGTGAGCCAGCCGTCGGTGACCCGGTTCGCGATGGCGCTCGGCTACTCCGGCTACCCGGCGCTGCGCCGGGAGTTGCGCGCGCTGGCCGGCGCCGGCCCCGGCGAGACCACCGAGCAGAACGCGATGCAGCGCGCGGTGCACGCCGAGACCGAGCACCTGCGGCGCCTGGCCGACCAGCTGCTCGACCTGGACAGCGTCCAGACCGCGGCCTCGCTGCTCGCCGGCAGCCCGGTGCTGCCGGTGCTCGGCCTGCGGGCGGCGGCGCCCCTGGCGGCGTACTTCGGGTATTTCGCGGCCAAGGTCTTCCCGGACGTGCGGGTGCTCGACGACGGCGGCACCGGCCTGCTGGACCGGCTGGATCAGGCCCGCGCGGCCGGAGCCGGTGCCATGCTGGCGATCGTGCTCCCCCGCTACCCGCGTGAGTCGGTGGAGGCCGTCCGGGAGGCGAAGGCGGCCGGCCTGGCGGTGGTCGCGATCACCGACTCGGCGGTGAGCCCGGTGGCCGAGTCCGCCGACGTGACGCTTCCCGCCGCGGTCGGCACCCAGCTCGTCTTCGACCTGCACACCGGGCCGATGGCGATGGCGATGGTGCTGCTGCAGGCGATGTGCGACGCCGCACCCGACCTGGCGCAGCAGCGTCTGGAGCAGTTCGAGGCCACGGCCGCACGTCGGCACGTCTTCATGGCTTGAGTGACACCAGCAAGGGGAGGAAGAGTCATGCCGGAGATCCGGGCGCCCAGAGGTACGGCGTACACCGCGCAGGGATGGCCGCAGGAGGCCGCCAAGCGCATGCTGATGAACAACCTCGACCCGGACGTGGCCGAGCGACCGGACGACCTGGTGGTGTACGGCGGGACCGGCCGCGCCGCCCGGAACTGGCCGTCCTATCACGCGATCATCCGTGAGCTGGACGAGCTCAAGGGCGACGAGACGCTGCTGGTGCAGTCCGGCAAGCCGGTCGGTGTGCTGCGCACCCACGAGTGGGCTCCGCGGGTGCTGATCGCCAACTCGAACCTGGTCGGCGACTGGGCGACCTGGCCGGAGTTCCGCCGGCTGGAGCACCTGGGACTGACCATGTACGGCCAGATGACCGCCGGCTCGTGGATCTACATCGGCACCCAGGGCATCCTGCAGGGCACGTACGAGACGTTCGCCGCCGTGGCCGCCAAGAAGCACGGCGGCGACCTGGCCGGCACGTTGACGCTGACCGGCGGCTGCGGCGGCATGGGCGGCGCGCAGCCCCTCGCGGTCACCATGAACGGCGGCGTCTGCCTGGTCGTCGACGTGGACCGCACCCGCCTGCAGCGCCGGGTCGACACCCGCTACCTGGACGTCGTCGCCGACAGCCTCGACGAGGCGGTGCAGATCGCCCTGAAGGCCAAGAAGGAACGGCGCGCACTCAGCGTCGGCGTGGTGGGCAACGCCGCTCTCGTCTTCCCCGAGCTGCTGCTCAAGAACGTCGAGATCGACATCGTCACGGACCAGACCAGCGCGCACGACCCGCTGAGCTACCTGCCGGTCGGCGTGGAGCTGGAGGACGCGGCCGAGTACGCCCGGACCAAACCGGAGGAGTTCACCGACCGGTCCCGGGCGAGCATGGCGAAGCAGGTCGCCGCGATGGTCGGCTTCCAGGACGCGGGCGCCGAGGTGTTCGACTACGGCAACTCGATCCGCGGCGAGGCCAAGCTGGCCGGCTACAAGCGTGCGTTCGACTTCCCGGGGTTCGTCCCGGCGTACATCCGGCCGCTGTTCGCCGAGGGCAAGGGCCCGTTCCGCTGGGCGGCGCTCTCCGGTGACCCGGCTGACATCGCGGCCACCGACCGGGCGGTGCTGGAGCTGTTCCCGGACAACGACCCGCTGGCCCGGTGGATCCGGATGGCCGGCGAGAAGGTCGCCTTCCAGGGCCTGCCGTCGCGGATCTGCTGGCTGGGCTACGGCGAGCGGGACAAGGCCGGTGTCCGGTTCAACGACATGGTCGCGCGGGGCGAGGTCAGCGCGCCGCTGGTGATCGGCCGTGACCACCTGGACGCGGGGTCGGTGGCGTCGCCGTACCGCGAGACCGAGGCGATGCTCGACGGCTCGGACGCGATCGCCGACTGGCCGCTGCTGAACGCCCTGGTCAACACGGCGTCCGGGGCGAGCTGGGTGTCCATCCACCACGGTGGTGGCGTCGGCATCGGCCGCAGCATCCACGCCGGTCAGGTCTGCGTCGCCGACGGCACCGCGCTGGCCGGCCAGAAGATCGAGCGGGTGCTCACCAACGACCCGGCGATGGGCGTGCTGCGGCACGTCGACGCGGGCTACGAGTCGCAGGCGGCGCCCGGCGTGCACATCCCGATGACCCGATGAGCGACTTCACCGAACTCTGGGCGGAGATCGCGCCGGTCGGCCGGGCGGAGAGCGGCGGTTACCTGCGGTACGCGCTGACAC
This sequence comes from Actinoplanes sp. NBRC 101535, assembly GCF_030269225.1. NCBI lineage: Bacteria > Bacillati > Actinomycetota > Actinomycetes > Micromonosporales > Micromonosporaceae > Actinoplanes > Actinoplanes sp. NBRC 101535. The sequence continues at coordinate 660,740 of NZ_BSSY01000002.1, read as the reverse complement.
CCCCCGAGTTGACGCTGCGCGACTGGTTCCGCACGCAGGCCGCGCGAAGAGACATGCGGGTCACCGACGACGGCAACGGGAACCTGTTCGCGTGGCGGGGCGAACCGTGGGCGCCGGGGACGGTGCTGACCGGTTCACACTTCGACTCGGTGCCGCACGGCGGGGGCTACGACGGTCCGCTCGGCATCGTCAGCGCGTTTCTCGCCGCCGACAAGATTGATAAATCTCGAAAAATAGGGATCGCTGCGTTCGTCGAAGAGGAGGGCGGCCGCTTCGGTGTCCCCTGCCTCGGATCACGGCTGCTCACCGGCGCGATCACACCGGAGAAGGCGGCGAGCCTGCGTGACCGCGACGGGATCACCTTCGGCGAAGCCCTGGGTGGCACACCGAGGGGACACGACCCGCGGATCGCGAACGTCGCGGCCCTCGTCGAACTGCACATCGAGCAGGGCCGGGCCCTGACCGTGCCGGTCGGTGTGGCCAGCGCGATCTGGCCGCACGGGCGCTGGCGGATGGACTTCGCCGGCGTCGGCGACCACGCCGGCACCACCCTGATGGCCGACCGGCACGACCCGATGCTGACCTTCGCGTTCACCGTGCTCGCGGCGAACAAGGAGGCCCGGCTCTCCGGGGCGCACGCCACCGTGGGTCGGGTACAGGTCGAACCGAACGCCACCAACGCCATCCCGTCGCTGGTCCGGGGCTGGCTGGACGCCCGGGCCGCGGACACCGCCACCCTGGAACGGCTGGTCGACGAGGTGGTCCGGAAGGCTACCGAGCGGGCCGGGCGGGACGGCACCGCGCTGGCCGTGACGCCGGAGTCGGTGTCCGGCGAGGTGGCGTTCGACGAGGCGCTGGCGAAACGGCTGTCGGACCTGCTCGACGGGGCGCCGATCCTGCCGACCGGGGCCGGGCACGACGCCGGGGTGCTGTCCGCGCACATCCCGACGGCGATGCTGTTCGTCCGCAATCCGACCGGGGTGTCGCATTCACCGGCCGAGCACGCGTCCGACGAGGACTGCGAGGCGGGGATCGAGGCGCTGGCGACGGTCCTGGAGGAACTGGGGTGACGGTCTTCCACGCGACTCTCGCCGTGATGAACGGCAAGATCCAAAGAAATGTCCGAATAAAAGAAGAAGCCGGACTGATCACCGAGGTCACCCCGGACACTCCGGTCGAGGGCCATCCCCTCAACGGCCTCGTCCTGCCCGGCTTCGCCAACGCGCACTCGCACGCCTTCCACCGGGCGCTGCGCGGGCGTACCCACGGCGACCGCGGCACGTTCTGGACCTGGCGCGAACTGATGTACAAGGTCGCCGGCCGACTCGACCCGGACAGCTACTTCGCCCTGGCCACCGCGGTCTACGGCGAGATGGCACTGGCCGGGATCACCGCCGTCGGCGAGTTCCACTACCTGCACCACGGGCCGGACGGGACACCGTACGCCGACCCGAACGCGATGGGGAACGCGCTGATCGCCGCAGCCCGCGAGGCCGGCATCCGGATCACCCTGCTCGACACGGTCTACCTGACCTCGAGTGTGGACGGCAAACCCCTGGAAGGCGTGCAGCGGCGATTCGGCGACGGCGACTACGACGGCTGGCACCGGCGGTTCGACCAGCTGCGCGACGACGACGGCGTGCGGATCGGCGCGGCCCTGCACTCGGTACGGGCCGCCCCGGTGGACGGCATGTCCGCCTTCGCCCAGCGGACCGACGGGCTGCCGGTGCACGTCCACCTCTCCGAACAGCCGGCCGAGAACGAGGCGTGCCAGGCCGTGCACGGCTGCTCCCCCACCGAACTGCTGGACGGCGCGGGCTTCTGGCGGCCGATGACCACCGCGGTGCACGCCACCCACCTGTCCGACACTGACATCACGACCCTCGGCGGCGGGTTCGTCTGCCTCTGCCCGACGACCGAACGGGACCTCGCCGACGGCATCGGGCCGGGCCGGGCCCTGGCCGGCGCGGGCGCCCGGCTCACCCTCGGCAGCGACAGCCATGCGGTGATCGACATGTTCGAGGAGGCGCGCGGCACCGAACTCGACGAACGGCTGGCGACCCGGCAACGCGGCCACTTCAGCGCGTCCGAACTGCTCACCGCGGCGACCGCCGACGGGCAGGCGTCACTCGGCTGGGCCGACGCCGGAGAGATCGCCGTCGGCCGGCGGGCCGACCTGGTCGCGGTCGCCCTGGACAGCGTCCGCACCGCCGGGACCGACCCCGGCGGGATCCTCTTCGCGGCCACCGCGGCCGACGTCACCGACGTGATCGTGGACGGACGGCCGGTGGTCACCGGCGGCCGGCACCGGACGATCGACGTGCCCGCCGCCCTGCACAACGCGATCACGGAGGTCCTGTCGTGAGTCTGGTGATCACCGACATCGGCGAGCTGTTCACCGGCGACGAGATCCGCACCGGCGCCGCGGTGGCGATCGACGGCGACCGGATCGTCTGGGTCGGCGACACCGCCGGCGCGCCCACCGCCGACCAGCGGATCGACGCCGGGGGCGCCGCGGTCCTACCCGGATTCGTGGACAGCCACGCCCACCTGATGTTCGCCGGGGACCGGGCGGCCGAATTCGGGGCGCGGATGGCGGGAGCGGCATACACCGGCGGCGGCATCCGGACCACGGTCGCCGCCACCCGCTCCGCGAGCGACGACGACCTCCGCGACAACGCGCGGCGCCTGATCGGTGAGGCCCTCCGGCAGGGCACCACCACCATCGAGATCAAATCGGGGTACGGGCTGAACGTCGCCGACGAGGCCCGGTCGTTGCGCATCGCCGCCACCCTGACACCGGAGACCACCTTCCTCGGGGCGCACGTGGTGCCCGCCGAATACCGGGACCGGCCGGACGACTACGTGAGCCTGGTCTGCGGGCCGATGCTCGACGCCGTCGCACCGTACGCGAAATGGGTGGATGTCTTCTGTGAGCGGGGCGCCTTCGACGCCGACCAGACCCGCGCGATCATCACCGCCGGACAGGCCCGGGGACTCGGCGCCCGGCTGCACGGCAACCAGCTCGGACCCGGCCCGGGCGTCCGGCTGGCCGTCGAACTCGGCGCGGCCAGCGTGGACCACTGCACCCACCTCGACGACGCCGACGTGGACGCACTCGCCTCGTCGGAGACCGTGGCCACCCTGCTGCCCGGCGCCGAATTCTCCACCCGGTCGCCGTACCCGGACGGGCGGCGCCTGCTGGACGCGGGCATCACCGTCGCCCTGGCCACCGACTGCAACCCCGGATCGTCGTACACCTCCTCGATGCCGTTCTGCATCGCGCTCGCCGTACGCGAAATGCACCTGACCCCGACCGAAGCGGTGGCCGCGGCAACCGCCGGTGCCGCCGCCGCCCTGCGCCGCCCCGACCTCGGCCGGATCACCCCCGGGGCCCGCGCCGACCTGATCGTGCTCGACGCCCCCTCCCACCTGCACCTGGCCTACCGGCCCGGTGTCCCCCTCGTTCGCACCGTCGTGCACAACGGAGTGCTCCAGTGACCGTCATCGTCCAGCCCACCGGCGTCACCCCCGCCGATGTGATCGCCGTCGCCCGCGACAACGCCCGCGTCGAGATCTCCCCCGCCGCCCTCGACGCCATGGCCACCAGCCGCGCCATCGTGGACGGCATCGAAGCGTCCGGCAAACCCGTCTACGGCGTCTCCACCGGCTTCGGCGCGCTCGCCAACACCTCGATCGCCCCGGAACGCCGCGCCGAACTGCAACACGCCCTGATCCGCTCACACGCGGCCGGGATCGGCGCACCGATGCCCCGCGAAGTGGTCCGGGCCATGATGCTGCTGCGGGTCCGGTCGCTCGCCCTGGGCCGCTCCGGAGTCCGGCCGATCCTCGCCCAAGGCCTCGTCGACCTGCTCAACCACGACATCACCCCGTGGGTGCCGGAACACGGCTCGCTCGGCGCATCCGGTGACCTGGCACCGCTCGCCCACTGCGCCATCGTGCTGCTCGGCGAAGGAACGGTCCTCGGCAAGGACGGCACCCGCACCTCCGGCGCCGAAGCCCTGCACAGCGCCGGCCTGCAACCCCTGGAACTGGCCGCCAAAGAGGGCCTGGCCCTGATCAACGGCACCGACGGCATGCTCGGCATGCTGCTGCTCGCCATCGCCGACGCCGGCCACCTGTTCGCGATGGCCGACGTGACCGCGGCCCTGGCCATCGAGGCGATGCTCGGCTCGGAACGGCCCTTCCTGCCGGAACTGCACAGCATCCGCCCCCACCCGGGCCAGACCGCGTCCGCGGCGAACATCCACCGGCTCCTGCAGAACTCCAGGATCATGGACTCGCACCGGGACGACCTGGCACACGCGGTGCAGGACGCGTACTCGATGCGCTGCGCCCCGCAGGTGGCCGGCGCGGCCCGCGACACCCTCGACTTCGTCCGCCAGGTCGCCGGCCGCGAACTCGTCTCCGTCGTCGACAACCCGGTGGTCCTGCCGGACGGCCGCGTCGAATCCACCGGCAACTTCCACGGGGCACCCCTCGGATTCGCCGCCGACTACCTGGCGATCGCCGCCGCCGAAGTGGGCGCCATCGCCGAACGCCGCGTCGACCGGCTCCTCGACGTGACCCGCTCCCGCAACCTGCCGCCGTTCCTCACCCCGGACGCCGGCGTCAACTCCGGCCTGATGATCGCCCAGTACACGGCGGCCGGCATCGTCGCGGAGAACCGCCGCCTCGCCGCGCCGGCCTCGGTCGACTCGCTGCCGACCAGCGGCATGCAGGAAGACCATGTGTCGATGGGCTGGGCGGCGACGAAAAAGCTCCGCACCGTCCTGGACAACCTGACCAGCCTGCTCGCGGTGGAACTCCTGTCCGCTGTTCGTGGCATCCAGCTACGGGCGCCGCTGCAGCCGTCGCCGGCGGGACAGGCCGCGGTGGCGGCGGTGGAGCCGTTCGCGGGAGTGCCGGGGCCGGACCTCTATCTGGCGCCGGTTCTGGAACAGACCCGGGAGGTGGTCGCGGGGGCGGCTCTGCGGGGCGCGATCGAGGACGCGGTCGGTCCGCTTCGCTGAAAACCCTTTCCGGGGTACGCGTCTTCCGGGGTACGCGTCTTCCGGGGTACGCGTTTGTCCGGCCGGGCCCTTCCGGTCAGGGGCATCCGGCCGGGTGGGCAGGCAGTAGCGTATGCCCCCGTATCGATACGGGGAGACCGCATGCACGACACCTTCCACCTGGCCGGACGCCGGGTGATCACTTTCGGAACGACCTTCATCGTCCTCGGCGTGCTGGCCAGCGTGCTCGGCTACGCCGCGATGGTGGCCCTGCGCGAACCGCAGTCACCAACCGGGCCGAACATCCCGGCCATCGCCGCGGCGGTGGCGGCCTTCCTCGGACTGGCCGTCCTGTTCTGCGTGGTCGGCCTGTTCATCTCGGTGATCGTCTGGTTGGTGAACGCCCACCGGCTGCGGGCCGCCGGACCGGGGCTCGCCGGATACGCGATCCTGGTGGCCGGCGTCGCGCTGATGGTGACGTCGTACCTGGTACCCGACCGTCTGACGCCCCTGGAAGCCGCAATGGCAGCCGAGATGGTCCTGCGGTTCGGCGGGATCGGAGCGCTGATCGGCGCGGTGACACTCAGCCGTTCCGCGGTGCTCTCCGCAGCCACCTCGACGGCTCACCCGGCGGCGGGGGCCTCGGCGCCTCATCCGGCGGCGGAGGCCTCGGCGCCTCATCCGGTCGCGGGGGCCTCGGCGCCGCTTCCGGTCGCGGCCGAGGACTGGGGCGGCGGCTGGGACCCGGACGTCCAGGCCGAGATCGACCGTCGACGCCCCCACAGCCAGCCCTGATTCAGCCGCCGCCCCGGGTCGCCCTCGGCTCACAGACGAACCATGCGCGACGGCTCAACCCAACCCAGCCGTCGCCTACGGTCGCCCACAGCCCACAAACCGACCATGAACGACGGCTCGACCCAACCCAGCCGTCACCCACGGTCGCCCACAGCCCACAAACCGACCATGAACGACGGCCCGACTGACCGAGCCGTCGCCAACAGCTGCCCAGAAGACGAAAGTCAGCCACCAGCAACGGCTCAGGAGCACCCAGCCGTCGCACACGGTCAAATCCGGCCCGCGGACGGACCACGGTTGACGGCCGAGCCGCCTGAGCCGCCGACCACGGCTGTTCCAGAGACATGACCCAGCCGCCAACGACGGCCCGGAACTCCCCAGCCGTCAGCGACGGCTCCCGGTCGCCAGCCGTCGCCCAGGGCTGCCACCCGACGGAAAGTCAACCGTGGACGACGGCTGGCTCGGCCCGGCCGTCGGTCAAGGCTGTCACCCGGCCAGAAATCAACCACAGACGACGGCTGGCCCAACCCAGCCGTCGGTCAAGGCTGTCACCCGACCAGAAATCAACCACAGACGACGGCTGGCTCGGCTCGGCCGTCGACCAGGGCTGGTTACCGGTGTCGGTCAGGGCTGGTTACCGGCGGGCGGTTTCAAGGCGTCGGGCCGGGGCGGTGCACGAGACGTGCGGGGCCGGGCTGGGACACGCGACATATGGGGCCGGCGTGGACACGGGCGTGGGCCCCAGAAGAAGAACAGCGGGACCTGTTGGCCGGACGCGAATGCGGGACCTGCGGGACCGCGTGGAGACGGGGCGTGGCTGCAGGGCGGGACGCGTGGGGCGTCGGGACGCGTGGGGCGTCAGGTGGGCAGCTCAGCCCGGCAGCGGCGGCACAGGCGGGACGGCGCAGGGAGGCCGCTTCGCAGCCACGGGAGGTGTGGTTCGGCGGGAGCGGCCGGTTACGCGTACCAGAGAAGGGGCGTGACCGGCTGCTCCCGCCGCAACCGACGTCAGCGGGGCAGTTCCTTGGCGATGACCTTGGCCAATTCGCGGAAGGCCTTGCCGCGGTGGCTGATCGCGTCCTTCTCGGCCGGGCTGAGCTCGGCGTTGGTGCGGTCCTGGCCGTCGCCGATGAAGATCGGGTCGTAGCCGAAGCCGCCCTCGCCGCGCGGGGAGCGCAGCAGGCGGCCGGTCTGGCGGCCCTCGACGAGGTGTTCGCGGCCGTTCGGCAGGACCAGGGCGGCGGCGCAGACGAAGGCTCCGCCGCGCTGCTCGTCGGTGACGTCGGAGATCTGTGCCAGGACCAGGTCGAGGTTGGCTTTGTCGTCGCCGTGGCCGCCGGACCAGCGGGCGCTGAAGACGCCGGGCATGCCGTTGAGGGCGTTGACCGCGATGCCGGAGTCGTCGGCGACCGTGGGCAGGCCGGTGCGTTTCGCGCCCTCGCGGGCCTTGATCAGCGCGTTCTCGCCGAAGGTGAGGCCGGTCTCGGGGACGTCCGGGTAGCCGGGGAAGTCGCCCAGGCCGGCCAGCTCGACCTGCTGGAGGCCGAGCGCCGCGTCGAGGATCCGCTGCAGCTCGGCCAGCTTCTTCTGGTTGCCGGTCGCCAGCAGGAGACGAGCGCTCATGCGGCCAGCGCCTTCTGCTGTGCGGCCGCGAGCTCGGCGCACCCGAGGATGCCCAGGTCGAGCATCGCGTCGAGCTGGGCGCGTTTGAAGACGCCGTTCTCGCCGGTGCCCTGCACCTCGACGAAGTCGCCCTCGCCGGTGCAGACGATGTTCATGTCGACCTCGGCGGCGACGTCCTCGACGTAGTTGAGGTCGAGGCGCGGCTCGCCGTCGATGATGCCGACGCTGATCGCCTGGATCGAGGTGTGCAGCACCTTGTCGACCTTGCCGGCGAGCGACTTGCGGTCGGCCAGCCAGGTGACGGCGTCGTGCAGGGCGACGTAGGCGCCGGTGATGGCCGCGGTGCGGGTGCCACCGTCGGCCTGCAGCACGTCGCAGTCGAGCACGATCGAGTTCTCCCCGAGCGCCTTCAGGTCGATGCAGGCCCGCAGGCTGCGCCCGATCAGGCGGGAGATCTCCTGGGTGCGGCCGCCGACCTTGCCCTTGACGCTCTCGCGGTCACCACGCGTGTTGGTCGCGCGCGGGAGCATCGCGTATTCCGCGGTGACCCAGCCGAGGCCGGACCCCTTGCGCCAGCGGGGCACCCCCTCGGTGACGCTGGCCGTGCAGAGCACACGGGTGTTGCCGAACTCCACCAGCACCGATCCCTCGGGGTGGATGCTCCATTGCCGGGTCAGGGTCACCGGTCGCAGCTGGTCGGCCGCTCGGCCGTCGGGTCGCGCCATACCCCCAACCCTATGCGTAACGTGCCGCCCCGGCTTCGTCCGCCCCGGGCTTGCGACTCTGCGGCGTGGCGGAACGCATCATCGGCACCGCTGGGCGCAGCAGTGCCGACTGTGCCGGGGCCGTCGCCGGGTCCGGGACGGCCTGGTGCGCCTCCAGGAATCCCTGGACGGCCTTGGACCATCCGAAGTTCTCCGCGCGGGCCCGGGCGGCGGCCCGGCGTTCCGCCTCGGGGCGTTCCATCAGGCGGCTCACCGCGTCGGCGATGGCGTCCGCCGTGCCGGGCACCGCGATGCCGGCGTCGCCGACCACCTCGGGCAGGGCGCTCTGCTCGTTGACGACGACCGGGGTGCCGCAGGCCAGCGCCTCCAGGGCGGCCAGGCCGAACGTCTCCACCGGGCCGGGGGCGATCGCCACGTCCGCGCTGGCGAGCAGGGCGGACACGGTGGTGCGGTCGGAGATGTGCCCGGCGAAACGCACCGGCAGGCGGGCCGCACGGTACGCCAGAGCCGTCCGCCGGGTCCCGTCGCCGGCCATCACCAGCACCGCCGGGACCTTGCCGTTGCGCAGGGCGGCGACCGCGTCGACGGCGAGTTCGGGCCGTTTCGCCGCGGACAGCCGGCTGCAGTAGACCATCAGCAGCTCGTCGGGGCGGGCGTACCGGGCGCGGACGGCGGCATCCATCTTGGTGGGGTGGAACAGTTTGAGGTCGACGCCGAGCGGCACCTCGACCAGGTTCGGCACGTCGATGCGGCGGAACTCCTCGGCGGCGAACGCGGTGGTGCAGACGATCGTGTCGAACGCCGCGGCGGTGCGCCGGTTGAAACGGTCGGCGAGCGCGTCGCGTTTCGGCATGCCCCAGACGCCGAGCAGGCCGGCCAGGCTCTCGTGGGAGACCATCATCGAACGCACGCCGCGCTGCCGGGCCCAGTTGCCGGTCCAGCGCAGGGTGGTGCGGTCGGAGACCTCGATCCGGTCCGGTTCCAGACTGTCCAGCAGCTTCGCCAGCTCACGCCGGCCGGCCAGCACGCGGTATCCGCCGGTGCGGGGCAGCGGCGCGCTGGGCAGGGTGATGACCCGCCCCTGCTTCGTCATCTTGTCCGAATACCGACGGCCGGGAACGATCAGGACAGGCTCATGCCCGGCCCGCAGATAGCCGCGTCCGAGTTGCCGCAGCGCGGTACGCAGGCCACCGGTGTGGACCGTGACGAAGTTGGCCAGGCGAACGATGCGCAATGCGACAACTCCAAGATCACGACACGTGGTGCATCGGTGCTAGCGCCGATCTCGCCCCGTCACCGGCTCAGAGATCGTATCTGGCCCCCGGCCGGACGACTTCGACCGGTCCCGCGTACGCCGCGGTGGCTGCCTCCACAATAGAAGCCTCACTCGCCCAGGCCGGAACGAGATGGGTCAGCAGCAGCCGTCCCACGTCCGCCTTGGTGGCCGCCTCGCCCGCCTCGCCGCCGGTCAGGTGCAGGTCCGGGGGGTTCTGCACGCCGTCGAGGTAACTTGCCTCACAGAGGAACAGGTCGGCGCCGGCGGCCAGCCGCAGCAACGCCTCGCAAGGGGCCGTATCCGAGGAGTAGGCGAGAACCCGGCCGTCGTGCTCGATCCGGACGCCGTACGTCTCGACCGGATGGTTGACCCGGTCGACGGTGACCGTCAACGGCCCGATCGGGAACGTGCCGGGCTGCAGACCGTAGAAGGTGTAGACGTCGTCGACCGGTTCGGCCTCGGTGCTGTAGGCCGCGGCGATCCGCTCGGCCGCGCCCAGGGGTGCGTAGACCGGCAGGGCGGGCAGCGGGCCGGCCGGGTCGTAGCGCCGGACCACGACGTAGGTGCACGCGTCCAGCATGTGGTCGCAGTGCAGGTGAGTGAGAAGGATGGCGTCGATGCCCCGCATGTCCGAGTAGCGTTGCAGCGCGGACAACGATCCGGAGCCGAAGTCGATCAGGAGCCGGAAACCCTCCGCTTCCACGAGGTAGGCCGAACACGCCGACTCGGGGCCGGGGAAACTGCCGGCACAACCGAGAACGGTTAGTCGCATGCGGGTCCCTCTGGCTCACACTGGGTCGTCCACTGGTTTGTCCACGGCCCCGCCGACCGGTCCGTGCCGGGACTGTCAGACCAGTCAGTCACGGAGCGAAGCGTACGCCGCGGCCAGTGTCTCGCGTTAACAACTGATCGATTTGTCGCTAAATCGACAACGCACATCACAGACGCCGTGACCTCGGTCATCACCTTTGCACCGTCACGGCAGGTATTGCATCCGCGTTGCTCAGGGTGAGGACTTCGATGGTCATCGGAGGAGGCTACGTGACGGCGGCCGAACACGCCCGCACTACCCGGACCGACGCTCCGGAAAACGTGAAACCGGTTTTCCGCTTCCCCACCCCGGACGACCCGCCGCCCGGCACGGGCCGGATTCTCGCCATGGCGCTCTACGGCGCGGTGCTGGGAGTCGCCGGCATCGTGGTGGTCGCGCGCGGCGGGCCGCCGATGCTCGTCCTCGCCGGCACGGCGCCGCTGGCCGCCGCGTTCCTGGCGCTGCACCGGCGGTGGCTGCCGTGGCTCCTGATGGCCGCGGCAGCCCCGCCTCTGATCGGTGCGTTACTGCTGCTCTAGGCCCACAGCTGGCCTTCGAGAGCCTCTTCCGCGTCGTTGAGCGTGCCTCCGTACGCCCCGGTGGAGAGGTATTTCCAGCCACCGTCGGCGATCACGAACGCGACGTCGGCCCGTTTGCCGTTGCGGACCGCCTCGTGCGCGACGGCGAGCGCGGCGTGCAGGATCGCGCCACTGGAGAAACCGGCGAACAGGCCCTCCACCTCGACCAGCTGCCGGGTCCGCAACACGGCGTCCCGGGTGCCGACCGAGAACCGGCGGTCCAGCACGGTCGCGTCGTACAGCTCGGGGACGTAGCCCTCGTCGATGTTGCGCAGGCCGTAGACCACTTCGCCGTACCGCGGCTCGGCGGCGACGATCTGGATGCCGTCGACCTTCTCCTTGAGGAACCGGCCGGTGCCCATCAGGGTGCCGGTGGTGCCCAGGCCCGCCACGAAGTGCGTGATCGTGGGCAGGTCGTGCAGCAGTTCGGGGCCGGTGGTCTCGAAGTGTGCGCGGGCGTTGGCCTGATTGCCGTACTGGAACAGCATCTTCCAGTCGGGGTGTTCGACGGCGATCTGCTTGGCGGTCGCCACCGCCTGGTTCGAACCGCCGGCGGCCGGCGAGAAGATGATCTCCGCGCCGTACATCCGGAGGATCTGCACGCGCTCGGCCGACACGTTCTCCGGCATCACGCAGACCAGGCGGTAGCCGCGCAGCTTGGCGACCATGGCCAGGGCGATGCCGGTGTTGCCACTGGTCGGCTCGAGGATGGTGTCACCGGGACGCAGGTGACCGGACTCCTCGGCCTCGCGCACCATGAACAGTGCGGCGCGGTCCTTGATGCTGCCGGTCGGATTGCGGTCCTCGAGCTTGGCCCACAGCCGAACCGGCGGTGCCCCCTCGGGCACCGTCGGCGACAGGCGGGGCAGGCCGACGAGCGGCGTGCCCCCGCACGCGTCGAGCAGGCTCTCGAAACGAGCCATCGGGGTTAGCGGCCCAGGAACGCGGCGGCTGCCGCGAAGCCGAGAGCGCCACCGGCGACGGCCGGCAGGATGGTGATCGAGTCGCCGTCCTTGAGCTTCGCGTCGAGCGCGCCCAGGAAGCGGACGTCCTCGTCGTTGACGTAGATGTTCACGAAGCGGTGCAGGCCACCCTCGGCGGTGATCAGCCGGCCCTTGAGGCCGCTGTGCTTGCCGTCCAGGTCGTCGATCAGCGCGGTCAGCGTGTCGCCGGCGCCCTCGACGACCTTCGCGCCGCCGGTGTAGTTGCGCAGGATGGTGGGGATGCGAACTTCGATGGCCATGGTGGGAAAACTCCTCGCAGAAGTCGAACGTGAAAAGGCAGGGCCGGATCCGGTGTCAGCGACAGCGACACTCGTAGAAGACCGACGCCGGGCTCTGCCCGAACATGTACGACTGCACGGCGATGGAAATCACGCCTTCACCGTCGCATCCACGATGTTGACCTCTTCCTCGGCCACCACACCGTCCACGATACGGAACGAGCGGATCTCCTCGGAGTCCGGCTCGCGGGTCGAGACGAGCAGGTAGTGCGCGTTCGGCTCACCGGCGAACGAGATGTCCGTCCGGGACGGGAACGCCTCGGTCGCGGTGTGCGAGTGGTAGATCACCACCGGCTCCTCGTCGAGGTCGTCCATCTCGCGCCAGACCCGCAGCTGCTCCATCGAGTCGAACTCGTAGAACGTCATCGACCGGGCGGCGTTGTCCATCGGGAGGTGCCGCGACGGCACGTCACTGCCGATCGCGCCGGCGACGACACCACACGCCTCGTCGGGGTGATCCCGGCGGGCGTGGGCGACGATCGCGTCCACGATCGTACGGTCGATGGTCAGCACGGCGTTCACATTACCGTGACAGTCGGTCGCGGGATGCGTGGCGGTGCACACACCGGGAGTGCTACTTGATCTCTGGGAGCGCGTTGAGCAGCGACTCCTGGAGATAGCCGAGATAGGCGTAGACCGACAGCTGGAACACCCGGCTGGAACCCGGGTCCTCCAGGACCGCCTGGTCCAGTTCGTCGCTGAGGTCGGTCTCGGCGCCGATGTCGAGACGGGTGCCCATCGCCAGCCGGGCGTCGTTGATCGCCATCAGCCACGCCTCGGCAGCCTCACCGTCCAGCCGGACCTCGCCCTCGCCCTCGTCCGGCAACGCCGCGAGGATCGCGCCCGCCTGATCGATCTTGGCGGTCTTGAGATCACTCTCGGTGTAGAGCCGGAACTCCTGCGAGTCCTCCGGGCTGTCCGGATAGATGTCCGGGAAAAGCCGGGAGACCACCGGATCGGTGTGGTCCATCCCGTCGGTCAACAGACCGACCACCTCGCCGGCGACCTTCTTCAGGACCCGGACCTCGTCATACGCGAATGTGGCGACACAGTGGCCACCGCTGCGTCGGAACATGTTCTCCCCACCCGCCTCGTCAGGACCGGTCCACCGTCGCCCAGAGACCGTATCCGTGCAGTCGGTTGGCGTCCATTTCCATCCGCTCCCGGGCGCCGATGGAGACCACCGCCTTGCCCTTCGTGTGCACGTCCATCATCAGCCTCTCGGCCTTGTCCTTGCTGTAGCCGAAGAGTTTCTGGAAGACCCAGGTCACATACGACATCAGGTTGACCGGATCGTCCCAGACGATGGTCACCCACGGACGGTCCGCTTCCGGTTCTTCCTGGATCTCCGGCGTCTCGACGGGAGCAACCTGAGGCAACGCCATGCCCCCCATGGTGCCACCGGATCCGCGGAACCGGTGAACCGGAGCACCGAACCACCGTTCACCCGTGGTTCCGGGCGCAATAGGGTAGGTGCCGTGGAGAGCACGCCGGCCCTGATGACGGACCATTACGAGCTGACGATGATCAGCGCCGCCCTGAAGGACGGCACCGCGGATCGGCGGTGCGTCTTCGAGGTTTTCACCCGGCGGCTGCCCACCGGGCGACGCTACGGCGTGGTGGCCGGCATCGGTCGCCTGATCGAGGAGATCGCCGCATTCCGCTTCGGCCCGGACGAGATCGACTACCTGCGGTCCGCCGGCGTGGTCGACGAGACCACCGCCACGTGGCTCGCCGGCTACCGGTTCACCGGTGAGGTCGAGGGCTACGCCGAGGGCGAGCTGTTCTTCCCCGGATCACCGATCCTGACCGTTTCCGGCACCTTCGCCGAGTGCGTCGTGCTGGAGACGCTGATCCTGTCGGTGCTCAACCACGACAGCGCCATCGCGGCCGCCGCGGCCCGCATGGTCACCGCCGCCCGCGGCCGGCCGATCATCGAGATGGGCTCCCGGCGCACCCACGAGCACGCCGCGGTCGCCGCCGCCCGGGCCTCCTACCTGGCCGGATTCGCCTCGACGTCGAACCTCGCGGCCGGCCGGGCCTACGGCATCCCGACCACGGGCACCTCGGCACACGCGTTCACCCTGCTGCACGACGACGAGCCGACCGCGTTCGGATCGCAGGTCGCGGCGCTGGGCAAGAACACCACGCTGCTGGTCGACACGTACGACATCAGCCAGGGCATCCGCAACGCCATCGCGGTGGCCGGGCCGGACCTGCGGGCGGTCCGCATCGACTCCGGCGACCTGTCCGTTCTCGCCCAGCAGTCCCGGGAACTCCTCGACTCCCTCGGCGCCACCGAGACAAAGATCATCGTCTCCGGTGACATGGACGAGTACTCGATCGCCACCCTCGCCGCCGAACCGGTCGACATGTACGGCGCCGGCACCGCCGTGGTCACCGGCTCCGGGGCGCCCACCGCCGGGCTGGTCTACAAGCTCGTCGAGGTCGAGGGCCGACCGGTCGTCAAACGCTCGGAGAACAAGGCGACCGTCGGCGGGCGCAAGACCGCGGTCCGGCGGCACAAGCCCACCGGCACCGCGATCGAGGAGATCGTCTTCTCCCAGGGCGTCCCCGACCACCAGGCCAACGACCGGCTGCTGCAGCGCACGTACATCGCCTCCGGCGAGGTCGTCGACATCCCCCGCCTGGCCGAATCCCGCGAACACCTGCGCCAGTGCCTGATCTCCATCCCGTGGGAGGGCCTGAAACTCTCCGCGGGCGATCCCGCCATCCCGGTCGTCATCGTTCCCACCGCCTAGGGGGTTCCCGTGCCACGCGCGCTGATCATCGTCGACGTCCAGAACGACTTCTGCGAGGGCGGTTCCCTGCCCGTCGCCGGGGGCGCCGCCGTCGCCAAGGGCATCTCCCTGGTCCTGGCCAAGGCCGGCGACCGCTGGGACCACGTGGTGGCCACCAAGGACTGGCACATCGACCCGGGCACCCACTTCAGCGACCACCCCGACTTCGTGGACACCTGGCCGGTGCACTGCGTGGTCGGTTCCAGCGGCGCCGACTTCCACCCCGAACTGGTGACCGACCGGATCGAAGAGGTATTCCACAAGGGCGAATACGCGGCGGCGTACTCGGGTTTCGAGGGCCGGAGCGAGTCCGGCGAAACCCTCGCCGCCTGGTTGCAGGCCAGGGGAGTCACCGACGTCGAGGTCGTGGGCATCGCCACCGATCATTGTGTACGCGCTACCGCACTCGACGCGTCGACGGCCGGATTCGCGACCACCGTGGTGCTGGAACTGACCGCAGGGGTGGCGCACACGACGACCGAGGCCGCCCTGGAGCAGTTCAAGGCCGCCGCGATCGCCACCACCGGGGCTCCCGTCCTGGGCGTCTGACGCCGCAGGCCGTTGCTCAAGGCTGCTGCGCAGGCCGGGAGGCAACCCTGAGCGACGGCTGGTCGGGTCACGGCAGGTGACGGCTGCTCCGGACTGTCCGAGCGGGCTGTGACAGCCCCGGACGACGGCCGGGAGGGTGCTCGCCGGGTCAGCCGGCCTCGGCGACGTCAGAGACCGGCTGAGCGGGCCGGATCCAGCCGACCTGATGCCGGCCGGACCGCGGCGTCAGTCGGTCTTGCTGACTGCCGGGGACTGCGGGGTGGGCAGGACCGCCACCGCGGGCTCGCCGGGGAGCGGCTCCGCGAGCAGTGCCTCGGACCGGTCCGCGCTGCGACGGCGCAGTTCGGTGGGGAGGACCACCAGGGCGACCAGGACACCGACCGCGCCGACGGCCACGAAACCCCACTCCGGGCCGATCCGGTCGATGGCCACGCCGGCCAGCGGGCCGCCCATCGCCACGCCGACGGTCAGGGCCGAGTTGTGCAGGCCCATCGCCTCGCCGCGGGCCGAAGCCGGGATCATCCGGCTGATCGCGTCGGAACTGGCCGTGATGGTCGGCGCGCACAGGGCACCCGCCGGGGCGATCAGCAGGGCGAGCAACCACCAGTGGTCCCCGCCGAGGCCGATCGGGATGGTCAGCACCGCCATCGGGACGAACAGGGCCAGGGCGGGCAGGCCGCGCTTCACCGTCCCGTACGCGAAACCGCCCAGCAGGGAGAAGAACGCCCACAGCGACAGCACCAGGCCGGTCCACTCGACCTGACCGGAGTCGCGCAGCACCGCCACCACGGCCACGTCGGTGCCGGAGAGGACCAGCGTGGCGGCCATGGTGACCGCCAGGACGGCGACGAACCGGGGCTTGAGCCAACTGCTGCGTGGCACCCGGCCACCGGCGTCGACCGTCTCCTCGTGGGCGCCCCGGATCGGCGGGTTGAGCAGCCACAGGCCGATGCCGGAGAGCAGGATGCCGGCGGCCAGGCAGAGCATCGCGACGCGGGAACCGGCGGTGGTGGCGATCAGCACGCCGAGGGCCGGACCGGCCATGAAGGACAGCTCGGTGGTCATCGAGTCGAGGGCGAACGCGGGCAGCCGGTGCGACTCGGGCGTGAGGGCCGCGATCGACTGCCGGGCCACCGAGAACGCGGGCAGCGCCAGGAAACCGCCGATCGCCGCCACCGGCAGCAGAGCCCAGTAGGGCAGCGCCTGGGCGACCAGCCAGTAGGCGACCTCGGCGACGGTGGTGAGGACGAGGACCGGGCGCAGGCCGATCCGGTCGATCAGCCGGCCCATCACCGGCGCGCCGAACGAGCCGCCGAGGGTGGCCGACGCGCCGACCAGGCCGGCCGCGGCGTAGTTGTTCGGCAGGAGGTCGGTGACGACGTGCAGGGTGAGCACCACCGCGGCGGCCGCGATCGGCACCCGGGCGAGGGTGGCGACCACCAGCAACGAGCGGATCTTGGGCAGCGAGAGTGTTTCCCGGTAAGGCGTGAGCAACATGACGATCCTGACCTCCCCGCCGATCCTGCCGGAAGGGTGAGACAGAAACCACCGGGTTTGACACAGCTCACGTGCCGCGCCGAAAACGGCCCTGGTGAGCCGGGCGAGAAGGAACAGGAGAGGAGTACGTGGGTGAACAGAAACGGACCGGCCCGCGATCCCCGGTGAGGGGTTCGCGGGCCGGTCCGGTCAGTCGGTGACGAGCGTCAGCGGTTGCTGTCGACGTCTTCGGTGTAGGTCGCTCCACCGTCGGACTCGCTGGTCAGCGGCCGGGCGCCGCCTTCCGGCGGGCCGGCGAGCGAGTGGCCGGCGGCCAGCTCCGGGAACTTCAGGTCGAACGCGGGACGCTCGGACCGGATCCGCGGCATGTGGTCGAAGTTGCGCAGCGGCGGCGGCGTGGTGGTCGCCCACTCGAGCGAGTTGCCGTGGCCCCACGGGTCGTCGGCGGTGGTCACCTTGCCGACCTTGTACGACTTCCACACGTTGTAGATGAACGGCAGCGTCGAGAGTCCGAGGACGAACGAGCCGATCGTCGAGAACGTGTTCAGGAAGGTGAAGCCGTCCGCGGGCAGGTAGTCGACGTACCGCCGGGGCATGCCCTTGGTGCCGAGCCAGTGCTGCACCAGGAAGGTGCCGTGGAAGCCGAGGAAGGTCAGCCAGAAGTGGATCTTCGCAAGACGCTCGTCGAGCATCCGGCCGTACATCTTCGGGAACCAGAAGTAGATGCCGGCGAACACCGCGAACACGATCGTGCCGAAGAGCACGTAGTGGAAGTGCGCGATCACGAAGTACGAGTCGGAGACGTGGAAGTCGATCGGCGGGGCCGCGAGCAGCACGCCGGAGAGACCACCGAAGAGAAACGTCACCAGGAAGCCGACCGCGAAGAGCATCGGCGACTCGAAGCTGATCTGGCCGCGCCACATGGTGCCGATCCAGACGAAGAACTTCATGCCGGTCGGTACCGCGATCATGAAGCTCAGGAAGCTGAAGAACGGCAGCAGCACCTGGCCGGTGGCGAACATGTGGTGCGCCCACACCGACATCGACAGCGCGCCGATCAGCAGGGTCGCGGCGACCAGGCCCTTGTAGCCGAAGACCGGCTTGCGGCTGAACACCGGGATGACCTCGGTGATGATGCCGAAGAACGGCAGCGCGATGATGTACACCTCGGGGTGCCCGAAGAACCAGAACAGGTGCTGCCACAGCATCGGCCCGCCGGTCTCCACGTCGAACACGTGCGCGCCGAGCACCCGGTCCGCGGCCAGCGCGAACAGCGCGGCGGCCAGGAACGGGAAGATCAGGATCGCCAGCAGCGCGGTGACCAGCATGTTCCAGGTGAAGATCGGCATCCGGAACATCGTCATGCCAGGCGCGCGCAGGGTCAGGATCGTGGTGATCAGGTTGACCGAGCCGAGGATCGTGCCGAGACCGGAGAGGGCCAGGCCGACCACCCACATGTTTCCGCCGATACCCGGCGAGTGCAGGCTGTTGCTGAGCGGCGTGTACGCGAACCAGCCGAAGTCGGCCGCACCACCCGGGGTGGCGAAACCACCGATGGTGATCAGACCACCGAAGAGGTAGAGCCAGTAGGCGAAGGCGTTCAGCCGGGGGAACGACACGTCCGGCGCGCCGATCTGGATCGGCACCAGGTAGTTGCCGAATGCGAACACGATCGGTGTCGCGAAGAACAGCAGCATGATCGTGCCGTGCATGGTGAACAGCTGGTTGTACTGCTCCGCGGAGAGGAGCTGCATGCCCGGCCGGGCCAGCTCCGCACGCATGAGCAGGGCCATCAGGCCGCCCAGCATGTAGAACACGAAGGCCGTGATCATGTACATGATCCCGATCTGCTTCGCATCCGTCGTGCGCAGGATCCGGGCGAATGCCGAACCCTTGACCTGCCGTCGCACCGGATAGGGTCTGGTCGCGATCGGCGACGGCGCAACGGTCGTCACGAATTGCCTCCGTTGTTCTCGTTCGTCCCTAGAGCCGTACGCCCCTCGACCGAACACCGAAGATCAGGCGTACTCCGCTGGCAGAATAGTCCTCCACCGACCTTCGGCCTGCGCGGGGTGACCCAAGGACCTCCGTGGAGGGTCCGTCCCGTCAGACTCCGGTGACGAGTTCCCGATAGTGATCGGTGAAGATGCGGAGGCCACGGCGCCGCAACATGGGGTCACGCAACGACGGCGGAACGTCCCGGGTCCGATCGCGTTCCCGGGTCCGATCGCGGACCTCGTTGCACCGGGGACGCCGTCGATCCTCGAACGCCCGCAACGCCGACGGGATGTCGTCCTTGGCGTTGCGAAGCTCCTGGCCGAGCACCCAACCGTCCTCGAAGGACATGGCCGCACCCTGCGCCAACGTCGGCGCGGTCGCGTGCGCCGCGTCACCGACCAGCACCACCGGACCGGTCGACCAGGACGGCAGCAGCACCTCGTCGGTCCGCGCCACCTGCACCTTCTCGATCTTCTCGAGGATGGCCGGAACGGGACCTCCGTAACCGGAGAAGAGGTCACGCAGACGGTCGACCGGATCCTGCGGGTCGGGACTCTCCGGCGCGGTCTCGTCGGCATAGCAGTAGAGCTTGCGACCACCCATCGGCATCGCGACGAACGACGAACGCCGGCCGAGGACCGCGGTCCAGTCCGTCAGCGGCGGGCCGCCGGTGACGACCGCGCGGTAGACGATCTGACCCGTCGGGACGGCCGGGCCACCCAGTCCCGCGAAGGACCGGATCGTGGACCGGCGGCCGTCGGCGCCGACGACGAGGTCATACTCCCCCACGACGCCGGTGCCGAACTCGACCTTGGCGGCACCCTCGACGATCTCCAGGCCGGTCACCTCGGTGTCGTAGCGGACCTCGCCGCCGACCCCCGTGAGCAGCACCTGCTGCAGATCACCGCGGGACAGCACCCGAGACTCGCCGACCCCGGCCCACAGCGCCGCGACGTCCATCTCGAACAGTTGCCGGCCGCGCATGTCGAGGAAGACCTGGCGGAAGATGAGGTCACCGAGCGGGCGCAGCGGGACATCCAGCCCGAGCAGGCGCAACGCCCGTGCGGCGTTGCCCGGGAGATAGATGCCGGCGCCCGGAACCGTGGTGGCGGGCAGAGCCTCCACCACCTCCGGCCGGAACCCGGCGATACGCAGCCCCCGGGCCGCCGCCAGACCGGCCGTGCCGGCGCCCACCACGAGAATGCGCAAGCTCATCGCACCTGTGCCTTCTTGTCGATATGTACGCGTCGGAGCCAAGAGACTACCCCCCGCCATCACCGCGGGGAAACACCCGCGATCCGGCCGAGGTCCGATTTGTTCAAGACACCGGACCTCACGAGCCGTAGCGTCCGGTGCATGACCACTGTTCTCAACGCCTTCGGCCTGTCCGTCGCCGACATGGCCACCTCGCTGGGCTTTTACCGTCTCCTCGGCCTGAAGTTCGAGGACGGTGCCGACGATGCCCCGCACACCGAGATCACTCTCAGCGGTGGCGTCCGTCTCATGTGGGACACCCACGCCACACTCGCGTCCTTCGACCCGGGGTTCACCCCACCGGGGCCGCACGGCGCCCGGATCAGCCTGGCCTTCGAGTGCGGGAGCCCGGCCGAGGTGGACGAGACCCATCGCCGCCTGATCGAAGCCGGGCACACCAGCGAACGGAAGCCGTGGGACGCGCCGTGGGGACAGCGTTACGCCGTCGTACTCGACCCGGACGGCAACGGCGTCGACCTCTACGCCACCCTGCCCGCCTGACCATCTCACCCACACACCGCCCCGCCCGCCTGACCGGCTCAGTGCACGCCGCCCCGCCCGCCTGACCTCTTCACGGCAAACCACCCCCGTCTGCTTGACCGCTCAGTGCACGCCGCCCCGCCGACCCGACCAGCAACCACCCGGCACCGATCAACGCCATGGTGTACGGCCGGAGCACAGCACCCGGCCGGCACGACGCCGTGGCATCTGGTCAGGCTGGGGTCGGGGCGGGGCGGGTGCCGACCAGCTCGCCCAGTGGCACGCCGGCCAGCGCCCGCACCTCGCGGGCGAGGTGGGGCTGGTCGGCGTAGCCCGTCTCGGCTGCCACCTCGGCGAACGCCCGGCCGGCACGGGCCAGCGCGACCGCACGCCGCATCCGGAAGATCCGGTGCAGGGTCTTGGGCGGGTAGCCGAACGAGGTGACGCTGCGACGGCGCAACTGCCGTTCGCTGAGTCCACTGCCGTCGGCGATCTCGGTCACCGGCAGCGCGGACCGGGCGCCGTCGGCGAGTGCCACCATCGCCCGGTCCGGCGGCTGGAACCGGCGGGCAGCCGCGGACTCCAGCGCGGACGCCGGATCGTCGGACTCGGCGACCCGGCGAACCTCGGCCGCCGGCCAGATGCCCTCCAACGGGACCCGGCGGTCGACCAGCTCGGAGGCCGGGACGCCGAGCACGCCCGGACCGGTGCCGGCCCCGAACCGCAGGGCGGCGAACCGGTCGCCCGGCGCTGGGCCGGCGAGCTGGGCGGTGGTGTCCGGGCCGGCCACGAAGACGGCCCCCTCGTGCCAGATCAGATCGAGGCAGCCGTCCGGCAGGATCCGCCGGACGCCACCGGACTGCGGTGTCACGCTGCGCCAGGCGACCACGTGCGGCAGCGAGGAAGGCCCTTCGGTGTACATGGGAACACCCAACCACCGGGGTACGACATTCTCCGGCGCGCGAACGGACCTCGACGG
The DNA here is from genome assembly GCF_030269225.1 of Actinoplanes sp. NBRC 101535. NCBI lineage: Bacteria > Bacillati > Actinomycetota > Actinomycetes > Micromonosporales > Micromonosporaceae > Actinoplanes > Actinoplanes sp. NBRC 101535. The sequence continues at coordinate 639,080 of NZ_BSSY01000002.1, read as the reverse complement.
TCTCAAACGCGGACGGACCTCGACGGTCTCAGACGCGCGGACGGACCTCGACGGTCTCAGACGCGCGGACGGACCTCGAGCGGCGTTTCGAGGAGCGCCTCGGCGACCTTGGTCAGCTGCCGGACCTGCGTCCCGGTGAGACGGTCGAAGACCAGCTGCTGAACGGCCTCGGCGTGCCCGGGTGCGGCGGCCACCACCTTGGCCCAGCCGTCGTCGGTGAGCACCGCGATCTGCACACGGCCGTCCTCCGGGTCGCGCTCGCGGCGGACCCAGCCGCGCTCCTCGAGGCGGGCCGCGACGTGCGAGAGACGGGACAGCGAGGAACTGGCCCGTTTCGCGAGTTTACTCATCGGGAGTCGACGATCCGGCTGCTCGGACAACGTCATCAGCACCAGGTAAGCCACGTGTGTGAGACCGGCGTCGCGCTGCAGTTGCGCCTCCAGGGCGGCCGGCACCTTGACGAGCACCTCGACGACCTGCCGCCAGGCGTGTTGCTGCTCCTCGGTCAACCAGCGCGGTTCGTCCATGATGGAAGGTTAGTGGCGGCCCGCGGAATCGACGCGAACGGGCCGTCCAGCCCTCGCATCGATCGACTTACGTGGAAGTAGGCGGGTACGCTGTGCGGGGACTTTCACCCCGACACGGCGCCGGAACCGGCTGGCTGGGGGGCCTCGGCCGGTTCCGGCGTCGTGACAAAGGGCTTCCCCGCCGTGACAGGAACCGGCCCCGCCATGGCAGGAACCGGCTCCGCCATAGCAGGAACCGGCTCCGCGACGGGGAGCGCCGTCACTGCGACGGCGGCTCGTCCTTGCCGGCCTCCTCGGCCGCGTCGCCGGCCTCCTTCGTCTTGTGCACCGCGCCGTCGGCGTGCTCCGGCGGGCCGTAGATCGTGTAGAGGACCAGCGGGTTCGGCCCGTCGTTGACGAAGTTGTGCTTGTGCCCGGCCGGGACGACGACCAGGTCACCCTGGGCGACCTTGCGCTTGGCGCCGGAGACGGTCGCGGTGCCGACGCCGCTGACGAAGGTGAGGATCTGGTCCACCTCGTGGACCTCCTCGCCGATCTCACCGCCCGGCGGGATCGTCATGATCACGAGTTGGGTGTGCTTACCGGTCCACAGGACGCGTCGGAAGTCGGGGTTCTGCTCCGCGACGGTGGCAATCGTGAAGTGCTCCATACCGCGGACGTTACCCACGTCAGGGGCTTTGCAACCGGTCCGGCAGCACCGGGGACGGGCGCCCGATGAGATATCCCTGGACATAGTCGACACCGAGTTCGCGCAGCATCCGCAAGGTCGGCTCATCCTGGACGAACTCGGCCACGGTATGGATGCCGTACGCCTGGCAGACCTGCACCAGGGCCCGGACCAGGACCTGGTCCTGCGGGTTGGCGACCAGGTCGACGACGTACTCGCCGTCGATCTTGACGAGGTCGATCGGGAAGAGGCGCAGGTAGCGGAACGACGCGTAGCCCGAGCCGAAGTCGTCGAGCGCCAGGCCGCAGCCCAGATCGCGGATCCGGTCGGCGAACCGGCGGGCCTCGCTCAGGTTGCCGATCAGCGCGGTCTCGGTGATCTCGAAGGTGAGCTGTTCCGGATTGACCTGGTAACGCTGCAGCAGCTTCTCCACCTCGGCGGTGAGCCGCGGGTCGCCGACCGAGCGGCCGGAGAGGTTGATCTGCAGGCACAGGCCGGGCTGTTCGGCGGCGAGCCGCATGGCCCGCTCCACCACCCAGAGGTCGATGTCGTAGACGGCGTCCAGCCGTTCGGCGGCGTCCAGCACCTGGGTCGGCGACTGCGGCCCGTCGCTCTCGTCGAGCACCCGCAGCAGGAGTTCGTGCCGGGTGACCCGGTTGGTCTGCAGTTCCAGGATCGGCTGCGACCAGAGGGTGAACCGGTCGGTACCGAGGGCGTCGGCGACCCGGGTGCGGTAGGAGCCCTGCCGGTCACGGACCGGGACCGGGTGGGCGATCCGGGTCAGTGGGCGGCCGGTCTCCCGGGACTGCCGCCAGGCCTGCTCGGCGTCGATCAACAGGCCGTGGCTGCCGGCTTCGGCGTCGCGTTCGAAGCGGACCAGGCCGCCCCAGCAACGGGCCTCGGTCTGCTCCTCGAGGACCTCCATCAGGACCTGCGCGTACTCCTTGGCGGCCGGCCAGCCGGCGCCGGCGAGCAGCACCGCGATCTCGTTGGGGCCGACCCGGCCGAGCAGGTGTTCCGGGCTGACCTTGCCCTCCAGCAGCCGGGCCGCGCGGCGCAGCAGGGCGGCGTTGCGTTCCAGCCGCGACATGTCGGCGACGCCGGAGGGACGCGACACCTCAGCGATACCGGAAGAGGCGGCATCAGAGACAGCGGCGTCGGAGGCGACGGCTCCGGAGGAAGCGACGGCTCCGGAGGAAGCGACGTCGGAGGCGCCGACTTCAGAGGAAGAGACGACGGCCCCGGAGGAGGAAACGGCGGCTTCGGAGGAAGAGGCGGCGCCGGAGGAGGACTGGACCCGGACCACCAGCAGGGCGCCACCAGCACCGCGCAGCGCCCGGTCCACCTCGTCGGCGAACCGCTCCCGGGTGAGCAGGCCGGTCGCCGGGTCGGACTCGACCAGCGACACCTGCACGGTCTCGCCGCGGCGGGTGAGGCGGGTGTGTTCGCGGCGGGCCCGTTCACGGTCGGACACGTCGAACACCGTGCCGCGGATGCCGCGGACCGTCCCGTCCGGGCTCTTCACCGGGTCGAGCCGGCAGTCGACGTCGAACCAGCCACCGTCGGCGCGCATCAGCCGGACCGTGGTGCGTACGGCGTCCTGGCTGGTCCAGACGTCGGTGATGGCGCCGAGCGCCTTGGCGTGGTCGTCGCGGTGCACGTACCGGGCGAGCAGCTGGCGGGTCATCGTCTTCTCGGCCGGCGGGCGGCCGAGCATCGCGGACAGTTCGGCGGACCAGACGATCGTGTCGTCGGTCGCCGCGTAGGTGAACCAGGCGTCCCGCTCACCCGGGTCGGCCTCGGCGATATCGGCCGAGCCGGCCCCGGCGAGATCGGCCGAGTCAGCCGCCGCGAGATCGGCCGCGCCGGTCCCGGCAACACCGGCGAGATCGGCCGAGCCGACCCCGGCAACACCGGCGAGATCGGCGAGATCGGCGGGCTGGCGCGGCTCCGGCAGGGTGGCCGGTTTCGCCGGCGTGGCCCGTCTCCGTTTTTTGGGCACCGTCATCCGACGTCACCTCCCCCCTTGCGCACGACCGCTCCCCTTTGCCACCCAAGACCCCTCACCTATTACGACCCGTCACCGGGCCGCAGTAACAGTGGACGTAGGCGTCAAAGTTTTGACGTTTCCGCAGGCAAGGCCATGAGCTGGGAATTATCGCCCATCCAGAGCAGCGAAACAACCGAACGGATGACCTCGTTGCCCTACATTTCCGTCGAAATGCCGCCCTCGTTTCGATGACAGGCTGTCACTACGTGTATTTACTATGGAACCTTCCGCAATTCCCTACCCGAATCCCCTGAAGCGCATGCACGGCGCGTAAGGAAGCGAACGCAATCAGTCCTCACCGAGGTTCCCGTCGGAATCCCCGGCGAGGTCCCCGTCGAGATCCCCGCCGACCGGAGTGATCTCCAGCTCAGCGATCCGCTGCCACACCGGCCGCATCGCCGCCGCGGGCTCCCGGGCGAAGACACTGCCCCGGATCCGGACGAACACGCAGTTGCCGACCCGCTCCAGCACCGACTGCCGGCGGCTGTCACTCTCCCACTGGTCCGGCCCGGCCGCATCGGTGTCGCACTCGATCGCCAGCCGCCGGCCGTCCGGCGCGTTCAGCATGAAGTCGATCCGGTAACCACCGATCCGGAACTGCGGAACCGGACGGAAACCCCGATCGATCAGCATCCGCAGGACGGCCCGTTCGACGTCGCTCTCGCAGAGCAGCGCCGGGTCGGCCGGCATCGCCTCGGCGGGCAGGTCCGACGCGTACGCCAGCAGCAGCCCCCGGGCGTCGTCGGCGGCCAGCGATCCCGGCCGCACCGAGTGGAAGATCCACAGCTGGTCCCGGGCCCGGGACGCCGCCACGTTGATCCGCCGGTGGTAGTCGCGCTTGGTGAACGCGGCGATCCGCTGATCCTTCCCGGACACCACCATCGAGATCAGCACCACGTCCCGCTCGTCGCCCTGGAACGTGTACGCGTCACCCACCCGCAGCCGCCGGGCCTGGATCTCGTCCTCGCCGATCGTGTCACGCAGCCGGTCGAGCAGGTAGTTCGCCTGCCCGCTGCTGCTCAGCAGGCTGATCACGCCGAGGCTCTTCCCGTCGTACCGCGGATCGGCGACGATCTTGGTGACCTGCTCGACCAGGGCGTCCGCCTCGTCGGTGTTGACGTCGCCGAACCCGGGGACCGGCCGACGCACCCCGTTCTCGCAGAAGACCGTCCGGATCGGGGGCAGCGCCGGCCGGTCCGCCCGCAACGGCATGATCTTGCCGTCGTAGTAGTGCCGGGAGGAGAACTCCACGATCTGCGGCACGCTGCGGAAGTGCTCGGTGAGCAGGATCCGTTCCGGGGACCGGCGGACGGCGTGGTCGTACAGCGACGACTCCGGGTCGAAGTGCTCCGCGGACGGGACACCGGTCAGGTGCCGCTGGATCAGCGGGGTGACCGACCCGACGAACCCGAGCTGCGGGCCGATCTGCTGGTCGTCGCCGACCACCACGGCCCGTTCGGCGAGGGTGAGCACCGGCAGCGCGAACAGGTCGGCCTGGGACGCCTCGTCGACGATCACCACGTCGAACCGGGCGCCGGCGGCGAACTGCTCGATCGCCCGGTCCACCGACATGACCCAGACCGGCACCGCGGTCACCGCCGACTCCATCGCCCGCTGGGCGTGCGCCTGCCAGGCCGCCGCGCCCCGGCCGGTGCCCTTGCCGATCTTGCGGAGGGCGGTGGTCCAGTCGGCAAGCGCGGCGCGGCGCCGGTCGTCGAGTGCCCGGGCCACCTCCAGCCACGACGAGGCCACGACCAGTTCGCCGGTCAGCCGCCGGATCCGGGTCCGGGCCCGCTCCACCCGCCGGGCCAGCACCGCCGGGTCGACCTCGCCGACCACGTGATCGAACCAGGTCTGCGCCCGCCGCCACTCCCAGGCCTCCAGGCACGCCTGGCCGGAGACCACCGGATGCTCACCACCGGCGATCGCCGCCGCCCACTCCGGCGCGACCGGGGCCAGCCGGTCGTACGCCGCATGGAACCGCATCACGTCCGGCTGCAGCAGGACAAGCCGGCGCACCTCGCCGACCGCCTCGTCCCAGCCGTCCAGCTCCTGCCAGGCCTCGGCCAGCGCCGGCCAGGACGCCACCCGGGCGGCCACCGCCTGCTGCACCGCCTCCAGGTGTTCCCGGTCGAAGACCCCGGCGACACCCTCCAGCATCTCGGTGATCGCGGCCAGCGCCGCGGGCTCGAAGGACAGCTCCCGCTGCGGGGCCAGCACCGCGACCCGGGCGGCCAGCGGCGGCCAGCGGTTCAGGTCGAAGTCGAGCGACTGGCGGGCCTCGGCGAGCAGCCCACCGGCCCAGATCTCCGGGTCGCCCCAGCCGGATGCGGGTTCCGGCACGGACAGCCGGTCCACCCACTCCAGCCAGAGCTCACCGAGGCGGTGCCGGGCCTGCGAGCGGCGGACCGCGGCGACGGCCAGGTCGACGTCCTCGGGTGTGCGCAACGGTTCGCGGTCCACCCGGATCTCGTCGGCGACGCGGTGCAGGCCCGCCTGCAGCAACCGGTTCAGGCCGCGTCCCGCGGCGAACCGCTGACGGATCTCCGCGAGCCGGCCGAGCAGCAGTTTCGGCTCGGTGAGCAGGTGCTCCGGCGCGACGATGCCGTGCCCGCTCACCGTCCGGGTCAGTTCGGTCAGCTCCGCGTACAGCGCCTCGGTCGCGGTGACGTGGTCGTTCCACATGGTGCGCCAGTGCGGGTCGTCGAGCAGCCGGCCCAGCCGGTCGGTCCAGGTGCCCTCGCGACGGCGTACCCAGGCCAGGGCCTCCCGCAGGTCGGCGAGCAGATCCGCGATCCCGTCGCGGTGCTCACCGCGTACCCTCGAAAGATCGATGCCCTGGTCCGCCCAGCGTGCGAGGTCCGCGGAGATCCGGGTGATCCTCTCCCGCTGCGCGGTGGCGGTGGCGGCGTCCGGCAGATCGAAGATCTCCGGCATCGGCCGCATCGCGGCCACCCGGTCCTCCGGCCGCAGCCGGGCGGCCAGCTTGAGCAGCGTCGCGAAATCCTCGATGGTCAGCGGCGGCGGTCCGGTGACCGGGTCCGGGATGCCACCGTGTGCCGCGGCGCGCTCCCGCAGCCAGGCGCCGACCTCGGCGGGGAGAAGAGCGATACCACCTATCTGGTACGTGACCGCCTCGCTCTCGGCGATCATCCGCAGTCCCGCCAGTGCGGCGGCCAGTTCGCGTTCCGCCTCCTCGATCGCACGGGTCAACCGGTCCACCCGGCGCGTCTCGGCGTCGGCGTCCAGCGTGGCCGCGCGGTCGGACAGCTCACGGGCCGCCAGCTGCAGCTGCATCAGCTGATCGGTGGTCCGCCCGAGCACCGCCAGGCACAGCGGCCGGACCTCCTCGGGCAGACCGTCGCGGAGCACCCGCAGCGGCTCCTCCTTCTGCGCGACCACCAGCACCCGCTTGCCGTTGGCCATCAGATGGCAGATGAGGTTGCGGATCGTGTGCGTCTTGCCGGTGCCGGGCGGGCCCTGCACGGCGACGTTGCGGTGATGCGCGAGACGGCGGGCGATCGACTCCTGCGCCTCGTTGGTGGGCAGCGGCATCAGCAGACGCTCGCCGACCCGGTCCCAGGTCTCCGGACGGTCGTCCGGCATCCGCAGCCGGCTCGGCTCGTGCGCGACCACCGCGGCCAGCGCACCGACCGCGCCCACGTCGCCGGCCAGCCGGTCGCGCAGGTTCTCCAGGAAACCGCGCAACTGGCGCTGGCGGGGACGGGCGAACAGCACCGACGTGTCGCGGACGAACGCCGGAACGCCCTTGGCCGTCTCCCCCGGCGCCAGGACGACCCGGTCGAGACCCATCCGGGTCAGTGCCCGCTCGAAGAACTCGCGCCGCTCCAGGTCGCTCCACAGATCTGCCTCGACCGCGCCGCCCGGGCCGGTCAGCGCGACGAGCTGGCTCAGGTAACGCTCGTCCAGACCGGTCAGGGCGTCGGCCTGCAGGCGGGACGGGCCGGCCGGGGAGACCGTGATCAGGGTGCGGTCGGCGTCGTACTCGATCAGGACAGGCGTGGCGACCAGCGGGTAACGGATCGCGACCCCGTCGATCTCGGCCTCGAGCAGGCCGTGGCCCCAGACCAGTTCGGTGGTGGCGGCGGCCATGTCCAGCTGGTGCATCCGGTCGAAGAGCCGCCGGTGCAGTTCGCGGATCTGATCGGCGCCGGGCGCCACCGGATCGGGACGGCCGGCCCGCAACCAGGACGCGTCGTCCCCGCCCGGGCCGATCCGGCAGTCCGGGTGCTCCGGAAGGTCTCCCAGCCAGTGGGCGTCGAACGGTACGGTACGAGCCGGACGGTCGGTCTGTGCACGGACCGCGAGCAGGTAATCGGCAACCGCGACGGCCCGATCCCGGATCGTCGTGGGCGATTCCCGCTGCTCCGACATCTCCAGGAGTCTAGGACCTGACGTCGATCCCGTAACGGTGCGGACCGGCCTGTTTCACCGGGCGGCGTGTCGATGCCCGAGCCGATAGGGTGACGCGCGCTGATCTTGTATCGATGTATCTGGGGACCTCGTGAATCAGGGATGGGTGGAGTTGGACGGTAACGGGCACTACTGGCCGGCTCAACCACCCGCGGTGCCGCCGTCGTTCTACGCCATGCCCAACGATCCGCTGGTCAGCCCGGACTACAACGGCTGGTGGCAGCGCGGTCTGCACCTGCTGCGGCAGACCTGGAAACCGTCGCTGATCCTGCACGTGATCGTCGCCGTGCCCACGGTGGCCATGATGATCCCGGCCCAGCGGCGGGCCGAGGAACAGCAGGCCGCCGCCGAGCGGGGATTCGGCGCTGTCGACTCCGCGACGGTGGAGATGGGACCGTTCCTGATCGCCCTCGGCCTGGTGCTCGTCGTGGCCCTGATCTCCGCGCTGATCTACATGGTCGTCACGGTGGCCGCCGCCCGGATGGTGGTCCTCGCCGCCACCGGTCAGCCGGTGACCCTGGCGTCGGCGGTCCGCACCGGCCTGCGCCGGGCCCCGGCGATGCTCGGCTGGGGTCTGCTGGCCATCCCGATCTACCTCGTGGCGGCCCTGCTCTGCTTCTTCCCCGTCCTCTACGTCGGCGCCGCCCTCGCCGTGCTGCCCGTGGTGATCACCGTCGAGCGGGGTGCCGGGATCGGCCGCTCGTTCCAGCTGTTCCACGCCGACTTCGGCGCCGCCCTGGCCCGGATCGCCACCCTCGGTGGCATCGGGCTGGCGTTCGGCCTGGTCTACACGGTCATCACCGCGATCCTCCAGGCCGCCCTGCCGGACCTGGCCGCGACGGTGGCGATCGCGTTCGGCGACGGCATCGTCTACGCGCTCGGCGGGGTGCTGTTCACGCCGTTCCTGGTCGCGGCGTACGCGGACATGCGCGCCCGCCGCGAGCCGTTCTCCACCGCCTACTTGATGACACCGCCTACTTGATGACACCGCCTACTTGATGACACCGCCTACCTGATACGACACCGCCTACCTGATGACGCCTCACCAGCCGGCCGGCTGAGCCTCCTCCGGGTCCCGCCCGGTCGCCGACCGCCCGCCGTCGACCGGGACGACCGCGCCGTTCACGAAACCCGCGGCCCCGGAGAGCAGGAACGCGACCACTTCGGCGACCTCGTCGGTGCGGCCCATCCGGCCGAGCGGCTGGAGCAGCCGGATCTCGGAGTCGAACCGGTCGCGGCCGTCCGGCGGGAGCGCCGCGCGGTACGCGTCCGAGCGTGCGGTGGCGATCGAGCCGAGGGACAGGGCGTTGACGCGTACCCCGGAGGGTCCGTAGTCGACGGCGAGCGCGCGGGTCAGTCCCTCGATCGCCGCCTTGGCGGTGGCGTAGGCGAGCGCGCCCCGGACCGGGCGCTGTGCCTGGTGCGACGAGATGTTGACGATCGCGCCGCCGCCGCGGAGGTGGCGCACGGCTGTGGCGCAGCCGGTCAGCACCGGGGCCAGGTTGGCGTCGATCAGCGCGGCGACCGCGGCCGGGTCATCATGCAGGCTCGCGTCCCGGAAGATCGCGGCGTTGTTGACCCAGCCGCGCAGGGGCGCCACGGCGGCTGCCGCCGCGGCGGCCCGGTCGGCCACCTCGGGGTCGGCGGCGTCACCGACCACCGGGACGAGACGGCCGGCGGCCGGATGACCGTCGAGCCAGTCGAGCGCCGCCGGATCGGTCTCGATGACCGCCACGACGTCGCCGTCGGCACCGCCCGGGTCCGGGTGCGGGCGGGCGAGGCGTTCGACGACGGCACGGCCGATGCCCCGGCCTCCGCCGGTCACCACGTACGAGACAGCCACGGGTTCCTCCGATCCGGATCGTGCGAGCCGGAGGAACCCTTCCCCGCTCAGGGGAACTGCATGCGCCGCGGGCGCGGGATCACCGGCGGCGGCAGCGGCAGGTCGTCGAGGTGACTCCAGTTGAGGGTGCCGTTGTCGGTCGACTTGATCTCGCCGATGCAGGCGCGGAGCAGACCCAGGTGGGGCGCCCCGGCGTAGCCCGCGATGACCACCTCGGGCCGGGGCGCGATCTGGGCGATGGCCGCGCAGATCTTGGCGACATCGCGTTCGTCGACCGCGTCGAGCGGGAGCGGCGACTCGACCGGCGAACGCCGCCAGGACGGGCCGAACCGGCGTAACAACTCGCGGGCGAGACGCCCGAAGGAGCGTCCGACCTCGGCGTCACGCATCGAGATCCGAGCGGACTGTCCGTAGCACCACGGGACCACGACATGGCCGTTGATCAGGACGAGCTGATAGACCGACTTCGGCACACTGATGATCTCCGCTCCCGGAAGGGTGCCGAGGAACAGGACGAGTTCCTCGTAGGGCAGCGCCCATCGCGGGTTTGCCAGGACACGCTCCACGGTCTGGGTCATGGCCGGGTGGGCGTGAACCTCGCGGTCGATCGCGGTGCTGAGTGCCTCCGGCACCCGGGTCCACAGCTCGTCGGCGATCTTGTCACCGAACTGCTCGATCAGCCATTCACTCGGACCGACGAGAACGTCTGGGCGCATTCCCCACCACCACCGTCCGTGTTTCTGACGTCACTGCTGGCTAGAAGAGTTGCACTTCCGATGATCGACTGGAAGAGGCTCGCAACGAGATCATAAAAACAGTCATGAATGAAATCGCGCACGCTGCTCATCGGTTAGCCACGACGATGGAGCATCCGGGCGGGCGGCTGCGAAACCTGCAACTTGCGCAGCGAACCGCATGCGCAAGTTGCAAGCCGGTTTCGCTTTTCACCCGTACTCGATAGTGAAGCCGAGAGTTATTTCCGAGGAGTGACAGGGATGCGAACATCATTTCACGGGACGTGATCAAAGCGGGTGCCACCTGCGCCGCGGCGGACGTGTTGATCATTTGCGCGACGAGTGCCGGCGACGTCCGGCGACTCCCGAAATCGGTTCCGGCGCACGCCGGGGACTTGCATCTCGATCGACTTCACCCCGGGGCCCCGCGGGGCCACATGATCACTGCATGGCTCACGACAGTGCAAGTGTCGGATTCCCGTCAGTTCACTCAGGCTCCCGCCATCCGGAAGATCACCCGCCGGCGCGCCGGCGCCCTCCGGCCCGAGCAGGTCACACCGCACGGCACCCGAGAACCTCGATCCGGTTCGGACGTGTTTCACGGACCCGGAAGCCGGGACAACGCCACGGAACCGGTTCAGCTCACTGTCACGTCTCATCACCGCCCTCACTCACCGGTCACCCCGGCGCACCATTCGGACAGACCCGGGAAATCCGCCCCGGGCGGGCGGACAGCCCGACTGTCCCCGCAGGGACAAAATGTGGCCCCCAACCAGGGAAAACAGCGATCGGGCAGGCCGAGGCGCAGGCAGGCCTTTTCCCGGCCCTGCGGAAATGGCGACGGGAATCGTCAGTCCGGATCGACGGTGTCCCACGAATAGCGGAATTCGGAAGGCGGCAGACGCCATTCCCGGAGAACGGCGAGAAGTTCACCCTCATCGGCGGCCTCGGCACGCCGCAACCGGACCGCGCCGATTCCGTGGTCGTATCCCTCCAGGCGATCCGATTCGAACTCCCAGTGCGTCACGCGAAAGCTGCGGGCGTCGTCGCTGCGGGCCCGCCCGGCCCGGATCGCATCCTCGTCGGCGGGGCCGGTGCTGGGGACGATCTGCACGAAGGACCACCGGTGCGGCTGGGAGGCGGGCACGCGGACACCCAGCCGCCGCCCGAGCCGCAGCGCGGACAGGTGGACCGCCGGCCAGGTCCATTCATGATGATCCATAACGGGTGGGAGCGTACCCACCGGAGGTGCCGGGCGTTACCGTTGCCGAGGTGAGTTCCGACCCAGTCGTCAGCCCGTCGCACGAGGCGGCCACCGTCATCGCGGCGGTTCTCGCCGACCTCCTCTCCGGCGATCACCGCGGCGTGGTCGTCGACTCCCCGCCCGGTGCCGGCAAGTCGACCCTGGTCGTGCGGGCGGCCGGCGAGCTCGCCGCGACCGGCGCACCCCTGATGATCGTGGCGCAGACGAACGAGCAGGTGGACGACCTGATCGACCGCCTGGGCACGCGATCGCCGCAGGTCACGGTCGGCCGGCTCTCCGCGGTGGACTACGCGTCCTCGGAACGGGTGCGTGCCCATCCGGCCTGCCGGGTCGCGCCCAAGGTCGCCGATCTGGGATCCCCGGCGGTCACCATCGGCACGGCCGCCAAATGGGCCACGGTCACCGAGGGCACCTGGCCGTGGGCGATCGTGGACGAGGCGTACCAGATGCGGTCGGACGCCCTGCTGCGCGTGGCGCCCCGGTTCCGGCGGGCGCTCTTCGTCGGCGACCCCGGCCAGCTCGACCCGTTCTCCACCGTCGAGGTGGACCGGTGGACCGGGCTCTCCTGGGATCCGATGCAGAGCGCGGTGGCGGTGCTGCTGCGGCACAACCCCGACCTGCCGGTGCACCGCCTGCCGGTCTCCTGGCGACTGCCCGCCTCGGCGGCACCGGTGGTGGCCGAGGCCTTCTATCCCTTCACCGGGTTCCGGTCCGGCACCGGTCCGGGCGACCGTGTGCTGACCTTCGGCCGGACCGCGTCGGACGGGCTCGACGAGGCGCTGGACGCCGCGGCGGCGTCCGGCTGGGGATTCCACGAACTTCCCGGGCGTTTCACGGTACGCACGGACGCCGAGGCCGCGGCCGCCTGTGCGGCGCTGGCCGGCCGTGCCCTGACCCGCGAGGGCGTCGCCACCTCGGAGTCCGGCACCGGCCCGCTGACGGCGGACCGGATCGCGATCGGCGCCGCGCACCGCGACCAGGTGGCGACGATCCGCGCCCTGCTGCCCCCGGAGGCGGCCGGCGTCACGGTGGACACCGCGAACCGGCTGCAGGGCCGGGAGTACGACCTGACCGTGGTGCTGCACCCGCTCTCCGGACGGCGTGACGCAACCGCCTTCCACCTGGAGTCCGGCCGGCTCTGCGTGCTCACCTCCCGGCACCGGCACGGTTGCGTGGTGGTGGCCCGGGAGGGCATCGCCGAACTGCTCGACGCGCATCCGTCGACCGAGCCGGTGCATCTGGGCGTGCCGGTGAAGTTCCCGGACGGCTGGGAGGCGAACCAGGCGATGCTGGCGCACCTGCATCGGCGGTGAATTTATCGTACGGTTGTTCTAATGTCGCTGAGAGCAGCCCTCGCGTACGCCCGGCACGGCATCCCCGTCCTGCCGGTGCACACGCCTGACCGCGCCGGCCGCTGCTCCTGCGGCCGGGGCGCCCGCTGCGACAGCCCCGGCAAGCACCCGCTGCTCCGGCACGGCTTGAGCGAGGCCTCCACCGACCCGTGGCAGATCCACGTCTGGTGGGCACGCTGGCCCCGGGCCAACGTCGGCCTGCGCACCGGCGTGGTGATGGACGTGGCCGACGTCGACTCGGCCGAGGGCTGGCACGGCCTGCACCGCCTGCTGCACGCCGCGATCCCGCCCGGACCCCAGGTGCGGACCGGGCGCGGCGGGCGCCACCTCTGGTTCCACCCCACGGGGTACGGGAACCGCGTCGGTCTCCTGCCCGGCCTCGACTGGCGGGGCGCCGGTGGATACGTCCTGGCCCCGCCGTCACGGCACGTGACCGGCGCCGACTACACCTGGCTCCGGCCACCCGAGGCGTTCATGCCGCCGGCCCCGGACGCGCTCCGCGAGCTGATCGCCGGGCCGCCGGCGGCCGGACCCGAGCGGACGGTCACCCATCCCGGCCGCTACGCCGGGGCAGCCCTGGAGGCGGAGAGCGACCGGGTGGCCGGCGCGGTTCCCGGCACCCGCAACGACACCCTGAACCGGGCGGCGTTCTCGCTCGGGCGGCTGGTCGGGGCGGGCCTGCTCGACGAGGGGACGGTCCGGCGGGAGCTGACGTCGGCGGCCCGGCGCGCGGGGCTCGGGGCCGCCGAGACCCGGGCGACCATCCGCTCCGGGCTGACCGCGGGACGGCGGTCGCCGTTCGATCACGCGGCGTGAGACGACGATCCACAGCCTGCGCGGAAAGTAGCAAAAGTGGGCAAGATCGACGCCTGCACCGGCTGTGACATAAGTCTGCCCTGATGGGGATCAGCCAGACCGGGACGACCCCCAGCTGAGGGGCCCCGATGGGCCGTTCGGCGGAGCGTTCGGGTCGTTCGGGCCGCCGCTGGAGGGGCATCCGCTCGTCTCCCGCCGGTAACCTGGCGGGCGACCGGCCGGAGGGCGACAGTGCTGCAACGGGACGTTATCGAGGACACCGGGCAGAGCGTGCTGGCCGACCCACCACGCCTGCGATCGGTGCGCCGGATCATCGGCGGTCCGGCACCGGACCCCGCCTTCGACCGGCTGTCGATGCTGGTGAACAAGCTCGTCGACGCCCCGATGGGTGCGATCTGCCTGGTCGACGCAGATAGACAATATCTCGCCGGCCACGTCGGCATGCCCGATCCGCTGGGGACCGTCCGCGAGATGCCGCTGACCCACTCGTTCAGCCGCCACGTGGTGATCGCCGGCCGGATGCTGGCCGTGCCGGACGTCCGCGCCGACCCGCGGATGCGGGACAACCCGGCGATCGACGAGCTGAACGCGATCGCGTACGCGGGGGCCCCGATCACCGACCCGGACGGGCTGATCGTCGGAGCGCTCTGCGCCGTCGACACCGAACCCCGGATCTGGACACCCAGCGAGATCGCGCTGCTCAGCGAACTGGCCGAGGTCTGCTCGTCGGAGGTCTGCCTGCGCATCGCCCGGGTGGCCGCCGACGAGGCCCGCCGCACCGCCGAGTCCGCACAGCAGCAGATGGAACTCCTCGCCGAGGTGACCGAGTCGCTGGCCGCCACCATGGACGTGAGCGAGGCGATGCGGCGGCTCGGCCGGATCGTCACCGCCCGGCTGGCCGACTGGTGCGTGGTCGCGATCGCCGACGAATTCGGCGAACCGGCCCGGGTCTCCGCGGCCCACCACGACCCCGGGCACGCCGACGACATGGACCGGATCGCCGGCCTGCTCACCGCCACCCGTGAGGACCTGCGCTCGATGCTGCTCGCGGTCCGCCGCAGCGGCAGCCTGTTCCGCACCACGGACGGCGCGGCCGAGGTCCGCAGCCGCATCCTCGACGCCGAACTGACCGCGATCACCACCCGCGCAGGGTTCGGACCGTCGATGATCGTGCCGATCACCTCGTCGGTGCGGCGCCGGGTCCTCGGGGCGGTGCTGCTGGTCAACCGGCCGGACCGGGAGCCGTTCACCGCGGCGCAGGCGCAGACCGCTGCCGAGATCGGCCGCCGGGCCGGGCTGGCGGTGGAGAACAGCCGCCTCTACCGCGAGCAGCGGCACATGGCCGAGGTGCTGCAGCGCAGCCTGCTCACCGACCTGCCGGAGATCCCGGGCATCGACCTGCACGCCCGCTACCAGCCGGCCCAGGACGGCGCGGCGGTCGGCGGCGACTGGTACGACGCGTTCGCCCAGCCGGACGGCGGCGCGGTGGTGGCCGTCGGCGACGTCTCCGGGCACGACATCAAGGCGGCGGCCACCATGGGGCAGCTGCGCAACCTGGTCCGCGGAGACGCGTACGGGCGGGACGAGGAGCCGGGAGCGGTGCTCACCGCCCTCGACCACACGCTGCACGGGCTGGCGGTGCCGGCGTCGGCGACCGCGGTGCTGGCCCGGGTCCGGCCGGCCCCCGGCGGCTACGCGGTGACGTTCGCCAACGCGGGACACCCGCCGCCGCTGCTGCTGTTGCCGGACGGTTCGGTGCAGGTGTGGTGGGTGCCGCCGGAGCCGCTGCTCGGGCTGCCGCCGCTGGGACCGCGGACGACCAACCGGCGGACGGTGCCGCCCGGGTCGACGCTGGTGCTCTACACCGACGGGCTGATCGAGTCGAAGGACCTGCTCATCGACGAGAGTGTCCGGCGGCTGGCGGGGGTGTTACGGGCCAACGCGGCGTATTCCGGGGACGAGCTGTGCGCCCGCCTGCTGGAGACCGCGCCACGCCACTACGACGACATCGCCCTACTGCTGGTCCGCCTCAACTGACAAGATCTCAGGCGGGACGTACGGCTCGGGTGGGCCCCCGTGGGTCCACGGCGTCTCGGTCGGGTCCGGGAACGCGCCGCCCGGCCGGTACGCCTCGCTCAGCGTCGTCAGCATCAGCCGCTCGCCCGCCGCCGGCACGCTGCCCGGCTCGGCCACCAGCTTGCGGCCCATCCCGCCGGACAGTTCCAGGAGCACGTCGTACCCGCCGGGCACCCGCGTCACCGACACCACCCGGGCCTTCTGCGACGGCCGGGCCGGTGACGTCAACGACGTGCCCGGCTCGACCCGGACCTCCTCCGCCGTCTGCACCATGATCCGCGGGCGCAGCACCGGCCGTCTGCCGCTGTCGTCGATCCGGTCCGGGGCGGCCAGCGTCACCACCCCGGCGAAGGCCGCGCCGGCCAGGCGGTACTCGGCCAGCACCAGCGGATCGTCGAAGGCACGCTGGACCGAGTATCGAGAGGCCGCGTTCTCCAGGCGTTGCAACCGGGCCGCGGCCGCCACCGCCCCGTCCCGGCGGGGCTGCGGCGGGCCGCCCTCGGCGAGCGTCTGCGCGAAGGCGGTGAAGGCGTCCCGGTCGGAGTCCCAGCGCGATGCCACCCGGTCGCCGACCGGCAGGTCCCGCAGCCGGCCGAACACCCGCCACATCCGGTCCCAGGTCGGGGTCAGCAGCTCGCGCAGCACCTCGGGCAGGGCCGGGTCCCCGCGTTCGAAGAGCGGGGCGAGCACCCGGTTGTCGAAGTCCGGGTCGGTGGCGGGCCCGGCGACCGGGCCCTTCTCCGCCTCGCGGGCCGCGGCCGCGCCCTCCTCGATCCAGGCGAGCTGCGCCCCGAGCTGGGCGTCCTCGGCGCTGCTCTGGCCGGTGGCCCAGTGCAGGCCGAGCGCCTGCACCGCGGTGAGCAGCAGCGACGAGCCGGGCACCTCGGCGGTGGCGGCGAAGAAGGTGAGCCAGCGGCCGAGCAGCGGCACGGCCGGCGGGACCGGGTTGTCACCGTCGACGCTGCGGAACCGGGTGGAACGCCCGAACAGGCGCAGGAAGTCGACGCCGCCCGGGTTCGGCACCCAGATCTGCGGGGCGTCGGTGTACCGGTGCCGGACGTCCTTGCCCCGGTCCACCGGGACCGCCTCGGTGTCGGTGGTGAACGATTCGGCGTACGGGACCAGCACCTCGGCCAGTTCGGCGGCGAAGGCGAACCGGTCGTCGCGGTTGCGCGGGTTCGTCACCACCAGCAGGCGCGGCTTCTCCGGATCGGTGCCGGCCAGGGCGGCCAGCGGCGCATTCGCCTCGCCGGCCATCGCGAGCGGGATCAGGACCATCGGATGGTCGTGCAGGTGCAGGTGGCGTACGGTCGCGATCGGCTGGGCGTGGCCGGTGGCGGCGGCCTGGGCCCGGGCGAGCGCGGTGAGCGTACTCAAGAAAGCGCCTCGGACCGCAACCGCAGCGCGGTGCGCAGGAGGGCGGCGGCCTCGCTCTGCTCCTCGGTCGGCTCGCGACTGCCGTCGGCCAGGGCGAGCACCTCGCCGACGGTCTCGATGCCGCCCAGTGATTCCCGCACCGAGCGGCCGAGCGCGGCGGTGCTGCCGGACGACTCGTCCCGGCAGTACACGGAGAGTTCGCAGGCGGAGAGGCACTCCGGGGCGTAACGGGCGGCGATGTGACCGAGCGCGCCGGTCAGCTGCTCCGGTTCGAGGGTCAGGTCGAAGGTGACGCCGTCCGGGAGCGCGGCGGCCAGTTCGCCGACCGAGGCGAGCCGGGACAGCTGGCGGCGCAGGGTGGACAGCTGTTTGCGGATGTCGAGGACGACCGCGGCCGGGCGCAGCGAGAAGTTCTCCGGGCAGACCAGCACCACCTCGTGGCTGACCAGGGACGGGTCCTGGCCGAGGCGTTCCAGCAGGTCGCGCAGGGCGAGCACGTAGACGGCGGCCTGCACGGCGGCGGCCGAGACCTTGGCGCTCTCGGCCTGGCCGTCGACGATCGCGAACGACTTGATCTCGACGACCTGGAGGCGGCCGCGGTTCGCGTACGCGATCAGGTCCGGCTCGAGGTAGACGGTCTGGCCGGCCACCTCGAGGGTGAGCAGCGGGTGGTCGATCAGCGCGGCGCGCGCCGAGGCGAGCAGAGCGACGGTGCGCCGGTGCCGGGAGCTGAGCGTGTCGTCGGAGTCGGCGCCCAGGTCGGAGTAGCCGAGTCCGGCGTCGGCCTGCAGCACCGAGCGCAGCAGTTCGCAGTCGTCGGCCTTGAGCATCGCCTCGAACGCGTTGCCGCGGGACAGCGCGAACCGGGACTGGCCGAACTCGCCGGGGAAGCCGATCCGTTCGGCGAGTTTGAGCTTGTCGACTCCGGCGGCGTCGAGCACGGCCCGGCGGTCGCAGCCGGGGTTGCCGGTGAGCGCGGCGATGGTGCGCGCGTTGTGCCGTTTGGCCCGCGCGGGGCCGCGCAGCTGGTCGAGCCGGGTCTCCATCAGCGCCGTTTCTCCTGCCAGGAAAGCTCGACTGTAGATCTTTGTACGCTCCGGCGGCAATGTCCGGACGTTTCACCCTCGAGAGGTGAATAAACCGCACATATCAGACACGAAACCCATCTGCGGGGTACGTTCGGGTCATGCCGAAGGCCATCTGGAACGACGAAGTGATCGCCGAGAGCGACGACACCGTGGTGCTCGAGGGCAACTACTACTTCCCGCGCGCATCGATCCGCGAGGACGTGCTGGTTCCCTCCGAGACCCACACGGTGTGCCTGTGGAAGGGCAAGGCCTCCTACTACTCACTGCGCGCGGCCGGACAGACCTCGGTTGACGCCGCCTGGTATTACCCCGACCCGAAGCCCGACGCCGCGGCGGTCCGCGACCGCGTCGCGTTCCGTCGCGACGTGCACGTCGAAGCCTGAGACACGCCCACTGGCGGGGGCCCGCTCACGTGATGCGCGGGTGGGCCTCCTCGATCGTGCCGACCTCGAGATAGTCCAGCATGTCCCGCCGCTCCTCCTCGGAGAGGTCGGCGAACGCCGCGTAGGCCTCCGCGCGCGCGTGCGGGGTCTCCGCCGCCAGCAGCGCGATGATCGCCGACCAGGCCAGCGAGACGCGGTCGAAGAGCCGCGCCCGGCGCAGCGAGGTGAGCCGCGACAGCATCCCCACCCGGGTGGCCGCGTCGTCGTCACGCGGAACCCGGTCGCTGAGCTCGAACAGCGCCCGCCCCCGGTACGGATGCTCGGACTCGACCATGCGAGCCAGCTCCGCGTTGCTCATCCGGTCGACCGCCGGCGCGGGACCACGCCTCGGCAGTGACGGCGGCGTGTCAGCGGGCACGGCTGTCCCGCCCACTCTCGAACCCGTTGCCCGGCACCTGCTGCGGCAACGTGGGCGTGTTGTCGAAGATCGGGAACGGCGGCGCCGGCGGCATCACCGGTTCGGCCGGCTCCGCCTCCACCGCGACGTCCGTTCGCGACACGCCGTCACCGGCGCCTGGGTCTGCATCCCGCACGTTTTCGCCCTCCGTTACCGACTTTGCGGTAGTCAACGCCCATCAGATCACGGCTGTGCAAGACCCGCGAGCACCCACCGTAGCGACTCCCGGCGGTCACCCGACCCGGCGACCGCCGTAACCTTCAGGCAACGCATCGACCGACACCGCGCCAGCACTGAAGGAGGTGCCGTGGAGCCAGGCCAGGACGGCGACGGGAAGCCTACCGAATGGCGATCCGTGATGATCGATCTCTCCGGCGTCTCCCTCACGGATCTCGTCACGGATGACGACGAGTCGGTTCTCGCCCATTCCCTGCGCCGGGTCCTCGGCGAGCTGTCCGGCCCCGGCGAGCCCATCGCGGGCTTCAACTCCGCGGTCTGATGCCCCCGCAGCCTCCCCCGTCCTCCTTCTCCCTCGGCGACCGTGCGTTCGCCGCGCTCGGCGCGGGCCGCCCGGACACCGCCACCCTGGACCTGCTGCACCGCGCCCACCTGAGCCGGCACCTCCTGCTCCTGCGCGAGCTGCGGCTTTCGGCGACGGCCGTGCCGGACTGGTTCACCCGGCTGAGCACGACCGATCCGGATCAGGCCCGGCAGTGGATCGCCGACCCGATGACCGGTCTGTGGGCCGCACACGCGCTGCGGACCGGCGCGGCCCCGGACGCGGCACCCGCGCCGCGCGGCGGTCATCGGCTCACAGCCCACCACCGAGACCTCTCTCTCCGGGTACGCGTCGACGACAGTGATCCGCTGCGCCGGTCCCTGGGACTGACCCCGGCGCCGGCCCTGACTCCCGTCCAGGCGGCCCACTGGAGCGCCTGCCTGGACGAGGCGTGGCGGCTCCTCGTCGACCGGCACCGGGCGGCCGCCACGACCGTCGCCGCGGTGCTGCGGGTGATCGTGCCGGTGCTTCCGGATCCGGTGGCCGAAGGGATCAGCGCGACCTCCGCGGAGGCCTTCGGAGCGGTGGCCATGTCGGCACCGGTGGACGGGCGTTCGCTGGCCGCCGGGCTGATCCACGAGACGCAGCACAGCGTGCTGAACACCGTTCAGCTGCTGTTCCCGCTGGTCGAACCGGGCGGCGAGCGGGAGTACTCGCCGTGGCGGGAGGATCCGCGGCCGGCGTCGGGGGTGCTGCACGGCGCCTACGCCTACCTGGCCGTCACCCGGTTCTGGCGGGACGAGTGGCGGGCCGGTGGATCGCCGGCCGGCGGATTCGAGTTCGCCCGATGGCGGGAGGCGGTGCTGTCGGCGGCCGGTGACCTGCTGGACGGCGGACGGCTGACCCCCGCCGGGGAGCGGTTCGTGACGGCCCTGCGGGCGCAGGCCGCGGCGTGGCGCGACGATCCGGTCGCGCCGGAGACCGCCCGCCTGGCCGCACTGGCGAACGCCGACCACCGGGCGCGGTGGCGGCTGCGGAACCTGGCCGTCACGCCCGGCGACACCGGACGTCTCGCGGACGCCTGGCGGGCCGGGCAGCCGCCGCCGGCGGTCACGTCCCGGCTGAGTTCGGCGCCCGGACGCGCCCTGGAGAACAGCCACCGGCTGCGCCTGGCTCACGCCCGGGTGAAGGGCGACGCGGCGGACCGGACCGGTGACGGGGACGCCGGTGCCGGGGACGCCGCCTGCGTGCGCGGCGACCACGGGACGGCGCTCCGGTCGTACGGTGAAGCGCTGGTGAAGAACCGCGACGACGACGCGGCCTGGAGCGGCCTCGCCCTGGTCGCGCCGCAGCGGGCCCTGCGCGCGCGGCCCGAGGTGGTCCGCGCGGCGGCGCTCGCCCTGCCCGGAGCCGACATCGTCACACTCGCCGATTGGCTGTCCGGATGACTCATCTGCGCCCGGGGCGGACCGATGTGTGTCGCCGGAGGTGGACCGTGGGCCGCAACGCACTGATGGACCGGATACGGGTCGGCATCGATGACAGCATCGTGCTGGCCTCGCTCGTTCTGCTGGCCTGGCCGGCGGCCGTGGCCGCGCACCCGGGCGGGCTGCTCGGCCGTCTCGTGCCGCTGCTGGCCGCGGTGTGCCTGGCGGTGGCGGTCCTCGCGACCGACAACACCCGGCCGATGCTCCGGCAGCTCACCGTCGGGGCGGCCCTGACCGCCGCCGCGGTCCAGCACCTGAGCGGGGCCCTCTCCCCCGCCGCGACCTGGCTGGTGCTGCTCATCGGGGGCGCGCTGGCGGCCCGGCAGGCGCTCACCGGCCGCGAGGTGGACGGCAACCGGCAGCAGGTCCTGCTCGCCCAGCAGGCGTTCCGCGACTCGCTCACCGGCATCGGCAACCGCCGGATGTTCGTCGAGTACGCCGACGAGGTCCTCGCCGTGCCGGGCCGCAACCGCACCGCGGTGATCCTGCTCAACCTGGACGGCTTCAAGGACGTCAACATGTCGCACGGCCAGGCCGTCGGCGACGAACTGCTGCGGATCACCGCCGACCGGATCTCGGTGAACGTGCGCGCCAACGACACGGTCGCCCGGCTCGGCGGCGACGAGTTCGCCGTCCTGCTGCCCGGTGTGGAGGACGAGTACGCGGCCGTCGCGGTCGCCGAACGGGTGCTGACCGAGCTGCACCGGCCGATCGAGGTCGCCGGGGTGCCACTGGCCGTCCGGGCCAGCGCCGGGGTGGCCATCGCCGGCGCCGTCGAGGACCTGACGTCGGTGCTGCGCCGGGCCGACCAGGCCGTGCTGCGTTCCAAGGAGGACGGCGGCGGCATCGCCCGCCGGTTCGACCCGGTGCTGTTCGCCGCGGCCGAGCAGCACCGCCGCCTGCAGGCCGACGTGCTGCGCGGTCTGGAGGCCGGCGAGTTCGAGGTGCACTACCAGCCCATCGTGGACCTGCGCAACGGCGAGCAGACCGTCGGCGTCGAGGCGCTGATCCGCTGGCGGCACCCGGAGCGCGGCCTGCTCGCCCCGGCCGCCTTCCTCGACCTGGCCGAATCGCTGGGCCTGCTGCCCCGCATCGGCGGCTGGGTGCTCGAGGAGTCCTGCCGGCAGGCCATCGCCTGGCAGAGCCAGTTCCCCGGCTTCGAGATCAACGTGAACCTGTCGGCGTCCCAGCTGGGCAACCCGCGGCTCATCGAGGAGGTCCGGGCGGTGCTGACCGCGACCGGTCTGCCCCCGCAGGACCTGGTGCTGGAGCTGACCGAGTCGGTGGCGCTGACCGACCTGGTCGAGTCGGCCCGGGTGCTCGGCGCGCTCAAGGCACTGGGCGTCCGGATCGCGCTGGACGACTTCGGCACCGGCTTCTCGTCGCTGAGCCACCTCAGCGCCCTGCCGGTGGACGTCGTGAAGATCGACCGCTCGTTCGTGCAGGCGATGCCGGAGACCGGTGGCGCGTCGGTGGCCGAGGCGGTGCTGCACATCGCCCGCACCTTCAACCTGGCGCCGGTCGCCGAGGGCGTGGAGGACGCCGGGCAGGCCGAACGGCTGCGGGAACTGGCGTGCAGCCGGGCACAGGGCTATCACTTCGCGCGGCCGATGCCGGCCGCCGCGGTGACCGAACTGCTGGACCGTCAGGGCGTGCCGGTGCCCCTGTGAGCCGCCGTCACTGCGCCGGGCCCTGTTCGGCCGGCCGCACCGGGACGACCTCCATCAGGCCGCTCAGGACGAGCACCTGGCGGACGTTGGCGGACGGCCGGGCCAGCCGGAAATCGATGCCGGAGTCGCGGGCGCGCTGGAAACCCGAGATCAGCGCGCCCAGGCCGGTCGAATCGATGAACGCGACACCGGCCATGTCCACCTCGATGAGCCGCGGACGGCCGGCCACCGCCTCGCCCAGAGCCACCCGCAACTGCTCCACGGAGAGGATGTCGATCTCGCCCCGGAGGGACACGGTGGTGACGCCGTTCGCGGCATCCAGGCTCGTCACGATCTCGTCGGTCACCGAGGGGCCTTCCGTTTCGTCGCGTGCCCGCTTTGCGTTGGCGTGGCTTCCACGTACGGTAATCGGCATCACCAACACGTGAGGAGCACGGTGTGCCGATCCGTGGCGGTCTGCCGCCGCGCAACTCCCGCTTCGTGGGCCGTGAGGAACTGCTGACCCGCGTGCGAGGTCTGCTCGGCAACGGCCCCGTCGTGCTGCTGCCGAGTCCGGACCATCAGCTCGGCGGGACAGGACGTACCCAATTGGCCGTCGAATATGCCTACCGGCACGCCGACGCCTACGACCTGGTGTGGTGGATCCCGGCGGAACAGCCCGCGGGGATGCGCGCCGCCCTCGCCGGTCTCGCCCAGGAGCTGGGCGTGCCCGAGGCCCGCGACCTCAACCGGACCCTCGGGGCGGTCCGCGACGCGCTGAGCCGCGGCGAGCCGTACCGGGACTGGCTGGTCGTGTTCGAGAACGCCAACCGGCCCGAGGACATCATGCCCTACCTCCCCTCCGGCGCCGGGCACGTGCTGGTGACCAGCCGCAACCCGCGCTGGACCGCCGAGGTGGCGCAGGCCATGCCGGTGCCGGTGTTCGACCGCGCGGACAGCGTGGACCTGCTCCGCGGGCGCTCTCCCGAACTGTCCGCCGACGACGCGGACCGGCTCGCTGACCGCCTCGGTGACGTGCCGATGGCACTCGACCTGGCCGCCGCGGTCCGCGAGGCCACCGGCTGGCCCCTCGCCGACTACCTGGACCGCTTCGAGAGCCGCGCCGCCGACCTGGCCTTCCCCACCCCGATCCGGGTGGCCTGGGGACTCGCCGCGGAGGCGATGGCCGCCGGCGACCCGGCCGACCGGGCCCTTCTCGAACTCTGCACCTTCCTGGCCAGTGCGCCGATCTCCTGGCGGCTGCTGTGGGCGGCCCGCACCCTGCCCCTCGACCCGGAGCTCGCGCCGACCGTCCGGGTGGAACGCCGGCTGCGCTCGGCGATGCGCCGGATCAGCCGGTTCGGCCTGGCCGACCTCGACCCGGCCGGCGAGCAGCTGACCGTGCACCCGCTGGTCCGCGGCATGTTCGGCCAGGAACTCACCTCGGAACGGCACGCCAGGCTGCTGCGGACCGTCCGGGGCATGCTCGCCGCCGCCGACCCGGGCGAGCCGGACAACCCCGCCGGGTGGTACCGCTACGCCGAACTCGCCCCGCACCTGATCCACTCCGATCTGCTCGGCGGCGACGGTGAGGAGGTCCGGCAACTCGTCATCAACTGCATCCGCTACCACTACGCCCGCGGCGACTTCGACTCCAGCCGCGACCTGGCCGGCGCGGCGGTGGCCCGCTGGCGCGACGCCCTCGGCGAGACCTCCGAACAGACCCTGCTGGCCGCGTTCCACCTGGCCAACACGCTGCGGGCGGTGGGGCGGACGGCGGACGCCCGCAACCTCAACCTGCAGACCCTGCGCACCCAGCGGGAGGTGTTCGGCGCCGACGACGAGGCCACCCTGGCCACCGCCAACAGCGTCGGCGGCGACCTGCGCATGCAGGGCCACTTCGGGCAGGCCCGGCAACTCGACGCGGACAACCTGGTGCGGTACCGCCGGCTGTTCGGCGAGAGCTTCCCGACCGCGCTGCGCTGCGCCAACAACCTCGCCGCCGACCTGCGGCTGCTCGGTGACTTCCGGGGCGCCCGCGCCCTCGACGAGCCGACCCTGCGTCACCGGCAGGCCATCTTCGTCGACGGCCACCCGGAGACCCTCTCGTCCCGGGCCGGCCTGGCCTTCGACCTGTTCGGGCTGGGCGACTACGCGGGCGCGACGGCCCTGCTCTCCGGTGGCCACACGGTGCCGGCCGACCACCCGTTCGCGTTGTGGGCCGGCCGGATCGCCGCGATGGCCGCCCGCCGCCGCGGCGACCCCGCGGCCCGTGCCATGGCCACCGCCAACCTGGCGACCACCCGCCAGAAATTCGGCGACCTCAACGTGGACACCCTGGCCGCCGCGATGTCGCTGGCCAACTGCGCCCGCGCCGAGGGCGACCTGGACCACGCCCACGAACTGCTGGAACGCGCGGTGACGCGTTACCACGCGGTGCTCGGCGACGAACACCCGTTCACGCTCGCCGCCTCGGCCGGCCTGGCCGGGGTGGTACGAGCCGTGGGACGGCACGCGGAGGCCCGGACCATCGACGCCGAGGTGCTGAGCGGACTGCGCCGCAGCGTGGGCGCCGACCACCCGTTCACGCTGAGCTGCGCCAACGGCCTGGCCGTCGACCTGGCCGCGATCGGCGAGGCCCAGCAGGCCCGGGAACTCGCGGCGGACACGCTGCGCCGCTCCCGGGCGGTCCGCGGCGCCGACCACCCGGACTCGGTGGCCTGCGCCTGGAACCTGGCCCTCGCCGACGCCGACGAGGCGGCACAGCAGCAGGCCCTGGACGGTCTCGTGAAGGTGTACGGGGACGGGCACCCGATCTTCCGGAGCACGGGGGCGGGACTGCACCTGGAGACCGACATCGACCTGCCCCCGTTGTAGGCACCCCGGTCCGGACAGCGGAGCGGCGGGGCCCGGCTCTTCTGGGGCAGGGTGGGACGGGCCGGTTCTGGCGGGACGGGGCGGTCTCGTACCCCGCCGAGGAGATCTCAGGAATCGGCCGGGACCGCCAGGCCGAGGCCGGGAGCGATCGGCTTGAAGTGTTTTCCGGCGAACAGCATCAGGCTCAGCAGCGAGGCGAGCAGGGCCAGGGCGCCCGCGCCGTACCAGGCCCAGGTGTACGCGCCGAGCTGATCCCGGACCAGGCCGGCGGCGGTGGCGGCGAAGGCCGCGCCGATCTGGTGGGAGGCGAAGACCCAGCCGAAGACGATCGGGCCGGCGGCACCGAAGTACTCGCGGCAGAGGGTGACCGTCGGCGGCACGGTGGCGACCCAGTCGAGGCCGTAGAACAGGATGAAGATCAGCATGCTGGGGTGTGCGGCGGCCGCGAACAGTGACGGCAGGACCAGCAGGGACAGGCCGCGCAGGGCGTAGTAGGCGCCGAGCAGGATGCGGCTGTCGACCCGGTCGGTCAGCCAGCCGGAGGCGATGGTCCCGGCGATGTCGAAGACGCCGACCAGCGCGAGCAGACCGGCGGCGGTGGTCTGCGGCATGCCGTGGTCGTGGGCGGCCGGGATGAAGTGGGTGCCGACCAGGCCGTTGGTGGTGGCGCCGCAGATCGCGAAACCGCCGGCCAGCAACCAGAAGGCGCGGGTACGAGCAGC
Organism: Actinoplanes sp. NBRC 101535; assembly: GCF_030269225.1. Taxonomy (NCBI): domain Bacteria; kingdom Bacillati; phylum Actinomycetota; class Actinomycetes; order Micromonosporales; family Micromonosporaceae; genus Actinoplanes; species Actinoplanes sp. NBRC 101535. The sequence continues at coordinate 612,778 of NZ_BSSY01000002.1, read as the reverse complement.
GTCACGCAGAGCGGAGAGCGCGGTGCGGGCGGCGCCGCCGGCGGGTTTCGGCGGGGCCGCCACGACGGTGTCCGCGCCGAGGGCGGCGACACCCAGATCGGCGGGGTGATCACGCAGCCGCCACCAGATCAGCGGCACGACGCACACCGCCGCCACCGACACCGTGAGTGACGCGGTCCGCCAGCCCTCCGACTCGGCGAGCCGGGACAGCACCGGCAGGAAGATCAGGTTGCCGGTGGCGCCGCCCGCGGTGAGCACACCGGTGACCAGGCCGCGGTGCCTCACGAACCAGCGGCCGGTGATCGTGGCGACGAAGCCGAGGGCCAGCGATCCGGTCCCGAGACCGACCAGCACACCCCAGCAGAGCATCAGCTGCCAGCTCTGTGTCATGAACACCGTCAGCCCGGAGCCGGCCGAGACCAGCAGCAACGCGGCCATCGCCACCCGCCGGATGCCGAACCGGTTCATCAGCGCCGCGGCGAACGGCGCGGTCAGCCCGTAGAGCAGCAGGTTGACCGAGACGGCCGCCGAGATGGTGCTGAGCGACCAGCCGAACTCCTCGTGCAACGGCTGCAGCAGGACGGACGGGGTGGCCCGGAAGCCGGCCGCGCCGATCAGGGCGACGAACGCGGCGACGGCGACCAGCCAGGCGGGGTGGATGCGGTACTTCACGGTCCGATTCTGCGGGGACCCGTCCGTCCGGACGAGTGGCCGGGAGGTCATGATGCGCAAGAATCGGGCCATGGCGCATGTGATAGCGGTGCTGCTGCTGGACGGTGTGGTCCCCTTCGACCTGGGCACCGCCACCCAGGTGTTCAGCGCGGCCGGCGACCGTTACGAGGTGCGGGTCTGCGGCGAGGGCCCGGTGCGCACCGAGCACGGCTTCACGATCGTCCCGGAGCACGGTCTGGAGGCTCTGGATCAGGCGGACACGCTGCTCATCCCGGGTATTCATCGGGGTGGGCCGGTGACCGACGGGACGCTACCCGATCCGATTTATGCCGCTTTATCGGCTTTTTCCGGACGTATCGTCTCGATCTGTACCGGCGCGTCGGTGCTGGCCGCCGCCGGTCTGCTCGACGGGCGGCCGGCGGCCACCCACTGGGCCTGGGCGAAACGGATCGCCGGGCTGTATCCCCGGGTCGCGTGGGACTTCGACGTGCTGTTCGTGGACGACGGCGACGTGCTGACCTCGGCCGGTGTGGGCGCCGGGATCGATCTGTGCCTGCACATCATCCGCAGCGACCACGGCGCGGACGTGGCGAACCGGGCGGCCCGGCGTTGCGTGGTGCCGCCCTGGCGGGACGGTGGTCAGGCGCAGTTCATCGAGCGGCCGGTGCCGTCCGGCAGCGGGACGGGCACCGAACGGACCCGGGCCTGGGTGCTGGACCGGCTGGCCGAGCCGGTCACCCTGGAGGAGATGGCCGGGCACGCCCGGATGAGCGTCCGCACGTTCACCCGCCGGTTCCGGGACGAGACCGGGATGAGCCCGCGCCAGTGGCTGCTACGACGCCGCGTCGAGCAGGCCCGGATCCTGCTGGAGTCGACCGATCTGGCGGTGGAGGCGGTGGCCCGGCACTCCGGCCTGGGCAGCGCGACCGCCCTGCGCCAGCATCTGCACGCGGCGATCGGGGTGGCGCCGTCGGCGTATCGGCGGACGTTCCGCCACACCGGGTGAGCTTGCTCAGTTCTACGGCGAAATGTCCGATGGGCTCCATGTGGATCAGACCTTCCGTCCGCTGCTTGATGCCCTGAAGCAGATCGGCGTCGATCCGCACGCGGTCGATGCCGCGGCTGAAGAGGCACAGCGCAGCGGCCGGTCGGTGCGGGCCGTGCTGATCAACGACCAGGTCGTCACCGAGGAGCAACTCACCCAGGCCGCCGCCGCCTCGTTCGGCATCAACACCCTGGACCTGGTCGGATTCACCCCGGACCCGAACGCGCTCAAACGCATCCCGCTGCCGGTGGTGCTGCGCCACCGGGTGCTCGGCCTGGCCCTCAACGGCGACGAACTGGTCGTCGGCGTCACCGACCCGGCCGACGTGGTGGCGCTCGACGACGTCCGCGCGGCCACCGGCATGACGATCCGCCCGGTGGTGGTGGCCCGCAGCGAGGTCCGCCGGATCATCGAACGGCTGGAACGCGAGGGCGCCGACCTCGGCGAGATGGCCGACAACGGGCTGGACGACGCGGCCGGGATGGCCGCCCAGTCCAGCGGCACCGAGGACGCCCCGATCGTCCGGTACGTGAACAGCCTGATCGAGCAGGCCGTCATGAACCGCGCCTCCGACCTGCATCTGGAGCCGACCGAGGACGACATGCGGGTGCGGTACCGGATCGACGGCGTGCTGCACGAGGTGGACGTGGTGCCGCGCGGCGTGATGGCGGCGCTCACCTCCCGCATCAAGATCATGTCGGGTGTCGACATCACCGAGAAGCGGGTCCCGCAGAACGGCCGCATCACCGCGCTGATCCGCGACCGGACCGTCGACCTGCGGACCGCGACCCTGCCCACGGTCTGGGGCGAGAAGCTGGTGCTGCGTGTCCTGGACACCGGCGGCATCGACCTGGACATGCAGAAGCTCGGCTTCACCCAGCACAACCTGGACCGGTTCGCCGCGTCGTTCTCCAAACCGCACGGCATGGTGCTGGTCACCGGGCCGACCGGCTCCGGCAAGTCGACCACGCTGTACGCGACACTCGGCCGGATCAGCAAACCGGAGATCAACGTGATCACGGTGGAGGACCCGGTCGAGTACCGGCTGCGGGGCGTCAACCAGGTGCAGGTGAACGCGAAAGCCGGCCTGACCTTCGCCGCCGTGCTCCCGGCGATCCTGCGGTCCGACCCGGACGTGGTGCTGATCGGTGAGATCCGGGACGGCAACACCGCGCAGATCGCGGTCGAGGCGTCGCTCACCGGTCACCTGGTGCTCTCCACGCTGCACACCAACGACGCGCCCGGCGCCGTCACCCGGCTCACCGAGATGGGGATCGAGCCGTTCCTGGTCGGATCGTCGTTGGACTGCGTACTGGCCCAGCGGCTCGCCCGCCGGATCTGCGACTGGTGCAAGGAGCCGTACACGCCCGCCGAGGACGAGGTGGTCGCCGCGAACTGGCCGTTGCAGGACCTGCCGTACCCCGAGGTGCTGTACCGGCCGGTCGGCTGCCGCAACTGCGCGAACACCGGGTACAAGGGCCGGATCGCGATCCACGAGGTCATGCCGATCTCGCCGGAGATCGAGTCGCTGACCATCCGCCGCTGCTCGGCCGGTGAGATCCGCGAGGTGGCGCTCTCCCAGGGCATGTACGACCTGCGCGCGGACGGCCTCGCCAAGGCCGCCGGCGGGCTGACCTCGATCCGCGAGGTCTCCCGCGTGGCGGTCTGAGCAGGCCTAATCCGGATCGTTCGCCTGCCGATTCAACAGGCGTCGGGAGTCGGCGAAAGGGGGCGGGACGTGGACACCCTGCAGCAGGAGGCCGCGACCGCGAACGACCTGGCGCTGCTCGATCAGCTGCTCGTCACGATGGTCGAGTCCCGGGGTTCGGACCTGCACCTGACGGTCGGATCCCCGCCGATGATGCGGATCGACGGCGAACTGCGGCCGGCCCCCGGGTACGGCAAGCTGAACTCCGCGGACACCGAACTGCTGGCCCGGGCGGCGGTGACACCGGCGCAGTGGGTGACGTACCGGAACGAACAGGAACTCGACTTCGCGCACAGCATCGTCGGCGTCTCCCGGTTCCGCGGCAACCTCTACGTGCAGCGCAACTCGTGCGGCGCGGTGTTCCGGGCCATCCCGCACAAGATCAAGCCGCTGGACGAGCTGGGCATGCCGGAGTCGGTGGCCCGTTTCGCCCACCTGCCCCGCGGCCTGGTACTGGTGACCGGCCCGACCGGTTCCGGCAAGACCACCACCCTGGCCTCGATCCTCGACCTGGCCAACCGCAGCCGGGCCGACCACATCATCACCATCGAGGACCCGATCGAGTTCCTGCACCCGCACAAACGCTGCATCATCAACCAGCGCGAGGTCGGCTCGGACACCGGCACGTTCGCCAGCGCGCTCAAGCACGCGCTGCGGCAGGACCCGGACATCATCCTGGTCGGCGAGCTGCGTGACCTGGAGACCACGGCCACCGCGCTGACCGCCGCCGAGACCGGCCACCTGGTGCTGGCCACCCTGCACACGCAGAGCGCCACGCAGACGGTCGACCGGGTCATCGACATCTTCCCGCCGCACCAGCAGCTGCAGATCCGGGCCCAGCTGGCGGCCAGCCTCCAGGGTGTGGTCACCCAGTCGCTGGCGCCGCGGGCGGACGGCAAGGGGCGTGCGGTGATCGCCGAGATCCTGACCTGCACCCCGGCCATCCGAAGCCTGATCCGGGAGGGCAAGTCGCACCAGATCCCGTCCTTCATGCAGGCCGGCAGCGCCGAGGGCATGCTCGCCTTCGACCAGCACCTGGCCGAGAAGGTCCGTGAGGGTGTCGTCGACATGCAGGCCGCCCTGGAGATCTGCCATTCGGCGGAGGAGCTCAAACGGCTGGTGGGACGGGGCTGAGCATGCCGACGACGAAGACGTTCTCGTACCACTCGATCGACGCCGCGGGGAAGAAGGCCAAGGGCACGATCGAGGCGCCGAACGAGGCGGCGGCGACCAGTCTGTTGCGCGGGCGCGGCGAGGTGCCGCTCGGTCTCACCGAGGCCGGCCAGGGCCTGCAGATGGAGCTGAAGATCCCGGGCTTCGGCGGCAAGGTGAAGCTGAAGGACCTCGCGGTCTTCTCCCGGCAGTTCGCCACGATGACCGCCTCCGGCATGTCGCTGCTCCGCTCGCTCGCGATCCTGGAGGAGCAGTGCTCCTCCCCGCCGCTGAAGAAGGCGCTCGGCGAGGTGCAGGCCGACGTGTCGGGCGGCCACGGGCTCTCCCAGTCGATGGCCAAGCACGACCGGGTCTTCCCCCGCCTGATGGTCGCCATGGTCCGGGCCGGCGAGACCGGCGGCATGATCGACCAGGCTCTCGAGCAGATCGCCGACAGCCTGGAGAAGGACACCGCACTCCGCGGCAAGATCAAGAGCGCCCTGACCTATCCGGCGATCGTGCTGGCGTTCACCTTCATCATGATCGCGGGCGTCCTGATCTTCATCGTCCCGATCTTCGAGGGGATGTTCAAGAACCTCGGTGGTGAGCTTCCGGCCATCACCCAGTTCCTGGTGGACGCCAGCCACAACATGGGCTGGATCGGTCCGCTGTTCATCGGCACCGGGGTCACCACGAGCATCGTCTACAAGCGGCAGATGCGGGCCAGCGAGAACTTCCGGCTCAAGGTCGACCAGCTCAAGATCAAGATGCCGGTGTTCGGGCCGCTGATGCGCAAACTGGCGATGAGCCGCTTCTCCCGCAACCTGGGTCTGCTGCTCAACGTCGGCGTACCGGTGATGCAGGCCCTCACGGTGGTCGGCGAGACCACCGGCAACGAAGTGATCAACGCGGCGATGAAGGACGTCCAGGCCGCCGTGCGGGACGGCCAGACGATGTCCTCGTCACTGCGCCACCACAAGATCTTTCCCGTGATGGTCACCCAGATGATCGAAGTCGGGGAAGAAAGCGGTCAAATCAGTCAGATGCTCGACAAAGTTGCCGACTTCTACGACAGGGAAGTGGACGACGCCGCCGAGTCCCTGACCGCCTCGATCGAACCGATCATGGTGCTCGTCATGGGCGGCGTGGTCGGCGGCCTGGTCGTCTGTCTCTACCTGCCGATGTTCACGATCTATCAGAACATCCAGTCGAGTTGACGCCGGTCTCCCGACCGTCCCCGACGGCCGGCAGCACCACCGGGCGCCCGAGCCCGGCTCCCATCCTCGCCCCGCAGCCCACTGGAGGCACAGCACATGCACGACATCATCGACCGGCTCCGCACCAAGAAGGACGACGAGGGCTTCACGCTGATCGAGCTCCTGGTCGTGGTGGTCATCATCGGCGTGCTCGTCGCGATCGCCGTGCCGGTCTACCTGAACTACCGCCAGGGCGCGGCCGACAAGTCGGCGCAGTCCGACGTGCGCGGCGCCATCAGCGCGGTCGAGCAGTTCTACACGAACAACGGCAACACCTACCCGGACGCCACCACCGCGGACGGCACCGTCAGCAAGCTGACCCTGAGCCTCGCCGCCGGCGGCTCCGCCTCGACGGTCACCCTCTCGGACAAGACCAAGCTCGGCTACTGGAAGGAAACCCCTGGCGGCACGTACTACAAGATCTGCGCTACCAGCGGAAACGGCAGCGGAAAGTGGTATGTGTACAACAGCCAGGAGGGTGGCTCGGTCAAGACCTCGACCGCGCTGACCCTGACCACCTGCGCCTGATCCACCACCGGAGGGTCCCGGGCGCCCGGCCCGGGACCGCCGTGACCGAAGAGGGGAAGCCATGCCGTCCGAGGTCCTGCTCGTCGTCACCGGCGTGCTCGGGCTCGCGGTCGGCTCGTTCCTCAACGTGGTGATCCACCGGGTGCCCCGGGGCGAGTCGCTGCTGCGGCCGCCGTCCCACTGCCCGCACTGCGAGCACGGGATCCGCCCGCTGCACAACATCCCGGTGATCGGCTGGGTGCTGCTGCGCGGCCGGTGCGCCGACTGCCACACCCGGATCAGTGCGAGATACCCACTCGTCGAGATGGCGACCGCCGCACTGTTCGTGGCGGTGGCCGCCCGGTTCGGCTGGTCCTGGGAGTTGCCCGGCTACCTCTACCTGGCCGCCGTGGCGATCGCCCTGGCCGTCATCGACCTGGACGTCCTGCGGCTGCCGGACAGGATCGTCATTCCGTCGTACGCCGTCGCCCTCGCCCTGATCCTGCCGGCGTCGCTGGCCGGCGACCACCTGTGGGCGGTGGGCCGGGGCCTGCTCGCGGCCGTGCTGCTCTACGCCGTCTACTGGATCCTCGCCGGCTGGGGCATGGGCGGCGGCGACGTCAAACTGGCCCCGCTGCTCGGGTTCTACCTGGGCTGGCTGGGCTGGCCGGCGGTGGCGATCGGAGCGATGGCCGGCTTCCTGCTCGCCGGGATCGTCGGCATGACGATGATCATGCTCAATGTGGCCGGCCGCAAGAGCCGGATCCCGTTCGGGCCCTTCATGCTCGCCGGCGCCTTCCTCGCGGTGTTCGCCGCGACACCGGTCGCCGAGTGGTACGCCACCCACCTCATGCCCGCCGTCTGACCACCACCATCCGAGGAAGGGAGCGCCGATGGCCGGCTCCACGCCGATCGGGCTGGACATCGGCTCGTCCTCCATCAGGGCGGTCGAGGTGCGCCGTACCAAGGACGACTACCAGCTGATCAACTTCGGCCAGTTCCCGCTGCCACCCGGCACCGTGGCGGCCGGCGTGATCCAGGACCCGGTCGCGGTCACCTCGGCCCTCAAACAACTCTGGACGGCCAGCCGGTTCGGCACCAAGCGGGTCAACCTCGGCGTCACCAACCCGCAGCTGGTGGTCCGCGAGATGTCGATCGCCAACCTGCCGCCGAACCAGATGCGCCAGGCCCTGCCGTTCCAGGTCAAGGAACAGCTGCCGCTGGCCGTGGACCGGTCCCTGCTCGACTTCTTCCCGCTCGAGGAACCGGGCGACAACCCGACCGTCCGCGGGCTGCTGATCGCCATGCCCAAGGACGCGGTGGTGACCCTGGTCCAGGCGGTGGAGAAGGCCGGCCTCTGGGTGACCGGGGTGGACCTGGCCTCGTTCGCGCTGCTGCGGGCCGCGTCCCGGCTGGACTCGCAGGTCGAGGCGATCGTGGACATCGGCGCCAACATCACCAGCGTGGTGGTGCACGCGGACGGGGAACCGATCTTCGTGCGTACGCTCCCCCGCGGCGGCAGCGAGATCAGTGACAGCATCGGCACCCGCCTCGGCATGCCGACGGCCGAGGCCGAGGCGCTCAAGTGCCGCTTCGGCCTGCACGGCGACGGCAACCGGGACAGCGTGGCCGCGATGATCGACGCGGTCCGCCCACTCGCCAGCGAGCTGCGCAGCTCCTTCACCTACCTGGCCTCCGGCGAACGCCAGAAGCAGGTGACCCGGATCGCCCTGTGCGGCGGCGGTGCCCTGATGCCCGGCCTCGCCGAACACCTGCAGGAGCAGCTCGGCGTCGCGGTGATGTACGCGGACAGCGCCACCCGCCTGCGCGACATCCGCAACGCCCGCGAGCGCGGCTTCGACAGCTTCGTACCGTCCGGCGCGGTTTCGATCGGACTCACGCTGGGAGTGTCCTGATGACCGTTCTGATGCCGCTGGATCCGACGGTCACCCCGCAGCAGGCCGCCCGGGTCCTGTCGATCCGGGCCAACCTGCTGCCGCCGGAGATCCATGACAGCCGGCGGGCCCGCCGGACCCGGACGATCGTGCTGTTCACGGTCGGCCTGGTGATCCTGCTCCTCGGCCTCTGGTACGCACACGCCTCGGTCCTCAAGAGCGACGCCGACACCGAGTACAACCAGACCCTGGAACAGCTCGCGGCGGTCCAGCAACAGCAGCAGAAGGACGAGAACGTCCAGAAGCTGATCAAGGTGCAGAACGGCCAGACGCTGCTGAAGAAGGAACTGAAGGCGATCGAGGCCGACGACCTCTCCTGGGCGAACGTCCTCGACCTGGTGAAGAAGACGGCCGACACCGAGGAGGTCGTCATCACCCAGGTCTCCGCGCTCCTGGACGACCAGGCGGCCGCCACCACGACGACGAGCAGCACCACCGTCGGCACCGTCCAGATCACCGGCACCGCCCCGAACAAGAAGGGGGTCGCCGACTTCGTCGACGCGCTCAGCCAACTGGAGAGCCTGGCCAACCCGTTCGCGAAGAGCGTGACCGGGGCCGCCGACGACCTGAAAAACGAGAAGACCGTGAACTTCTCGCTCTCGGTCAGCATCACCGACAAGGCGCTCTGCGGCCGGTACAGCGACAAGACCTGCGAAAGCAAGGGCAAGTGATGGGCGGGCTGCGCGTCGACCGGATCTGGCTCTTCGGCGGGCTCACGCTCATCGTCGTGCTCATGGTCGCCAGCTGGTTCCTGCTGATCAACCCGAAGTACGCCGCCGCCGACGAGGTGCAGACCCAGACCGGGGAGACCTCCACCCAGCTGGCCAAGATGCGCAGCTCGCTGGCCGAGTTGAAGACCCAGAGCGAGAGCCTGTCCTCGTACAAGGCCGACCTCCGGACGTACCAGGCGGCGCTCCCCCTGAGCAGCAACACCAACAGCCTGCCGGCCTTCCTCAAGCAGCTGCAGTCGATCGGTGTCTCGCTGCAGGTCGCGGTCAACGGGTACAGCGCGGCCGACCCGGTCGTCTCCGAGGAGATGCCGTCCGTCTCGCAACTGGCGATCACGCTGAACGCCAGCGGCTCGGTGGAGAACCTGAGCAAGTTCCTGCGCAAACTGCAGCAGGTGCAGCCACGGGCGGTGCTGATCCAGAGCGCCCAGGCGCAGTACAACGCCGACGACACGATGAGCATCGCGCTGAGCCTGAACGCGTTCGTCACCAGTTCCACCACCGAATCGGTGGATTGATCGGCCGACCGGCCGAGACACCGGGGAGCGTGCGCCGGGATTGAATCCCGTATGCGTTCTCCCGCCCGTACCCTGCCGGCGCTCGGGGCCGTGGCGGCGCTCGTGCTCACCGTCCTCGCCGTGCTCGCCCCGCCGGCCACCGCCGCGACGGTGCAGCGGCGGGTGGCGGTCGTGCTGTTCGACTTCGCGGACAGCAAGCTGCGGAGCGTCCCGGATCCGCTCGGCGACGCCGCCGGCTGGTTCGACGCGGTCTCCGGCGGCCGGTACCACCTGGTGCCGGCCGGGGCGCCGATCGGACCGGTCCCGCTCGGGTTCCCGGCCGCCTGCGACACCGACCGGATGGGCGCGGCCGCCCGGGCCGTCCTCGCCGCGCACGCGGTGGACTACGACGCCGTCACCATGGTCTTCGCCAACGGTGAGGCCCGCTGCCCGTGGTCCGGCCTGGCCTCGATGCCCGGCCGCTACACCTGGATCACCGAGGGCCTCTCCCCCGGCGGCGTGGTCCACGAGTTCGGGCACAACCTCGGCCTCACCCATCAGCGGCTCCTGCGCTGCCGGTACGGCGACCTGGGCGACTGCACGGCGAGCGACGAGGGCACCCGCAGCCCGATGGGCGGGGCCGGCGACGACACCGGGCTGAGCGCGCCGGAACTCATCCACACCGGATGGCTCACCCCGCAGGAACAGGTGACCGTCGTCCGGCCGGGCCACTACCGGCTCGGACCGCTCTACGGCGGCGGCCCGGGACCCCGCGCGCTGGTCATCCCCCTCGGCCGGGACCGGCTGGTCCTGGAGAACCGCAGGCCGGCGGGCCGCCTGGACGGCCGGGTCCGGGGCGTGCACGCCTATCTGGTGCCGGGCAACGCCTTCCACCGCTCCGCACTGATCACCACGGGCCGGTCCGCCCCGATCACCCGGCTCACCGACCGGGCCGCCGGCCTCACGATCACCGTCGGCGAGACCGGAGATGCGTCCGTCACGGTCTCCGTCGTCCTTTGAGGGGTACGCGTGAAGCAGGGACACATGAGCAGTGCGTGAATATGTATGATCTTAAAGTTACCGATGGCAAGTCTCGTTTGAGCTGGGCTTTCGCGCCATCACACCCTGAATAGTCCGCCCGGGCCGCGTTTCGTGGCGGACCGGAAAGGCTGCCGAACCATGCCATCCCCCAGTCGCCGCCGAGCCGTGACAGCCGGCCTCGCCCTCACCGGCACGACGATCCTCCTCAGCGGCGCCGCCGCCCACGCCGTCCCCGGTGACACGGTGGCCGGCACCGCGTACGCCTTCACCGCCCGGGTGGCCATCGGCGCCCCCGGCGTCGGCACCAGCTGCACCGGCGCCCTGGTGGCGGCCTCGTGGGTGCTCACCGCCCGCGCCTGCACCGACCAGACCGGCACCCCCACCACGCCGATCACCGTGACACTCGGCGGGCAGCCCGTCGCCGTCACCCGGGTCGTACCGCACCCCGACCGTGACGCCGCCCTGCTCCGCCTGACCACCCCGGTCACCACGATCACCCCGGTCGCCCTCGGCACCACCGCCCCGGCTGCCGGCGACACCCTGCGCGTGATCGGCTACGGCCGGACCGCCGACACGTGGATCCCGGACGCGAAACACGCCACCACCGTCACGGTCACCGGCGCGGACAGCACCACCCTGACCATCGACGGCGACACCACCACCTGCAAGGGTGACTCCGGCGGCCCCGCCGTCCGCGAGACCGGCGGCACCGCCGAACTCGTCGCGATCCACCGGAGCTCCTGGCAGAACGGCTGCCTCGGCGCGCCCGCGACCGACAACCGGGGCGGCGTGGAGACCCGGACCGACGACCTCGCCACCTGGATCCGCGCCACCGCGATCCCGGGCTGCAACGCCACCGGCGAGGTGATCACGGCGGACCAGAGCGGGGGCTTCGTCCGCACCGCCGACCTCACCGGCGACTGCCGCCACGACATCGTCGACCAGAACGTCGCCGGTCAGCTCCGCGCCTGGCCTTCCTCCGGCAATCTGTCCGCACTCTTCACCGGCGCCGGAACGGTCGTCGGCGCCGGCTGGACGACGACGAACATCGAACGCGTCGTCACCGGCGACTTCAACGGCGACGGCAAAGCGGACGTCATCGGTCAGGACTCCACCGGCCAGCTGCGCGCCTGGGCCGGCACCGGCGATCTGTCCGCCGACAGCAGACTCCTCGTCGGCGCCGCGACCATCGTGGGCACCGGCTGGACCACGACGAACATCCAGCGCATCATCACCGGCGACTTCAACGGCGACGGCAAGACCGACATCATCGGCCAGAGCTCCACCGGCCAGCTCCGCGCCTGGGCGTCGACCGGCGACCTCTCCGGCGACAGCAAACTGTTCGTGGGCGCCGCCGCGATCGTCGGCACCGGCTGGACCCCCACGGCCATGCCCCGCATCCTCACCGGCGACTTCAACGGCGACGGCCGCACCGACATCATCGGCCAGGACTCCACCGGTGTGCTGCGTGGCTCCGTCTCCACCGGCGACCTCACCACCCTGTTTCCCACCGCCCGCGTCGTCGGCAACGGCGGGTGGACCACGGCCAACATGCCGCGCATCGTGACCGGCGACTTCAATGGCGACGGCCGGACCGACGTCATCGGCCAGGACTCCACCGGCCAGCTGCGCGCCTGGGCCGCGACCGGCGACTTCTCGGCCGACAACCGGCTGCTGGTCGGCGCCGCCACGATCGTGGGCACCGGCTGGACCACGACGAACATCCAGCGCATCATCACCGGCGACTTCAACGGCGACGGCCGCACCGACATCATCGGCCAGAGCTCCGCCGGTCAGCTCCGCGCCTGGGCGTCGACGGGTGACCTCACCGCCGACAGCAAGCTCTTCGTGGGCGCCGCCGCTATCGTCGGCAATGGGTTCACGCTGGCCGCGTACCCGCGCGTCTTCTGACATCTGTTTCCGACAGCCGGTGGGGCCGCCCTCATTTCGGGCGGCCCCACCGGCTGTTCCGCGGTCAGCGCTTCTCGCAGGCCACGCCGTCCTTGTCCCGGTCCATCTTCTTGTTGGTGTTGTACAGCGCGTTCGACACCTTGAAGTTGGTGACCGGCTTGGTCTTGCCGCGCACCTTGTCCTTCGCGCCCTTCTTGCCGACGCCGTGCTTGTACGTCTTGTTCAGGGCGGTGCAGTTCTTGTACGTCTTCGCCGCGGCGGCGGCCGGCGTAGCGGTCACGGCGACCGCCCCACCGAACGCCAGAGAAACGGCGAGCAGGCCGCGGGTAAGGATTCGGGTCATCAATTCTCCTCCAGGTCCGGCCCGCAGGTTATCGATCGCCCACCACTCACGAAAGAGACCCGGAAAACACCCGATCCCCGCCTTCACCAGGCGAGACACCCCGAATCCGCGGTTGCCGGAGAATGCTTTCGGCCCGACGGATTCGCCCGATCGGAGTCACCCGCCACCCTCATGCGGCACACCGGAAGACCATTCGGCGCCCACTGTGCAATCTCGGACAACCGCTCATCACCGATCGTCCGGCCGGCCACCGCGGAAAGTGGATCCCCCGGCCGGCACCATCCCCGGCTCGGCGAGGCCGGAGTCAGCGGTGACCGAGCAACCTTCGTGCCATCGTCGCCGGATCTCCGAGTGCAGGTGCAGAAAACCCCTCACCCATGTCGGCGTGGGGCGGCGGTGCGGCGCGGCGACGTTGCGGAACCTCGATCATCGGGCTGCCATCAGCGCGGATGCCCGAGGGCGCGTATCCCGCCGCGCGTAGCGCGGCGAGGGTGTCGGCCTGTGCCTTGGCGCTGATCAGTACGGTCGGGGCGAGCCGGACCAGCTCCAAGGCCCGCAGTGAGCGGGTGTTGAGGATCTCGGTCAGCAGGGTCTCGTCATCGCTGCACAGGCAGCACCCGGCAGAACGCACCTGGACCCGGCCGTGCCGGCGGGCTACGTCCTCGATGAGATAGGTCAGGGTCTGTGGCACACGGCCGCCCTCGGCCGCCTCGGTGAGACGCGCGATCAGGTCCTCCGGGCCGTACCCGGCATCGAGGGCGGCGCGGACGCTTGCCGGAGAGAAGCGCCAGGTCCAGGCCCCGCTGCGAGATTCCGGGGTGGCGATGCCGTCGAGCAGGGCGAGAAGAGCCGCCGATGGGGTGCCGGTCACCACCGCGGTGAGGTCGTTCGGCAACAAGACCGAGTCGCGGGACCGGGGCAGCATCGCTTCGGCGTGCCCACGGGCGGCGTCACGGCCACCGTCGAACAGGACACGGCCGAGCGTGGTCATCGTGCCATGGGCGAGCAGAGCCAGTCGGTGCGCTTCCCGCCAGATCCCTGTGACGTATCGCTCCAAGTCATCGTCGCTCTGGTCGGTCAGGACGGGGCTCTCCCAGCTCAGTCGTGCCGCGAGGGTGCCGGGATCGGTGGCTTGTCCTTCGGGAACGACGCCGAGGACCGTACGCATGGTGAGAGCGCGCAGGCCGGTCAGGATCAGTTCCTCCTCCTCGTCCCAGTACAGGATGCGGGCGGAGGGCCCGGTCGGATCGGGTGGCGCGAGCGGAGAGGCGGGCATGGTCAGCCAGTCCTCGATGACCTCGAGCAACTGGTCGGCGGGCTCGGCGTCCCCGAAATCGTCATAGGCCGTCGACGGTGTGAGGCCGGCCTGTGACGCCTCAGTCAACCCGCCTGCCGCGAGCAGTTCGACGGTCAGACGGGTACGGTCCTCGTCCTGACCGGATGCTTTCGCGATTCGGCGCAACTCCCGCACGCCGAGGCCACCCGTCTTGAGCAGCGGGACCGGGCCGGCGCTCATCGCTTCGACCACCGCGGTGATCGCCGCGAGAGTCTCCGTCGCGGCGGCCGCCGCCTCGCGCTCCACGATCGCCGGATCGATCGGCTCGAGCGTCACCACCGGCGGCCGCGGCCGAAACGGAGCCCTGAAGCCCTCACGCAGGGCAAGAGCGACTTCACGTGGCATCTCGCTGACGTTCCACATCGAACGAATGAGCAGCCCGCGTTCAACAGCCCACGGCAGCACCATCCCGGGAGAGCCGAACATCGCCCCCGGCCGGCCGAAAAGGGAGTCCGACTGCCGCGCCAGGTCGCCGAGCTGACCGCGGACCTCGGCAGGCGCCTCGGCCACGAGCCGACGCACATTCTCCGGCTCGGCCAGCCAACCCGCGAGCGCCGTGATCAACTCGTCTTTACCTCGCCCCGTGGCGGAAACGCCGTACAGCTTCGCCAGCTTGCGCAACTCGGTCATGTTCCGCGTGACGAGAAGGTCAGCGGCACCGGCGCCGAGTCCCAGCGGATGCGGCCACATCTCGCTCAGGTGAGCTGCGGCAAGGCCACCGGCCCTCGGCCATACGAGAACGAGTGCCGTGAGCCGCCTCAGCGCCCCCGCCAAGTCCGCATCATCTTCCGGTACGCCCAGCAGCCCCGCGAGCCGAACCGTGGTGCAGCCGTCACCCAGTGCGGCAGCAGCCTCGCCCACCTGCAACTGTGGCAGGGCCAGCAACGCGCAGGCCCCCGCCATCGACGAGGGATGCAGCAGACGTTCGGCGAGCTTGTCGACGGTCTTGGGAACAGGTTCGATGGTCACGTCACGCCGCATCGCAACGAGACCGGCGAGCTGGTCTTCAGTCAGCGTACGAAGGTGGGCGGCAAGCGTGGCGTGAGAGGACACGCCGCCAACCTACGGGCTGGCGGGACCGTGACCGACGTTCCGGACCTCGAACGAGTGATGGTGTCGCATGAATCCCGGTGCGGATGCCTCGCTCGGTCGTGAACGCCCCATGCTCGGCCCGCCCCTGCTTCAGGCGATCTGCCGAAGGTCGCTGCCGTAGTCGAAGATGATCCGCATCCGGGCACCCAGCGCCCGTGCGTACCGGCTCAGCGTCGCCACCTCGTTGACGTCCAGATCACCGTTCTCGATCTGGCTCACGCGCCCCGGCGAGACGCCCATGAGCTCCGCCACCTGCTTCCCCAGGCGTTTCGCTCCCGGCCGGATGAGACGCACCGACTCCCCCCGCCGGGGAAGACCACGACGGCTGGTTACGCCGAGACATGAAGATGGCCCGGCGCATCAACGACGAACACCGGCTCATCTACCGCGTCCGTGGCGGCGACCTGGAAATCGCCGCCTGCCACGGCCACTACCTCGACAAGTGATAGCGGCCCGAGCCACGCTGCCCTCTTGACGGATCGGACAGCCCGGGAAACAGCCTGAGTCTGCAGCATCGTCGCCTCAATCGAACGCCTAAAAATCGAACGCTTGGTCGGCTCGATGCTTGATGCAACAAAAACGCCCGGACCAGAGGTCCGGGCGTTTTTCAAGGGTGGAGCTGAGGGGACTCGAACCCCTGACCCCCACACTGCCAGTGTGGTGCGCTACCAGCTGCGCCACAGCCCCTTGCTGCACTTCTTTCTTGCGGTGTCCCCGGCGTTTCCCCCGGGCACGCTGGAAATATTACACGCCCCCACACCCCCCTCTGAAGGGCCCCCCTAGTTCAGCGAGACGTCCGGTGGGAAGTGGGCGACAGCAGCGAGGATGTCGCCCTGGCGCTTGAGGACCATGGCCCACAGGTCGTCGGGGCGTTCCACGAAGGGGTCGCCGGGGAGGGCGTCGAAGACGAACCAGGAGCCGGCGGTGATCTCCTCCTCGAGCTGGCCGGCGGACCAGCCGGAGTAGCCGGCGAACACCCGGATGCCGGCGACGGTGTCGTGCAGGCGGTCCGGGTCGGCGGAGAGGTCGAGGGTGCCGAGGGCGCCGCTGACCGGGTGGAAGCCGGACACCCTCCGTTTCACCTCGGGGCGGGTGCGGGCCAGGCAGATGGCGGACTCGGGCTGGACCGGGCCGCCCTCGAAGAGGACCGCCGGGTCGCCGGCCAGGTCGCCCCAGGTGCCGAGCACCTCGGACACCGGCACCTCGGTCGCCCGGTTGAGGACGACGCCGAGGGCACCACCGCTTTCGTGTGCGACCAGCAGCACGACCGTACGGTCGAAATTGGGGTCTTTGAGCGTGGGTGTAGCGACCAGAAGCTGCCCGGTCATCGACTCCATCGACCGGCCTCCGACTCGCTGCCCCTCACCGAACACGTGCTCCCCGCCGTCCGCTCGACGTAGTCATGCCTCGCACATTAGCTTGCGATTCCGGCCCCCGATAAGGTCTGCTCATGAACCCGCCACCTACGGCAGCAGAGATCGGCGTCATCGGCGGCTCCGGGCTCTACGCGCTCCTGGAGAACGCCACGGAGCACGAGATCGCGACGCCCTACGGAGCGCCCTCGGACAAGATCACCGTGGCCGAGGTGGGTGGACGCCGGGTGGCGTTCCTGCCGCGGCACGGACGTGATCACCGGTTTCCGCCGCACCGGATCCCCTATCGGGCGAATCTGTGGGCGTTGCGGTCGCTGGGTGTGCGCCAGATCCTCGCGCCGTGCGCGGTCGGCGGCCTGCGGCCGGAGCTCGGACCGGGCACGTTCGTGGTGCCCGACCAGCTGATCGACCGCACCAGCGGGCGGGAACAGACCTACTACGACAGCGGCGCGGTGCACGTCTCGTTCGCCGACCCCTACTGTCCGGCGGGCCGGGCGGTGGCGCTGGCGTCCGCCGCACGGGTGAACGCTGTGGACGGTGGTGCCATGGTGGTCGTGGAGGGTCCACGGTTCTCCACCCGGGCCGAGTCCCGCTGGTTCACCACGATCGGCGGCGCGGTGGTGAACATGACCGGCCACCCGGAGGCGGTGCTGGCCCGCGAGCTGGCCCTCTGTTACACCTCGATCGCGCTGGTGACCGACCTGGACGCCGGCGTCGAGGGCGACCACGGTGTCACCCAGGAGGAGGTGTTCTCGGTCTTCGCGGAGAACACGGCCCGGCTGCGCGAGGTGCTGCTGGACGCGGTCACCAGATTGCCGGCCGAGCGCACCTGCCCGTGCAAGGACGCGCTCGAGGGCATCAAACTGCCGATCGAGCTGCCTTAAAATCACCGGCGCAGCGCCTCGACGGGTTCCACCCGGGCGGCGCGCTGTGCCGGGTACACGCCGGCGAACAGCCCGACGACCGCGCCGACGGCCGGCGCGGGCAGCACCGCCCAGGTGGGCAGCAGCGGTGTCCAGTCCTGGGCGACCGCGGCGATCACCACGACGGTGATTCCGGCGGAGGTGCCGACCAGGCCGCCGAGCAGGCCGAGCGTGGTCGATTCGGTGAGGAACTGGGCGGCGATGTGGGCGGGCCGGGCGCCGAGTGCCCGGCGCAGGCCGATCTCGTTGGTGCGTTCCAGGACGGCGACCAGGGTGGTGTTGGCGATGCCGATCGCCCCGATCACCAGGGAGATTCCGGCGAGGGTCAGGAACAGCACGTCGAGGTCGCCGCTGACCCGGCTGCGCAGCGCCTTGGGGTCCGGTGCGGCGGTGACCTGGAAACGTTGCGGCGCGTCCGGGCGCAGGGCGAGGGCGACCTGGCCGGCGACCACGGCGGCCGCGCCGAGCCGGGTCTCCACGAGCATCTCGGCGCGTTGCGCGGTGGGCGGACCGTACAGGTCGTAGGCGGTGGCGGCCGGCAGC
Organism: Actinoplanes sp. NBRC 101535; assembly: GCF_030269225.1. Classification (NCBI taxonomy): domain Bacteria; kingdom Bacillati; phylum Actinomycetota; class Actinomycetes; order Micromonosporales; family Micromonosporaceae; genus Actinoplanes; species Actinoplanes sp. NBRC 101535. Next base: position 594,696 of record NZ_BSSY01000002.1, on the reverse strand, counting down.
ACGATGCCGAACAGCAGATCGGGCAGTCTGGCGGTGTCGTCGATGATGCCGAGCACGGTGAACGGTGTGCCGTCGACGAAGACGGCCGGGTTGCCGTCGAGCCGGGTGATGCCCAGGTTCGCCGCGGCGACCGAGCCGAGCAGCGCCACGTGTTCGTGCCGTCCGGCGTGGAAGGCGTCGAAGCCGCGCCCCTGGGTGAAGGTGGGCCGGGCCGCCGCCAGCGCGGACGGATCCATCGCGATGATCGGCGGGGTGCCGGCGCGGCTCGTGATGCCGGGTGCGCCGCTGACGGACGGTTCGGTGAGTGGGACCGGCCACCAGCGGCCGGCGTGTACTACTCCGCCGATCTGTTCGACCAGGCCGGAGGCGTCGTCGGGGAAGGACATGGCGCTGTCGGTGCTGCCGGTGACGCCGATGTCGGCCACGGTCACCTCGGTGGCGGCGAGTTCGGTGAACCGTCTGTCGATCTGCCCGCCGGCGGTCGCGGTGAGTCCGAGGACCGCCACGAAGGAGCCGACGCCGAGCGTCGTGCCGAGCATGGTCAGGATCGACCGCGCGGGTCGTTGTAGCAGGCCGGCGAGGGCTTCCTCGGCGATGTCCGGCAGCCGGAAACGCGATTTCAGCACAGCACACCGTCACGGATAGTGACCGAGCGTTGGCCGCGGCTCGCCACCGCACCGTCGTGGGTGATGACCATCAGGGTCATGCCGTCCGTGTTCAGTTCGGTGAGCAGGGACAGCACCGAGGCGGCGTTGTCGCTGTCCAGGTTGCCGGTCGGTTCGTCGCAGAGCAGCAGGCTGGGCCGGTGCAGGATGGCGCGGGCGATGGCGACCCGCTGACGTTCACCGCCGGAGAGGGTGTTGGTCAGGGCGCCGGCCCGATGGGCCAGGCCGACGCGTTCCAGCGCTTGCGCCGCTGCCGCGAGACGTTCCTTCTTGGGTACGCCTGCGTAAAGCGTCGCGAGTGACACGTTCTCGACCGCTGACCGGTAAGGCATCAGGTGGAACGCCTGGAACACGAAGCCGATCCGCCGGCCGCGCAGTGCGGTGCGTTCGTTCTCCCGGATCGTCGCCACGTCCACCCCGTCGAACCGGTAGGTTCCGGAGGTCGGCCGGTCGAGGAGGCCGACGACGTTGAGGAAGGTGGACTTGCCGGATCCGGATGGCCCGACCACGGTGACGTATTCGCCGGGCCACACCTCGAGGTCGACGTCGCGTAGTGCTGGGACGGGCGGCGGGCCGGGGTAGGTCAGCCCGACCGCGGTCAGCCCGATGACGGGCCCGCTCATCGGGACGCCCCCACCACGACGCGATCGTTCTCGGTGAGTTCGCCGTCCACTTCGACGTATCCGTCGCCGGAGACGCCGGCGCGTACCTCGATCCGGGTGGTCGTCCCGTCCGTGCCGGCCACGGTGACGGTGGTTTTGCCGTCGGCGCCGGCGGACACCGCGGACAGCGGCACGACCAGCACCTTCTTCTCGGTTTCGGCGGAGACGACGCTGACCCGGACGTCCTGGTCGGCCCAGCTGTCGTCGAGGCTGCCGGTGACGTCGACGGTCATCGGGTGGTATGCCGCGTCCTGGCTGTCCGGGTCGGTGGTCAGGGCGCCGATCCGGGTGACGGTGCCTTTCGCGTTCTCGCCCAGGGTCTCGGAGGCGATCTCGACGGCCATCCCGGCGTGGACCAGTGCCGCCTGATCGCGCCGGATCTTGACGCTGACCGCGAGGTCGCCGATCGCCAGGGTCAGGAACGGTGCGGTCACGGGCTGGCCGACCTTCGCGGTGATCGACGCGACCCGGGCCGGGAAGGACGGCACGAACACGTATTCGCTGTGCGGGACCATCGGGCCGGTGGTGGCGACCAGATCGTCGTAGGCGGTCCGCGCCCGGGCCGCCTGTTTGACCAGACGCGCCCGGGTCCGTTGCAGTGCCGGCCGGGCGGCAGGGGCGGCCGCGGCGATCTCCGCGTCGAGGTCGGTCAGCGCGTCTTTCGCCTCGTCGACGGCGGCCTGCGCGTCGGCGACGGCGGCCGCGTCGGTACGCCCGCCGGCCCCGTCGGTAGCCGCGGTGTCGTATCCGGCCTCGGCGTACAGGGCCCGTACCGCCTTCTTGGTGGCGCCGCCGTAGTAGCCCTTCCGGTCGCCGCCGGCATAGTGGCCGAGTTTCCGTAGCGCCGTCTGCAGCTGGATGATGTCGGTGCCGCTGTCGCCGGGTTTGAGGTCCCGGTAGCCGGGCACCTTTCCGGGCAGGGCGATCAGTGGCCGCCCGGATACCGCCGCCATCACCTGGCCGCGTGCGACCTGCCGGCCCGCTTTGATGTGCAGCGCGGTGACCACCTGTGCGGCCGCGCCGTCCACGACCGGGGTGACTTCCAGTTGCCCGGCCGGCACGACCGTGCCACGGGTGACCAGCGTGCTGGTCAGGACCCGTCGTTCGACGGCGGCGGTGAGTACCGTCAGTTCCGGTGCGGCCGCTTCGGCCCGTTTCTCCTCCGGGGACTGGACGACCGTGGCGGCGGCCAGTCCACCGGCGCCGATGATCAGGGCGATCACCGGCACCAGGATCGCCAGCCGTCGGCGTCGCCGTGCCGGGTCCCCCTCACTGACGGTTCCGGTCATGCCGACGGGGTTCCGGCGTTCGGCGTCGCGGCGACGGTCAGGGACGGGTAGACGGGCCATTCCGGGGCGTCCGGGGCGGGCGACTCGCCCGGCCATCGGCCGGCGACGTCGACGCAGGCGTGGAAGGCCGTGGTGTAGGCCGTGTCCGCGTCCGTGGCGACCAGCAGGTCCTGCTCCACTCGGGGGTAGTGGGCGACGCCGGTCTCCAGGCATCCGCGGACGAAGTACCAGAGCCGGTTGCCCTCGTCGTCGGCGACCTCCCGGCCGTCCTCCAGGCTCTTGTACAGCGCCGTCCGCGGGTCTCCGCACGCGGCGTCGGCTTTCGTCAGTGTGTCGCCGGCGCCCCGGGTCGCCTCCACATAGATCCCGGTCACCGCGGTCACCGTGGCGCCGTTCGCCCGGAGGCAATCGGCGTACGCGGTGACCAGCGCATCTTCCTGCGGGATCAGGCCACGGCCGGAGCTGGGTGTGCCGAGGTCGACCGCGGGTTCGTCGTTCGTCGTGCACGCGCCGACGCCGAGCAGCGGGATCAGCGCCAGAAGCGCGAGCCGCCTCACGCCTTGCCGCCGATCACCGAGGCGGCCACGCGGATCCGGGTCTCGAGTTGGGTGCGGAGCGCGGTCAGGTTCTGTTCGTTGCCCGCGATGGCCCGGTTCTGGTAGGCGCTCTCGACGGCGACCCAGGTGTCGATCAGGCCGGTCTCCTTCTTGCATTTCACGTCGGCGGTGGCCAGCTTGATCTCGGTTTCGGTCACTGTGGCCGCGCTCATGAAGGACTCGCCGTCCACCGCGTCCGGGTCGGGATAGTCGTATCCGGCGGTTTTCATGCAGGTGCTCCATGCGCCGAAGGCCGCCTGTACCCGGCTGTCGGCCCGGGATTCCTTGAGCGAGGTGATGCTCAGCGTCTGGGCGAGGTCCCAGTCGACCGCCTCCGGGTCGGCGCCGTCGGCCAGTTCCCGGTCGGCTTCGCCCCGGCAGCCGCCTTCGGGTACGTCGACACCGCTGACGTCCTTACCGTTGAGGATCGACAGGGCCACCCCGGTGACCGCCGGCTCTTCGGGTTTCTCCGCTTCGAAGGGTGGGCGGTATCCGTACACCGCGGCTTCGGTTTCGTCGGTGATGCCGTAGCGGCGTTCGTTGACTGTCATCGGGAACGGTTGCGGCATGGCGGTCGCCGCGATGGTGTATCCGAACCGTTGCAGGCACTTGAGGGCGATCAGCATCCGGCCGTACTCGATCTGCCGTTCCTGTTTCCGGTCCGGCCGGTAGGGATCCAGGGGCAGGGTCAGGCTTCGCACGTCGGCGACGGTGGTGGGCTGCACCGCCGGTTCGCCGGACGCCTCCACTTCGGAACCACAGGCTGTAACCGTGGTGAGCGCCATTCCTATCGCCAGCAACGCCGCGACCCGCCGCGCACGAAACCGCATGAGAATTCCTATCGGTCAGACGATCACCGGAGTACCGGAGCACTCCGGTGATCACCACCAACCCTGCCGGTCGGTGCGCGAACTTTATGAATCACCGAGCGTTCCGGCAAGCCCTTCACCCGAGAAAAGGACGTGCGGCGCAATCGTCGTGCGCGCCGGACATCGCGCCCCCATTTCGGCTCCGGCCCGGTGACATTCCACGCCGCCAAACGTCACCAACCGGACCACCGCTCACGCTGCGTAGCCATCAGCAGGCTAACCGCCCGCTGTGCCTCAGCTGAGGTACGGATAACGCCCTGATAACAAAAAGCCGAGAGGCCCTGCTCCACATCGCGTGGAGCGGGGCCTCTCGGCTGAACGGGATCCCGTCTAGGCGCTGATGACCGGAATCGCTTCGGCGTTCCGCTTCGCGTCCGCGGCGAGGTCGGCCCACTGCTGTGCCTGATCGCGTGCCCAGGCCAACTCCGCCTCCCAGGACTCGCTGGTCACGCCGGCCCGGTCGGCGATGCCCGGCCAGTCCTGCTGGGTCGCGGCCTCGAGCGCGAACTCGCGCACCGCCGCCCACGCCTGCGCCTGCCGGGCGGCCAGATCCTCGTTGGCCCGCCAGGTCTCCTGGGTGGAGGCGGCGACGTCCGCCGCGGTGTCCCAGGCCAGCCGCGCATCGGCCGCCGCCTTGGCCTTGGCCGCCTCGGACGCCTGCTCGTAGGCCAGCTGCGCCTGCTGAGCGGCCACGGTCAACTGCTCGAGCCGGCGACGGTAGGTGAGCTGGCTCTCCGCGAGATCCATCCGGTGCGCCTGAAGATCACAGTCGGCGGCACTGGCCCAGCCGTACTTGAAGAACTCCTGGATGTCGGCGTCGGAGCCCTTCTGCGTGGCACGCTGCGCGGCGGCCCGCACCCAGGCGCCACCGGCGTTCACCGCGAGATCGGCCACGTAGTCGCGGTCCATCTGCGCCTGCTGCTTGACCGCCTCGACCGGCGAGTGCTTCGCGTCGAGGTCCTTGGCCTCCTGCAGGCCTGTCTTCACATAGCGGTCCTTCTCCGCCAGCGTGCCGTTCGACGCCCGGACCGCGGTCAGGTAGACGATCGGGGAGGTCGCCGGGGTACTGGTCAGAATCGCCTGCTTGATGATCAGGTCGTTGAGATAGGCGTTGGAGGACGCCCGGGCCCGCGCCTGCTCATAACCGCCGCCGGTGCTGAGGAACTTGACCACCGCGTCGGCGTCGTCGCTGATCAACGCGGACCAGGCCGCGGTCGACACCTCCCAGCGGGGATCCACGTCGGCATAGCGGCGGACCAGCGTGCGATAGCGGTCGGCGACCGGATCGGCGGCGGCCTGAACCAGCGCCGCGGACTGCGGGGCGGCGACGGCCGGACCGGCCGCCATCGGCAGGGTCACCGCCATCACGGATGTCATCAGCAGGGCGTACCCGCCCCGGCGAGCCCGGTCCATGGTCTCTCCCGTCACTGGATGATGCGGATGTCGTCGATGAAGCCCCGGTAACCGCCGGAGTTGGCCTTCTGGTCGTAGCCGACGTCGATCTGCGCGATCCGCTGGCCGTTGGCCACCCCGGCGAGCGGGACGACGACCTGCGTCCACGTGTCGAGCGGGAGTTTGCCGCACTGGCCGCCCGGGTGGATCGAGTTGCCCCGGGCGTCCTTGGCCCCGGAGTCACGCAGCGAGGCGGTCGCGCCGCTGATCTTGTCTTCCAGGATCAGGTCGACCGCGACGCAGGTGCTGTTGCTGCCGGACACCCAGCTGAACGCGGTGCTGCTCTGCGGGTAGATCCAGTAGGACAGCTTGGTGTTCGCCGAGACGTACGTGTCGGTCAGCCCATAGGCCTTCAGGTACGCGTACGACGAGGTGGTGCTGTTGTCCTTGCCCGAGTACAGCAGGTCCTTGGCGCCGGTACGCGGGCTCGTGGTCCCCACGAAGAGCTCCGGGATGGTGACCGAGCTGACGACACCGCCGACGTTCGAGACGCCGCCGCCGGGCTTGACCGAGCTGGCCGTGTTGGTCCACTGGGGCGTGGGGTCGCCGGTCTCCAGCGAGGTGCCGAACTTCGGCCCGCTCTCCAGGTCGGAGATCTTCAGGTCGTCGATGAAGCCGCGGTAGCCGCCGGTGTTCGCCGGCTGGTCGTACCCGACGTCGACCCGCTTGATCACCTTGCCGGCCTGCGAGCCCAGGTCGACGACCACCTCGTTCCAGGTGTCCAGGGTCAGCCGGCCGCACTGCCGGGCCGGGTGCACCTCGTTGCCGTTCTGGTCCTTCAGGAACCGATCCCGCAGGCTGGTGCCGTCGCCGAAGACCATGTCGATCGCGACGCAGGTGCTGTTGCTGCCGGAGACCTGGCCGAACGTGGCGCTGCTCTGCGGGTAGATCCAGTACGACAGGGTGCTGGTCGTGCGGACCGCGACGTTGGTCAGCGCGAACGCCTGGTTGTAGTTGAACGACCTGGTCGCGCTGTTGTCCATGCCCGAGTACATCAACGTGTACGTACCGGTGCGTGCGCCCTTGTCACGGACCCCGAGCTCCGCGGTGGTCACCGTGCTGACGATGCCGCCCACGTTCACGGAGCCGCCGCCGGGGCTGATCCCGTCCGCCGTGTTCTGCCAGTTCGGCCGGGAGTCGGCCGCCTCGAACCCGGTGGCGAAGTCGAGCCGGCGGTCCTTGGCCCGGGCCTCGTCCTGGCCCTTGAGCAGGAACGTCTGCAGCGCGATCAGGGTGTTGTCGGTCAGTGCCTTGTCGGCGGCGGCGAGCAGGGCCGGTGCGAACCCGTCGTGCTTCGCGGCGTCGCGGATCGGGATGACCCGCTCGCGGTAGGCGGCGAGTTCCTTGGCGGCCGCGGCGTCCTCGTCACGGCGGTTGGCGGCGGCGCCGCCGGTGAAGATGTAGTCCTTCAGAGACTGGGCGAGCTGGGCGTCCGGCGCGTTCAGCGCGGTCTGCGCGCTGAGCTTCACCTCGGCACCCTTGGCGTTGGTGTACACGTGCAGCACGAACTGCCGGTCCGGGGCGTTGACCAGTTCGGTCGTCACCGGCAGCAGGAGCAGTTGGAGCAGCGACTGCTTGGCGGCGACGAGTTGCTCGGCACGGAGCCGTTCGGCCTCCGCCTCGTTCGCCTTCTCGATCGCCTCACGCAGATCCTGCTCGGCGGCCGCGGCGGCGCCGGTGTCCAGGAACACGTCCCACTCCGCCTGGCCGGTGCCGTCGGCGATCGCCTGCTGCGCGGCCGTCCAGACGTGGCTGCCCGCGGTGACCCGCTGCCAGACGCTGAAGATGAAGTCCCGGTCGTTCTTCTCGATCAGCGCGATGTCCGACGGGTCCAGCCCCACCGTCACCGCGACCGAACTCCGCCGGGCCTTGGCCTGCGCCGCGGCGTAATCGACCAGAGCGTCGTCGTGCGAGGCGTTGAAGATCCCGGTGGTGATGAACGCGTACGCGGCGCCGGCGTCCGCGGTGTCGTAGGCGCGCCAGGCCTCGGCCTTGACGTAGCTGCCCTCCTTGGCACGCCGCCAGATCTCCAGCACGAACGCCTGGTCGTTCATGAGCAGCAGAGCCGCGTCCGGTACGACGCCGATCTCGGCGGCCGCCTTGACCTTCTGCTCCGGCGTGGCCAGGTTCGTCGGCTCGGCCAGTGCCGCGGCCATCGTGGAATCCGGCCCGGCGGTGATGGGCGCGGCGACGACCGGCGCGGCCTGGGCCACGGCCGGAGCCGACAGCAATCCGGCGAGCAGGCCGGCGGCCATCAGGCCGGCCGACACACGCCCCCGGCGAATGCGAACAGACACTGTGAATTTTCCCCCATGCGATTGCCGCCCGCCGTCACCCGGCACAATCGCCGCGACGGCGGAGCGAGCTGAAGAGAGTGGACCGATCCACGATCGTCCCTGGTGGACGATCGGATCGATGCAATGATCATGACTAATATAGGGCACCCGGCTACCGGCCGAGGCCCCGCTCCGTTGTGGCAGGGGCAACCACACCGCGCACTTGCATAATCATGTTCGGTGATATTGGGTATCGCTTACCTTCAACGTCGTTGATGGCCGGCATCGTCATGCCCGGCTACGGGGGACACGACAAAGCGGGTGCCGGAGGCGGGCCGATTCGACCGTCTCCGCCATGTCGCGTGCCCTCGTCCGAGCGCCGGCCGCACACCCGCAACGGAAGAGAACCCCTTGTCGATCAAGAAGCTTCGTGGTTCCGGTGCAGTGGCCGCTGCCCTGGTCGCGACGGTCGCCACCGCGGGCCTGGCCCAGCCGTCGTGGGCCGCCACCGCAACCGCCGCCACCGAGACCGGAGCCGTCTCCCTGATGGCCGACCCGACCAACCTGGCCACGCCGGAGCAGAAGGTCAAGGCGGCCGCCGAGATCGGCGTACTGCCGGACGCGGCTCTGCTGCTCCTCAACGACCAGGCGTTCGTCCTGGAGATCTGGCGACAGGCCGAGGACGGCACCTTCGTCAAGGCCGAGGCCTGGCGCGCCTACGACACCGCGGACGCCGGCGCCGCGTACGCGTTCATCACCACCGGGATCTTCACGGCGTCGCAACAGGACGCCCAGATCGAGTACGCCGAGGCTCAGGCCCGGGCCCTGCGCCGGTCGGTCGCGGTGACCGTCCGCCTCGACCCGGACGACACCGCCCTGATCGAGCTGCCCGACCGTGACTTCATCTTCGCCGTCTGGCAGCGGGTCGAAGAGGGCAGCCACGTCTGGACCGCGGCCAAGAACGCCATCGCCACCGGCACCGGTCAGGCCGAGTGGACCGCGTTCCTCACCACTGGTGCCGCCGCGGCGGCCGCCCAGGACGTGGCGGACGCGATCGCCGAGGCCGACGCGGAACTGGCCGCGAAGCTCGCCGCCGAACAGCTGGTCGTCGCGAAGACGTCACTGCTCCGGCTGCTCCTGATCGACGTGACGCCGGCGCTGGTGAACGCCCCCGACCGCCAGTACGTGCTGCAGGTCCTCGCCACCGCCAAGGGTGTCGAGGTCAAGCTGGCCGCGCAGATCGCGCTGAACGCCCCGGACGAGCAGGTCGCCCAGGCGCTGAAGGACTTCATCTTCACCGGTGGCGCCGCCGCCAACCGGCGGGACGAGGACATCGCGGCCGCCAAGGAACTCGCCGGCTACAAGGCGCAGGCCACCGAGATCCTCGCCGCCGCCAAGCTGGACGGGCTCCAGGTCAACCTGGTCGCCGCCGCGACCCGCGCACTGGCCGACGGCACCGTCTCGGCGCTCTATGCCTTCCTGCTCAGGGGCGTGGACGAGGCCCGGGCCGAGGACCGCCGGCTGCGGGCCACGGTGACGCTCGCCGGCGACCGCATCGGTGTCCTCGCCGCCGACGGCAAGCTCTACGCCCGGGACAGCACCACCCTCGCCAACAGCGGCTGGACCACGCAGTACAGCAACGTCAAGACGTTCGCGATCTCCACCACCCGCGTCGGCATCGTCACGGATGACGGCACCGCGTACGTGAAGGAGGGTGGTCTCAGCACCACCTGGGTGAAGCTGTACAGCAACGTCAAGCAGATCGTGCTGGCCGGCACCCGGGTCGGCGTGCTCACCAACGACGGCATCGCGTACGTCAAGGAGGGTGCCCTGAACACCGCCTGGACCAAGGAGTACACCGGGGTCGCCCAGCTGGCCCTGTCCGGCACCCGGATCGGTGTGCTCACCACGGCCGGCACCGTGCTGGTCAAGGACGGCAACCTGAGCGCCACCTGGGACGAGCAGACCGCCAGCTCCAAGATCAAGGCGCTGACGCTTGACGGCACCCGCATCGGTGTCATCACCGCGGGCAACAGCGCCTACATCTCGGAAGGTGCCATCACCAAGACCACCTGGGTCCTGCAGAAGCAGCTGGTCGGCGACCTGCGCCTGTCCGGCACCCGGGTCGGCATGATCGAGCGTCCCAGCATCTCCATCCCGGAGACCGGCATCCCCGCCGACGCGGCCGGCCGGCCCTGGGTGAAGGACGGCACGCTCGCCGCCACCACGTGGACCAACGTCCGCCCCACCAGCGACGCCACCCGCCTGTCCCTGGCCGGTGACCGCATCGGCGTGGTCACCGAAAGTGGCACCGTCTACGTCAAGGACGGCACCGTCAGCGCCGCCTGGGTGGCCGTCCGCACCATCTGACGCCCCCCGATGACGGGCGAGCCCCGGTCCACCATGGGGCCGGGGCTCGCCCGTCACGCTCACGGCGCCGCCGCGTGGATCGGGTCGGACTGCTCGGCGTACTCGTCGACCAGGAGCATCGAATTCGGGGTGACGGCACCCGCGCCGCCGTGAGCGGACCCACCGGCCCTCCACCGCGGGCGACGCCCGACGAAGAACACGATCAGGCACTGTCGAAGGCTCACCGCATCGCGGGGCGTGCGGGGCTCGGCCTCCGGAGCGAGCAAACCGAAACGGCCCCGGTTCGCGTCACGCGAACCGGGGCCGTTCATCCGTGGAGGTGCCGGGAATCGAACCCGGGTCCTTCGTTGCTTTGTCAGGGCTTCTCCGAGCGCAGCTCACTATGCCTCTACTCGGCCCTGCCAATCACGTGAGCGAGTTGGCATGACGGGCCCAGTCGTGTTTGATCTCGCCGCACGGTCCTCACGACTAGAACCGGTTGGCCAGCCTTCTAGCTGATGCCGACAGACCGGGTCGAAGGCGACCCCGGGTCGACAGACTTGCTACTTACCTCAGGCGGCAAGAGCGAAGTCAGCGCGGGAGTTATCCTTGGCGCTTATAAGTTTCCGACGACCGATTCTCGAGACGACGTCGGCTTCCTCGGCTCGCTTCCCCTGTCTCCACCTACGAAGTCGAAACCAGTCACCCCCGTGTCAAAGTGATCCAACCCGTCAAGCTTAGCTCACCGAGCAAGTGCCTCCGCCAACGGAGCATGCCGACGGCTTCACGGTGTTCCGGGAGTCCTTCGACGCCTGGAAACCGACGTTGACGGTGGCGCCGGCGTTGACGCTGCCGGTGAGGGTGACCCGGCCGTCGTCGCCGCTGACGCTGACGTTCCAGCCGCCGCCACGGACGCGCACACCGGCGTCCGAGGGGTAGCTCAGGTTGATGGTGAAGTCCTTGGCCGCGCCGGTGTTCGTCACCTTGATCGAGGCGATGAAGCCGTCCCGCCAGCTCGCCGAGTTGCTGTAGGAGACGCTCAGGTCGTCGGCCGGCGCCACGATGGTCTTCGACGGGGTCGGCGAGGCGGCCGCAGTGGTCTTCGACGGCTTCGCCGAGGCCGAGGTCGCCGACGGGGTCGCGGATCCGGACGGTGAGGCCGAGGTCTTCGACGGCGTGGCGGAGGCGGACGCCGACGGGGACACGGATACCGATGCGGACACCGTCGGAGACGCCGGGACCGGCGCGGGCGGGGTCAGGGCCGCGGCCTGCGCCTCGGCCACCACGCTGGGCTGGACCAGCAGCGGCTCGTCATCGGCCTTGGCCGGCCCGCCGGCCCGGATGGCCACCCAGCCGACCAGGGCGAGCAGGACCGCGGCGCCGGAGCCGAACACGATGCGGGCCAGGATGAAACGACGGGTGGCGTGTTTGGACAACGGCCGGGTCTCCTCGCGACAGCACAAAGAACGAGCATGGCAAGTACGAGCGGGGCAAAACGAAGATCAAGCTATGCGACGGCTGAGAGATCGACAAGCCGCGGCGCAGCAGAATACCCCGTCAGCCCATGCCCTTCGCACGGCGGCCCACAGCCTTGTTGATCTCGCGCTGAGCATCCCGCTTGGCCAGGTCGTTGCGCTTGTCGTAGCTCTTCTTACCCTTGGCGACACCGATTTCGATCTTGGCGTAGCCGTTGTTGAAGTAGACCGAGAGCGGCACGATCGTGACGCCGTCGTCCCGCAGCTTGCCGCTGATCTTGCGAATCTCTTCGCGGTTCAGCAGGAGCTTGCGCACCCGGCGGGGCTCATGGTTGGTCCAGGTGCCCTGCGTGTACTCCGGGATGTGCATCCCGTGCAGGAACATCTCGCCGTTGTTCTCATGACCGAACGCGTCGACCAGCGAGGCCCGGCCGGCCCGCAACGACTTGACCTCGGTGCCGGTCAGCATCATCCCGGCCTCGTAGGTGTCCAGGATCGCGTAGTCGTGGTAGGCCTTGCGGTTGGAGGCGACGAGCTTGCGCCCCTGTTCGCGTGGCATGACCGCGTTTCCCCCTCGACGACCGATGGTGCAATCCGTCGATCCTACCCGGACCGCCCGGCGTCCCCGTCAGCAGAGGCAACCGGGCAGGTACCGCAGCGGATTGCGGGGCACACCGCGGAACCGGGTCTCGAAGTGCAGATGCGCCCCGGTGGACGCGCCGGTGCTGCCCACCCGGCCGATCACCTGGCCGCGGCGGACGTACTCGCCGACGTGCACGAAGATCCTGGACTGATGGCCGTAACAGGTACTGAAGCCCATCCCGTTGACCTTGCCGTGGTCGATGCAGGTGTACTGGCCGTACCCGCCGCTCCAGCCGGCCCGGATCACCCGGCCGGGCGCGGCGGCCCGGATCGCGGTCCCGGAGCCCGCCGCGAAGTCGGTGCCGGCGTGCAACTGCCACACCCGGTAGTAGGGGTCGTAGCGGTGGCCGTAGTCGCTGCTCTTCCAGCCGTGCACCGGCATGAGCAGGCGGCCGCCGGAGTACCGGCCGGGGCCGGACCGTCTCTCCCAGCCGAGCAGGGTCCGCTGCACCTTGCGTTCGGTGGCCAGCGCCGCGCGGTACTGGGCGAGGACCGTGGCGCGCTGGGCCTGTGCCGCGCTGAACGCGGCCCGCCGGGCCAGGACCAGGGTGTAGAGCGCGCGGCGTGCCCGGACGGCGGCGTCCTGGGCGACCTGCGCGGCACGGAGCTTGGCGACCACGTCCGCCTCGGCGGACTCCGCGGCACGCTTCGCGGCCGCCGCGTGGTCATGCGCGACCCGGGCGGCCCTGCGGGCGATGACGAGGGTACGCACCTGAGTGTGTTCGTTGTCGACGATCTGTTCGACCAGTCCCAGCCGGTCGATCAGGTCCTGCGGGCCGGATGCCGAGGTCAGCACGTTCAGCCGGGAGAATCCGCTGCCCATGTAGCTGGCCTGGGCGATCTCCTCGACCCGTTCGCGGGCGCTGGTGACGTGCCCGGCGGCGGCCTCGTACCGGACGGCGACCTTGCGGTACTCCCGGCGGGCCACGTCGGCGCGGCGCCGGGCGGTGTTGGCCTCGACCCGGGCGGCGACCACGATGCCCCGGGCGGCGGCCGCCTTACGTTGGGCGACCGGCAGGGCGGCGCTCGCGCGGGCGAGGCTGCGGGCGGCGGCCCGGGCGGTGGTGCCGGCGCTCTCCAGGAGCGCCTCGGCGTGGCGGACCGCACGGGAGGCCTCGCCCTCCGGGTCGGCCACGGGCGGCGCCGGAGCCGCCGCGGCCGGCGCCGGAACGGTCAGACTCAACCCCGCGGCGCCGAGAATACCGAGGCAAGCGGTGAATAACTGGTCAGAACGGCGATACCCCACGGGGAGTCACCGTACCCTGACCAATCGCCAGGAAAGCCCCAAATCGCCCGACGGCCGCGACCCTGTGCGGGTCGCGGCCGTCGGTTCGTCGTGCCGTATTCGGTTCTGCGCCACTAAACCTTGAGGTAGAAGCGCAGGGTGACCCACGCCGTCACCGCGCTGACCACCGAACCGACGCCCGCGAGCAGCGGCAGCATCAGCCAGAGGTTCCCGTCCGGGATCGGGGTGATGATGGTGGTGAGTGCCTGGAGCTTGCCGTCAAGCAACACCACCTTCCCGATGAACAGGAACACGAAGCCGAGGAGCGCGCCGACGATGCCGGCGACGACCGCCTCGAGCACGAACGGCGCCTGGATGAACCAGTTCGACGCGCCGACCAGCTTCATGACCGCGACCTCACGGCGCTTGCTGTACGCCGCCACCTGGATCGTGTTACCGACCAGCAGCAGCGCGGCGAACGCCATGACACCGGCGACCACCAGCGACATCACCTGGATGGAGTTGAAGATGTTGAAGACCTTGTCGAGCAGCGAGCGCTGGTCGATGATCTGCCGGATACCCGGCAGGCCCTCGATCTGCGCCGAGAACTCGGCGTACTGCTCCGGGTTCTTCAGCTTCACCCGATACGACTCGGGCAGGCTGTCCGCGTTGATCGAGTTGACGAAGTCCGGCGAGTCGGCCCACAGCTCCTGGAACCGCTTGAGGGCGGCTGCCTTGTCCTCGTAGGTCTTGGTGTCGACCAGCGCGCTCGATTCGATCGCCGCGTTGATCGCTTCGCGCTCACCGTCGGTGACCTCGTCAGTCAGGAAGACCGAGACCTCGATCTCGCCGTAGTAGGCGGTCTTCATTTGGTCGACCTGCATGTACATCAGCACGCTGGCGCCCAGCATGGTCAACGAGACCGACATGGTGATGATCATGGCGACCGTCATCGTGACGTTGCGCCACAGGCCCACCAGGACCTCGTTGAGGACGTACTTCACGCGCATCGGGGGGATCCTTCCAGGACTCCGCGTGTCAATTCAGCTTGAGTTTCGGGTGCGGAGCCGGGCTCAGCCGTAGACACCGCGGGCCTGGTCACGGACGATTCGTCCGCTCTCGATCTCGATGACCCGCCGGCGCATCTGGTTAACGATGTTGGAGTCGTGCGTGACCATGACGACCGTCGTGCCGGTCCGGTTGATCCGGTCCAGCAGTCGCATGATCTCGATCGAGGTGTCCGGGTCGAGGTTACCCGTCGGCTCGTCGGCGAGCAGGATCAGCGGCCGGTTGACGAAGGCACGGGCCACCGCGACACGCTGCTGCTCTCCACCGGAGAGCTCGTGCGGGTACCGGTGCTCCTTGCCACCCAGGCCGACAAGCTCGAGAACCTCCGGCACGACACGCCGGGCCACGGCCTTCGTCTTGCCGATGACCTCGAGTGCGAAAGCCACGTTCTCATACGCCGTGCGGTTCGGGAGCAGGCGGAAGTCCTGGAACACACAGCCGATCGAACGGCGGAAGTGCGGGACCTTCCACGAGCGCAGGGTGGTCACGTCCTTGGCGTTGACGACGACCTTGCCGCTGGTCGGAGCGACCTCGTGCAGCAGCAGCTTGATGATCGTCGACTTGCCGGAACCGGAGGGGCCGATGAAGAAGACGAACTCACCCTTCTCGATACCGACGCTGACATTGTCCAGCGACGGCCGAGACCCCTTCGGATACGTCTTCGTCACGTTCTCGAGCTGAATCACGGGATGGGAGTCTACGCGGTGTAACGAATCCGCCAAGCCCGCCGGGGTCGGGAATATTCGTCACCTGCGGTAACAGCACAACCGGGCAACCTCGCCTGACCGACCGTCCAGGTGAGGTTGCCCAACGTGACGGATCTTCGTCAGGCGGCCGTCTGATTCTGCTTGCGCCAACGGATGCCCGCCTCGATGAAGGCATCCACATCGCCGTCGAACACCGACGACGGGTTGCCGGTCTCGAATTCCGTCCGGAGGTCCTTGACCATCTGGTAGGGGTGCAGCACGTACGAACGCATCTGGTCACCCCACGAACCGGTGGTGTCGGTCTTGAGGCCGGCCATCTTGGCCTCCTCCTCCTGGCGCCGGCGCTCCAGCAGCCGGGCCTGGAGGACCCGCATCGCGGACGCCTTGTTCTGCAGCTGGGACTTCTCGTTCTGGCACGTGACGACGATGCCGGTCGGCACGTGCGTCAGCCGGACGGCCGAGTCGGTGGTGTTGACGCTCTGCCCACCGGGGCCCGACGAGCGGTAGACGTCGGTGCGGAGCTCGTTGTCCGGGATCTCGATGTAGTCGATCTGGTCGACCACCGGCATCACCTCGACACCGGCGAAGCTGGTCTGCCGCCGGCCCTGGTTGTCGAACGGGCTGATCCGCACCAGGCGGTGGGTGCCCGACTCCACGGAGAGGGTGCCGTAGGCATAAGGAACCTTCACCGCGAACGTGGCGGACTTGAGGCCGGCCTCCTCCGCATACGAGGTGTCGTAGACCTCGGTCGGGTAGCCGTGCCGCTCGGCCCACCGCAGGTACATCCGCATCAGCATCTCGGCGAAGTCGGCGGCGTCCACGCCACCGGCACCGGCCCGGATCGCGACCACGGCCTCCCGTGCGTCGTACTCACCGGAGAGGAGAGTGCGGACCTCCAGCTCCTCGATCTGCTTGGCCAGCGTCTCGATCTCGGTGCCGACCTCGGCGACGGAGTCCTCATCGCTCTCGGCCTCGGCCATCTCGAGCAGCAGACCGGCGTCGTCGAGACGGGACCGGAGGCGCTCCAGCCTGGAGATCTCACCCGACACGTACGACAGACGGCTGTTGACCTCCTGCGCGCGGGCCTGGTCGTCCCAGAGGTCGGGGGCGGAGGCCTGCTCCTCGAGGTCCGCCTTGTCGCGGCGCAGCTTGTCGACGTCGAGAACGGCCTCGATGTTGCGCAGGGTGGAGTCGAGTGCTTTCAGTTGCTCGGGGAAGTCGGCAGCGGTCACGACACTCAAGACTACGCCGCCCGGCCAGAATGCTGGCCGGGGCGGTCACAAAACACCGGTCGGTCAGCTGGTGGGCGCGGCTTTGAGCCACGTCAGCGCCGCCTTGTGATAGGCGACGGCGAACTCCAGCGCGGCGGCGCCGAACGGATCACCGTTCTTCTTCGCCTCCTTGGCCTGCTCCTTCGCCATGGCCATGGCCTCGGAGTGGTACTGGTTGGCGTTCGCGTAGAGCACCTGGAGCTGATCCCCGGAGTGCTGCTGACCGAACGCGACCCGGAGAGCGACCGGGTTGCGCAGCGCGTCCCGGCCGGGAGACTCGGCGAGCCAGCGGCTGAAGGCTCGCTTGCCCGACGCCGTGATGGCGTAGGGCTGACTGGAGCGGGGGCCCGGCTTACCAAGTCGGACATACCCCATTTCGGCCAATACGGGAAGTTCGCGGTAGACCTGGCTCCGCGTCATCGACCAGTAGGGCCCGAGACGGCGTTCGGCAGCCGCCATCAGCTGGCCACCGGTCATCGGTCCTTCATGCAGAAGGCCGAGCAGGGCAGCCGCCGTCGGATTGATTTGGAAGTCGGGCATGCCTTCTAAGCTGCCACTTTGTCGTTCTGACGTCCAGGATTTCGCCTGATCCGTCCAGTTTGCGTCTCCACAAACGACTGTCCCGCACAGACAGTCCGACAACGAGGGTGCGGACGGCGCGTTTCGCCCTCAAGAGCGACTCTGAGCAGGTAAAATGGAGCAGCTAAACGGTCAGACGACACGTCCCGGGCAGGATTTTCGCGAATCGGCCTAAACTGACACGCCAATCAGGACATCGAACCCATCCAAGGTGATAAGCGCAATATCGGCGAGGTCGGCGCGGCGCGGACGAAGCACGCACGACGCCTGTGACGGGCCCGGATGGCACGTATGGCCGGTCCGATAGCCGCAGGTCCTCCGGCTACCCTGAGCCCCATGACCGACCGCCAGTCCGCCCCGGAGACCACCGAGGAGTCCCCGCTCGTCGTGGCCCTGTTCGCGGCCGCCGCGCTCGCCTGGACCGCCGCCATGATCTGGTCGGCCCGGCAGGACATCACCGCGCGCGCCGACGCCATGTCCGAGGTGACCGCCGCGGCCTACGCGCTGCCCGGCATCGTCGCGGCCGAACTGGTGGCCGGAGCGGCCGCGGCACTACTGGTGCTCACCCTGATCGCCCGCCGCCGCCCGCTCGGCGCGACCGCCCGGTTCGCCGTCGCCACCGGCACGGGACTCCTGATCGGCGCGGCCAGCGCCGTCCCGATGTTCACCATCAACACGGCCGGCACCATCTACGCCGCCATCGGCGGCACCCTCGCCGCGGCCGGGACCATCGGCGGCGCGCTCGCCGGCTTCCGGGTCCCGTCCGTCGTCGTCGCCGCCGGCTCCGCGGCCGTCGCGGTGTTCGTGATCGGCACGGTGCTCAACTACTCGCCCGTCCAGAGTCCGCTGCTGTCCCTGCTGGGCGCCGACGACACCGCGTCCACGGTCGCCGCGTCGCAGTGGTTCTCCTACGGCCAGGCCACCATCAGCGGACTCGCCGCCGGGATCATCACGTTCCTGCTGCTGCGCCGGAGTGGCCGGCGCACCGGCACCACCCCGCGCTGGACGATGCACGCGGCGGCCGGCGCCGGCCCCGGCGTGATCCTGGTGGCCGGCGAGATCCTGTCCCGCACCGCCGGGTCGAAGGTGCTGGACCTGGCCGGCAAGGTCAGCATCCTCGAACAGACGACCCAGCAGATCCTGAGCGCCGCCCGGCTCAACAGCGGGCTCGTGGTGCTCTTCATCGGCGCCATCTCAGCGATCATCCTGGTCGGCCGGACACTGGAACCCGCCGACGACTCCGACTCCTCTGAGGATGAGGACGAGGATCAGGTGAGCGAGTCCAGCTCGGAGACGGCGTACCACTCCAACTCGTGATCCTCGGCGCCGTCGACGACGAACTGGGCGTCCTCGTCGCCGGCCAGAGCCGCGTCGACCACCTCGACGGCGGCCGTCACCGCCTCCACCGCGTCGGCGCTGTCGACGTGGATGCTGGCGATCGACGTCAGGAGCACCGGCTCCGGCAGCCGCACCGCGCTCGACCCGAGCTCCATGTCCTGACGGACGAACGCCGACGGCGGCACGTCAGCGGAGATCACGACCCGGCGCCGCGGCGCATCGGCGTCCTGCCGGATCAGGCTCAGGGCGTCCTGCGCGGCACGGGTGAAGGCGACGTACTCCAGCTCCTCCTCGTCGCCCTCGGCATACCACTCGCGGAGGCCGGGAGTCACCGCGTGCGCGTTCGTCGGGCTCCCGCCCAGTCGGGCGGCGGACCGTAGCGCCGCGAGCATCGGCACGGTCGCCGGCACGTAGACCCGGACCAGCTCGGTGATCGGCACGTCTTTCCTCCCGTGGATTCGCTGCCCGGTCAGTACACCGTCACAGCGGACCGGGAGGCCCCAATTCCACCAGGCGTCTCCGGATCGTGGCGAGCCACCCCTCCTTCGGGTTGCCCCACCGGAGGCTTTCGGAGGCGAACAGTGGCAAACTCAGGCTGCCGATCGAAGGAGGACATGGTGGAATCCCGCTTCCTGCTCCTCTCCGAGGTCGCCACCGAGCTGAACGTCTCGGACTCGCAGGTCTACCACATGGTCCGCAGCGGCGAACTCCCCGCGATCAAGATCGGTGGGCGCGGTCAGTGGCGCGTCGAACGCGCCAAATTAGAGGAATACATCCTACAAAAGTACGCCGAAACAGCCGCTTGGGTCCGGGACAACCCGTTGACCGAGCGCGAGGCGGAGTAGGCGTTCCGTTCTTTTTGTATGTCTTCCCGGATCGATGGTGGGCCGTTGACCGGGCTTCCGGCGTGGAGAAAGCTCACAGCTGTCGAATGCAAACGGAGGCAAACGTAAGGATTGGCGGTGGAGATGCGATCAACGGGTGCCGCATCGATCCGGCCCCGGCCGGCTGTTCGGTTGTGGCCGGTCCCCCGGTCCGATCCACCGTTCGACGACGAGCTGGAACCGCAGGTGTGGGCTTCGGGACGGCAGCTCGCTCTGGACTGGTCCGGCAATCGCCGGCTGGCCGATGGGGCTGGGCCGGGTGAGCGGAAGGGGCCGGGCGACCGGATCGGGGCAAGCGGATCGGGTGGGCCGGGCGGGTCGGGTGCCGATCGGTCTGCGGACGAGCGTGGGTGGCCCGGTGCACGTGGTCATGGTGGAGCAGTCGTCGACGGGCAGGTCGCGAGCGGATCCGGGGCCGGCGGACCGGCGGGCGGGTGTGCCTGTGACTCAGCGGCGGGATGCGTCGGTGGCACGGCAGGCTGCCCGAGTGGAGATCCGGCGCTCGGAGCCGTGGGTGGACCTGGACCGGGCGGATCCGGGCAGAGCGGATCCGGACAGGGCGGACCGGGGATGGGCAGACCCCCTCTGGTGCCCGGATGGCATGTCGGGGAGGGCGGTTCGGCTACGCCCACGGGCAGGACCGGGCCTGTTCCTGCCGCGGACCGTGCGGTGGTGGCCGGCGCGTCCGGGGATGCGCGGCTGGCGGTCCGGCGATTCGTTCACCTCTGCGTCGAGGTGTTGAACGGTTATCGGCCGGCGGCGCACCTTCGCCGCCTCTCGCTGCCGTCGCAGGCCGCCGACGTGGTGGCCCAGGGCGTCGCCGGAGCACGCCGGGTGGCCGCCGTCCGCACCAGCAGGCGGCCGGGGGCGCGGAGGGCGCTACGCCCGGCGCCGGTGGCCGTCCTGAAGCTGCGCCTCTGCGAGCCGCGGCCGGGCGTGGTGGAGGCCGCCGTCGCCCTGGTGACCGGCGACCGCACCTGGGCCATGGCCCTCCGGCTGGAGCTGCACCAGCAGACCTGGTGCGCAACGGTCCTGCGCCTGATCTGACCGCCGTTGCCACAGACCGACACCACTCAGATCCCGCATCCAGGTCCCGCGGCCGGATGCCCCGGTCAGATGGCCCGACCGGTTGCCCTGGTCAGATGGCCCGCTCAGATGACCCGGCCGGATGCCCCGGTCAGATCCCACGTTGAGGTTCGGCGTGGATTGGGCTCGCTGTTGGTGATGGTCGACGTCGGTGGGATCTGACGGTCGGAATACCGGACGGTCGGGGAACGACGCGCTCAGACCGGCTTCTGCCCAAGTCGGTGGCGGCAGGTCCCGCGCCACTGCTCCAGGTCCCCCGAGGCGCCTGTCGTGCAGCGCAGGCGGCGGGCGTCACGGGCTGAACGAAATCCGGACCCGCCAGGGGAGCCATCGGGTCCGCTGCCAACTCACCGAGGAGACGACACACCTCACTCACCGACGAGACGACACGCCTGAGGGCACCCGCCCGACAGCAACGGACGGCACACCCACAGACCAACCCGCCGCCGAGCGACAGCCCACGGCGACAGCGACAGCGACAGCGACAGCGACATGTCAGGGTGAGGTGAGGCCATCGGCCTGTGGCGGACGGAGCGGGCGAAAACCGCCGGGGGCGACCCCCGACCGGCGGGAACGGCGAACGGCCCGCAGACCGGCGGAGAGCCGGGCCTACGGGCCGTTCAGACGCGCCTGGTGGCCCGTGCGGGCCGGTCAACGGGTCAGTTGGCGCCGGGAGCGCCGTGGCAACGCTTGTACTTCTTGCCGGAGCCGCAGTAGCACGGGGCGTTGCGGGACGGCCCGCTCGACTCCGTCTGGCCCGCCGAACGGGCGGCGTGCCGCGCGCTCGTGTGGGCCGGGCTGGGCGGCACCGGCGAGTCGCCGATGGTCCCGGCCGGGCGGGCGGCGGGACGGGCCGGGGCAGCCGGCGGTTCGGGCTGCGCGTGCCGGCCCGACTGTTCCGACGTCGCGGGCTGGGCGTGCCGCCCGGGCTCCTCGGCCGGCTGTGTCTGGATCTGCGGGGCGCCCGCGCCGGCCTCACCGTCGATGGTGGGGGCGGTGTACTGCAGGTTCTGCGGGCGGCTCGGCCCGCCGAGACCCTTCGCGTGCACCTCGACGTGCTCGGGCTCGGCCGGGGCGTCGTCCTCGTCGCCGACCTTGGGCAGTTCGAACGCCTGGGAGGGGTCGACCGTGATGGTGGGCTGTTCCTCGACCTGAACCTCCAGGTTGAAGACGAAGCCGACGGCCTCCTCCTTGATGCCCTCCATCATCTGGTTGAACATGTCGAAGCCCTCGCGCTGGTATTCCACCACCGGGTCGCGCTGGGCGTACGCCCGCAGGCTGATGCCCTCCTGGAGGTAGTCCATCTCGTAGAGGTGTTCGCGCCACTTGCGGTCGATGACCGCCAGCAGCACCTGGCGCTCCAGTTCGCGCAGCGCCTCCTCGCCGATCTCCTCCTCGCGGGCGCGGTACGTGTTGAGCGCGTCCTGCTTGAGCTGCTCGATGAGGAATTCCTGGTCGACGGCGTTGCGCTCGCCGCCGGACTCGGCCACCACGTCGTCGACGGTGAGGGTCACCGGCCAGAGACGGCGGAGGCTGGTCCAGAGCTGTTCGAGGTCCCAGTCCTCGGCGAAGCCCTCCGAGGTGGCGACCGTGACGTACTCCTCGACCACGTCGTCGATCATGTGGACGACCTGGTCGTGCATGTCCTCGCCGTCGAGCACCCGCTTGCGCTCGGCGTAGATGACCTGGCGCTGCTTGTTGAGCACCTCGTCGTACTTGAGGACGTTCTTGCGGATCTCGGCGTTCTGACCCTCGATCTGGGTCTGCGCGCTGCGGATCTGCCGGGTCACCATCTTCGACTCGATGGGGACGTCCTCGGGGATGTTGAAGCGCTCCATGACGGCTTCGACGGCGCCGGCCCGGAACCGCTTCATCAGGTCGTCCTGCAGCGACAGGTAGAACCGGGACTCGCCCGGGTCGCCCTGCCGGCCGGAGCGGCCACGGAGCTGGTTGTCGATGCGGCGGGAGTCGTGCCGTTCGGTGCCGAGGACGTAGAGGCCGCCGGCGGCCTGGACCTCGGCTGCCTCCTTCTCGCAGGCCTGCTTGACCTGCGGCATGACCTCTTCGAGGGCCTTCGCGTACTCCTCGGCGTTCTCCACCGGGTCGAGGCCGCGCTGGGCCAGTTCGGCGGCGGCGAGGAACTCGGGGTTGCCGCCGAGCAGGATGTCGGTGCCGCGGCCGGCCATGTTGGTGGCCACCGTGACGCCGCCCTTGCGCCCGGCCTGGGCGATGATCGTCGCCTCCTGGGCGTGGAACTTCGCGTTCAGCACGCTGTGCGGGATGCCGCGCTTGCGCAGGAGGGTGGAGAGGATCTCGGAGTTCTCCACCGAGACCGTGCCGACGAGGACCGGCTGGCCGGTGGCGTGCCGCTCGGCGATGTCCTCGATGACCGCGTTGAACTTGGCCCGCTCGGTCTTGTAGATGACGTCCGGGTGGTCGATGCGGACCATCGGCCGGTGCGTCGGGATGCTCACGACGCCGACCTTGTAGACGCTGTTGAACTCGCCCGCCTCGGTCTGCGCCGTACCGGTCATGCCGCCGAGCTTCTCGTAGAGGCGGAAGTAGTTCTGCAGGGTGACGGTCGCCAGGGTCTGGTTCTCCTGCTTGACCTCCACCCCCTCCTTCGCCTCGATGGCCTGGTGCATGCCCTCGTTGTAGCGGCGTCCGTGCAGGATGCGGCCGGTGAACTCGTCGACGATCAGGACCTCGCCCTCGGGGCTGACGATGTAGTCCTTGTCGCGCTTGTAGAGCTCCTTGGCCTTGATCGCGTTGTTGAGGTAACCGACGAGCGGCGTGTTGACCGACTCGTACAGGTTGTCGATGCCGATGCGGTCCTCGACCTTGGCGACGCCGCGCTCGGTGATCGCGACGGTCCGCTTGGCCACGTCGACGTCGTAGTCGCCCTCGCCGTCCTTGCCGGGCTGGAGCCGGGCGACGATCTGGGAGAACTCGCCGTACCACCGGGCGGAGTGCTCGGCCGGGCCGGAGATGATCAGCGGGGTGCGGGCCTCGTCGATGAGGATCGAGTCCACCTCGTCGACGATCGCGAAGTTGTGGCCCCGCTGGACCAGCTCGGTCTTCGACCACGCCATGTTGTCGCGCAGGTAGTCGAAGCCGAACTCGTTGTTCGTCCCGTACGTGATGTCGCACTGGTAGGCCGCGCGGTGCTCGGCGGCCGGCCGGTTCGGCAGGATCACGCCGACGGTGAGGCCGAGGAAGCCGTGGACCCGGCCCACCCACTCGGCGTCACGCTGGGCGAGGTAGTCGTTGACGGTGATGATGTGTACGCCCTTGCCGCTCAACGCGTTGAGGTAGGCCGGGAACACACCGGTCAGGGTCTTGCCCTCACCGGTCTTCATCTCCGGGATGTTGCCGAAGTGCAGGGCCGCGCCACCCATCAGCTGGACGTCGTAGGCCCGCTGGCCGAGTGCCCGCTTGGCGCCCTCACGGGCGACCGCGAAGGCCTCCGGGAGCAGCGAGTCGAGCGACTCGCCCTCCTCGTAACGTTCCTTGAACTGTTGGGTGCACTCCCGCAACTCGTCGTCGGTCAGATCGACGTAGTCTTCCTCGATCGAGTTGACCGCGTCCGCGATCGCCTTGAGCCGGCGCACCATGCGGCCTTCGCCGGCACGGAGGATCTTTTCCAATATCGACACGGGTCAGCGCTCCCCTAGACAGTCTGCCGACCCATCGTAGGCACTCCCGCCGCGGACCTGTGACCCGAGCCTCCGGCGAATCTCGTAAAACAGGTGAAACCTCCCAGCAAGTTCGCTGAAAGCGCAGTGCTGAGCTCTTCGGAACCCGTTTGGCGCCCGGGCGCGTCCCGGAGAGGATGACCGGGTGGATCAGGGACCCGAACACAGGAACACCGGCCGCGCGGTACGACTCCGCGCCCCCGGTCCGGCCGACTCAGGAATCCGGCCGGACGCCGGGAACGTGCTGGTCGTCACCGACGAGCAAACCGGTGAGGCGCTCGGTGAGGTCACCCTCGACCGCGGGGCGCACGACCCGCAGACCGCCGCCGCGACCTTCTCGGTCCGACCCGCCGCCCGCCGCCGCGGGGTGGCGACCGCCGCCCTGCGTGCCCTCGGCCGGCACGCCGCCGCGAGCGGCGTCCACCGGCTGGAGTTGGTGATCCCGTGGGAGAACACGGCGGCGCAGCGGGCCGCGCTGGCCGCGGGGTTCGCCCGGGAGGGTGCGCGCCGCGGCGCGTTGCCGGCCGCGGACGGCCGCCAGGACGCCCTCGTCTTCGCACGGCTGATCGGCGACCCGGAGGTCGCGCCCGTCCGCCTGCTGCCGGATCTGCCCGGCGGCGAGCTCTCCGACGGCGTGGTGACGCTGCGGCCGCTCGGGCCGGGTGATCTGGATTTCTACACCGAACTGCACCATCTGCCGGACGTGGTGGCGACCAGCGTCCCGCCGGTGCCGATGCCGGACGCCACGATCCGGGAGCGCTGCCACCGGGCCGAGGCGCACTGGCTCGCCGGGAGCCGGGCCGATCTGGTCATCCTGGACGCCGCGACCGGAGCCCCGGCCGGCGAGATCGGGCTCTATTACCAGGAGCCGGCGACCGCTCAGGCGATGATCGGGTACAGCATGCTCACCGCGTACCGTGGCAAGGGTTTCACGACCCGCGCGGCACAGCTCGTCGCGCTCTGGGCCTTCGCCGAGACGGGCATCGCGCGCCTGATCGCCGGGGCCGTCCCGGAGAACATCGGCTCACAACGGGTGCTGGAGAAGGCCGGTTTCCAGCGCGAGGCCTACCAGCGCTCGCGGCTGCCCGGACCGGGCGGGAGCCGGGTGGACGACATCCAGTTCGTCCTCCTGGCCGGAGACCTGCTCGCGCAGGCCTCCGGCAGGGCGTGAGACTCAGACGGCGAGGCTGAGGATGCCGTAGTCGTAGCCGCGACGGCGGTAGACGACGCTCGGGCGCCCGCTCTCCTTGTCGTGGAACAGATAGAAGTCGTGCCCGACGAGTTCCATCTGGAAGAGAGCGTCGTCCACGGTCATCGGCTCGCCCGAGTGTTCCTTCTCCCGGACGATGCGCCACGGCTGGTTCTCGTCGTGCTCGGCCAGCTCGTCGAGGGCCGGTTCGGCGGTCAGGGTGGCGACTCCACCGGTCAGATCGGTGGGGAGGTTGGCGGTGGCTGCCGCCACGGACACCGGCGCATGCCGGCCCCGATGGACGCGGCGCCGGTCGGCGGAACGGCGCAACCGGGCGTCCAGCTTGTTGATGGCGCAGTCCAGGGCTGCATAGAAGTCTTGTGCCTGTGCCTCAGCGCGGATCACCGGGCCCTTGGTACGGACCGTGATCTCGACACGCTGGCAGGTGTCGGCCTGTCGCGGGTTTCGTTCGTGGAAGAGCTCCACGTCCGCCCTCATCAGCTTCTGGTCGTAACGCTCGACCTTGCTCAGCTTGTCGGCGACATGCTCTCGATAGTGGTCGGGAACCTCTACGTTGCGGCCCTTGACGACAATGTCCACTCGTGACCTCCCCCAACGTTGTTCTTTGGTGCGCCGTTTCGCGGCGCATCGTGCAGCTCAGGGAAAACGCCGCGTGACTAGCCACCAGAACGCGGCCTGTGCCAGGGGTGAGACGACTCCTTTCCGGTGCGGCGACAAGACCCGACCTCGGCGCTCCGGTGGCGGGTAAGTCCGTGGGCTTACCCTCGTCACCTAGACGCTAACCTGCCCTTGCCCGCCCGTCACCCCTCGTTGGGGATACCGGAAGGCTGACGTTCGCCTCTATCGGCAGCTCCGGGCGGCTCGGGAGTCAAATCGCACGACGGTTGGCGCGCAGTCGTGTCGCGGCCACCACCGCAGCACCCGTGACCTGCATGTCCGCCTCCTTCAGACGTCGAGCCACCGCGGCCAGAGTGGCCCCGGTGGTGACGATGTCGTCCGTCACCACCAGCGTGCCCCTCGCCCGCACGACGCGTCGCAGAACGCCGATTCGGGAACCGATTCGCAGCGAATTGACAGCTACCGCGAGCCGTTCGTCAGCGCTCAGTGACGTTGAGTCGGGACGTGGCAGCGCCCGCAACGGCTGGGCCGTCCCGGCCTGGTAACCGGCCGCCCGCAGTCGTCGCACGGCGTGGTCCGTCAGCCGCGCCATGTGGTCACCGTGCCGTTCCCGCCGGGCCGCCGCGGTGGACGGGACCGGGATCAGCAGCACCGGACGGTCCCGCGGCACCGTCGCCGCCACCGCTGCGGCCAGCAGCGATCCCAAGGGCCGGGCGAGCCGGTGCCGGTTCTTCTCCTTGTACGCCAGAAGCACGCCCCGTAATGCCCCGGCATAGGGCCCCGCCGCCGTGCACGACGGAAAGCCCGGCGGTGACGGGGTCGGCGCCGTCCGGTGCGGCCGCAGCCCCTCCAGACGGGTCACGCAGTCCGGGCAGGCGCCGGCCACCAACCGGACGCGTTCGGCGCCGCAGCCGGCGCAGGAGGCGGGCAGAACCAGGTCCGCCAGGTCACCGAGCAGCGCGGAGAGCACAGTCGTCCCCTCGGGGAGTCGATCCGGGTGGCGCGGAGGCAGGGATCAGTTCAGGAAGAACGGCGCGGTCGGCACCGTCCCGGCGGGCTGCTCGCCGGCCTCGCCCGCCAGATCCGCCGCCGTGATCTTGACGGAGGTGGAGAGCGCGTCCCAGGCGGCGTCCGCGGTGGTGTACGAGATCGAGTCGGACACTGGTCGGCCGGTCCGGGTGGTCACCGGGTTGGCCGGGTACGCCGTCAGGTAGTTCACCGTGTCCTTGCCGATGTCCGGCAGGCGTGGCTCCTCGAGCGCACCGTCGATCGACACGTGCTTGATCGCGACCCGGTCGTTGTCCTCGCGGGTGCCGGCCACGGTCAGCCAGCCCTCACCGCTGAAGTCCACCGCGGTCACCCCGGACAGCGGCGGCTGGATCTCCTGCGGCGTGCTCAGCGCCAGTCCCTGCCCGCTCGGGGTGAGGACCGCACGGTAGAGCCGCCCGCCGGACACCAGTGCCACCCGGTGTCCGTCCGGCGCCACCGAGATCGCGCTGATCGTGCCGGCGCCACCGGCGGCCACCACCTGCTGGGCCACGCCGCCCTCGGAGCGGAAGCTGTAGAGCTTGCCGCCGGCGATGATCAGGCCGACTCCGCCCTCGGTGGTCGCGTCCGGGATGGTGGCCCACACCGGGTGCTGCAGGCCCTCGGCGGGCAGCCCGGTGACCGCCCGCAGGGTGGCGTTCTCCCCGGGCAGGGCCGCGCCGACCTTGAGCGTCTCCTTCTGCGCCGCCCCGGTGACCAGGGCCGCGAACGTGTGCGTCGTGGAACTGCTCAGCGCCGCCAGCCGGACGTTCTTGTTCTCGTCCGGGCCGACCGCGGGGACCGGATCGAACGCGTTGGGCGACTCGGACAGCCGGCGGATCTGCCCGCCGAAGACCACGAAGCGTTCCGGGTCGGGGGCCAGGCGGTAGGCCACGTTGCTGCTCAGGTAGTCGGAGCCGCTGTAGTGCCGGGTCTCCTCGTGACCGATCTTCAGGTCCAGGCTCTCCGGCAGCAGCGGCCGCAGCGACCACTGGAGCTGTTTGCGCAGCCGTTCCAGCGCCTGATCGGTGTTCTCGGTCGGCAGCGCCTGCGCGGTCAGGTTGATCTGCAGCTTGTCGTCGTCGGTCTGGAACACCTTGCCGACCGTGGCGGTGCCCTCCGGCAGCGGCTCGGCGACGTCGCGCAGCCAGGCGGCCGGGCCGTCGATGAGCCAGCCCAGCACCGTGGTCGGCTCCTGCTCGACCGGCACGCTGCGCAGCATGTAGCGCACGTCCGGGACCAGTCCGGTGTGCTCGGTGTTCCAGAAGTAGATCGTCCGTTCCTCGTAGAACGAGTCCAGAGCGTCGTCGCTGAGCAGCAGGAACGCCGGGGCCTTCAGCACGTAGAGGCCGTTGCCGGGCACCTCGCCGAGGGTGATCTCGTATTTGCCCTCGGTCGGCTCGGTGGCCGGGTCGAGCAGGCCGTTCTTGCCCAGGGTCCCGATCATCTCGTACGAGATGACGACCCGGTCCTGCCCCGGCGTGACCAGTGGTTTCTCGGTGAGCCGGATGACCCGTGGGGTGGGCGGCGCGGTGAACTCGGCGGCCTCGTCGGCCGGCATGAAGTCCTTGACCCGGTCCAGCGCGGTGTCGTAGTCGCCGGCTGCGGCCTGCAGGTAGTTGTCGATGAACTGGGTGCGGTCGGTGGTCTCGTCGCGGGTCACCCGGGCGACCGTGTCGTCGTCGCCGGACGAGATGCCGGTGGACGGCCCGGGGCCGGCGTCGGTCACCCCGGTCTCGTCCGGTATCCCGCAGCCGCCGAGCAGCAGCACCACGGCCGTCGCCGCACCGGCCAGCTTCCGATGACGCATCAGAGGACCTCCGCCGGTTCGCCGGTGGCCGCGGGACGGTCCCGGGGGATCAGCGGGATCGGCGCGGCCACCAGACGGTCGCCGGCCCGGACCGGCAGGGTGAGACGGAACTGGGCGCCCTCCCCGGGCGCGCCCCACGCCTCCAGCCAGCCGCCGTGCAGGCGGGCGTCCTCGGCGCTGATCGACAGGCCGAGGCCGGTGCCGCCGGTCTGCCGGGCCCGGGACGGGTCGGCGCGCCAGAACCGGTTGAAGACCAGGCGCTCCTCCCCCGGCTTGAGCCCGATGCCGTGGTCGCGGACGGTCACCGCCACCGCGGCGTCGTCCGTCGCCATGGTGATCACCACGGGTTTGGCCTCGGCGTGTTCGACCGCGTTGCCGATCAGGTTGCGCAGCACCCGTTCGACCCGGCGGGAATCCACCTCGGCGATCACCGGGGTGTCCGGCAGGTCGAGCTCGAAGGTCACGCCGGCCCGCTCGGCCAGGCTGCCCAGCCGCTCGGTGACCCGCTGCACGATCGGCACCAGGTCGCTGTGCTCGGAGTCCAGCGCGGCGAACCCGGCGTCGAACCGGCTGATCTCCAACAGGTCGGTGAGCAGGTCCTCGAACCGGTCCAGTTCGGCCTGCAGCAGTTCGGCGCTGCGGGCCACCGCCGGATCGAACTCCTCGCGCTCGGCGAAGATCAGGTCGGCGGCCATCCGGACGGTGGTCAGCGGGGTGCGCAGCTCGTGCGAGACGTCCGAGGTGAACCGGCGCTGCAGGCGCGACATCTCCTCGAGCCGGACGATCTGCCGCTGCAGGTTGGCCGCCATCTGGTTGAACGCGGCGGCGAGCAGGGCCAGGTCGTCCTCGCCCTCCACCTTCATCCGCTGGTCGAGCAGGCCGGCCGAGAGCCGCTGGGCGGTGCGCGCGGCGATCCGGACCGGCGTCACCACCAGCCGGGTGACCAGGCCGGCCACCACACCGAGCAGGATCACCAGGGCCAGGCCGGTGGCCAGCACGGTGGTGCCGATCTCGCTGGCGGCGCGGTCCTCGGTGGTCAGCGGGACCAGGTAGTAGAGCTCGACCTGACCGAACTTGGTGGGCACCGGCGAGCCGTACACCAGGTATTTCGTCGTCCGGCCGTCGATCTCGGCGGTGCGCACCT
This sequence comes from Actinoplanes sp. NBRC 101535, assembly GCF_030269225.1. Lineage (NCBI taxonomy): Bacteria > Bacillati > Actinomycetota > Actinomycetes > Micromonosporales > Micromonosporaceae > Actinoplanes > Actinoplanes sp. NBRC 101535. The sequence continues at coordinate 564,760 of NZ_BSSY01000002.1, read as the reverse complement.
GGTGGGCGACCCGGCCCAGCTGGGACACCCGGCGGATCATGTCGGGCGTGATCAGCTCGCTGGTGTCCACGCTCGGCAGGGTCACCGCCTTGAGGTCCGGGTAGTGCTCGGCCCGGATCGAGACCACCGCGGCCCCGTCCTCCGCCTGGTCCCGGTCGATCAGCTCGTTGACCGTGTCGTTGATGGTGCTCGGCAGCTCCGGGTCACGTGCCTGCGGGTGGACGGTGAGCTGGTTGTAGGCGTACTCCACCTTGCCGCGCATGGACGCGGCCACCTCGTCGGTGGTGCGGTTCAGCAGGATCGTGGCGCTGCGGTCGGCGATGAACCAGCCGAACGTGCCCACCAGCAGGCTGGAGGCGATCAGGGTCAGCGCCACGACCCGCAGCTGCAGCGAACGCCGCCACTGCTTGCGGGCCGGGGCGGACCAGAGGGTCAGCCGTCCGGCGGCCATGCGCCAGTAGCGCCGCACCACCCGCAGGGCGCGGCGCACGGGCATGGGGAGCCAGGCCGGAGCACGCATCGCGGCCAGATTAGCCGCTCGCCCTGATCAGCCGGTGCCCGCCTTGTAGCCGACACCACGAACCGTCAGGATGATCTCCGGTCGTTCGGGATCCGGTTCGATCTTGGCGCGCAGCCGCTGCACGTGCACGTTGACCAGCCGGGTGTCCGCGGCGTGCCGGTAACCCCAGACCTGTTCGAGCAGGACCTCGCGGGTGAAGACCTGGCGGGGCTTGCGGGCCAGGGCCACCAGCAGGTCGAACTCCAGCGGGGTCAGCTTGACCTCGTCACCGTCGCGCGACACGGTGTGCGCCGGCACGTCGATGGTGATCTGGTTGCCGGACGGCCCGATGGTGAGCATCTCCGGCGCGGCGTCCTCACCGCGACGCAGCCGGGCCCGCATCCGGGCCACCAGCTCCTTGGGCTTGAACGGCTTGACCACGTAGTCGTCGGCGCCGGACTCCAGGCCCAGCACCACGTCCACGGTGTCGCTCTTGGCGGTCAGCATGACGATCGGGATGCCCGACTCGGCGCGGATCGCGCGGGCCACGTCGATGCCGCTCATGCCGGGCAGCATCAGGTCCAGCAGGACGATGTCCGGGCGGTTCTCCCGGAAAGCGGCGAGCGCGCGTTCCCCGTCCGCCACGAACGAGGGCAGGAAACCCTCACTGCGCAGGACGATGCCGAGCATCTCGGCCAACGCGGGATCGTCGTCGACGACCAGTACCCGGGCTCTCATGCGGTCCAATATTGCACTGTCCTCCCGGTCCCCGCGCCACCTGGGGGGCGATCTTGCCCCGGGAGCCCGCGGAACGGCGCGTCCTGACTCGAGAAGAACGACGTCGGCGAAAGGCCGGAACGTCGTGATGGAACCCGTCGAGAAGAAACGGGCGGTCCCGGTCCGGGACCGCCCGTGGCGGGCGATCCGAGGATCACACGCCGGGCCGGTCGAACTCCCCTGCGCGTACACCGGCGATGAAGCCGGACCAATCACCGTCGCCGAAGGTCAGCACGGGGCCGGCAACGTCCTTGGAGTCGCGGACGTGCACCTGAGCCGGCACGTTCGCGACCTCGACGCAGTGTCCGGCAGCGCCGCTGCGGCTACTCTTACGCCAGGTGAGCATGGCGTCCTGCATGGTTGTCTCCTTTCTGGGAAAGCATCTCCATTGGACCCCACACCGGCCTCTCACCGGGCGAGACGATCCCTCGTCTCAGCGATGGCCGTTCGGCTCTCTTCTGGCGACAATGTGCGTTCCGCCAGGTCATCGAATGCGTCCTGGTAAACGTCTATTTCCTCGGGCTTCACCCGGAAGAGGCCGCCGGTCAGCCCTTCGATGTGCACGACCGGATTACGCGTGTCGTCGGGGAACTCCATGATCAGGAACGACTCGATCAGCCCGGCGTGCGCGCCCGCCTGGAACGGCAGGACCAGCAACTCGACCCCGGGGGCGTTGCTCGACTCGTGGAGTTTGGCCAGCTGACGGCGCTGGACCTCGCGCCCGCCTATCTCGCGCAGCAACACACCCTGGTCGATGACGATGCGCAGGTTCGGCGGGGGATCACGGCGCAGCACCTCCTGCCGGGCCATCCGGACCGCGAGCCGGCGCTGGATCGTCGCGGTGTCGTCGATGTCCGCGCCGGTCTCGATCACCGCGAGGGCGTACTCGTCGGTCTGCAGCAGGCCCGGCACCACCTGGGCCTCCCACTCCGAGATCCGCACCGCCTCGGCCTCCAGGGCCAGATATTCGTCGTACGGGTCCGGGACCGACGACCGGTACGGCGTCCACCACGCCCGGGTCCGGCCACGGCGGGCCAGGTCGCGCAGCCGGGTGCGCGACTCCACCGCCAGTCCGTAGAGGGTGAGGAGCCGATCGAGGTCGTCCTCGGTGATCCCGGTGTGCGCGGTCTCGATCCGGCTCAGTTTCGACTCCGACCAGCCCAGGGCGGTGGCCACGTCCACCGCCCGGCGCTCGCCACGGAGTCGCCGCAATTCGCCGCCGAGCTCCCGGCGCGCTGTCGATGTCGGCCTCGCCACGATGCCACCATATCGGCGCTTCAATGGACCGCTGCAATGTGCAGAGCAGGCACAGGCCCTCTCCTCGGCGCGACCGGTGTACACGCGACCACGTGCCGCCCCAGTGTGGCCGTCCGTGGCCCCGCATGGCCCCCGTCAGCCCGCAGAACGCCGTTTTTCCACCGTCCTGGTGACACCGGACCGTCCCGCGAACGAGGTCGCCGATTCGGCTCGATCCGGAGAAAGAGGAGGCCGGGACAGCGAACGGGGCGACGAGCCTAAGCTCGCCGCCCCGTTCATCCCCCCGGTTTGGTACCGCGCGCGTCTGTGGGACCCCCCGATCACCAGTGACGCTGCGTACTTCTAGATTCACACTCTGCACATGCCATGTCAAGGTATTTCAAGAAATTTCGGACTCTTCGAGCGCGATTCGCCGGAGCGCGCCGAGAGCCGCCGACCGGCTGCACACCGCCGTTCGCCCGGCTTGCGCGCTCCGGAGGAGCCGGATCAGGGCAGCGGCGTGTTCCCGCTGGCCACAGGAGTCGCCAAAAGTACCACCGACCCCATCAGCACCAATAGAAACAACAATCGCACTAACCGCTGAAAAGCCGTTTTCGTCTCGACAAGCGACAATCCACTGCGAACCGGCAGGGTCAGGCCGGGACCGACGCCACGAACACCACGCCGACACCGGCCACCGTGATCGGTCCGGCGTTCGCCGGCGCGTACGCCGCATCCCCGGCACCGACCGTGACCGGCACGCCGTGGTCCTCACCCACCTGGACCTCGCCCGCCGCGCCCAGCACGATCCGTGGACCCGCACCGGTCAGCCGGACCGGCGGACGGTCCCCGGTCAGCTCCACCCGGCGCATCGCGAAGTCCGGCACCGGCACCTGCCACGCCGTCACCCCCGGCGCCTCGGTCACCCCGTGCAGCAACGGGTCGTCGAGCACCTCGAAGCGCAGCACCTTCAGCAACTCGTCCACGTCCACCCGCTTCGGGGTGAGACCCCCGCGCAGCACGTTGTCGCTGGCCGCCATCAGCTCCACGCCCAGACCGTTCAGATAGGCGTGCAGGTTGCCCGCGGGCATCCAGATCGCCTCGCCGGGCGCCAGCCGGACCAGATTGAGCAGCAGGGCCACCAGCACCCCGGGATCGCCCGGGTAGTGGGCGGCCAGGTCGATCGCCAGCCGGTACGAGTCACCCGACTGCCGCCGGGCCGCCGCCACCACGTCCTCGATCAGCGCGTCGCGGTCACCGGCCGGCCAGGAGAGCAGCAGGCGTACCGCCCCGGCCAGATCACCGGTCTCCAGGGCACTCACCACAGGCGCGAGCCGGGGCAGCCCGAGCCCGCCGATCACGGCGGCCGACGCCGACGGCGGACGGAACCCGCAGAGCGCCTCGAACGGCGTGAGCGCCACCAGCATCTCGGGCTTGTGGTTGGCGTCGGTGTAGTTGCGCGGCAGGGCGGGGTCGGCCTCCTGACGGGCGTAGGCCTCACGCGCGTAGTCCAGGGCCGGGTGTGCCTGCAACGACAGCGGGGCCCCGGCCGCCAGCACCTTCATCAGGTACGGCAGACGGGGCCCGAAACGCTCCTCGACATCGGCGCCGAGCTGGCCGTGCGGGTCGTCGGCGATGAGCTTGGTCAGCTCGACCGGCGTGTCACCGACCGGCACGGTGGAGGGATCGGCGGGGTGGGCGCCGAGCCACAGCTCCGCCTCCGGTCCCTCGGTGGGCGTCGGGCGGCCCTGCAACTCGGCGATCGCGGTCCGGGATCCCCAGGCGTAGTCCCGGATCACTCCGGTCAGCGGGTAGACGGTCATAATCGGCAAACTAACAGCCGTCAGACGGCGCTGGGCGTCACCGCCGAAGTCCGGTCGATGTCCGGCTCGATGTAGATCACCCGGGCGATCGGCACCGCCTCGCGGATGCGTGCCTCGGTCTCGTCGATGTGCGTGGCGACCTCGGCCGCGGTCTCACTGCGCGGCACCGCGATCTTCAGAGCCACCAGCAGTTCCTCCGGACCCAGGTGCAGCGTCTTCATGTGGATGATCCGCTCCACGCCGTCCCCGGCGAGCACGGCCGTCTCGATCCGTTTCACCGCCTCCGGGTTGGCGCCCTCGCCCAGCAGCAGGCTCTTGGTCTCGATCGCCAGCAGGGCGGCGACCGCCACCAGGAGCAGACCGATCGCGGCGGTGCCGACGGCGTCCCAGATCCCGTCGCCGGTGACCAGGGTCATACCCACCCCGAACAGCGCGAAGACCAGGCCGATCAGGGCCGCGGTGTCCTCCAGGAGCACCACCGGCAGCTCCGGCGCCTTGGCCCGGCGGATGAAGTCCACCCAGGAGGTGCGCCCGCGGACCTGGTTGGACTCCCTCATCGCGGTGGTGAAGGAGTACGACTCGAGCCCGATGGCGATCACCAGGACGACGACCGGCACCCACTGCCAGGAGTGGATGCCCTCCCGCTCGTGGAACTTGTGCCACGCCTCGTAGAGCGCGAACAGCCCGCCCACGGTGAACAGCACGATCGACACGATGAACGCGTAGATGTAACGCTCCCGCCCGTACCCGAAAGGGTGTTCCGGGGTGGCGGCCCGCCGCGAGCGCTTGCCGCCGATCAGCAGCAGGAGCTGGTTGCCGGAGTCGGCGACCGAGTGGATCGCCTCCGCCAGCATCGACGACGAACCGGTCAGGAACCAGGCGGCGAACTTGGTCGCGGCGATGCCGAGGTTCGCGCTGAGCGCCGCGACGATGGCCTTGCTGCCACCCTCGGCGCTCACTGCATGCCGTCCACAATCAGGTTCGAGAGCTCTTTCATCTCGCTGATGGCCGGCACCGCCATCGGGTCCAGGCCGTGTGCCAGGGCCAGGTAGAGCGAGGCGAAGTCGGGCACGGCGACCAGCGACGCCAGGCGCTCCAGCGTCGAGCCGCCCTCGGCGGTCAGCACGTCGCAGCGCACCCCCCGGCGGTCGGCCAGGGTCTGGATCGCGTCGGCACGGCGCTCCTCCACGGCCACCGGCTCGTCGGCGTCGTCCTCCGGGTTGAGACCACCGTCGCGGAGCACCACCAGGCGCAGCCGGGTCAGCGCCTCGTCGGCGTCGTCGTCCGGGTCGGCGAAGATGTCCCGCGACGTCTCGGCGAGTCCGCCGAAGACGCCGTCGAGCAGGCCCACCCGGCCGCGGCCGGCCTCGCCGAGCGCGCCGGCCATCACCGGGTAGCGGGCGTTGGCGGCGAGCGTGTCGGCGAACCTGCGGGCGGCCACGGTGGCCAGCGGCGAGGAGCCCCAGATGACCGGGACCGAGCCGGCCAGGCCGAGGGCGAGGGCCTTGGCCGGGTTGACGAACGAGTCGGCGGCCGGACGGCAGCGCTCGGCGTCGGCGTCCAGACGGGTCGCGGTCTCGGCGATGTCCGCCTCGGTGACCTTGACCAGGCCGAGAGCCCGGCCGGCGAGCAGCACCGGGACCGCGAGGCCCCAGAGCGTGGCCCGGGCCGGGGCGCGGCGCGGCACGCCGATGAACGGCGCGCGGGCCCGCTCGGCCATCGCCTCCAGCTCGGAGCCGGGGTTGCCGATGGCGACCAGTCGGGCACCGCGGCGGGCGGCGGCCTCGGCGGCGGCCAGCGCCTCCGGGCTGCGGCCGGACGCGGAGACCGCGATCACCACGTCGGCGGCGCCGACCCAGCCGGGCACGCCGGCACTGCGGTGACCGATGATCGGAACCGGACAGCGCGGGCCTGCCACGGTGGACAGGATGCTGCCGGTCAGGCCGGCGGTGCCGATGCCCGCGACGACGACCGCGCGGGGGCGGCCCTCGTCGGCGAGCATGCTCAGGTCGACCTCGGCGGCCAGTGCGGCGGACTCCCGCACCTGGGCGCCGGCCGAGGCGGTGGCCCGGAGCATGCCGCCCGGGTCGTTGCCGAGCATCGACTTCTCGTCGTCGAGCAGGGACTCGTCGGCGACGCGGTGGCCGTTGACCCCGGCCGATCCGTCCAGCGGGTTGACCATCAGGAAGCCTCACCCTTCGCCGTCGACGCCTCGTCCAGGAGCAGGATCGGGATGTCGTCCCGGACCTCGAAGACCCGGGCGCACTCGGTGCAGGTCAACGTCTGCGCGCCGGCGTCGTAGTCGAGGGGCGCGTGATGCGTGTCCGGGCACGCCAGGATCTCCAGCAACTGCTCATCGAGCGCCACCGTGCCAACTCCTCATGCTGCGAAGGACAGGTCGCCTGGATCCTATCCGCGAACGATGGTCAGCACGCGGTCACGCAGCTCCGCCATCCGCGCGGCGTCCGGCGCCTCCACGTTCAGGCGCAGCAGCGGCTCGGTGTTGGAGGACCGCAGGTTGAACCACGTCCCCGCGCCGACCTGGAACGTCAGGCCGTCGAGATCGTCCACGGTGGCGTCCGGGAAGGCGGCGCGCACTTCGGCGATCTTGGCAGTGGCGTCGGCCACCGTGGAGTTGATCTCACCGGAGGCGGCGTACCGCTCGTACTCCGCGGCGAACTCGGACAGCGGCTGATCCTGGCCGCCGAGCGCGGCGAGCACGTGCATGGCGGCCAGCATGCCGGTGTCGGCGAACCAGAAGTCGCGGAAGTAGTAGTGCGCCGAGTGCTCGCCGCCGAACACCGCGTTCGTCTGGGCCATCTCGGCCTTGATGAAGGAGTGGCCGACCCGGCTGCGCACCGGCTTGCCGCCCCGCTCCGTGATGATCTCCGGAACCGCGGCCGAGGTGATCACGTTGTGGATGATCGTGCTGCCCGGGAACTTCGCCAGCTCCCGGGAGGCGACCAGGCCGGTGATCGCGGACGGCGAGACCGGGTCGCCCTTCTCGTCGATGACGAAGCAGCGGTCGGCGTCGCCGTCGAAGGCCAGGCCGATGTCCGCGCCCTGCTCCCGGACCGCCTTCTGCAGGTCGACCAGGTTCGCCGGGTCCAGCGGGTTGGCCTCGTGGTTGGGGAACGATCCGTCCAGCTCGAAGAAGAGCGGCACGATCTCCAACGGCAGGGCGGCCAGCTCCTGGTCGCCGAGCACGGCCGGGACGGTGTAGCCGCCCATGCCGTTGCCCGCGTCCACGATCACCTTGAGTGGGCGGATGCCGCTGAGGTCGACCAGCGAGCGCAGGTGCGCCGCGTAGTCGGCGAGCAGATTGCGCTCCTGGACCCGGGACGGGCCGTCGGCCTCCGCGTTCAGGTCGGCGAGCAGTTGCTGGGCGCGCTGCCGGACGATCGCGAGACCGCTGTCCTGGCCGACCGGCCGGGCGCCGCGACGGCACATCTTGATCCCGTTGTACTGCGCCGGGTTGTGGCTGGCGGTGAACATCGCGCCGGGCAGGTCCAGCACGCCGGAGGCGTAGTAGAGCTGGTCGGTCGAGGCCAGTCCGATGTTGATCACCGCGGCGCCGGCCGCGTTGGCACCGGCGGCGAACGCGGCGGCCAGAGCCGGACCGGAGTCGCGCATGTCGTGGCCGATCACGATCTGGTCGGGCTCGTCGCCCGACTCACGCAGCATCTCGACGAACGCCGTGCCGATCGCCCGGGCCACCGGCTCGTTGAACTGGTCCGGGACGATGCCCCGGACGTCGTACGCCTTGATGATCTGCGACAGATCGGTCACTACCCGCTCCTCAGCCGATTCCCCTTTGGCCCGAGGGTATCGGAGCGGATTGTGTCGAATGGTTCAACCGCGGTTAACGCAGGAAGTCGCGACAGGCACGATCAGCCGCACGGGTCGTCTCCGGGAGACGGTACCGAGGGGTGAGCGCCAGGGTCAGCGCGCACGCGTTGTCCAGGTCGATCCGGTGCCCCACCGAGACGAAGAGCGGTTTCACGCCGTCGCGCGTCCGCAGCACCGCGCCGACCTCCTCCCCCGCGTCGATCAGCGCCGATCGGTCGCCGCGGCGCTCACCGACCGGCGCGAATTCACCCACCAGGCGGGTCTTACCGACCCCGAACGAGGGCAGATCGGTGAGCACACCGAGATGGGCGGCCAGTCCGAAGCGCCGCGGATGGGCCAGGCCCTGTCCGTCGCAGACCAGCACGTCCGGCCGGACGGTGAGCCGGTCCAGGGCGTCGAGCAGCGACGGCACCTCCCGGAAGGCGAACAGTCCGGGGATGTAGGGGAAGGCCGTCGTGCCGCGGACCACCGCGGTATCCTGCACCGAAAGATCCGGATATCTCAGGACAACGACAGCTGCGGCGAGCCGGTCGCCGTCGTAGGCCACATCCAGCCCGGCGACCGTGGCGGGAGACGCCGGCCCGGGGGCGGAGACCACCCGCGAGCGCAAGGCCCGCTGTTCGGCGAGGGCTTCTTCTTCGGTACGCGGCCCGCTGTGCACCGCAGGAGCATAGAGAGTGTTGTCTACCAGCGTGACCGGCGTCACGATGGACGGGTGAATCCGTGGCTCGCCCTGGTCCCCGGTGACGACCCCGCCGAGCGGAGTCGCCTGGTCGGCCGCGCCCACGAACGTTTCCTGGCCGGCGAGGGGCAGCCCGACCGGATGCGCCCGGTGGTCGCCGACTCCTGGGCCCGCTCGGCCACCTGGATCGGGGCGGACAGCACTCCCCCGATCGACCTGACCGACACCGACCTGGCCGCCTACCGGGAGGCCCACCCCCTGGCCCGGGTCATGCCGATCTTCCGGGACCTGCTCGGCGGGCTGGCCGAGGACGGCGACCACATCCTGGCCGTCTGCGACGCGACCGGCCGCCTGCTCTGGGTCGAGGGGCACCCGGCCACCCTGCGCGGCGCGGCGTCGATGAACTTCGTGCCCGGCGCCCGCTGGGACGAGGCGCACGCCGGCACCAACGCGCCCGGCACGGCGCTCGCCGTCGACCACGCGCTGCAGATCTTCGCCACCGAGCATTTCAGTCACCCGATGCAACGCTGGACCTGCGCGGCCGCCCCGATCCACGACCCCGGCACCGGCCGGCTGCTCGGGGCGATCGACGTGACCGGCGGGGACCATCTGGCCAACCCGCACAGCCTCGCCCTGCTGCGGGCCACGGCGCACGCCGCGGAGGCGTACCTCCGAGGTCTCGAGGAAGGCACCGACCGCCCGGCGGTCGCCGCACTCGGCCGGGACGAGGCCCTGATCGCGGTCGGTGGCAAACGGCTGCGGCTCGGCCGGCGGCACTCGGAGCTGTTGGTGCTGCTCACCGAACATCCCGAGGGACGCACCGGCGACCAGCTCGGCGTCGACCTCTACGGCGACGACGTCAACCCGGTGACCGTCCGCGCCGAACTGTCCCGGCTGCGCCGCGTCCTCGGCCCGGAACTCCTCGACTCGCGCCCCTACCGGCTGCGCGCCGCCCCGGAGGTGGACCTCGGCGTGGTGACCCGGCTGCTGGACCGGGGACGGGTGCCGGAGGCGGTGGCCGCCTATCCGGGGCCGCTGCTGCCGGCCTCGGACGCGCCCGGCATCGTCCGGCTGCGGCTGCGCCTGGAGACCCGGCTGCGCACCGCCCTGCTCGCCACCGCCGACCGCCGCCTGCTGCAGACCTGGCTGACCAGTCCGTGGGGCGGCGACGACCTGGAGGTCTGGGAGGCCTACGCGGTCCTGGCGCCGGCCGACCCGGCCGCCGCCCGCCGGGTCGCGCAGCTGACCCGTGACTACGCGTGCAACGTTGCTGCAACGTAACGGAAACTACCGTCCGCCTTCGAAGAGGAGGCGACGATGACCGTCTACGACCCGCCCACCTATCAGTCCCGCTACGACCACTACATCGGTGGCGAATACGTCCCACCGGCCCGAGGTCGGTACTTCGAGAACCCCAGCCCGGTCAACGGCCGCGTCTTCACCGAGGTCGCCCGGGGCACCGCCGAGGACGTGGAACGCGCCCTGGACGCCGCGCACGCCGCCGCACCCGCCTGGGGACGCACCTCCCCCACCGAACGGTCGATCATCCTCAACAAGATCGCCGACCGGATGGAGCAGAACCTCGAGCGGCTGGCCCTCGCCGAGTCGTGGGAGAACGGCAAGCCGATCCGGGAGACCCTGGCCGCCGACATCCCGCTGGCGATCGACCACTTCCGCTACTTCGCCGGCGTGATCCGCGCCCAGGAGGGCACCGCCGGCGAGATCGACGAGGACACCGTCGCGTACCACTTCCGCGAGCCCCTCGGCGTGGTCGCGCAGATCATCCCGTGGAACTTCCCGATCCTGATGGCCGTCTGGAAACTCGCGCCCGCCCTGGCCGCCGGCAACGCCGTCGTGCTCAAGCCGGCCGAGCAGACCCCCGCCTCGATCCACTACCTGTTCTCGCTGATCGGCGACCTGATCCCGCCGGGCGTGGTGAACATCGTCAACGGGTTCGGTGTGGAGGCCGGCAAGCCGCTCGCCTCGTCCAGCCGAATCGCCAAGGTCGCCTTCACCGGCGAGACCACCACCGGTCGCCTGATCATGCAGTACGCGTCGGAGAACCTGATCCCGGTCACCCTGGAACTCGGCGGCAAGAGCCCGAACCTCTTCTTCGACGACGTCAGCAGCGCCGACGACGACTTCCTCGACAAGGCGCTCGAGGGCTTCGCGATGTTCGCCCTCAACCAGGGCGAGGTGTGCACCTGCCCGTCCCGCGCGCTGATCCAGCAGGGTCACTACACCGACTTCCTGTCCGCCGGGGTCAAGCGGGTGGAGAACCTGGTGCAGGGCAACCCGCTGGACACCGACACCCAGGTCGGCGCGCAGGCCTCCAACGACCAGCTGGAGAAGATCCTGTCGTACCTGGACATCGGCCGGCAGGAGGGCGCCCGGGTGCTGACCGGCGGTGCGCGGGCCGAGCTGCCCGGCGATCTCTCCGGCGGCTACTACGTCCAGCCGACGATCTTCGAGGGCCGCAACTCGATGCGGATCTTCCAGGAGGAGATCTTCGGACCGGTGGTGGCGGTGGCGCCGTTCGCCGACTTCGACGACGGCATCACGATCGCCAACGACACGCTCTACGGCCTGGGCGCCGGCGTCTGGACGCGGGAGGGCACCCAGGCGTACCGGGCCGGGCGCGCGATCAAGGCCGGCCGGGTGTGGACGAACTGCTACCACCTCTATCCCGCGCACGCGGCGTTCGGCGGCTACAAGCAGTCGGGCATCGGCCGGGAGAACCACGCGATGATGCTCGACCACTACCAGCAGACGAAGAACCTGCTGGTCAGCTACTCCCCCAAGGCCATGGGTCTCTTCTAGGCCATGGTCAGCCGCGTCGATGTCACTCCTGCGGCCGCCGACCTGATGCGGCGGCTGCGGGAGCAGCACGGACCACTGATGTTCCACCAGTCCGGCGGCTGCTGCGACGGCAGCGCGCCGATGTGTTACCTCGAGGGCGAGTTCCGGACCGGCGGTTCCGACGTGCTGCTCGAGTCTCTGGCGATCGAGGGGGTGCCGGAGCCCATCACGTTCTGGATGTCGTCCGCGCAGTTCGCACTCTGGAAACACACGCACCTGACGGTGGACGTGGTCCCCGGCCGCGGCTCCGGCTTCTCGCTGGAGGCGCCCGAGGGCGTCCGTTTCCTGATCCGGTCGCGGTTGTTCACCGAGGCCGAGATCGCCACGCTGGAAGCGGAGAAGACCCGGTAGTGGGGCGGGGATCTGCCGGTTGCGCTCCATTCCGGGGTACGCGTAACCGGCAGTCCCGGCATTTTCATCCGGTAACGGTGACCGATCTCCCAAGATCGTGCCATGTTCGCCGCGGGCACCCGGGGACACGCGGCGCTGAGGACGGCACGGTAACGACCTGTCGGACCCTCTTCGCGGGGCTCTCCGTGCGCCGCGTTTTCCCTGAGAGTGACCCGTTTCGGTTACCTCTTGAGCCTGACCGGGGCACACTCCCGATGGTCCGTCGACTCGGTAGACAAATTGGGGCATTTACCTCCATGCCGCCAGGTCGACGTGATGCGCGATGATACGCCGGGAAAACTGAAAGCAGTCCCGTTTTCCGTCGAATCATGCGCATAGGACTGGCGGCCGGCCGCATTCCGGGGCATCGTCGTCAGTTCGCCGACGACCTGGGGAGGATATCGATGCGGCTGTCGCACACCAGAAAGGCACTAGTGATCAGCGGACTGCTGATCATGACTGCCCTTCTCGGCCAGGCGGCCGCGGCCACGACGATCGGACCGCAGACCGCGGCGTCGTCCCAGGCCGCATCCAGCACGCCGCCGGAGGGCATCCCCTCCACCGCACCCAGCGCCCGCGCCGCCCCGTCCGCGCTGCCCGGCGACTCCGCCGGAACACCGGGCGACCCGTCCACGGCCCCCGGCGCCGATCGGACCGAGAGCACCACCGCCCCCGGCGGCAAACACGTGAAGACCGGCCCGGCCGGCAGCCGCCTCGTCACCGGCACCAAGGGCGTGGCCCTGACCTTCGACGACGGCCCCGACCCGGACTACACCCCGGCCCTGCTGAAGATCCTGAAGAAGGAGAACGTCAAAGCCACGTTCTGCCTGGTCGGCTCCAACGCGAAACAGTTCCCGGACCTGGTGCGGGCGATCGTCGCCGACGGCCACGCCCTCTGCAACCACACCTGGAACCACGACCTGAGAATCGGCAAGAAGTCCGCCGCGAAGATCAAAGCCGACCTGGAACGCACCAACGCCGCCATCCGCGCCGCGGTCCCCGGCGTGGCGATCCCGACCTTCCGCGCCCCCGGCGGCAACTTCACGCCGAAACTGGTCAAGGGCGCCAAGCAGCTGGGAATGTCCAGCATCTACTGGAAAGTCGACCCGCGCGACTGGGACCACTCCCACGGCGAGTCCCACGGCGCCCACACCGCCAAAATCATCTCGTACGTGAAGAAGCGAACCCGCGACGGCGCGATCGTGCTGTCCCACGACTACGCCCAGCCCGACACGATCAAGGCCTACCGGACCCTGATCCCGTGGCTGCACGACCGCTTCGAACTGGTCCCCCTGACCTCCTGACCTCCCGCCCTCTGAGCTCCCGCCCTCTGACCTCCCGCCCTCTGACCTCCCGCCCTCTGACCTCCCGCCCCCTGACCTCCGGCCCCGGTCTTCGGCCTCTCAGCCTTCGATCTCCTGGCCGCAGACGTAGACGCGCCCACCGCCCACCCGGGCCGGTGGGCGCTCCCATATCCGCACAAACGCCGCAATCCACAGGGCTGACAGGGCTGGGCAGACGAAGGAACCGGCTGGAGGAAGTGCCCGGCAGGCAGAAGGACCGGCAGGCGGAACGACCGAACTGGCGAATGAACCCGGCTGGACACCCGGACGAAATCAGCCCGCCCCAGCCGTAGCCCACGGTCGCCCGGGGCGCAGATCTCAGCCCTCAGCGACGGCTCGGGGCATCCGGCCGTCGCTGAGGGCTGTCCCCGGCCCACAAACTGACCCTCACTGACGGCCGAACCAGCCGAGCCGTCGCCAACGGCTCCCCAGCAAGAGAAACTCAGCCCCCAACGACGGCTCGGAGCACCCAGCCGTCACCTACGGTCGGGATTCGGCCAGCGGGCGAACCATGAGCGACGGCCGGCCTTGCCGAGTAGCACGGCCGGCCTCACCGAGCCACCGAGCCACCGAGCCACCGAGCCACCGAGCCACCGAGCCACCGAGCCACCGAGCCACCGAGCCACCGGCCGATGATCAACCCACGGACAGACTGCCTGCAAAGGCTGCACCGCCGACGACGGCTGCACTGGCGAACCGGCTGCGTCGCCATGACGGCTGAACACGTGACCGTGAAAGGGCGTGTGCCACGACTCGGACCGCGGAAGTACCTCGAAAACGGACCCGCACGAAAGCTCCCGAAGACGGCACAAGCGCGCCGAAGCTACGCGGAACCAGCCGCCGGGAAAAACGACCAACCGCCCCTAATGCGACGGCGGGATGACTCGCAGATGGCCGCGGCGACCGGTCTGGTGCCCCGGCTGGGGCGGGTCCTCGGGACGGGGCGGCGCCGGCCTCGCGGCCTCGCGAACCGCCTCGGCCAGGGCGACCAGGTCGTCGGTGGTGGGGGGTGGGGGTGCGAAGTCACCGTCGTGGCGGACCAGTTCCCAGCCTCGGGGGGCGGTGAGACTGCGGGCATGTGGCTCGCACAGGTCGTACGTGTGCGGCTCGGCGAAGGCGGCGAGGGGGCCGACGACCGCTGTCGAGTCGCTGTAAACATAGGTCAGCGTGGCGACCGCCTGTCGGGGACAGCCGTTCCGGGAGCAGCGCCGTGGTGACCTCACGGCGGGACAGTATCTCCCCATCGGCCGATCCGGGGCGTGTTGCCTCGCGACACGCCGACTGAGCACTTATCACGATTCGGCCATGGTCGTTCGACACGCCGTCTCGTTGGGGCGAATTAACGGCTCGGACACACGAGGCGATCGGGCTGACCACGTATATCGGCCGCGTGGAGATACGCTGGCCGCGTGACCACCAGCCCCGAACGCCGCCGGACGGATCCGCCGCGGGCGGCCCGCACCTCCGGCCCGGGTCATCCGGCACGTCGCGACCGGCATGGGCGCGGCTTGCGGGGTCGCCTGGTGCCGGCGACCGTCCCGCTGGCCCGGACCAAGGCGGAGATCTTCGACGACCTGGTGCTCGACACGGTCGAGGGCCTGGAGCGCCGCTATGCGAAAGAGCTGGCCGGTGTCGAGTTCGCCGTCGAGGACGTGCCGCCGGAGCTGAACGTCTACGACTCGGACGTGCTCGAGGACGGCGAGGTGCCCCTGGCCCGGCTGCTGCCGGGCCGTCCCGGGCGGCACGAGTTGCCGCCACGGATCGTCCTGTATCGCCGCCCGCTGGAGTTCCGGGCGATGGACCGGGAGGACCTCGCCGACCTCGTCCACGACGTGATCATCGAGCAGGTCGCCAACCTGCTAGGTGTGGATCCGGACGAGCTGACCTAGAGCCTGTCCGCAGGCGCCGCCGGGGGCCACGCCCGGACAGCGCCGCATGTCCCCCGGTGATCGGCGGGACAGGCCCTGGCTGTTCAGGCCACGCGGCGCTTCAGCTTGCGACGTTCACGTTCGGACAGTCCACCCCAGATTCCGAACCGTTCGTCGTGACCGAGCGCGTACTCGAGGCATTCGGCCTTGACCTCACAGCGACCGCAGATGCGCTTGGCCTCGCGCGTAGATCCACCCTTCTCCGGGAAGAAAGCTTCTGGATCGGTCTGCGAACACAGCGCCCGTTCCTGCCACTCGGGCGCGTCCCCGAGCAGGTCTACCCCTTCAACCTGCTGTTCCATCGGCGTGCCTCCAAATTTCCGCGCCGGCTGCGAAGCCGGCGCTGACCCCCCACGCACGCGGCGTGTTTCTGTGGGTTCGACGCAAAAGTGCCACATCGTCCCCACAACCCCACCAAAATTACACGCGTGTAAGACGTGCGTCGTCAAGCCGAACCTGCTAAATGGGCCCTTTTCCCGGAGCGCTTGAGGACGCTTCGGGTGCCCGTTCCTGCCCTATCTCTCGGGGCAGGAGGAAGGTAACGCCAGGCCGGGCCACCGAGTCCAATTTAACCCGATTTGTGACCTCTGAGCGATCGGGTCCCCCAACCCGGTCACTGACGGCCCTCCGGCGCCCGCCCACACTGCGGGACACCGTCGATCCCCTCCAGCAGCAGAACGCCGATCGCGGCGGCCGCGACCCGCGCCTCCCGCCACATGGGACCGGGCGGGATACCCCCTCACCGAGCAGATGAATCGTCTTCGTGACCGGCGTCATGCGACGAACGGTCACGCATCGGCGGAACGCCCGGCGACATCACCGGGAGAACCACCAGCAGCGGCACCCTCGGCCGAGCAGCCGACCGGCGAACGCCACGGCCGGCCGGTCGGCGCCAGGTCCAGGGCGAGACCGTCCGGACCGGACAGGGCGGCCACGTGACCGGCCACCCCCGGGTCGAGCCAGCCCTCAGCACCGCGCAGGACGTACTCGGGATAGATCGTGAGCCGCTCCCGCAGCTTGAATCCCGATTTCTCTGACATTTCGGCCAAAAGGTCGATCTGGGGCCACGGCCGCTCCGGGTTCACGTGGTCCGGCGTCACCGGCGACACACCGCCCCAGTCGTCGATCCCGGCCCGCATCAGCAGCGGGAACTCGGCATCGATCAGGTTCGGCGGGGCCTGGATCCGGGCCCGGGGACCCATCACGATCCGCCCGACCGCCACCGTCGCCGCCAGCTCGCGCAGCTCGGCGTCCGGCATGCCGCGCATCGCCGTGTCCGGCTTGGCGCGGAAGTTCTGGATGATCACCTCTTGGATGTGCCCGTACTCGCGGGACGTCGCGCGGATCGCGAACAGCGACTCGGCCCGCTCGGTCACCGTCTCGCCGATCCCGATCAGGATGCCGGTGGTGAACGGCACGCCCGCCCGGCCGGCGTCGTCGAGCGCCCGCAGGCGGACCGCCGGCTCCTTGTCCGGTGAGCCGTAGTGCGGCGCGCCCTTCTCCGACCACAGCCGGGTCGCGGTGGTCTCCAGCATCATCCCCATGCTCGGCGCCACCGGCTTGAGGCGCTCGAGCTCGGCGAGGCTCATCACGCCCGGGTTGAGGTGCGGCAGCAGGCCGGTCTCCTCGAGCACCAGGATCGCGCAGGCCCGGACGTAGTCGAGCGTCGACGCGTAGCCCCGCTCGTCCAGCCACGTGCGGGCCGCCGCCCAGCGCGCCTCCGGCCGGTCCCCCAGCGTGAACAACGCCTCCTTGCACCCCTGCGCGGCGCCCTGGCGGGCGATCTCCAGAACCTCCTCGGGCTCCAGGAACGCCGCCGGCAACCGGTGCGGCACCGTCGCGAACGTGCAGTAGTGGCACCGGTCCTGACAGAGCCGGGTGAGCGGGATGAAGACCTTGCGGGAGTAGGTGACGACACCCGGCCGCCCGGCCTCCCGCAACCCGGCGTCCCGCAGGTCACCGGCGATGGCCAGCAGCTCGTCGAACCGGTCGCCGGTGGCCGCGAGCAACGCGACCGCCTCACCGACATCGATGGCTTCTCCGTCGGCGGCGCGCCGCAGGGCACGCCGGACGCTCACGTCAGTGGGTTCGACCTCGACCTCTACCACGCAGAGCAGCCTAGGCCGGAAATCCCGTTGCTGCCGCAGTGGCCCACAAGGACCACCAGTGTCAACAAACACCATCTCGAATGGGTTGCGGCAGGTTCTTCCTCTTGCGCTTCCTCTTCTTGTACGCGTGACGACCGCCCACTTCCCGGCTGAGCGCGATCACCGCGATGGGTCGCGCCCACCGGCGCGACCGCCGGGCTGCGGGCGCGGGGAGACCACCACGGCCCCGTCTCTCCGGCGGCTGCCACCAGCCGAAGGAATCCGGCCCGGCCGCCGTCGGGCGACCGGGCCGGTTCAGGGCACGGGCAGATCTCCACCGCCGGCGGACCGGTGGCACCGATCCATCAGCGCCGACGGCGGACCCTCGTCACGGATGGATCAGCACCGCGAAGGGATCAGTGACGCGAAGGGATCAGTGACGCGAAGGAGTCAGTGACGCGGCGGGTCCTGCACGGCCGGCCCGAACCCGGGGCGGTCGTCCGGCACCACCTGGGTCGGGTCAGCAGTCGAGGGAGCCCCGGTGCCGGACACCACCTGGGTCGGGTCCGCCGCCGCAACGACAGGCGGCGCAGGCAGCGGCACCGCGGCCGGGAACTCCGAGGCCGGCGCCGCAGCGGGAGCGTCCGGAGCGGCGGGCTCAGCCGTCAGCGCCGGCTGGACAGCGGCCGGAGCGCCGGACGTCGGCTCCACCGCGGTCGGAGCACCCGAGACCGGCTCAGCAGGGGCCGCGGCGGGCGGCGCACTGAACGGCGTGGTGCTGAACGGCGGCGCGCTGTACGGCTGGCCCATCGGCGGCGCTGAGACGGGCAGCTGGCCCACCGGCGGCGCGGAGACCGGCGGCTGGTTCCAGATCGGCGCGGCGCCGGGCTGCGGCTGCCCGTAGACCCCCGGCACGAATCCCGGCTGCGGCTGCCCGTAGACACCGGGCGGCGGAGCGAACGGCGGCTGCCCGGGCGGCGGGGCGAACGGCGGCTGCCCGGGCGGCGGGGCGAACGGCGGCTGCCCACCGAAGGCCTGCCCCGGCGTGGGAGGCGCGCCATAAGGCTGGCCCGGCGCGGGCGGAGCGCTGAACGGCTGGCCCGGAGCCGGGGGCGCACTGAACGGCTGGCCCGGCGCGGGCGGCGCACTGAACGGCTGACCGGGTACCGGCGGCGCCCCGTACGGCTGCTGGCCGAAGGGCTGCTGGTGGTAGGGCTGCCCGTAGACCCCGGCCGGCGGCTGCCCGTAGACGCCCGGCTGCGGCTGCGGACGCGGCACCATGAACATCCCGCGCCAGATCTGCGTCACCGTGTACGCGGCCAGGCCGAACACCGCCAGCCATGCGACCCGGACCAGCAGTTCGCTGAAGGCCGTGCCCGGGTTGTCGGTGGCGAGCGAGCTCACCCCGAACAGCACGCCGAACAGGACGCCGAAGAAGGCCACCACGCCGTACTCGATCAGCGCGGCGAGCACGATCAGTCGCGCCTTGGGGTGAACCGGCTTGACTCCGAGTGACAACAGGACCGCGGCGAGCGGGAAGAAGATCGTCGCCAGGTTCACAAAACTGGCGAAGCTGTAGCGGGTGCGCCCGACGAAGTCGCTGCCCAGCAGATCGACGACGGAGACGAAGAGCAGCACTGCTGTGGCGCCCGCCAGGACATAGGCGGCGATGTCGCGCAGCGGCCGCAGGAACTGTCCGAGCGGCTTGTCGCCGCCCGGCGTGGGCTGCGATCCAGTGGTCACGATTACTCCCGGTGCGTGATCGAGGTGGGCCCAGCGTAAACCGCGACCCACGAACGGGTGGCGTCACGCAGGTGGGGGAGGATGGGGAGATGCGGATCGTGGTCCTTACCGGGGGCATCGGAGGCGCCCGGTTCCTTCTCGGCGTGCGGGCTCACGCACGCACCATCGGCGCCGATGTGACGGCGGTGGTCAATGTCGGCGACGACGTGCGCATGCACGGCCTCCAGATCTGTCCCGACCTGGACAGCGTCATGTACACCCTGGGCGGCGCCGCCGACCCGGAGCGTGGCTGGGGCCGGGTCGGCGAGTCCTGGGTGGTCAAGGAGGAGCTGACGAAGTACGGCGTCGAGCCCTCCTGGTTCGGTCTGGGTGACAAGGACACCGCCACTCACCTGGTACGCACCACCATGCTGAACGCCGGTTACCCGTTGTCGGCGGTGACCGCGGCCCTGTGCGAGCGCTGGCAGCCGGGCATCACGATGCTGCCCGCCACCGACGACCGGCTGGAGACCCACGTGGTCGTCGACGTCGAGGGTGAGCGCAAGGCCATCCATTTCCAGGAGTGGTGGGTGCGCTATCGCGGGGCGGTCCCGACGCACCGTTTCGTGTTCGTCGGTGCCGAGTCCGCCAAGCCGGCGGCCGGCGTCCGGGACGCGATCGCGGGAGCCGACGTGATTCTCATCGCCCCGAGCAATCCGGTGGTCAGTATCGCGCCGATTCTGGCCGTACCCGGGCTGAAAGAGGCGGTGATGGACGGCCCGGCGCCGGTGGTCGGGGTGTCGCCGATCATCGGGGGCTCACCGGTGCGGGGCATGGCCGACAAGTGTCTGAGCACGCTCGGGGTGGAGGTGAGCGCCGCCGGTGTGGGCCGGATGTACGGTCCTCGCGCCGAGGGCGGGCTGCTCGACGGCTGGCTGGTCGACGAGTCGGACGCGGGCGCCGAGGTGCCTGGGGTGGCCACCCGCGCGGTGCCGCTCTGGATGAAGGACGAGCAGCTCACGGCCCGGATGGTCGCCGACGCGCTGGAGCTCGGGGGTGTCCGGTGAGCGACGGGCTCGAGGTTCTCCCGGTCCGCGGCATCGGTGACGTCACCGCGGGCGACGACCTCGCCGACCTGATCCTGGGCGCCGGCCCGTGGATCGCCGACGGCGACGTCCTGGTGGTGACCAGCAAGATCGTGTCGAAGGCGGAGGGCCGCCTGGTCGAGGTGCCGGCGGACGGGCCGGACCGCGAGGAGGCCCGGCAGCGGGTGCTGGCCGGTGAGACCGCTCGGGTGGTGGCCCGTCGTGGCCCCACCACGATCGTGGCGACCCATCACGGTTTTGTGATGGCCGCGGCCGGCATCGACGCGTCGAACGTCGACAAGACCCATCTGGTGCTGCTGCCGGTCGACCCGGACGCCTCGGCCCGGGCCCTGCGTGCCGAGTTGCTGCGCCGGGGCCGGGACGTCGCCGTGATCATCTCGGACACGTCCGGCCGGGCCTGGCGCAACGGCCTGACCGATGTGGCTCTGGGCGCTGCCGGCATCGGCGCGCTGCTCGATCACCGGGGGCAGATCGACCCGTACGGCAACGAGCTGAGCCTGACCCAGATGGCCGTGGTCGACGAGCTGTCCGCGGCGGCCGAGCTGGTCAAGGGCAAGTGTGACCGGGTGCCGGTGGCGGTGGTCCGGGGTTACACCTGGCCGGCCGACCCGGAGGAGCGCGGTGTCCGCCCGCTGATCCGGGACACGGCGAGCGACATGTTCAGTCTCGGCACCGCGGAGGCTCGTGCGGCGGGTCTCCGCGCCGCGGCCCTGCTCGATGATGCCAGCGTTTCTGACATTTCCGAAATATCGGAAAAGGTGGATCAGGCCCTGGAGCTCGTCCATGACGTGATCGCGGCCGGGACCGGCATCGTCCGTGCGGGTGGAACCCTGCGGCTCACCGCTGCCGGAACGGACGGGGTAAGCCTGGTTCGGTTGGGTGCCGACGCCCATCGGGTACGCTCCGCGCTCGCCGCCGAAGGCGTGACCAGCAGCATCGACGTCGACGAGACCGGCGTCACCATCAGTTTCGGAGCTCCCTGATGACCGACCGCACCGACTACACGCTCTTCGAGGACGCCGTCCGTGTCCTGACCGGCTGGACGGCCACCTCGGAGGCCGCCGACGACGCCCGCCGGCGCACCCTCGACCTGCTCGCCGACGGTCCGGTCGCGATGACCCGGGCGCACCGGGCCGGGCATGTCACCGCCAGCGCGCTGGTCGTCGGCGACGACGGGCGGGTGCTGCTCTGCCTGCACGGCCGTCTCGGCCGGTGGATGCAGCTCGGCGGGCACTGCGAGGAGGGCGACAGGTCGCTGGCGGCGGCCGCGTTGCGGGAGGCGACCGAGGAGTCCGGCATCGAGGGCCTGGTGCTCGACCCGGAGCCGATCGACGTGGATGTGCACGAGGTGCGCTGCGGCGCGGGTGACGGCTCCCCCGCCGGGCCTTCGGTGCACTACGACGTGCGGTTCATGCTGCGGGCGCCGACCGGCGCGGTGGAGCGGATCAGCGAGGAGTCCGCGGATCTGGCCTGGTTCGCGCCGGACGACCTGCCGTCGCCGTTGGCATCCGGCACCGCCCGGCAGATAGCGCCGGCCCTGGCCCGGCAGCTGTGAACCGCGTTCCCCGGATCGCGATCCCCGCTCTCGCCGCCCTGACGCTGCTGAACGCCTGCGGCCGGAGCACCACCACCGCCGAGCCGGCCGCCACCCCCACGCCCGCCGCGGTCACCCCGTGCGCGAACGCCGATCTCGGGGTGACCGTCACGGTCGAGGAGGAGGACTCCACCTTCGCGCTGATGTCGGTCCTCAACAAGTCGACCGGCACCTGCGCGGTGGCGGGCTGGCTCACCGTCACGCTGCTCACCGCCGGCAAACAGGCGACCAAGGTGGGCAGCACCCGGGTCGACGAGCCGGGGCCGTCGACCGAGGTGGTGCTGCGGGCGGGCGAGGCCGCGTCGGCCGGCCTGCGCTGGACCGCCTGCGTGAAGGCCGACGAGGGGTGCGGTGTCGGCAACATCGTGCGGTACGACGTGGGCCTGTCCGGCGCCGGCCGGACGGCCGAGCTGGCGGGTTTCCCCACGTCGAAGAAGAACAACATCGCGTGGAAGGAACTGCAGATCGGCACCCTGCAGCCGGCCGGCGTGACCATCGGGGCCTGGTAGTCACCCACCGGCCCCGATGACCGCGGTCAGATGTATCCGTGCTGCCCGAGCTCCTTCAGCTCGTCCACCAGGTGTTTGACCTCCTGCGCGCGTTCCCGCGGGCAGACCAGGACGGCGTCCTCGGTGTCGACGATGACCAGGTCCCGGACGCCCATCGCGGCCACCAGACGGCGGCCGTTCGGGACGATCACCAGGTTCTCCGCGTCGCGCAGCAGCACGCCGGGGCGTTCGCCCGCGCCGTCGTGGCCGACCACCACGTTGCCGGCCGGGTCGGCGGTGAGGACCTCACCGAGGGTGTGGAAGTCGCCGACGTCGTTCCAGCCGAAGTCGCCGGGAACGGTGCCGACCCGGCCGACGGTGGCCGCGCCCTCCATGACCGCATAGTCGACCGAGATCCGCGGCAGGGTGGGCCACACCTCGCCGAGGACCTCCTCGCGGGCGGCGGTGTCCCAGGCGTGGGCGATCCGGCTCACCCCGGAGGCGAGCTGCGGCTGCTGCCGGGCCAGTTCGGCGAGGAACACGTCGACCCGCCAGACGAACATGCCGGCGTTCCACAGGTAGTTGCCGGACTTCACGTAGTTCTCGGCGACCTCGTAGGAGGGCTTCTCCTTGAACTCCTCGACCTTGAGCACCGGGCTGCCCTCGGCCGCCGCCCCGCACTGGAGGTAGCCGTAGCCGATCTCCGGGCGGGTCGGGGTGATGCCGAGCGTCATCAGCAGACCCTGCTGGGCGCCGACGACCGCGCGGCGGATCACCTCGGCGAACTCGGGCTGGTCGGCGATCAGGTGGTCGGACGCGAACGAGCCCATGATCGCCTCCGGGTCGCGGCGGGCGATGACCGCCGCGGCCAGGGCGATCGCCGCGCACGAGTCCCGGGGGGACGGCTCGACGAGCACGTTCTCGTCCGGGATCGCGGCGAGTTGCCGGGAGACCGCCGCGGCGTGCGCCACGCCGGTCACCACAAAGATCCGTTCGGGGGAGGTCAGCGTGTCCAGCCGGTCCACGGTGGCTTGCAGAAGGGACGCCTCCGTGCCGGTCAGCGGGTGGAGGAACTTGGGATGACCGGCGCGGGACAGCGGCCAGAGACGGGTACCGGTACCGCCTGCGAGAACCACCCCGTACAGCACAGCCTGTTCGTCGCTCATGCGCGGAGAGTTTAGTAGATGATCAAGTAGCGACTCGGGTCCAAGTCGTTACATGTACCTCCGCGCTGGACGCCCAGGTGAACTCTTTCGCACGATCGAAACCCGCTTTGGCGAGCGTCTGGCGCCGCTTCTCGTCGTGCAGCAGGTCAGCGAGGTCCTCGGCGATCCGCTCCGGCGCCTCGGTCGTATATGCGACAGCATCGCCGCCGACCTCCGGAAGGCTGAGCCGGGGCGTGGTCAGCACCGGGGTGCCGCAGGCCATCGCCTCCAGGATCGGCAGGCCGAAACCCTCACCGAACGAGGGGTAGCAGGCCACCAGGGCGCCGCCGAGGAAACCGGGCAGGTCCGCGTAACGCAGATAGCCCGGACGGAGCAGCCGCAGGTGCGAGGGAACCTCGGCGACGGCCTTGTCGATGTCGTCGTCATGCCCCTGTCCCCCGGCGAGGACCAGGGCCGGCGGGTGCGGCCA
Source organism: Actinoplanes sp. NBRC 101535 (assembly GCF_030269225.1). NCBI lineage: Bacteria > Bacillati > Actinomycetota > Actinomycetes > Micromonosporales > Micromonosporaceae > Actinoplanes > Actinoplanes sp. NBRC 101535. The sequence continues at coordinate 540,742 of NZ_BSSY01000002.1, read as the reverse complement.
GTCGGCGACGGCGCGGGCCCAGCCGCGGATCAGGTTGGGCACGTTCTTGCGGGGCTCCTTGGCGCCGAGGAACGCCACATAGCCGGTGTCGCCGAGGCCGAGCCGGGCACGGACCCGGGCCTTCTCCTCGTCGGTCGGCATGTGGAACGCCGAGTGGTCGACCCCGTGGTACGCCACGTCGATCCGGGTCGGATCGGCGTCCAGCAGGCGGATCAGTTCGTCGCGGGTCGCCTTGCTGGGGACGATCACCCGGCCGGCCCGCCGCAGCGACGTCTTGATCGCACTGCGGAAGAAGGTCCGCTTGGTGTTGTCGTAGTGCTCCGGTTCGGTGAAGAACGTCGCGTCGTGCACGGTGACCGTGACCGGGCATCCGGTGCGCAGCGGGCAGGTGTAGAAGGGCGAGTGCAGCACCTGCGCGCCCACCTGCTGGGCGAGCAGCGGCAGACCGGTCTGCTCCCAGGCGAGGCGGGCCGGACGGTGCACGATGGCGGCCGGTCCGGGGATCACCTCGGCCGAGGGGAGCATGCGACGGTAACGCTCCGCATCCGAACGCTGTGCGACGACGGCGAGGGCGACACGCTCGTCGTTCAGCTGTCCGAGGGCTCCGAGCAATCCGTCGACGTATCTGCCGACACCGCCTCTGTCGGCGGGAACACTAGTGGCGTCGACCAGCACTCGCGGGGGGCGACCGGGGGTCACGAGGCATCTCCTTGGCGTCTCTGACGTTCCGATGCTGCGGTGGGAACTCCGACGTTGAGAGTCGGCAACGTCACCGTCGAGGGTACGCCTGCAACGCTGCGGGCAAGCGTCCGCGACGCCGGAGCATCGTCGATCGCGCCACCAGGGGAGTCGACACGGTTCCACTGCGATCACGGACAGTGATACGCCTATGGTGTGAGGCGATGAAGACCACGATTCCACAGGCGTTCGCGGAGGCGGTCCGGCGCGACCCGGCCGCTCCCCTGCTGACCTGGTACGACGACGCCTCCGGCGACCGCACCGAACTCTCCGGCCTGACGCTGGAGAACTGGGTCTCGAAAACCGCGAACCTGCTGGTCGACGGGATCGGGCTGGGCCACGGCGACACGGTGGCGCTGCTGCTCCCGCCGCACTGGCAGACCGCGGCCCTGCTGCTCGGCGTCTCGGCCGCCGGTCTCGGCGCCGACCTGGGCGCGGACGCCCCGCAGCCGGTCGAGGCGCTGTTCACCACACCGGACCGGGTGGACGCCGCGGCCGCGTGGAACACCGGTGACCGGTACGCCACCGGCCTGCTCCCGCTGGCCATGCCGCTGCGCGACGTGCCGCCGGGCTACCAGGACTACGTCACCGAGGTCCGCAACTACGGCGACCACTACCGGGGCGCTCCGGTGGCCCCGGCCGACCTGGCCCTGGGGGGCCCGTTCGAGCTGAGCCACCAGGACGCCATCGAGGAGGCGGCACACCGGGCCGCCGCCCTGGGCATCCCGGACGGCGGCCGGGTACTGATCGACACGGCGGCGTACCCGGAGGCGATCGACTGGCTGATCGCCCCGCTGGTGGCCGGCGCCTCGGTGGTGCTCTGCGCCAACCTGGACCGGGCCAAGCTGGACGCCCGGGCCGCCACCGAGAAGGTGTCAGCGATCCTGGCGTAGGAGCGCGAACTCGGTCAGCGACTCCGGGTTGACCAGTGCCCCGGCGGCCGCCGCGACCGCGACCGGCGTCCCGGTGAGGATCCGCTTCACCGGGACTTCCAGTTTCTTGCCGGACAGGGTGCGGGGCACTGCGCGTACCCGATGGAGAAGGTCGGGAACGTGCCGTGGCGACAGCGCGGCACGCAGCTCCCGGGCGATCCGGCCGCGCAGGTCCTCGTCGAGCTCGGCGCCGTCCGCGGTGACCACGAAGAGGATCAGCTCACCGTTCGGGTCGCCGGGCTTGTCGAGGTGCACCACCAGCGAGTCGGCGACCTCGGGCAGGCTCTCGACGACCGCGTAGAACTCGGCGGTGCCCAGCCGGACGCCGCCACGGTTGAGGGTGGCGTCCGACCGTCCGGTGATCACGCAGCTGCCGTCCGCCTCGACGGTGATCCAGTCGCCGTGCCGCCACGCCCCGGGGTAGACGTCGAAGTAGGCCTCGCGGTACCGCCGGCCGTCCGGGTCGTTCCAGAAGCCGACCGGCATGCTCGGCATCGGCGCGGTGATCACCAACTCGCCGAGTTCACCGGTCACCGGCTTGCCGGACGGGTCGAAGGCCTCCACCCGGGCGCCGAGGGCCCGGCAGGCGATCACCCCGGCCCGGACCGGCAGCAGCGGTGAGCCGCCGACGAACCCGGTGCAGACGTCGGTGCCGCCGGACAGCGAGGTCAGCTGCACGTCGGGGCCGACCGCCTCGTACACCCAACGGAAACCCTCCGGGGGCAGCGGCGCGCCGGTCGAGCCGATGCCCCGCAGCCGCTTGCGTGGGGTGAGACCGGCCTTGCGGCAGGCCATCAGGAACGGTGCCGACGTGCCGAGATAGGTGATCCCGGCGGTGTCCACCAGGTCCCAGAGGGTGTTCAAATCCGGCCAGGCCGGGTTGCCGTCGAAGAGCACCACGGCGGCGCCCACCGCCGGACCGCTGGCCAGGTAGTTCCACATCATCCAGCCGGTGGTGGTGAACCACAGGAAACGGTCGTCCGGCCCGAGGTCGTGGTGCAGCGCCAGGATCTTGAGGTGTTCCAGCAGGATGCCGCCGTGTCCGTGCACGATCGGCTTGGGCAGGCCCGTGGTGCCGGAGCTGTAGAGGACGTAGAGCGGGTGGTCGAAGGGGACCGGCTCGAAGGCGAGCGGGTCGTCGCCGGTCAGCCCGGACCAGTCGCCGCCCTCGTGCAGATAGCCGATCCTGATCACGTGCTCGATCGACGGGACCGCCGCGGCGATCGCGTCGATCTCGGCGCTCCGGTCGATCGCCTTGTCGCCGTAGCGGTATCCGTCCGTGGCGACCAGCACCGACGGCTCGATCTGGCTCCACCGGTCGATCACGCTGCGGGCGCCGAACTCCGGCGCGCACGACGAGAAGATCGCGCCGAGGCTGGCGACGGCCAGCATCAGGACGTAGGTCTCCGGGATGTTCGGGGCGTAGGCCGCCACCCGGTCGCCCCGGCCGACGCCGCGGGCCCTCAGCCCGGCACGGACCCGGCGGACCTCCTCGCGCAGCTCACGGCCGGTCAGCCGCACCGGCTCACGACTCTGGGAGTACGCGTGAACGACGACGTCCTCCGGGTCCCGGCCGGGCATCCGCAGCACGTTCTCCGCGTAGTTGAGCGTGGCGCCGGGGAACCAGCGCGCCCCCGGCATCACCGCCTCGGTCAGCACCGCCGTGGGTGGATCGTGCGCCACCACCCCGAAGTGGTCCCACACCGCACCCCAGAAGCCGGCCAGATCGGTGACCGACCACTCCCAGAGCGCCGGATAGTCCGCGAAGGACAGACCGCGCTCCCGCTCCAGCCACGACAGGAACCCACCGATCCGCGAGGTCGTCCGGACGTCGGCGGGCGGCTCCCACAACACTGTGCCCATCGCCACACCTTAACGGCGGGTCAGGCCTTCGTGACCGCCGGTTCCGTGCCCGGAAGCACCCGGTCAGGGCATTTCGCCACGCTTGCCGGACCGGGGTAGCCTGCCGGATCATGCGCCACCTCCGGTCGATCATTTATGCCCTCGTGCTGGCCCCCGCTCTCTGGGTGCTGGCCGGCGTGGGATTCACCCACGACCTGTCGAGCCGAGGACGAGAGCTCTTCGCCGCCGAGTCGATCTCCGGCCTGCTGTTGCTGCTCTTCTCCGGCATCCTCTTCACGATCCTCACGTTCGCCCCGGTCTCCCCCGCCGGACCGGTGCTGGCCGGCGCGGGCTTCCTGGGGATCGCACTGTGGGCGTTCAACGACCCCACGGGGTACGCCGCGCTGTGGGCGCCGGAGGTCGCCAAGGAGGGGTTCGACCTGAGCCGGCCCGGCTACGGTCTCGCCGCGCTGCTGGCCATCCCGCTGCTCGGCACCGGGTTGAGTGGTCGCCGCTGGGCCCGTTACGAGCCGCCGGTGCTGCCGATCATCGGTGAGATCGGACGGTTCCGGGGTGCGGCCAAGGTGGCCGGTGTCCCGATCGCGGCCAGTGAGACCACGGTGATCCGTCCCGGACGCCCGGCGGACGCCACGGTCACTCTGGGGTCGCCGGCGGATCGCACGGTCGCCATCAACTCGCCGGCCGCGGCCGACCGCACGGTGGCGATCAACTCGCCGTCCACCCCTCCCCCGACTCCCCCTGTTCCCGTCGTTCCCGCTGCTCCCGTCGTTCCCGCTGCTTCCGCCGTTCCCGCTGCTCCCGCCGCGTCTTCGGCCGCTCCGCCCGTGTCGGCGGCTCTGCTGCCGGAGTCGGACCGGACGATCGCGATGCCGACGGCCGGTTCCAAGCGGTCCCGGGCCGCCTCGCCCGCCCCGGCGATCCACCCGGCGTACTCCACGTCGGGTGACGCTCCCTCCCAGGCGGTGCAGGCCGCACAGGCCGCACAGGCGAAATCGGCGACGGAAACCAATAAATCCGGTATTACCGTCAATTCAGCTATTGCCGGAAAGGTCGCCGATCAGGATCGGACGCAGGCTCGGCCGCCCTCGGCCACCCCGCCGGTCGTCCCGGGGCAGCGGCCCGGTTCCTGACCGGACGCGGACGCGACACTGCCGGAGGTGAGCTTGTGGCTCGCCCCCGGCAGGCGTGCGACTGATCCGCCCCTACTCGGTCAGCCGCGGGCAGTTCATGAAATGAACCCCCAGGGGCCACAGTAAACCGCGGGCAGTTGATCACCAACCGCCGAGCGGCCGGGCAACCACACCCGTCGGCGGGTTGCGCGGGCCCGCCGACCGATACCTGAGTACTACCCGCGATCTGGCTCCACGGATTGACGAAAACCCCCGTTCCGGCTCCCTACCTTTCCTCTCGCATCGTTCATCGGAGCGGGAGGAACCGGAATGAATCGACTGTGGATCGCGGCTGCACTGCTGCTCGTGACCCCCGTGCTCTGGCTGTGCGGGCCCACCCGCGCGACCGCGTCACCGCTGCCCCGGACGGCCGAGTGGCTGTCCGACCCGGCCCGGCTCCCGGACCCCGCGACGGCCATGCCCGCCCAGGTGGCGGCCTTCTTCGCCGGGCTGTCCCCGGCGGCCGCGGCGGACCTGACCGCCCGTTACCCGCAGATCGTCGGCAACCTCGACGGCGCCCCGCTCGCCCTGCGCTACGCCGCCAACCGCGACCCGGCCCGCCCCGGCCGGCAGATCTTCGCCCTGGACCGGCGGGGCGACGGGATGATCGCCACGGTGCTCGGCGACCTGGAGACCGCGGACCGGGTGGCGATCCTGATCCCCGGCGTGGACACCACCCTCGCCAACTTCGACACCGGCCTCGGCGGGGTGCTCCGGCGGGCGCCCTCCTGGCAGGCCGAACAGCTCTTCGCGCAGATCCGGCGGGCGGATCCGGGCGCGCGGGTCGCGGTGATCGCGTGGCTGGGCTACGACACCCCGGAGGGGGTACGCCGTGAAGCACTCCGCGAAGATCGGGCGGCCTCCGGCGCCCCCGTCCTCGAGAAGCTGGTCGACGGTCTCGTGACCGGCCACCCGGACCGTGCCATCGTCGTGGTCGGGCACAGCTACGGTTCCATCGTGGCCGGGCACGCGGCGGCACGACTGAGCCGTCAGGTCACCGACATCGTGGCGATCGGCAGCCCGGGCATGGGCGTGCCGGACCGGTCCGCGCTGGGCACCGCGGCCCGGGTCTGGGCGGGCAGCGCACCGGACGACTGGACGCGGCGGCTTCCGGGCGTACGCATCATGGGGGTGGGTCATGGCCGGCAACCCGCCGAGCCGGACTTCGGCGCCCTGACCCTACCGTGCGACGACGTGACCGGCCACGACGGCTACTACGCTCCCGGAACAGCGTCCCTGCGGGCGATGGCCCGGATCGTCGCGGGCGCCGGTGACGCGGGCCGGTACGACACGACCAGCACCGGAACTCTTCTCGCCCACGCCGGCTGACGTCCGCCCTCCGCTCCCCGCACCAGAGCAAGGTCACCATGGGCTTGCCCGTTCTAGACATGTTTCGTGGTCAGGGTGCGAAGCCCGTACGCGTGGTGATTTCGGGCGCGCTGGACGCCCCAATTCACCACACCCGTGGGGAGTGTGGTGATTACGGGCGCGCTGGACGCCCGAAGTCACCACACCCGTGGGGGGGTGTGGTGTTTCCGGTTGGTCAGCGCGCCCGAAGTCACCACGCAGGCAGACCCTGACTGCATTAGGTGTCTAGCGGATGTCGCGGTTCTCCAGAATACGGTGGGGAAACCCGGTGCGGGCGGCGCGCAGCATGGCTCGGCCGAGTCGCTCGGTGGTGATCGCGTACTGCGGGGCGATTCTCTCGAGCAACGGAAATACCGGGGCGGTGAACGCGTATACGGTGCGGAACAAGTTGGTCTTCGAGGTGGCGTGGAATGTGGGCTGGACCATACCGGGACGGAATGCGTAGCCGTTCCGAAAGGTAGCGATGACGGCGTTCTCGGTTCGGCCCTTGACGCGGGCCCACATCTGCCGACTGTCGGGGTCGGTGCCGCCTCCCGAGATGTACACGAAGGTCATGTCAGGGTTGATCTTGACGAGCGTGCGTGCGGCGGCGACCGGGTATTCGTAGTTGACCTCGGTGTAAGCAGCCTCGTCCAGACCGACCGAGGACACCCCGAGGCAGTAGAAACAGGCGTCGTACCCGGCCGTCTCGTGCTCGATCGGTGTCAGGTCGGCAAAGTCGTCCAGTAGCACCTCGCGCACTTTCGGATGCCTGATCCCGGTCGGCGTGCGCACCACAGTGAGCACCTGATCGACGTCCGGATCCAGCAGGCTCGCGTGCAGCACGCTTTGGCCGACCATGCCGGTCGCGCCAAAAATGATCACATTCATGTCTGTTCCCCTTCGGTGGGCGTTCTTGTGCCTCAAGGACGTGTCGTCGGCTTGATCTCGATGAGGGCCAGGGCCAAGGGCCAGGTGAGGCCGCCCACCGGAGCCCGATTGATCTGAGGGACTAGAAACGTTTCGTGGTCAGGGTGCGAAGCCCATCCGCGTGGTGATTTCGGGCGCGCTGGACACCCGTAATCACCACACCCGTGGCGGTGTGGTGAATACGGGCGCGCTGGACGCCCCAAATCACCACACCCCTGGTGGTGTGGTGAATACGGGCGCGCTGGACGCCCCAAATCACCACACCCCTGGTGGTGTGGTGAATACGGGCGTGCTGAGCGCCCGAAATCACCACAGCGGCAGACCCTGACTGACTCATTAGGTGTCTAGTTCTGGATGCCGGTAGCCATGACGGGGAACCGCACGCCGGTGAGGTTTTCGGAGACGGTCCACAGCCGCTGCTGGATGGCCACCTCGTAGGACTGCGGACTGGAGGTGACCAGCCGGGGGTGGCCCTTGATCTCGAAGTTTCCGCCGGGGCCGTAGTACTGGCCGCCGAGTGCGGCGGGGTCGGTGGCGGCACGCAGGGTCGGCAGCGCGCCCATGGCGGGTGTCTGGGTGGCCAGTGGTGCGACCAGGGTGATCGGGAGCCGGAAGACGGCGGGGCTGTTGCGGGCCAGTTCGGTGCTGGACAGTCCGGGGTGCGCGGCGACCGCGACGGTGGTGCCGTGCGTGGCGAGCCGGCGTTGCAGCTCGTAGGTGAACATGAGGTTGGCCAGTTTGGACTGGCCGTAGGCGCCGGCCCGGCTGTACGACTTCTCCCACTGCAGGTCGTCGAAGTGGATCGCGGCGCGGATGCGGTGGCCGGTGCTGCTGACCGTGACCACGCGGGAGCCGGGTACGGGTAGCAGCAGGTCGAGCAGCAGTCCGGTGAGGGCGAAGTGTCCGAGGTGGTTGGTGCCGAACTGCATCTCGTAGCCGTCGCGGGTGGTCTGCTTCGGGTTGTACATGACGCCGGCGTTGTTGATCAGCAGGTCGATGCGGTCGAGCCGGTTCCGCAGCTCAGCCGCCGCGGTACGGACGGAGTCGAGCGAGGTCAGGTCGAGTGCCTGCACTCTCACGTCGCCGGTCATGCGGGCCGCGGCTTGTTCGCCCTTCTCGACGTTGCGCACGGCGAGCACGACGGTTGCCCCGCGCTCGGCGAGTGCTTTGGCGGTCTCGAACCCGAGTCCGGTGTTGGCGCCGGTCACCACGGCCACCCGTCCGCGCTGGCCGGGGATGTTCGCCGTCGTCCACTTGTCGCTCATGTCGCGCCCCTCACTTAAGTACCGCAGGTATCTTGCAACGACGACGTTAAAGTACCGCCGGTATGATTGTCAACGTACCGAGGGTACTTAAGTTAGGGTGGTGGTCATGACGTTTCAGCGGGCACGCACCGAGGAGCAGCGGGAGATCCGCCGCCGGGCCATCCTCGACGGGGCATCGGCGATGCTCGACGAGATGCCGGTCGCCGCGGTGACCCTGAACGAACTCAGCCGCCGGGTCGGCCTGGCGAAGCCGAACGTGCTGCGCTACTTCGAGTCGCGGGAAGCGGTGCTGCTGGATCTGCTGGACCGTTTCCTGCAGGAGTGGTTGACGCAGCTGGCGGGCGAACTGACGACCGGCGTCGACGACACGCTGCCACCGGCCGAACGGGCGGTGGCAGTGGCCGAGACCCTCAGCCGATCACTGTCCGGCCGGGTCGTGTTGTGCGAGCTCTTCGGCGCGCAGGCAAGCGTCCTGGAGCACAACGTCTCCGTCGAGGTCGTCGCGCGTTACAAGCGCGCCTCCCTGACCCGGCTGGCGACCATGGCCGAGCTCCTGCAGAAGTGTCTGCCGGAACTCGGGGATGATGCAGTGTTCTGCAGCCTGCAGACCATGCTCACCGCCGGCGCGCTGTCGCCGTACCGAACACCGCCACCCAGCCTTGAGGCCGCGTACCACACCGAGCCCGACCTTGCCCGCTCCCGCCTGGACCCCCGCGACTACTTGACGCAGGCGCTGACCGTGACCTTCCTTGGCGTACTCGCCCGCCGCTGACGGCATAGGACGACATCGCCCCTCACCGGTGCGACCAAGGGGCAGGTCGAGGCGGTGGGTGAGGAGTCATTCAGTCTCGGCGCGCTGCCCGGCGGTGATGGTGGTGAAGATCTGTCCGAGGCCGTCGGCGCGGGTGACGACCGAGTCGGCGTTGGTGCCGAGGCTGCCGGCCCATTCCATGAACCCGAGGAACCGCTGGCGGGTGTCCGGGGCCGGTGGACCACACCCTCGGGAGTGCCGGTCTGCAGGATCGCGCCCTGCGGGATCATCCCGGCTGCTCGGCATGCCGAACACGCTGCGTGTCTGATCATTTTCGGCCTCCCGCAAGACCCCGCCAGCGTGAGAGCGTGATCGTTAGCGGTCGCGTCATCGCTTTAAGCGAATATTCAGATACATAGCTTCCCGATAGATTCCGCCCAGCTTCCTACCATGATCCACATTGAATCTTCCGATCCATGGCAGATGCGCGGAACATCATCAACCACCGCAAACCCTCCCGGTTCCCCACTCGGCGTCAGGTGCTCGCCGGAACCTTCGGCTTCGGCGCCCTGGCGGCCCTGGCCCGCATCGGCAGTGGCACCTCGTTCGCCGAGGAGACCACCGCGACCGACACCACCGTGACGACCACCGCCACCACGAACGCCACCGCCGCCACCGGCACCCTGCCCATCCCCGACCTGCTCACCGCGACCGACGACGGCGGCGTCTCGGTCTTCGCCCTCGAGACGCAGGCCGGCACCAACACCACCCTGATCAGCGGCAAGACGATCACGACGGCCGGGTTCAACAGCACCTTCCTCGGCCCGACGATCCAGGTCACCGACGGGCAGGCGGTCCGGTTCGACATCACCAACACCCTCGACGACGAGACCACCGTGCACTGGCACGGGCTGCACATCGCCCCGTCCGAGGACGGCGGACCGCAGAACATCATCGAGGCCGGCGGCACCTGGTCACCGGCCACCACGATCAACCAGGGCGAGGCCTGCACCCTCTGGTACCACCCGCACGGCCTCGGCACCACCGCCGAGCAGGTCTCCCTCGGGCTGGCCGGCATGCTGATCGTCGACGACGGCTCGGCGGCCAACGCGGCGCTGCCCACCGCGTACGGCGCCGACGACATCCCGCTGATCATGCAGTCCACCTCGGTCAGCTCGGCCGGCTCGTTCGCGGCCACCAACGCGGCCTTCACCGCCTCCGGCGCTACGCTGAAGTTCCTGGTCAACGGGATGAGCGCCACGGACGAGACGCCGACGCTGTCGGTCGCCTACAGCCGGGTACGCCTGCGCCTGCTCAACGCCTCGCTGACCGACAGCATCACCGTGGCCCTCTCCGACGGCGGCGCCTTCACCCAGGTCGCCAGCGACGCGGCGCTGCTGCCCGAACCGCTCTCGATCACCAGCCTGCGGATCAGCCCCGGCGAACGGGCCGAGATCGTGCTGGAGCCGTCCGGCACGGTGACGTTGCGGGCCACCGTGCGCAACACCACCAACGGAACCCGGTACACCGTGTCGATGCTGGAGGTGAGCAGCACCGGCACGGACACCCCGGACGCCCTGCCCGATACCCTCAACACGATCACCGACCTGGACACCACCGACGCGACCACCCGGACGTTCACGCTGAGCAACAGCGGCGCCAGCATGCTGATCAACGGGATCGCCGCCACCACGATGGACATCATGGACGCCAACGCGATCATGACCACCCTCGACGCCGTCGAGAAGTGGACCATCACCAATGCCAGCACGAACATCTACCACAACTTCCACCTGCACGACGTGCCGTTCCAGGTGGTCTCGGTCGCCGGCGCCACCCCGACCGGCGCGAACCTGGGCTGGCGGGACACCATCGAGGTCGCGCCCGGCACCAGCGTCGTCATCAAGATGCAGTTCACCGACTACGCGGACAACGAGTACATGTACATGCTTCACTGTCACAACGTGGTGCACGAGGACGACGGGATGATGCTCGGGCTCATGGTTATGTCCTGATTAAGTCCGGCATAACCAGTGAACGTTCGGCACGCTGCGTCAGTACCAGTAGGCGGCTGCGACGATGCGGCCCTGACTTGGGGGAACGATGAGCGAGCGGACCGGACGTGACGAGCAGCAGCAGGACCGGCTGCGGGCACGGCATCTGGCAGTGATCGTGGCGGTTCTGCTCCTGGCCGCGGTGACAGTCTTCGTGGCACAGCGTTACGGCGCGGGGATGGTCAACTCCTGACAGCCGCATTCCGTCACACTCTGGCCGTCGCTGCCGTGGACCCGGGCGGGTCCACGGCAGCGACGGATTGACTACCGTGGCCGGATGCCTTCCGTGGAACCGCCCCGCATCACGGCCGCTCCCCCGGCGGTAAGCCGGATCCGGCGAGATGGGTGAGCCGGTGCCATGGGGCGTAACCCGGCAAGCCGTTCCTCCGTTGGACCACGGACCACGGACCACGGACCACGGACCACGGACCACGGACCACGGACCACGGACCACGGACCACGGACCACGGACCCTTGGGCGACCGTCTCCTGTGAACAGGACGTTCTGCTGGTCGCGCGCACCGCTGCCGCGCTGAACCGGCTGCTCGACGTGGTGACGCTGCTGGCGGGCGACACCCGGCTGCAGATCTACCTCACCCATGACGCGGAGAACCCGGCCATGCTCGGGGACGGATTCCCGGCGCTCGTCGGTGGCCTCGGCATCCTGACGCTCACCTGGGACGAGGCCCGGACGCGGCACTTCGGCCTGGTGCTCTCCGCCAGCGAGAACGACCGGCTGCACCAACTGTCGCCGCCGATCCTGCTGCTGTCGCACGGGCTGGGATTCCAGAAGTTCTACCCCGGCACCCGGGTGATCGCCGGACTCGACCCGGAACGGTCACCGGCGACCACCACGATCGGACTGTCCCATCCGGACCAGCAGCGCCACCTGAACGCCGACCAGGAACGTCGCGCCGCTGTCGTCGGCGACCCCGCCCTGGGGCGGATGGCGGCGAGCACCCACCGACGTGATCATTACCGGGCTGCTCTCGGCGCCGACGGACGGCGACTGGTCGTGATCGCCTCGACGTGGGGTCCGGACTCGCTCTACGGCAGCCTGCCCCTCCTTCCGGAACGGCTGTGCGGGCAGTTGCCGATGGACGAGTACACGGTTGCGGTGGTCCTGCACCCGGGAATCCGCGCCCGGCACAGCGACTGGCAGGTGCGGGCCTGGCTGGGACGAGCGACGACATCGGGGGTACGCGTCGTGCCGCCCGCCGGGGAGTGGCAGGCCGCCGTCGTCGCCGCGGACTGCGTGCTGTCCGACCACGGGTCGATGAGCGCGTACGCGGCGGCTCGGGGCGTACCCCTGATCCTCGGTCCGGCGGTGAGTGACACGACCGTGCCCGGATCCGTGGTGTCCGACCTGGCGGACCGGTGCCCACGGCTCGACCCGGACGGCGACCTCCGCAAACAGATCGACACCGCCATCGCCGCCGATCCGGTGTTGCCGCGGCCGGGGACCGGCCACATGCGCCCACCGCCCTCACCGGCGCAGAGCCGTCTCAACCGCTTGCTCCCGCCGTCCTCACCGGCACAGAACCGGATCGACCACGCGCTCGCACCGGACGACCCGGCGTCGGCCGCGCCTCTGCGACGCCAGATGTACCGCATGCTCGGCCTGGACGAACCGGGCGAACCCGCGGAGTTCCCGCCGTTACCCGTCCCCGCGGCTCTACCGGCGACGGTCGGCGCGTGGGTGGCGGGGATCGACGACAACGGGCGGCTGACCCGATTCCCGGACAGCGGGGCGGTCCACGACGACCTGCCGATGCGGCACGTGGTCGCCGACGTGGAACACGCCACGCTGACCCAGGTGGCGGGCGCGACGGTGCTGTGCAGCACCGCGCCCGGCGACCTGCTGGCCCAGTGGCCGCAGGCGGTGATCGCCGCTTCCCCGATGGAGGGCGGCTGCCGGGTCCGGACCCGCTCCGGCGACGACGTCGTGATCCGGACCGAGCCGGGCGTCGACCGCTGGGCGGCGGCCTCGTGGGCCTACCGGCGGCTGCGCCGGGGTGAACCGCTGACCGGCCCGGGACTGCTGCGGCTGGGCGACCGGGAGATCACGGTGCGGGCGGAAGCTCACTGAGCCGCTGCGCGACGTGGGCGAAAGCCGGATGACCGGACCGGAAGTACTGGCCGGCGATCCAGCCCCACCGAGCGCGGGCCGCCTCGACGTCGCCGCGCAGAAGCTCCAGCCGGGCCTCCAGGTCGACGATCTCGATCTCGTACTGCGTCGCGCCGCCCGCCCCGATCAGCACCCGCACCCGGCCCAGTTCACCGGCCGCCGCGTCCGCCTCGCCCAGACCCAGGTACGCCTTGGCCCGCACGGTGTGCACCCGGGCCGCGTTCCGCGCGTCCCCCTCCAGCACCGGCACCGTGGTCAGCAGGGCGAGCGCTTCCCGGTCCCGGCCGGCGCCGGTCAGGACGTTGGCGAGCATCCGCAGGTGCAGGGCCAGCGCACGCTGGTCGCCGGCCTCCCGATCGATGCGGACCGCCGCTCGCAACGACTCCTCGGCCCGGAGCCGGGCCTCCTTCTCCGTGCCGTTCTGCCGGCCCTTCTCCAGGGTCCAGCCGGCCCGGAACTCCAGCAGCGACGACGCCAGCTGCCGGTCGTCCGGCGGCCGCAACTCCTCCGCGGCCCGCAGCTCCCCATCAGCGCGGTCCACCTGGCCCATCAGGTAGCTGATCCGCCCCTGCAGCGAGTGCAGGCGACTCGCCGCCGCGGGCAGCCCGGCCGCACCGGCGCTGGCAATGCCCCAGGTGTTGACGGTGGCGCAGAGCAGGTGGTGGCCGCGCGAGGTCAACAAGGCCTCCAGGGCGCCGCAGATCTGCAGCACCTCGAGGTGGCGGCCCCGCCGGTGCGCCTCGGCCAGCAGGCCGATCACCCCCGGGGATTCGCCCTGCAGCCAGTCCAGCGGAGTCAGGTACGGCAGCGGCCAGGCCACCACGGGCGGTGCCGGATAGCGGCGCAGCCGCCCCTGCCGGGCCCGGTCGGTGACACCGGACGGATCCATGCCCAGGTCGGCGGCACCGGCCATGTCCCGGAACCAGAGCAGGTACCGGTTGAACGCCTCGTCGTGCCGGGCCGCTTCGACGGGCAGCGCGGACGCCCGGCGCCGCACCGGCCAGAGCAGTCGCAGACGGCCGCCGACACCGTGGAAGAGCAACCCGGCCTCGATCAGGCCGTCGAGCAACGCGTCACCGGAACTTCCCAGCCAGACGGTCGCCGACAACCGGGTGAAGTCCTCACCCGGGAACCGGGCCAGCAGCGCGAGATCGCCGATCGCCGCGGCGGACAGCCCGTCCAGGCTCCGGCCCACCGACGTCTCGAGCACCCCGGCCACGTCCCCGCCGTCGCCGAGCTGCCTCACGAGGTCGGCGACCACACCCGGCTCGCCCCGGCGAGCCTGCAACCGGGACGAGAACTGCAGCAGCACCGCGGGAATCCCGGCACTGACACCGATCAGAGCATCGACGGCGGCAGGTTCGGCCGCGAGCACCGCCGCACCGCACTTCGCAACCAGCAGTTCCCGCGCCCCGTCATCGTCGAGGCCCCGCAGCACCATCGGCTCGGACGGGCACCAGGCACGCAGCTCGGCGGTCAGCACCCGGGTAGTGATCAGCACGGTCGCGGCCGGCCAGCCGTGGGCCAGCACCCGGGCCTCCTCGGCGCCCACCACGTTGTCGAACACCACCGCGATCCGCCGGTGCACCAGCGCACGGAGGTACTGGTCGGCCACCACCGCGGCGGAGTCACCGGCGAGCGGGACGCCGAGCTGCCGGAGGATCTCCTGCTGCACCTCGACGATCCGCAGCACCGGGCCGTCCCGGTAGTCGTCGAGGTCTACTTGCGCGTACCCCTGAATCTGATCGTGGATGTCGTGCACCACCTGCCGGACCAACGCGGTCTTGCCGGTGCCGAAGGCCCCGGCCAGCAGGTGCAGACCAGGCTTGCACAGGCGGGCGCGTGCCTCGACCCGGTCGACGAAAAAGGCCGGCGGGACACTCGCGGCCATGTCGACGTCCTCGACCGCGACCAACTCCTGCACCAGCCGCGCCGCGAACTCCGCATCGTCGCGGGACCGGCGCACGACAGCGGCGACGAGCGCGTCCCGGTCCTTCGGCAGGCTCCCGCCACCGAGAACGAGGTGCCGCAGTCGTGCCAGCGCACCGGCGGCGACGCCGGCGATCCCGGGCGTGAGAACCCGGACCGCTTCCGAGGCGACGACCTCAAGCATCGACATGGGCCGCCCCTTTCCCCTGTGGTCACCGGACGCTAACACAGCGCGATGCACAAAAAGGACAGACAGCCGACGGTGGAGGGAAGGCCTACCGTCACCGGTAGGCCTTCCCTCGTTCGCTATGGCGGGCGTGCCGTGGGCGGCAAGCACGAACAAGGTGGTGCGCCGGACGTAGTGGTCGCTGAGCAGGCCGGTAAACGAAACGGGGCCGACTCCGAAGAGTCAACCCCGCTCTGAACTGCAAAAACTTGCTTTCTCAATCTTTCAGGAGCTGCCGCGCCATCACAATCCGCTGAACCTGATTGGTGCCTTCATAGATCTGGGTGATCTTGGCGTCGCGCATCATGCGTTCGACCGGGTAGTCGCGGGTGTAGCCGTAGCCGCCCAGCAACTGCACCGCGTCCGTGGTGATCTCCATGGCCGCGTCGGAGGCGAAACACTTCGCCGCCGCTCCGAAGTACGTCAGGTCCGCGTCGCCGCGTTCGCTCTTGCCGGCCGCCACGTACGTCAACTGGCGGGCCGCCTCCAGCTTCATGCCCATGTCGGCGAGCATGAACTGGATGCCCTGGAAGTCGGCGACGGGCTTGCCGAACTGTTTGCGCTCCTTCACGTACCCCTTGGCGAAGTCGAGGGCGCCCTGCGCGATGCCGACGGCCTGGGCGGCGATGGTGACCCGGGTGTGGTCGAGGGTCTTCATCGCGGTGGCGAAGCCGGTGCCTTCCGCGCCGATGATGCGGTCGGCGGGGATCCGGACGTTGTCGAAGTAGACCTCGCGGGTCGGGGAGCCTTTGATCCCCAGTTTCTTCTCCGGGGCGCCGAAGCTCACTCCCTCGTCGCTCTTCTCCACCACGAAGGCGGAGATGCCGCGGGAGCGGGCCGACGGGTCGGTGACCGCGAAGACCGTGTAGTACTCCGAGACTCCGGCGTTGGTGATCCACCGCTTGACGCCGTTGAGCACCCAGTGGTCGCCGTCGCGGACGGCTCGGGTGGTCATCGAGGCGGCGTCCGAGCCGGCTTCGGGTTCGGACAGGCAGTAGGAGAACATCCCCTCGCCGGCGGCCACCTTCGACAGGTATTTCTGCTTCAAATCCTCGGAGCCGGCGATCAGCAGCGGCATGGTGCCGAGTTTGTTGACCGCCGGGATCAGTGAGGAGGAGGCGCAGGCGCGGGCCACTTCTTCGATGACGATGGCGGTGGCCAGGGCGTCCGCGCCGGCACCGCCGTATTCCGCGGGGATGTGCGGGGCGTGGAAGTCGGAGGAGCGCAGAGCGTCGTACGAGGCCTTCGGGAAGTCGCTCGTCTCGTCGGCCTCCGCGGCGTGCGGTGCGACCCGCGCGTCACAGACCTCGCGCACGGCGGCGCGGATGGTCTCGTGGTCCTCCGGAAGCTGGTAGACATCGAATGCAGGCATGACCTTAACCTTCCCTCAGCCGGTCCCGCCGCTATGTTACCGGCGCGTAGCGTGCGCTTGGCAACAGAAGAGGACTTGCCGGGTTCGGGCATCTCTCTGCCCGCTTGAGACTGTTCTAATGAGGTGTCGTACCGGCATGCTCTAACTACACAGAGCGGCCGGCTGGCCAAGGAGGTCTCGTGGCGAAGGCTGACGATCCCGACTACGCGGACGAACTGGCTCGGATCGACGCCTCGATCGCGGCGCTGAAGGTCGAGGACATGTCGGCCGCGAACCAGCGCACGCAGATCGCCAGCAAGATCCAGGCGGCGCAGTTCCAGCGGGACATCCTGGCTCACGCGCAGAAGGCGAAGGGTGCGAAGAGCAAGCGCAGCACCCGCCGCCGGCCGCCGGCTCCGGGTGACTTCCCCCCGCCGCCGCCACCGGGCGCCCGCGCGGAGAGCCCCGCCGCCGAAACGGAGCGGCCCGACCGGCCCGAACGACCCGAACGGCCCCCCGCCGCGGAGCAGGAACGCCCCCGCCGGCAGCCCCGGGTCATCGTCGACGACGGCGCGACCCTGCTCCGGGAGGAACCGCCGCCCGCGCCGCGCCGCCCGCCGCTGGCCACCATGGAGCATCCGCCGGAGGCCTCCACCCAGTCGGTGCAGAACATCCTGCTGGTGCTCGGTGCGCTGCTGCTCGGCGTCGCCGCGGTCACCTTCGCCGGGGTGGCGGTCGACAACCCGTTCGCCCGGACCCTGATCCTGGCGCTGGCCACCGGCGTCGCGCTGTCCGTCGCGCCCGGCACCGCCCGCCGCGGGCTGACCTCGACCGGTGAGACGATCGCCGCGATCGGCCTGGCCATGCTTCCGGTGACGCTGTTCGCCCTGCACGGCAGTGCGCTCACCGGTGGACCGGACGTGCCGGTCGCGCTCTACCTCGGCATCACGTTTGCGATCACCGCGGTGGCGTCCTTCGTCTACGCCGGGGTCACGCGACTCGCCACCCCGCGGTACGCGACGGTCATCGCCGCACAGCCGGTCGCGCCGCTTCTGGCGTACCCGCTGATTCAGAGCCCGGCAGGGTGGGGCCTGGCCCTGACCGTGGTGGCCGTGCTGGATCTTCTGCTTCTGACCACGGTGATCCGGGCCGGTCGTCTGGTGCCGAGCTGGCCGCTGGGACGCCCGACCCCCGCCGACCGGGCCGCGCAGGTGAACCCGGAGATCCGGCCGGAGTCGCACCCGGAGGAACCGGATCTGATCATCTCGGGAATGCGCCCGCGGCGCAGTCGCTGGCTGCCCACCCGGATCTTCCCCGGTCCGCGTCCGGCCGGAGCCGCGCCGGCCGGTTCGGTGCCGCTCGCCCCGCCGGCCACCCCACCCTCGGCGAACTGGCTGCGGGAACTGACCTTCGCCCTGCTCTGCCTGGCCTGCACGGGCGCGCTGCTCTACTCCTCGGTGGCGCTGCTGCAGGCGCAGGTGCTGGGGGACGCGTTGCGTTCCGGCCTGATACTGGTCGCCGCCGCGCTGACCGGGGTCGCCGCCGCCCGGCTGCTGCGCCACCCGCTCGCGGTGAACGTGACCGGTGCGGTCCTCACCCTCGCCGTGATCGGTGCGACCGCCCGGATCATCGACGTGCTCGCGCAGCACTGGACGCTGATCTTCGCCGCGGTCGCCGTCGCGGCCGCCGGTGCGGTGGTGCGGAACCTGCCCGAGGAGATCCGGCGCGGTCCGCAGCTCGCGTCGGCCGCCGCCCTCGCCCTGATCGGCCTGATCGTCGGGGTGGACGCGCTGCGGGCGGCCATCGCCCCGGTCGCCGCGGCCCGGCCGATCTGGAATGCGGACACCACCGCGTACGCGCTGCAGCTCGCCGAGGCGGTCGGCCCGTCCGGCCAGCTGCTCGCGCTCAGCGCCCTGGTCCTGACCGTCGCGGCCGCGCTGGCGCTGCCGGCCGGCATCCGGCACGAGGGCGCGGTCGCCGGGGTGGCGATGACCGCCCTGGCGGTGCCCGCCTCGCTGGGTCTGCCCTGGTCGGAGGCGCCATGGCCGCTGGTGCTCGCGGCCATCGGGCTGGGTGCGGCCGGCCTGTGGGCGAACACCCGGCGGATCGCGATCACGCATGTCGTCGCGGCCGGGGTGGTCGGCCTGTTCGGGGCGGGCGCGGCGCTGAGCGCCTCCTGGCTGACCGCCGCGGTGCTGACCGCCATCGCCGGCGCCGGGGTGATGGTCGCGATCGCCGCCCGGCAGATCGTGGTCCGGATCTTCGCCTGGATGGTCGGCGAGTGGGCGGCCGGCGCCGCCGCGCTGGCCATTCCGGGTGCCGCGGTCACCGCCGCCCTCGCGATCTCCGACGTCGGTGGCGGGCCGCCGCCCACCGCCGCGGCCACCGTCCCCGCGCTGGCCGCCGGTTTCCTCGCGGTGGCCGGCACCCTCAGCTACGCGGCCGTCTTCCAGGTGGCCCGCCGGGAGATCAGCCTGCCGGTGACGGCCGGCACCGGGCTGGGCGCGCTGGCCATGGCCGCCGCGGCACTGTTCGCACCCGGGGCCACCGCACCCGACCTGTGGGTCGGCGCGCTGCTGCTCTGCGCGGCCGGTCTGCTCTTCCTGGCCAAGTCGATCGACGCGCGGGGGCGTACCGACCGGGCGCTGGACGGCCCGGACATCGCCGCGGCGGCCGCCACCGTCGCCATCTGCGGCGCGCTGGCCCGGGTCGCCGCGCTGGCGTTCCCGAGCGCGCCGCTCGCCGTCGCCGGCGTCGTCGTGCTGCTGGTCGGTGTCGGTGTCGGCCTGCTCGCCGACGACTGGCGGCGCGGCCCGTCCCGCGGCCTGGCCATCGCCGCCACCGTGATCGGCCTGTTCGCCGGCGCCCAGGCGCTCGACTACGCCCTGCGGATCCTCTCCGCACCCGGTCCGCTGTGGTACGCGGACCTCAGCGGGTACGTCACCACCCCGCCGCCGGGCGCGTGGCAGGCCCCGTTCGCGCTGGCCATGATCGCGGTCACCGCCGCCGTCGCGATGCCCCGCACCTACGGGCCGTACGTCTCCGGCCTGGCCGCCGCACTGGCCGCCATCAGTGCCCCGTTCGCCTTCGGCATGCCCTGGTGGTCGCCGCTGCTGGTCGGCACCGCCGTCGCCGTCGGTTACGTGCTCGCCGCCGTCGCCACCGCGGTCCCGTCCGCGGCCCGGGCCCGCGCCGCGGTCGCCGCCGTGGTGCTGGTGCACAGCGCCGCCACCGGACTGGCCCGCCCGTGGTCGACCGCGATCGCGCTCGGCGCGGTGGTGCTGGTCGGCGCGCTGGCCGCGGTCACCGCGCGGATCCCGCTGCGCCGAGCCGGCTTCGAGGCGGAGGACGTGCTTCCCCCGCACCGGGCGCAGATCGGCGGGGCGGCCACCGCGGCGATCCTGCTCGCGCTGCCCGGGGCGCTCGCCGCGACCGCCGCCGACCTGGGGCACGGCGCGCAGGTGGTGCTGACCGCCGGTCTCGCCGCGTCCAGTCTGGGCCTGGCCGTTCTCGCCGCGCTCGGCAGGCGCGTCCCGCAATACCTTCCCTGGGCCACCATCGGCCTGGTCCTGGGCGCCACCGTCACCGCGCTCGCGTCGATCCCGTCGGACTTCCCCACCGCCCTGTACGCGGCCGCCGCCGCCCTGCTCGGCGTCCTCGCCGAGATGCTGCGCGGTGCCACCCCGGCCCCGGCCGCGCCGGTCGACCCGGACGAGGTGCCCGGCCGCGGCCGGTACACCCGGATGCGCCGTGGTGCGCTGCGCTCCAGTGGCCTGGCCGGCAGCCGGCTCAGCGAACGCTGGCTCTCCGACCCGGCCACCGGAGCGGTGATCCTGGCCCTGCTGCCCACCATCGTGGCGTTGTTCTCGCTGGCGCCGGCCCTGCGCGCCGCCCTGATCGACCCGCTCGGGCAGATCCGGGCGATCTGGGAGGGTCCGATCCCGGCCCTGGCGAACCCCGCCGCGGGCACCGTCGACGGGACCAGCGCGCTCGCCGCGGTCCTGCTCACCGGGGCCGCCGCGCTGGCCGCGATCGGGTTCGGCGGCCGGGTGTCCGAGGCGGTCCCGGTGATCCTTCCCGGCGTCGCGCTCACCCTGCTGATAACGCCGATCGCGCTGCACGCCGGTTTCCCGGCGGCCACCGGTGCCGCCCTGGTCGTCTTCACCATCGCGATGCTCGGCCTGGCGCTCACCCCGCCGCCGATCGAGACCCGGGCGCCGCTGCTGCGCGGCACCCGGTCGGTGGTCTTCGCGGTCGGCCTGCTCGCCGGGGGCGCCGGTCTCGCCGGCAGCCTCGCCACGGAACCGCTGACCCTGCTCACCGTCGGCTCCGCCGTGGGCGTCGGGCTGGTGGCCGCGCTCGCCGGGCGTACCCAGGGCGCACGCCTTCTGGGCTGGGTCTTCGCCGCCTTGATGGGCCAGATGTTCGTGTTGACGGTGGCGATCTCCGCCGGTCTGCCGCGGCACTGGGCGGCGTTCGGGGTGCTGGCCGTCGGCACGGTGCTGCTGTCACTGTCGACGCTGATGCCGCGGCTGGGCATGCCGCAGTACCGGGTCGAGGCCACCACGGTGGAGTGGTGCGGCTACGCGTCCGCGCTGATCGCGGGCGCGCTCGCCTTCGACTCCCCGGCGCACCTCGCCGCGCTGCTGGCCGCGTGGGGTGCCGTGCTGGGGCTGGCCGCGTCCCGCCCGGACCGGACACCCGGCCAGCGGCGGACCCTGTTCTGGACGGCGGTCGGCTTCGAGATCGTCGGCTGGTGGCTGTTCATCGCGCTCGCCGACGTGGGGCTGCCGGAGGCGTACACCCTGCCGTTCGCCGGTCTGGCGCTGGCGGTCGGTGTGGTGGAGGCGCATCACCGGCCCGACCTGAGCAGCTGGGCGGCTTACGGCCCCGCACTGCTCGCCGCTTTCGTGCCGACGATCGGGATCGTCCTGGCCGGCAACGGTGGCGACCTGCGCGGGGTGCTGCTCCTGCTGGGCGCGGTGGCCACGTTGCTGGTCGGCACGCGTACCCGGCAGCAGGCCCCGGTGGTGGTCGGCGCCGCCGCGACGGTGATCGCCGCGTTCCGGTTCGCGTTCACGCTGGGCGGGCCGTGGCTGGCGCTGGTGCCGGTCGGCGTGATCCTGCTGTTCCTGGGCGCCACCAACGAGAGTCGCCGGCGCGCCCAGGAGCTGCGTGAGGTGGTCTTCCGGATGCGCTAGAAGAGATCAGCCGAGAAGGCGGTCGCGGAGGGCGGCGTCCTTCTCCTCGACCATCTTCTCCAGGCCGACCTGGAAGTCCGCCATCCGCCGGCGGATCACCGGGTCGGCAGCGCCGAGGATCCGGACCGCCAGCAGGCCCGCGTTGCGCGCGCCGCCGATCGACACCGTCGCCACCGGGATGCCGGCCGGCATCTGCACGATGGACAGCAGGGAGTCCATGCCGTCGAGGTGTTTCAGCGGGACCGGCACGCCGACCACCGGCAGCGGGGTCAGCGACGCCACCATGCCGGGCAGGTGGGCCGCACCGCCCGCACCCGCGATGATCACCTTGATGCCGCGGCCGGCCGCGGCTTCGGCGTAGTCGACCATCTTGCGGACCGTGCGGTGGGCGGAGACGACGCCGACCTCGAAGGGCACGTCGAACTCGGCGAGGGCGATCGCGGCGGCCTCCATGGTGGGCCAGTCGGAGTCGCTGCCCATGATGATGCCGACCTGCGGAGACATCTACACACCTTCCTGGAGCCACTTGGCGGCCCGGGCGGCCCGTGCCCGCACCGTGGCCAGATCGTCGCCGAGCACGGTCACGTGGCCGATCTTGCGACCGGGGCGGACCTGCTTGCCGTAGAGGTGCACCCGCGCGTCCGGCACCTCGGCGAAGAGGTGGTGCAGGCGCTCGTCGACGCTGATGCCGCCGGGCTCGCCGCCGAGCACGTTGGCCATCACGACCACCGGCGCGGTCAGAGCGGTCGAGCCCATCGGGTAGTCCAGGACGGCCCGCAGGTGCTGCTCGAACTGGGAGGTCCGGGCACCCTCGATGGTCCAGTGACCGGAGTTGTGCGGGCGCATGGCCAGCTCGTTGACCACGATGCCCTCGTCGGTCTCGAACAGTTCCACGGCGAGCAGGCCGACCACGCCGAGTTCGGTGGCCAGGTCGATGGCGAGTTGCTGCGCCTCGAGCGCACGCTGCTCGCTCAGGCCGGGCGCCGGGGCGAGCACCTCGACGCAGATGCCGTCGCGCTGCACGGTCTCCACCACCGGGTAGGCCGCGACCTGCCCGAACGGGGAACGCGCCACCAGGGCGGCCAGCTCACGCTTGAGCGGGACCTTGTCCTCGACGATCAGCGGCACACCGGTCGAGACCAGGTCGTCGGCGGCCTCGCGGGAGCCGACGATCCAGACGCCGCGACCGTCGTAGCCGCCGCGGGTCGCCTTGGCCACCACCGGCCACGACCCGGCCGCGAAGGCCTCGATGTCGTCGGCGGTGCCGACCCGGGCCCAGCGCGGGACCGGGGCGCCGAGAGCCGCCAGGCGTTCCCGCATCATGCCCTTGTCCTGGGCGAAGACCAGGGCCTTCGACCCCGGGAAGATCTTGACGCCCTCGTCCTCGAGCGCCTCGATGTGCTTGGTCGGCACATGCTCGTGGTCGAAGGTGACGGCGTCGCAGCCCTTGGCGAACTCACGCAGCGCGGCCAGATCGGTGTGCGTGCCGATCGGCACGTCCGACGCGACAAGCGCGGCACTGTCGTCGGGTCGCTCACTGAGCACACGCAGTGACTGGCCGAGGGAAATGGCGGCCTGGTGGGTCATCCGGGCCAGTTGCCCGCCCCCCACCATGCCGACTACAGGCAGACCGGTTCGGGTATCCATCGCCCGAACAGCCTACTCTCCGCGGGATTCGACCCCGGCGGCCGAGCCACGCTCCGCGACCCAAGATCATTCTGCGGGGGTACGAGCCACCACTCCCCAGAAGCAGCCGACCCGTCCCCGCCCTCCGGGCGCTACCGCCGGTGTGCCGGGGCGACGTGTCCGCGCAGATCATCTTCCGTGGTGACGGGTCGTTCGCAGACGAACCCACGACACACGTAGGCGGTCGCGGCTCCCCCGATCAGGGGACGGTTCGCGAGCAGCGGCACGCCGTCCGCGCCCGGCGCGCCCGCGACGATCACCGTGCCGGCCGGGGCGTACCGGAACGCGGCCGCCACCAGCGGATCCGCCGGGTCGTCCGTCGCGACCGCGATCTCCAGCGGCCCACTCAGCGCCGCCTCGGCGACCGCCGCGGAGTAGCCCGCGAACCGCGGATGCCCGCCGATCAGCGGCCCCAGGGTGGCCAGGGTCGCGTCGGCCGCCTCCCGGTAGGCCGTCTCCCCGGTCAGCGCCGCGTAGCCCACCAGCGCCGCACCGATCGACGACGCCCCCGACGGGGTGGCGTTGTCGGTCGGGTCGGCCGGGCGGGTCAGCAGCTTCTCCGCGTCGTCGGCGGTGTCGTAGAAGCCGCCCTCGCCGGTGCCGAAGTGCGCCAGCGCCACATCCAGCAGCTGCTTCGCGAGCCCGAGCCAGCGCGGATCACCGGTGATCTGGTGCACGGCGAGGAACCCCTCGGCCACGCACCCGTGGTCGTCGAGCACCCCGGCCGGTTCCCCCACCACACCGTCCCGGGACACCCGGCGCAGCCGGCCGTCCACCAGATGCCGGTCGGCGAGCACCCCGGCCAGCGCCACGGCGGCGTCCCGGGAGGCCGCGGTGCCGGTCAGCACCCCGTGTTCGGCGAGGGCGGTGACGGCCAGGCCGTTCCAGGAGGCGACCACCTTGTCGTCGCGGGCCGGCTGCGGGCGGGCGGACCGGGCGGCCAGCAGCCGGGACCGGACGTCCTGCCAGCGGGCGATCAGCGCCGGGTCGGCGGCGTCGATGTCGCGGGCCAGCACCAGGACACTCCTGCCGTCCTCGAACGTGCCCTTCGCGGTGACCCGGAACAGGTCGGCCGCCCACGCGCCGTCCTCGTCGCCGAGGTGCTCCACCAGTTCGGCGGGCGTCCACGCGTAGGTCAGCCCCTCCACCCCGTCGGTGTCCGCGTCCAGCGCCGACGCCAGCCCACCCTCCGCGGTGCCCAGGTCCCGCAGCAGGAACGCGGCCGTCTCGCCGGCGACCCGCCGGGCCAGGTCGTCCCCGGTCAGCCGCCACAGCTGGGTGTAGACACGCAGCAGCAGAGCATTGTCGTAGAGCATCTTCTCGAAATGCGGCACGGTCCAGGTGTTGTCCACCGCGTACCGGGCGAACCCGCCGGCCAGCTGGTCGTAGATGCCGCCCCGGGCCATCTGCTCGGCCGCGTGCCGGACCGTCTCCAGCGCCTCCGGAGACCCGGTGCGCTCGTGGTGCCGGAGCAGGAACAGCAGACTCATGTGCGGCGGGAACTTCGGGGCGCCGCCGAATCCCCCGTACATCGGATCCTGGTCCTTGAAGAGGCCCTGCGCCGCGGCCGTGAGCAGTTCCGCCGAGATCGGCGCGGTCGGCCCGCCGACCAGCTGGGCGCCGCCGACCGCCTGGACCACCGCCGCGCCCTGCTGGACGACCGCCTCCCGCTGGTCACGCCAGGCGGTCGAGACCGAGCCGAGCAGGGCGGTGAACCGCTCCCGGGAGTAGTACGTCCCGCAGAAGAACGGCTCCCCGTCCGGCGTGGCGAAGACCGTCATCGGCCAGCCGCCCTGCCCGGTCATCGCCTGCGTCGCGGTCATGTAGACGGCGTCCACGTCCGGCCGTTCCTCACGATCCACCTTGATCGCCACGAACCCGTCGTTCATCAGCCCGGCGACCGTCGCGTCCTCGAACGACTCGTGCGCCATCACATGACACCAGTGGCAGGCGGCGTAGCCCACCGAGATGATCACCGGCACGTCCCGCCGCCGGGCCTCCTCGAACGCCTCGGGCGACCACTGCCACCAGTCCACCGGGTTGTCCCGGTGCTGCTGCAGATAGGGCGAGGTGGCATCGGCAAGACGGTTGGCCATACCGCCCACTCTGACACAACGCCCGGGACACGGCCCGGATCAGCGCCGGCGGTCCTCGATCACCGGCAGCAGCACGGTGGCATCCGGGTCGACCGGCGGCCGGGAGCGGCTGCGCACCCGCTGATAGACGAAGAGACCGATAGCGATCACCACGCCGACGATCACGACCTTCTGGAAGACGCCGGCATAATCCTCGACGACGTGCCAGTTCGCTCCCAGCTGGTAGCCGGCGGTCACGAAGAGGGTGTTCCAGATCAGGCTGCCCGCGGTGGTGAGCAGCAGGAACAGTCCGAAACTCATCCGCTCGACGCCGGCCGGGAACGAGATGAAGCTGCGGAACAGCGGCACCATCCGGCCGAAGAAGACCGCCTTGGCGCCGTGCTTGGCGAACCACGCCTCACAACGATCGAAGTCGGTCACCTGCACCAGGGGCAGGCGGGCGATCAGCGCGCGGGCGCGGTCGCGGCCGAGGAGGGCTCCCGCCCAGTACACGATGATCGCGCCGACGACCGAGCCCAGTGTGGTCCAGAACAGCGCCTCGGGCAGGCTGAACACGCCCCGGCTGGCGGCGAACCCGGCCAGGGGGAGCACCAGCTCGCTGGGGATCGGCGGGAACAGGTTGTCGAGGCCGATGATCAGGGCGGCGCCGACACCGCCGAGGCTGTCCATCAGGCCGACGGCCCAACCGGTGAGATCCAGCGGTCCACTCCTCCCGTGACGGCCCCGGGGAAGCGCACCGGCGGCCGAACCGCCCTGCGCGGTGTCCGGACCACTGTTCCCGGGCTACCTGAACCGGGACCGGCTCCGGCCTGGACATCTCCTGTGAATAGGTCAGGAGGCGTCGTCGGCGCGCAGGCGGGTCACCGGGGCCGGTGCCGCTTCGGCCAGCTGGGAGAGCGCCTGCACGATCTTGTCGGCGGGCATCGGCTTGCAGAAGTGGTAGCCCTGGGCGGTCGGGCAGCCGAGCGCGATCAGCGCGGCCCGTTGCTCGACCGTCTCGATGCCTTCGGCCACCACGCGTACGCCGAGGCGGGCGCCCAGCTCGACCGCGCCGCGGACCACCGCGCCGGCCGCCGCCGAGTCGATCATCTCGTCGACGAAGGAGCGGTCGATTTTGATCTCGTCGAACGGCATCCGGGTGACCGAGGAGAGCGACGAGAAGCCGGTGCCGAAGTCGTCCAGGGAGATCTGCACGTCCAGGGCGCGCAGGCGGGCCAGCACCTCGTCGACGATCTCCTGTTCGCTGACCGCCACCGACTCGGTGATCTCCAGGACCAGCCGGGACGCCGGGGTCCGGTGCCGGCGCAGCGCCTCGGCCACCTGCACCGGGAAGGTCGGGTCGGTGAGGCTGCGGGCCGAGACGTTGACCGAGACCGGGACGTCGATGCCGCTGGCCGCCCAGTCCGCGGCCGAGGAGAGTGCCAGGTCGAGCACGCGGCGGGTGAACGGGATGAGCAGTTCGCTGCGCTCCACGGCCGGCAGGAAGTCGCCCGGGGACAGCTGCCCGCGCCGCGGGTGCCGCCAGCGGACCAGCGCCTCCACCCCGGTCGGCGCGGCGGTCACCAGGTCCACCGCGGGCTGCAGGTGCAGCACGATCTGGTCGTCGGCGGCGAACGCGTCCTGCAGCTCGGCGAGCAGGGCCAGCTGGTCGGTGCTGCTCGCGTCCTGGCCGCTGTCGTACGTCCCGACGGTGAGGCCCAGCTCTTTGGCCTTGCCGACGGCCAGCGACGCCCGGCGTAGCAGTTCGCCCGCCTCGACCTGGCCGGCCCGGGCCACCACCACGCCCACGGTGACCTCGACGGCCAGGCGCACCCCGGCCACCTCCATCGGCAGACGCAACTGTTCGACCAGTTCGCGGGCCCGGCGCAGGGCGGCCGGCAGTTGACCGGCGCTGCTCTGCGGGCGGCCCGCGTCGGCGACGGCGGTGATGGTCGGCAGCAGCAGCGCGAACTCGTCGTCGCCGGTGCGGGCGAGCAGTTCGCCGACGCGGCTCAGGTCGGTGAGCCGCCGGCCGACCAGCCGGAGCACCTCGTCGCCGCCGCGGTGCCCGAGGGTGCTGTTGACCTCGCGGAAGTCGACCACGTCGAGCAGCAGCACGGCGACCTGCCGGTCACGTTCGAGGGAGTCCAGCAGCGGGTCGCCCTCGGTGCCGAACGCGCCCCGGTTGAGCAGCCCGGTGAGCGGGTCACGGATCCGGTACCACGCCGCGCGGGTGTCCAGTTCCTCGATGCGCTGGTGGGCCGCCGCGTCGTGCAGCGCTCCGGCGAGTGCCTCGCCGTACGCCGTGATCGCCGCCTCGTCCTGCGGGACCGGCAGGTTGGGTTCGCCGAGCCACACGGTCAGCTCACCGACCGGCCGGCCGGCGACCGCCATGCTGCGCGTGATCGCCGGTCCGGAGCGGGCGGCGAGGGTGTCCTCCAGGCCGGGGCCGTCCTGGGCGTACCGGCGGTGGCCGCCCTCGAGCCGCACCTCCAGTTCGGCGCGGCGGGCGCCGAAGACGTCCAGGGCGCCGCGGAGTCCGGCGTGTGCCACCTCGGCCTCGCTGGTGCCGGGCAGCCGGGCGGTGGCCGTGGCGAACGCCTCCCACATCCGGCGTTCCTCGGCGGCGCGCAGGTGGAAGCGGTAGGTGCGGTGCAGCAGCCACAGGGCCGGGCCGAACGCGAGGAGCCAGAGCGGCTGCCGGGAGAGCGCGAAGACGGCGCAGAGGCCGACCAGCACGTTGCCGACCGACATCGGCAGTTTCGCGTAGAGCACCCGGGCGGCGATCTGTGCCGGTTCGGCGTCGCGGTGCAGCACCAGGGTGAGCACCACCAGGCCGAACGTGATGAGCAGGTAGACCGCGGCGCCGGCCACCAGGGCGAGCGGCAGGCGGGCGCTCTGGATCGGGGCGTCGCCGGCGAGCAGGGTGGTGACCAGGGCTGCGCCGGCGGCGCCGAGGGTCATCGAGGCGACCAGGTGGACGATCTCGGCGACGTTGCGGATGCCGGTGAACCAGGCGAGCAGCAGCCAGGCGACGCCGGCGCCGACCAGGGTGGCGCCGGGGAGCCAGCCGGGCGGGGCGACCACGAAGCCGACCACCACGGCGGCCTCCGCCCAGCTCACCGAGACCGCGTCCGGGCCGAGCCGGAACCGCAGGCCGGCCAGTTGGGCGATGGCGGCGAGGACGACGGCCACCGAGATGCCGTCGAGCGTGGCGAGGGGGCGCACGGCCGAGTGTCCGATCGGCTGCAGGGCGCCGAGCACCACGGTCGTCAGTGCGGCGAGGACCACGGCGGCGGTCAGGAGACGGACCGGCGCGGCACGCACGGGTGCGGTCACGACAGGGCCCCGGCAGCAGGGCGCACGGGAGGATGCACGTGCATCCTCGTCACGGAGAGTCGGCGCCGGACAGTGTGCATGTCGGCGCCCCCTTCCGCGCAGGGTCCAGGAACCGAGCGGCCCCCGGGCGGAAGGCTAAATCAATCGCGATGAACGCAACAGGGCTTGACGGACCCCGGACGGGATGCTTCGCGCCCGCGGGCCGGAACCGGTCGATGCCCGGCCGGTTCCGCATCGCTCAGGCGCGGTCTGCGGCGTCGCCGGCGGCAGCGTCCTTCTTCTGCTGGGGCACCGCTGCGACCTCGGCATCCTCGGCGGACGCGCCCGCCGGGGATCGATTCGCCTCGACGTCGGCGCCCTCGGGGAGGCCGGCGGTGGCGGGATCGGCGTCGCGACGCGCGATCTCCGCCACACGGTCCTGCTCAGCCTGAGTCGGGAAACTGTCGGGAAGCCGACGCAAGCGCTTGTTCATGTTGCGGATCAACAGCACGGTCCCGATGCACATCAGGAGGATGACGAAGAGTCCCATCGGACCGGCCAGGCCGCCCGACCGGGTGTCACCGAAGTTGTTGACCGCGAAGATGTCCACGCGCCCAGGGTACTGCTCAGGCGGCGCCGACCCGTTCCCGGATGCCCGCGAACAGGTCGGACTCCGGGACCGGGCTGTCGACGAGGGAACGCGCCAGCTCGAAGTCCTCGGTGGGCCACACCTTCTGCTGCATCTCCAGCGGGATGTGGAACCAGAAGCCGTCCGGGTCGACCTGGGTCGCGTGCGCCCGCAGCGCGTCGTCGCGGATCCCGAAGTACTCCCCGCACTCCACCCGCGTGGTGATCTTGTCGCCGCGGTCCTGGCGGTCCGACCACTTCTCCAGCCACTCCGCGTACGGCGACTCGAGGCCGGCGGCCAGCATGCCCTCGTGCAGCGCGAGCATCCGCGCCCGGGTCCAGCCGGAGTTGTAGTACAGCTTCAGCGGCTGCCACGGCTCCCCCAGCTCCGGGTAGAGCTCCGGGTCGCCGGCCGCGTCGAACGCCACCACCGAGATCTTGTGGCACATGATGTGGTCCGGGTGCGGGTATCCGCCGTTCTCGTCATAGGTGGTCATGACGTGCGGCCGGAACTCGCGGATCAGCTTGATCAGCGGCTTGGCCGCCTCCTGCGGGTCCTGCAGGCCGAAACACCCCTCGGGCAGCGGCGGCAGCGGGTCGCCCTCGGGCAGGCCGGAGTCGACGAACCCGAGCCAGGCCTGGTCCACGCCGAGGATCTCGCGGGCCTTGTCCATCTCGGCACGGCGGATGTTGGTGATGTCGGCCAGCACCTCGGGCCGGTCCATCTTGGGGTTGAGCACGCTGCCGCGCTCACCACCCGTGCAGGTGGCGACGAGCACGCTCGTCCCCTCGGCGATGTATTTCGCCATCGTGGCGGCACCCTTGCTCGACTCGTCGTCGGGGTGCGCGTGCACGGTCATGAGGCGCAACTGCTCGGCCACGTTAACTACCCTCTCGACCAGGCCTGCCGTCGGCGGGCCGGGATCGGCTGCGAAGATGGACTCTGCCATTCTGGCCGATCCCACCGACAACAAACGCACGAGAGGTCGCAAGGTGAGCGAGACGCACGCCACAACCGCGGTCTTCCCGCCCGGACGATACGGCCGGCGCCGCGACGGCAGGCCGCGCCGATGGCTGCCGATCACCGCTGCGGTCCTGTTCGGTGCGGGCCTGATCGGCATCACCATGCAGTACTACGACAAGTTCGGTCAGACCGACTACACCGCCGACATCATCGGGTGGAACGAGCCGTCCGACACCGAGTTGGTGATCCAGTTCCGGGTCCAGGTGCCCGAGGGCGGCACCGCCACCTGCATGCTGCGCGCCCGCGACTACGACGGGTTCGAGGTGGGTCGCCGGTCGGTGCGGATTCCGGCGCCGGCGGGCGGCGGAAGCGTCGAGGTGAGTGAATCCATCCCCACCAAGGAGCGCGGCTCGGTCGGTGACGTGATGGGCTGCCGCGCCACCGCCTGACACGGCCGCTCCGACCTGCGAAAACGTCAAACGGCCGGTTTCGCGTT
This sequence comes from Actinoplanes sp. NBRC 101535, assembly GCF_030269225.1. Classification (NCBI taxonomy): domain Bacteria; kingdom Bacillati; phylum Actinomycetota; class Actinomycetes; order Micromonosporales; family Micromonosporaceae; genus Actinoplanes; species Actinoplanes sp. NBRC 101535. The sequence continues at coordinate 509,692 of NZ_BSSY01000002.1, read as the reverse complement.
CCGGATGGGGCAGGATCTGGCGATCCCGGCGGCATGCATACCGCTGGTAAGCTTGGTGATTCGCTGCGTTGAGCATGCCGGATTCCGGCAAGGCCAAGACACTGCTAGGCCACCACTCAGCTAGCAGGCCAAGACACTGCCCAGTTCCAGCAAGGAGATCGACCGTGCCCAGTTCCGAGGCGCCGAAGACCTGGCTCTCCCAGGACGCTCACGACCGGCTGCAGGCCGAGCTCGACGAGTTGATCGCGAACCGGCCGGCGATAGCTGCGGAGATCAACGCCCGGCGCGAGGAGGGTGACCTCCGCGAGAACGGCGGCTACCACGCCGCCCGCGAGGAGCAGAGCCGCCAGGAGGGCCGGATCCTCTACTTGAAGGAGTTCCTGCGCAACTCCGAGGTCGGCGAGGCCCAGGTCGCCGACTCGGTCACCCCGGGCTCCGTGGTCACGATCTACTTCGACGACGACCAGAGCGACACCGAGACGTTCCTCCTCGGTTCGCGGGAGATCTCGTCGACGACCGATCTCACCGTCTACAGCCCCGAGTCGGCGCTGGGCCAGGCGATCCTCGGCGCACGCCCCGGCCAGACGGTCACCTACACCGCCCCGAGCGGCTCCGACATCAAGGTCACCGTCGTGAAGTTCGGCGCCTTCGAGGGCTGACTCACGGGCTGACGGCCAGCTCGCGGCGCGCCTTCTCGTAGATCGCCGTGAGTTCCCCGTCGATGCGGGCCGATTCCGGCCCGCTCAGTTCCACCCCGGCCGGCTGTGCGGGTCGCGTCTCGATGAGAGCGGCCCGCAACCCGGTCGGCGGGTGCGATGCGAAGAACGACGCCTCGACCCGGCGGCTGAGCTGCCGCATCGCCGGCACACGCGGCACCAGGTTGGCCCGGGCGATGTCCGACGCCGCCCGCCACTCCGGTGCGCCGTGCTGCGCCCGGGCCTCCCGCCGGATCACCGTGTCGATCGCGTCCATGATCAGGAAGTGGTCGTTGAGGCGTACGGCCGCCGCGCTTCCGCCGGCCCGCACCCCGAGTTCGTCGGCGAGGTATTCGGCCCGCTGCGAGTCACGCTGACTGGTGGCGACCAGCACCAGGTGCACGCCCATCACCAGCCGGGACAACATCCAGCAGATCAGCTCCACGATCTGCTCGAGGAGGGTGACGCCGCGCTCCGGGCTCAGCAGGTACGCCACGCGGCCCAGGGTGGTGGTGGCCGCCTGGGTGAGCAGACCCCGCCGGACGTCGCCGTTCACGAAGTGCCCCAGCTCGTGGCCGAGCAACGCGACCCGTTCCTGCGGGTCGAGCACCGCCCAGAGCGGTGCGCCCAGACAGAGCACCCGGCGCCGCCGCAGACCGACCGTCGTCGTGTACGCGTTCTGCTCCGCCCCCACCAGCACCACGTCCGGCATCGGAACCCCGACCACGGCACTGACCCGCTCGATCACGGTGAACAGTTCCGGCGCGCCGTCCCGGTCGACCTCCCAGGCGTCCGCGGTCAGCGCGGAGAGCCGCCCCAGCCGCGGGCGCAGTACGACCGCGGTCACCAGCAGCAGCGCGCCGATCAGGTTGACCGGGCTGAAGAAGTCGTACAGGAGCAGCCACAGGCCGGCACCGGCCATGGCCAGGACCCCGGCGAGCAGCAGCACCGACACGCCGACCGTGACGATCCGGGCCGCGGACACCGGCGAGGCGGACGCCGGGCGCCCGGCCATCGCGGTGAACTGCCGGGCGGTCAGCCGGTACGCCGCCCGGTAGAGCAGACGGTCGGTCCACACCCAGCCCAGGTGCCGCCCGTGGTCACCGAACCGGTCCAGGCCTTCTTCGCACGACGGGCACCAGGGTTCGGCGGACCGCTCGCTGACGGTCGCGGTCGAACAACGTGGACAAAGATCATCTTCAGGCACGGCGGATGATCATCCTGGATGTCCGGCCGGGCCGGCAACCCGGTTCCGGGACGGGATCAGGGCGTCGCGTCGGCCAGCAGGGCCACCCGGTAACCGGCGTCGCGCAACGCACTGATCAGTGCGGACGAGTGGGCCGGACCGCGGGTCTCCACCGAGAGCGCCACCTCCACCTCGCCGAAACTGAGCCGCGGGCTCTGCCGCGAGTGCGACACGTCGACGATGTTCGCCCGCTGCGTGGCGATCTCCCCCAGCAGCCGGGCCAGCTGACCCGGCCGGTCCGTGCAGCGGACCGCGAGCCGCAGGAACCGCCCGGCCGAGGCCAGACCGTGTTCGATCACCCGCAGCAGCAGCATCGGGTCGATGTTGCCGCCGGACAGGATCGCCACCGCCGGTCCGCCCTCCGGCGGGGCGTAGGCGCCGGTCATCAGCGCGGCCACCGCGGCCGCACCGGCCGGCTCGACCACCATCTTGTGCCGTTCGAGCAGGATCAGCAGCGCCGCCGACAGGTCCTCGTCGGAGACCGTGACCACCTCGTCGACCAGTTTCGCCACGTGCGCGAACGTGAGGTCGCCGGGGCGCATCACCGCGATGCCGTCCGCGATCGTGGCGCAGGAGGCCAGCTTGCGGGGCGCGCCGGCAGCCAGCGAAGGCGGGTACGCGGCAGCACCGCTCGCCTGCACCCCGACGATCCGGATGTCCGGCCGCAACGCCTTCGCCGCCACCGCCAACCCGGAGATCAGCCCGCCGCCGCCGACCGCGGTCACGATCGTGGTCGCCTCCGGGCACTGCTCCAGGATCTCCAGCGCGACCGTGCCCTGCCCGGCGATCACGTCCGGGTGGTCGAACGGGTGGATCAGGATCGCGCCGGTCTCCCGGGCGAACTCGTGCGCCGCCTCGAGAGCGTCGTCCACGCTGGTGCCGGCGTATTCGACCGCGGCCCCGTACCCCTTGGTGGCGGAAACCTTGGGCAGCGGCGCGCCCTCCGGCATGAACACCGTCGCCCGGGTGCCGAGCAGGCCCGCCGCGAGCGCCACACCCTGGGCGTGGTTGCCGGCGCTGGCGGCGACCACCCCACGTTCGCGTTCCTGGTCGGACAGCCGGGAGATGCGGGTGTACGCCCCCCGCACCTTGTACGAGCCGGCCCGCTGCTGGTTCTCACACTTGAGCCAGACCGGCACACCGGTGATCTCGGTCAGCGGCCGGGACGTGATCAGCGGGGTGGTCTTGGCGACCCCGTCGAGCAGGGAACGGGCGGATTCGACGTCTGCGAGGGTGAGCAGGTCGAGCGGTGTAGCGGGGGTCATGGACACCTATCGTGCCACCCGTTCGGGTGACCGGCTCACATGCCGATGATCACACCAGGGCGTGCCGCTGCCACGGGTTGAGGACCTCGAGCTGACCGGCCACCGAGAGCAGCAGCAACTCCGAGTCGGGCGGGCCGATCATCTGGATCGCGAGCGGCAGACCGTCGGGCCGGAATCCGACCGGCACCACGATCGCGGGCAGGCCCGCGTAATTCCACGGCGCGGCGTACGGCGCGTAGGCGGCGTTCACCAGCATGTTGCGCCGCCACGGTTGACCGGAGAACCGCTCGGCCGGCGGCGGGGTGCTGGCCAGCGCCGGGGTGAGCAGCAGGTCGATCGACCGGTCGGCGAAGAACCGGATGGACCGCTCCCGCCACGCCTCCCGCTGCTTCTGCCGGACCAGGCCGGCCTTCATCGCGGCCCGGCCCAGCGTGATGTGCCGCCGGGTCCGCGGCTGCAGCCGCTGCACGTCCAGGCCCTCCGAGTTGACGTAGGCCCCGGCGAACCAGGTGGCAAGCACGCCCAGGGCCACCCCGGCGGGGTACGTCGGGTCGGCGGTCACCGTGTCGTGCCCGGCGTCGACGAGCAGCCGGGCGGCCGTGGCGACCGCCGAGGTGTTCGGCTCGTCCGGCTTGACACCGGCGGCCGGCGAGCGCAGCGACACCCCCACCCGCAGCCGGGCCGGTTCGGTCAGTTTCACCGGCTCGCGGCCGGCCAGCACGCTGAACCCGAGCGCGGCGTCGGCCACCGTGGTGGTCAGCACGCCGTTCTCCACCAGGCCGAACCAGTCCTTGTCGCCGAAGTCCACCGGCACCACGCCGCGGCCCGGCTTGAGACCGACCACGCCGCAGCAGGCAGCCGGGATCCGGATCGAGCCGAGACCGTCGTTGCCCTGCGCGATCGGCACCAGCCCCGCGGCGACCGCGGCGGCCGAACCACCGGACGAGCCGCCCGGCGTGCGATCGAGGTCCCACGGGTTGCGGGCCGGGCCGGTGTCGTCGTCGGTGAGCGCCCAGAGGCCCATCTCCGGCATCCGGGTCACACCGACCACCACGGCGCCGGCTCCGCGCAGCCTGCGGACCACTTCGTGGTCCTCCTCCGCGACCTCCGGGGTACGCGCGGCGGCCGAACCGTGCCACGTCTGCAGTCCGGCGACGGCCGTGTTCTCCTTCACCGCCACCGGCACCCCGGCCAGCGGCAGATTGGCCAGATCCTCCTGGTCGTCGACCTTCTCCGCCTCGGTGATCGCCTCCCCGCCCCGGACCACCCGGAACGCGCCCAGGGCCGGATCGGAGATGGCGATCTGTTCGAGGTGATCGGCCACGACCTGGGTGGCGCTCGCATCACCGCGGCGCACCGCACGGGCGATCTGCTTGGCGGTGGCTCCCACCCAGGTCGTCGTCATCGCGCAGATTCTCCAGCGTCGGTCGGGTTATCCGAGCGCCTGCTCCAGATCAGCGAGCAGATCGTCAACGGTTTCGATGCCGACAGACAGTCGCACGAGATCGGCGGGAACTTCAAGCGCCGAGCCCGCAGCCGACAGATGTGTCATCTGTCCCGGGTGCTCGATCAGCGACTCCACACCACCGAGCGACTCGGCGAGAACGAACAGCTTCGCCCGGTTGCAGACCGCGATGGCCTGCTCCTGGCCGCCGGCCGCCCGGAACGACACCATGCCGCCGAACCGGCTCATCTGCTTGGCCGCGACCTCGTGACCGCGGTGGCTCTCCAGGCCCGGGTAGAGGACCTCGGCGACCGCCGGGTGCTCACTCAGGAAGGCGACGATGCGCTCGGCGTTGTCACAGTGCCGCTCCATGCGTACGCCCAGAGTCTTCACGCCCCGCAGCGTGAGCCACGCGTCGAACGGCCCGTTCACCCCGCCCATCGCGTTCTGGTGGAAGGCCAGTTCGTCGCCGAGCCCGGTGTCCGCGGTGATCAGCGCGCCACCCACCACGTCCGAGTGACCACCGATGTACTTCGTCGTCGAGTGGATCACCACGTCGGCGCCGAACGCGATCGGCTGCTGCAGGTACGGCGAGGCGAACGTGTTGTCCACGGCCAGCAGCGCGTCGTACTCGTGGGCCAGCTCGGCCAGCGCCGCGATGTCGGCGATGTTCAGCAGCGGGTTGGTGGGCGTCTCGGCCCAGATCAGCCGGGTGTGCCCGGGACGGAACGCGGCCCGCACGGCGTCCAGGTCGTCCAGCGGGGCGGCCGTCCAGTCCAGGCCCCACCGCTCCGCGACCTTGGAGAAGAGACGGAAGGTGCCGCCGTACGCGTCGTTCGGGATGACCACGTGATCGCCGGGGCGGCAGACCGTACGCAGAAGGGTGTCCTCGGCCGACAGGCCGGACGCGAAGGCCAGCCCACGCCGGCCGCCCTCGATCGCGGCCAGGCACTCCTGAAGCGCGTCGCGGGTGGGGTTGCCGGACCGGCTGTACTCGTAGCCCAGGCGAGGGGCGCCGACGGCGTCCTGGGCATAGGTGCTCGTCTGGTAGATGGGCGGCACCACCGCGCCGGTCCGCGGATCCGGCTCCTGGCCGGCGTGGATGGCGAGGGTGTCGAACCCGTAAGCATTAGCCGTCATGGTTGGCAAGGCTAGTCTCACGGGATGGCCGACTGTGTGTTCTGCGGCATCGTGGCGGGATCGATCCCGGCTTTCCTGGTGGCATCCACCCCCGCCGGTGTGGCTTTCCTCGACACGAGGCCGGTCTTCAAGGGTCATGTGCTGGTGGTGCCACGTCCGCACATCGTCGAACTCACCGAGTTACCAGTCGCCGATTTGCCAGGATATTTCGGTTTTGTCCAGCGAATTGCCGCGGCGGTACCGGCGGCGCTGGGCTGCACCGGCACCTTCGTCGCCATGAACAACATCGTCTCCCAGTCGGTGCCGCACCTGCACACCCACGTGGTCCCGCGCACCAAGGGCGACGGCCTGCGAGGCTTCTTCTGGCCCCGCACGAAGTACGCCTCCGACGAGGAGGCCACCACCTTCGCCGAGACCATCACCAAGGCCCTCGGCGAGGAATAGACCGTGCAACGATGGAGTCTGAGGAAGGGGACCGTCATGCGCCGATACGCCAAACCCGTCGTCGTCGCCGACGACCTCACGCTGCTGAACGGACCGACCACCGGTGTGGTCACCCTGCCACGGCACCTGGACTGGTCGGGGTCGGCCGACTACGACCTGGAGGCGGCCGGCCGCATCGTCGATCTGTATCGCACCGTCCTGATCGAGGCCACCAAGCCGGACGATCTGCACACGTTCCTCAACCGGACGGTCCTCACTCGGCTGTGGCCCGCCCTGTGGCTGCCGCCAGCCATCCGCAAGGCGTGGGAAGACCGATTCCCGACTCTCCAACGGCCCGATTCCGAGACGGCCGCCGCGTAACCTTCACGGGCGTGGATCCACGGCATCGAGAGCTGGCTGAGATCGCCCTACGGGCTGCGGGAACCGGCTACGGCCTGGCGCTCGCCGGCGGCTATGCCGTTCGGGAACACGGCATGGGCGACCGGCCGAGCGGCGACGTCGACCTGTTCACCGACTGGCAGCGCCGAGCAGACTTCCCCGCCGTCGCGGATCTCGTCATCCAGGCCCTGGCCGACAACGGCTTCCAGGTGGAGATCGACGCCCGAGCTGAAACCTTCGCTCGGCTCCTGGTGACCCGGGCCGACGAACATGACACGGAACCCCAGAAGGTCGAGCTGGCCGCCGACTGGCGCGCCCATCCGCCGGTCATCATGAGCATCGGGCCGGTCCTGCATCCGGACGACGCGGTCGGCAACAAGATGGCAGCGCTGTACGGCCGTGCGGTCGCTCGCGACTTCCTCGACATCGACGCCGTACTCACCAGCGGACGCTACTCCGCCGAGAATCTCATCCGCCTGGCGGAGAGCGCTGATCCCGGCTTCGACCGTGCGACCTTCGCGGACGTGCTGGGAGCAATCGGCCAGATCAGCGATGCCGCCTTCGCGGCGTACGGCACCGGCCCGACCGGCCGTCCAGCACATGCGCCGGCGGTTCGCCCAGTGGCAGAGTGAGCTGCGCCAGCAATAAGCACAGTCGGCTGTTCAACCGATGATCCCGTCCGTCCTCGTCTCAGTCGGGGCGGTCCCGGTCGCCGGAGACGAGCGGAACCGGGTCCTCCGGGATGACCGGCAGCGGGTCCTGGACGAGCTCCGCACGCTGGAGCAGCCGCAGCCAGGCGTCGCTGAGTTCGCCCTTGTGCCGGCCCTTGCCGATGCGCTGCTCCAGGAGACCGGGGCCGAGCACGAGGGACACCAGCTCCGGATAACGCGGGCCGAACACCCACTCGGTGAAGAAGGTGACCGCGTCCGGCGCGATCGGGTGGTACACGTCGGCGACGGCCTCCCACTCGATGTTGCGCTGGAACCACGCCCAGTCGTCGACGTAGTAGACGTCGCCCTCGACCGGGTCGAGGGCGATCTGCTCACCGCCGCACACCCCGAGACGCCCCTCGACGGTGGACCGCCACGACCACATCTCCCAGCCGAGAACGATCGGCATGGGCCGCAACGTGTCGAGGTCGGGCAGGTCCCGCCACGCCTCGGCCGACCGCAACTCGTCCGGACAGTCGAACCGGAACAGCGGCCCCTCCACCCACTCGAACAGCCGGAACACCGCCACAGCTGCCGTCGGCGCCTCCGCGGGCGCCGCCGGCAACGCGACCGGTGACCCGATCTCCACCGGCAGCTCCGACTCCGCCGCGACGGCCCGGCACCGCTCGACCCTGCTCCGCAACTCCTCCAGCATTCCGCCCATTATCGTCACCGTCGATCGTTCGACGGCATCGAACCGGCCTCCCACACAGGCTTCCCGGGAAAACGATGACCCTCGCCGCATCCGCTGGTTGCGGCATCGGCCCGACCGCCATCCAGCAAAGGCGCCAGCGATGAGCGCGGCCGGCTGTTCAGCCGCGGACGAAGACGCCTACGCCCGGAAGCGTTTCGATGATCTCCTTGACCCGCAGGATCTGCATCGCGCGGTCGATGACCGGCTCCGTGACCTCGTAGTGGGCGATCAGCTCGCGGCGACTCGGCAGCTTGGCTCCGGGCGGGAACTCACCGGCGGTGATCCGCTTCTGCAGGTCGTCGGCGATCTCTTCATATCGGTAACGCGGCGGCACGGCATCCCCTCGGTTGACACTTCCGAGTAGACCACCTACGACTAGCCATTGACTACCCAACGGTACCTGTGGGAGCTTGGTGTCAGGGCGGCCTCGGTTGACACTTGGGAAGCCCTCGACAGCGTGGCCGGACGCATGCTGGTCCCGCCCGTGGTCAAGGTGATGGCCCGGAGCAACCTTGATGCTCCGGGCCATCACCTACAGATCCTGCACTAGCGGTCAGGCCTTCAGCGGAGTGGGGACGGTGAGTTCGCCGTGGTCGACGAGCCAGCGGACGGACTCCAGGATCGCCTGCTCCGGGGTGTGCCGGGGTGCGTACCCGAGCAGCGCCTGCGCCTTCGCCACGCTGAAGTAATGGCTGCGGGACAGATGTTCCCAACTCGCCTCGGCCGCCTCGGGATCCGTCGCGGCGCGGAACTGCTCCCACGCCACCGACCGCAGGTCCGCCTCACGGCCGAACCAGCCGGCCGCGGTGTGCGCGTAGCCGCGGACGTTCAACGCCGACGCCGCCGTCACGGCGAAGTCCTCGCCGGCCGCCGCTTCGGGGCGCTCGACGGCGGCCTCGAAGGCGGGCCACGTCGTCGGCGTGGCCGTGATGCAGGAACTCGGCGCCCAAACCCGGAATCTCCAGAGGCTCGCCCGCTGACAGCTTGCGCCACACTTCGGGGTCGAGGTTGCCGAGCGGGCCGATCGGATGCCAGCCGGGGCCGACGATGTGGCCGGGGTGCAGCGTCGTGGTGGGCATCCCACCCGACCGGGTCTCGTCCTTCAGCAGGCGGGCGATGGCGTCCTTGGCGATGCCGTATCCACCCACCGGCGGCTCGGCGTTCTCCTCGGTGATCGGCAGGCGGTGGCTGGGCCCGGCCCGCCAGATCGAACCGCAGTGCAGCAGGTGTCCGGTCGCGCCGCGCAGCCGCTCCACGAGGGCGGCCGCCGACTCCGGGGTGAAACAGATCAGGTCGACGACCGCATCCGGTCGCAGCGCGGCCACCCGGTCGCCGAACACGCCGTCCCGGTCCTCGGCGGCCCGGTCCGTGGTCTCCTGCCGAACCTGCCGCCACGCCGGGTCGTCGCCGTAACCGGCATGCCGCCCGCGACTGATGCTGATCACCTCGTGGCCGGCCCGGACCAGACGCGGAACGAGGAAGGTGCCGATATGCCCACTACCGCCGATCACCACGATGCGCATGCCGCCACGCTAACCATCGCGGCCGCTCCGAAAGACACCCTGACAGGGCACCCCGGTGAATCAACGCGACCTGCTATCACTCCTTCGAGATGATCCTTGAAAATGCGCCCACAAAATTCACATATTCAACTCGGCGTATTGCTAAGGGCCTCCCCGTGCGAGTGGGTATTTACGTGGACGGCTACAACCTTTATTACGGCGCTCGAGGACTCTGCGGCCGCGGAACTCCCGGGTGGCGCTGGCTCGACATACGCGCGCTGGCGACATCCCTCGTCGCCGCTCGCACCAACTGGCAGGGCTCCACGATCCACCGGGTCGTGTACTGCACGGCTCTGATCGACGCCGCCACGAACCCGTCCGGATATACCGACCAAGACGTCTACCTCAAGGCTCTGAGCAGCGCTGCGATCCTGATCGTGGTATTGTTGCGGCATACACCACCCGGTTCCCTCGCGGAGCCGGGTTTTCTTTTTCGATCTTTCGGCGCCGGAAAAGATCTCCGTTCCCGCCGGAAACAAAAGATCAATTGCTGAGTGGGTACGCGTACCGCAGCTGCGGCAGCGGGTGGCCGTTGACCGGCTCGGTGCGGGTGGCGCCGTCGGGGGTCCAGCCTCCGCGTTCGTAGAAGCGCCGGGCCACCGGGTTGTCCTCGAGCACCCAGAGGACGGCTCGTGGCTGGGCGAAATCGGCCATCTGCCGCAGAGCTTCGATCATCAGCTGCCGGCCCGCGCCGGTGCCGACCCGTTCCGGGGCCACGTGCAGGCCGTACAGCTCGACCGCGCCCTCCGTCTCGCTCGGGCCCACGTAAGAGAAGCCGATCAGGGTGCCGCCGTCCTCGGCGACGGTCATCCGGTGGGTGTCCTTCTCCCAGGTCCAGCGTTCGACCCACCACTGGGAGAGGCCGTCCGCGCTCCACACCTCGAATGTCTCGGCGGGGATCAGGCCGGCGTAGGCGTCGGCGCGGGAACGGTGGTGCAGGGCGCCGATCGAGGCCATGTCGGCGTCGTCGGCCGGGCGCAACAGCACGGTCATCGGTCGACGGTAGCCGGGCGGCGGGGCGGGACGAGGACCCGCGCCAGGTCCTCGGCGGCGACGATCGTGCCGGCGAACTCGGCGCGCGCCTCGTCGAGGAACTGCGACGAGTCGGGGTAGCGCTGGGAGAAGTGGGTCAGGACCAGGGTCTGCACGTTCGACTCGCGGGCCACCCGGGCGGCCTGACCGGCGGTCAGGTGACCGACCTGGGCGGCCAGGTCGGCGTCGGCGGCCAGGAACGTCGACTCGATGACGAGCATGTCGGCGTTCTCCGCCAGGGCGTACACGTTGTCGCACAGGCCGGTGTCCATCACGAAGGCGAAGACCTGGCCGGGGCGGGGCACGCTCACCTGCTCCAGGGTCACGTCACCGAGGCGCCCGGTCTTCTGCAGCTCGCCGACGGCCGGCCCGCCGATCCCGTGTTCGGCCAGCAGGGCGGGGACGATCCGCCGGGAATCCGGTTCGACCAGGCGGTACCCGTACGTCTCGATGGGGTGCCGGAGCGGCAGCGCCGTGAGTCGCCCGGCGGACGTCTCCGCGACGAAGCCCTCGCCCACCGGCCCCGGCACGATCTCGGCGTTGTCCCAGTAGCTGGTGGCGTGCCGGAGACGGTCGTAGGACTCCTGCCCACCGGCCGGATAGTGCACGGCCACCGGGTGCGGCACCCTGTCGAGCGAGATGCGCTGCAGGATGCCCGGCAGGCCGAGGCTGTGGTCGCCGTGGAAGTGCGTGATGCAGATCCGCCGGATCGGGGTGACCGGCTGCCCGGCCATCAGCATCTGCCGCTGGGTGCCCTCACCCGGATCGAAGAGGATCACCTCGTCGTCCCAGCGCAGCAGGTAGCCGTTGTGGTTGCGGTGCCGGGTGGGCACCTGGCTGGCCGTGCCGAGCACGATCAGCTCCCGCATGATCTCCCCCGGAATCGAGGCCGGACATGAAGCGACCCCAGGGGACTTCCACGACCGCGAACGGTCATGGTCCGGTCGGACAAGGCCGGATCCCCTGGGGTCGGGTGGCTGTTCGGTATTCGCCTAGCCGCTGCCACACGGTCTCGACGTCAATCTCGAAGCTGTCGAGGACAGCGGCTAGCGGACAGCCACCTCACGAGTCCCGTTGCTATACAACTTCGGACCACCTCCCTTCACGTGTACGGCCACGTTAACCACCGGAAGCGGGTCCCGCCAACGCTTTTTGAATCACTACAGCCGCGGGAATACGCGGGGGGACATCTCGGTTCCCTCGACGACGAGCGAGGCGCCGCCCACGATCTTCGGATCGGGGACTCCGACCACCTCGGGGTCCTTGCCGGCGTACTCGAAACGGTGCAGCACATGCCGCATCGCCTCCAGCCGGGCGCGCTTCTTGTCGTTGCTCTTCACCACGGTCCACGGCGCGTCGGCGGTGTCGGTGTAGAAGAACATCGCCTCCTTCGCCTCGGTGTAGTCGCCCCACTTGTCCAGCGACTCCAGGTCCATCGGAGAGAGCTTCCACTGGCGGACCGGGTCGACCTGCCGGATCGCGAACCGGGTGTGCTGCTCGCCCTGAGTCACCGAGAACCAGAACTTGACCAGCCGGATCCCGGAACGGACCAGCATCCGTTCCAGCTCCGGGGTCTGCCGCAGGAACTCCAGGTACTCCTGGCGGGTGCAGAAACCCATCACCCGTTCGACGCCGGCCCGGTTGTACCAGGACCGGTCGAAGAGCACGATCTCACCGGCGGCCGGCAGGTGCTTGATGTAACGCTGGTAGTACCACTGGGAGTCCTCACGCGGGTTCGGCTTCTCCAGGGCCACCACCGAGGCGCCGCGCGGATTCAGGTGCTCCATGAACCGCTTGATCGTGCCGCCCTTGCCGGCCGCGTCCCGGCCCTCGAAGAGGATCACCAGCCGCTCGCCGGTGTCCTTGCACCAGTTCTGCAGCTTCAGCAGTTCGATCTGCAGCAGCCGCTTGTGGTGGTCGTAGTCGGGACGGGGCAGCCGCTCGTCGTACGGGTAGTCCTCCCGCCACGTGTCGACCGAGCTGCCGTCGGCCTTCAGCAGTCGCGGATCGTCGTCCTCGTCGTCCATCACGCGGTAGCCGTTCAGCTCCGCGACCGGCCCGTCGTAGGGCGGGGTGGAGGTCTCCTCGTATCCCGCCCTGCCCTGTTCGCTCATGTCTTCTTCAGCCACCGCCGCACCCTCTTACGCCGCGCCGCCCGCACCAGAGCGGGCACCTCCGCAAGAGTCTCCTTACCCACTTGCTCCTGACGGCCGTACAGAACCCCGAAATGAAAACTGTCCGAGCCGATTTCACGAAGTGTTTCGCGGGCGATCACCGAATCCTGGTGTGCGCCCAGCCCGTCCTGCAGACCGGTGAGCGCGTCGACCAGCCGCTCGGCCCGCTTGCCGTGTTCCGGGGCGATCAGTTCGATCGCGTACCGGGCCTGTTTGAAGGTCTTCCGGGACTCGTGCAACTGCTCGTCGACACCGGACTCGCGGGCCGCGTTCAGCTCGCCGTCGGCCTTGTCGAGCACCTTGCGGGCCCGCTTCGCCGGGTCGGGGCCGGGCGTGGAGGGACGGTCGACGAGGGCGTCGATCGCGTCCAGCAGGTCGAGGTAGCGGTCCGAGTCCAGGGCGGCGGCCAGCTCCGCCCTGCCGGCCGCGGCCTTGCCGTCGAGGCTCTCCCGGATCCGCTGCGCCACCGGCACGAACTCCGGCCCGGACTCCTCGACGCCGGCCAGCAGCCTCGCCTCCAGTACCTGCGGGTCACGGACCGCGCCGAGCAGCCGCGCCAGCCAGCGCAGCTCGTCACGGACCGGCGAGGCCGGGAACCATTTCCGGTACGTCTTCAGCGTGCTGCGCAGCCGCCGGGTGGCGACCCGCATCTTGTGCACGGCCGTCTCCTCGCCGTGACGGGCGGCCGGGTCGTGCTCGAGGATGGCGTCGCGCTGCTCACGCGCGTACCGGAAAACGGGGTTGACCTTGCCTTTGACCGTGGCCGTCGTGGTGGCGGCGGCCAGCCGGCCGGCAAGCGCGCGGGACACCTTCGACGGGCCGGACGCCGGGCGCGCGCCCTTCTTGGCCAGTTTCCTCTGCACGGCGTCGAGGACCGCGGTGTCGCCGTCGACCAGCTCGACCTCGATCTCCTGCCAGGCGGTCTGGACGCCGTTCTCGTCGGTGGCCCGGACCTGGTCCTGGGCGACGAGGGCGAGGACCCGCCCCGACCTGTCGCGCAGCGGGGTCTCCACCCGGTGCGTCTGCAGCCGGGCGACCGGCAGCAGCGGGCGCCGGCGCACGATGCCGCGCACCAGGCCGACCAGTTCGTCCGGCACCACCTCGGCCGCCTGGCCGGCGAGCCGGTGTTCCTTGCGCCCGGTGCCGTCGCCGGGCGTCTTCAGGTGCCAGCCCGCGTCGTGGCCGCCGGTGCGGTGACGCAGGGTACGGCGGTTTCTCATCAACCGCAGGTCGTCGGTGTCGAAATACGTCGCGTCGAGATCGTGTGTCTCGGCGCCGTCGACGCCGGCGATACCGGCCGCACCGATCAGATCCGGAAGCTCGAAGTTCTCGGGGACGTCGTACTTGCGCTCGGTCTCGGTGGTGATCTCCACCCCTTGATTCTGCCCGGGTTCGCCTCACCTACACAGCGCCGTCTCAGGTTCGACTGTCATCGTGGGTGGCCCTTGCGCGTTTGGAGTGATCGCATGGAGAAGCAGGAACGTCGTCCCGTGTCCCTCGCCGCGGCCGTCAACGGCCTGCGCCTGATCGGAGCGGGCGCGGTCCTCGGCCTGGCCCTCACCGTCCCCGCCGCTCCGGCTCAGGCCGACACACCCCGCATCCCGCCGTCACCGGTCGCCGAGCACGACGCCTCGGAGGAGTGAGTCAGTCCCGCTCGCTCTCGAGAATGAGTCAGTCCCGCCCGCTCTCGGGAATGAGTCAGTCCCGCTCGCGGAGATAGAGCGCCCGGGCGTAATGGGCGTTCGCCGCGGTGTAGTACATCGTGGCGAGGCCCACGTGAAAGGTGTTGCCGCTGATCGCGGCCTTCGCGACCGATGACGCCGACCAGCGGATCTCGGCGTCGCTGGCGCTGATGCCCTTGCGGGCGCAGCGCTGCTTGTTCATCTCCTTGCCGGTCCGCCACTGTTCCATGGCCTTCTCGGCTTCCAGCAGCATGGCCCGGGCCTTCTGCACGAGGTTCTCGGCGGTCGCCCAGGCGGCTCGCTCGTCGTCGTTCCGGTAGTCCGGCATCATGGCCCACCTCCACATGCGGTTGCCTATGATTTTGTGGCGCGATGTCCCGACATGTCGATCTTTTTCGACCGAGCGCGTGAAAGTACGGCGGGGTACTTGCCAACGAAGAGGGCGACCATGCAATACGGCCCGGCGGCCGCGCAGCGGCTCGAACCGGGCAGGTGATCGCGCGTGAGACGGAGAGGAACCGGTAGGGCGGGAACACGTGACCGAGTGAATGCGGGGGAACCTGTAGTCACGTGCTCCCGCCCACCTCCCCGCCCGAACCCGATGCGTCTGGCCGGAGACGCGGATCGACGGAGGCGTGCCGATCCTTGATCTGGTTCAAGGGCGGGTCTGGGCGCGGGATACCGCGGCACTGGCGGGGTGCCACGGCGTCACCGCTGGGGCGACGTCGACCGGGCCGGAATGCCGTCGCTTTGCCGGGGGACGGCGAAGCTCGTCGGCGACGTCGATGCTCTGGGTCAGGCGGTGTACCTCCGGCTGCTGTCGTTGTACCCGTGGTCGGACCGGTAGCCCGTCCGCATGCTGTTGATGTCGTGCCGCAGGGTCCATGCCTCGCGCCACGGGCGCCGCGCCACGATCTCGGCGCGTTCGGCGAGGCGGCGGGCCGAACAGGGCCAGCGGCATCCACACCAGACGCAGTTTCCGTCCCGGGCCGCCGAGTGGCGGCCGAGCATCTGCTGCGCGTCGCGCCACAACAGCCGATCAACGATGTCGGCGGGCGCTGCCTGGTCGACGTCGACCATTCCCTACCCCTTCCGGGAGTGGCTCATAGCTCCGTCACGACCTATACAACCGCGACCACCCATCGGCCGGTCGGACTGTCTGTGCGATTGCGGCGACTATCAGTGACGGTCATTGGAGGTGGCCGTTCTGCGGTACCGTCCGCTGGTGATCTTCAAACGGCGGAGGAAGAACGACCCATCGGCGGCGATCGACGCCTTCTGGCAGTGGTGGGCCACCGCGCGGCCGCGCGTCGAGAAGCTGATCGCGGGGACGCCGGACGACCACCTGGTCAAGGAACTCGGCGACGCCGTCGAGGCCGTCCACCCCGACCTGCACTGGGAGTTCACCGCCGGGGACACGTCACGGCACCTGCTCGTGGTCAGCGCCGGCGGCGACCCCGCCCTGCGCTCGCTGGCCGAACGCTGGCGCCGGGCCGGTCCGGCGCCGGACGACGTGTTCGGGTACGCCTCGTCGCGCCGCGGCGACCCCGCCGCGCTGGCCGACGCCCGCCTGTCCATCGCCGGGCACGAACTGGACCTGTCCGAGCTGCGGTTCGCCGCCGACGTGGACGAGGACCGCGACTGCGTCGACGTCCGGGTGTGGCATCCGGCGTTCCCGGCCATGCCGGAGGACGCCCGCGGCCAGATCACCTTCCTGGCGCTCGACTGGGTGCTCGGCGAGGACACCGTGGAGATCTGGGTCGGCGAGATCGCCACCGCCACCGGCCCCGGACCGGAACTGACCGCGGTGGAACTGGCCGCGCTGACCGCCGGGATGCGCCCCGAGGACGGCACCGAACGCTGGCGCAACCTGACCGGGATGCGCTCCGGCAAGCCGCTGGTCGCGATGGCGCAGACACCGCTCAAGCCGGCCCGCTGGCCCGGCCACGACCTGCACATCCGGCTCGAGGTGCCGTATTCGGACGCGGACGAGAACGGGTTCCCCTCGGCGGAGGCGTTCCCCGCCCTGTACGCCTTGGAGGACCACATCTCCGCGCACGCCGACGGGGCCATCGTGGTCGCCCACGAGACCTCCGACGGGACCCGGACCACCCACCTGTACGCGGACCGCCCGGCAGCCTCACACGCGCTGGAGCCGCTGATCGCGGGATGGCAGGACGGGCGTGTCCGGATGACGGTCACGCCCGACCCGCGGTGGGACGAGGTCGCCCACCTGAACCCCTAGCGTCTAGGACAGGTGCGCCAGCAGGTCCTGCCGGGTGAGCACCCCGGCGGGCTTGCCGTCCACCAGCACCAGCGCGGCGTCCGCCTTCTCCAGCAGGGCGACCGCCTCGGCCACCGCCTCACCGCCGCCGATCATCGGCAGGGACTCCCCCATGTGCCGTTCGATCGTGTCGTGCAGGTGCGCCTGGCCGGTGAAGAGCGCGTCCAGCAGCGCCTTCTCCGAGATCGAGCCGGCCACCTCGCCGGTGACCACGGGCGGCTCGGCCTTCAGCACCGGGAGCTGGCTGACGCCGTACTCCCGCATGTAGTCGATGGCGTCCCGGACCGTCTCGGTCGGGTGGACGTGCACCAGCGGCGGGATCCCGTCGCCCTTGCCGGCCAGGGCGTCGGCCACCGTCGGGGTGCCCTCCTGGGACCGCAGGAACCCGTACCGGGCCATCCAGCGGTCGTTGAAGATCTTCGACAGGTAGCCGCGGCCACCGTCCGGCAGCAGCACCACGATCACGTCGTCCGGGCCGGCCCGGCGGGCCACCTCGAGCGCCGCCACCACGGCCATCCCGCACGAGCCGCCGACGAGCAGGCCCTCCTCGCGGGCCAGCCGGCGGGTCATCTCGAACGAGTCGGAGTCACTGACCTCGATGACCTCGTCGGTGACGTCCCGGTCGTACGCCGACGGCCAGAAGTCCTCACCGACACCCTCCACGAGGTACGGCCGGCCGGTGCCACCGGAGTAGACACTGCCCTCCGGGTCGGCGCCGATCACCCGGACCGAACCCTGTTCCTTCAGATAGCGCCCGACACCGCTGATCGTGCCGCCGGTGCCGACACCCGCGACGAAATGGGTGATCTTGCCGTCGGTCTGCTTCCACAGCTCGGGGCCGGTGTCCTCGTAGTGCGACCGCGGGTTGGCCGGATTGCTGTACTGGTCCGGTTTCCACGCGCCGGGGATCTCCGCGGCGAGGCGGTTGGAGACGTTGTAGTAGGAACGGGGATCCTCGGGGGCGACGGCGGTCGGGCAGACCACCACCTCGGCGCCGTACGCCCGGAGCACGTTCTGCTTGTCCTCGCTGACCTTGTCGGGGCAGACGAAGACGCACTTGTAGCCGCGCCGCTGGGCCACCAGGGCCAAGCCGACACCGGTGTTGCCGCTGGTCGGCTCCACGATCGTGCCGCCTGGCTTGAGCAGGCCGGCCGCCTCGGCGTCCTGAACCATCCGTAGCGCGATCCGGTCCTTGACCGAACCACCGGGGTTCAGATATTCGACCTTGGCGAGCACGGTGGCACTGATGCCCTCGGTCACACTGTTGAGCTTGACCAGCGGGGTGTTGCCGATCATCTCGACCACGTTGTCGTAAAAGTGCACGCCCTACTTTACGACCAGGGGCTTGCCCGCCTGTTCCCACTCCAGGAAGCGCTCGGTCTCACTGAGCACCGTGCCCGCCAGCCAGGTGACCACGACAGCGTCGTCGACCAGGCCGAACACCCAGAAGAACATCTCCGGGACCGCGTCGACCGGCGACACCACATAGGCCGTGGCGGCGGCCATCAGGGCCAGGCGCAGGCCACCGTCGTACTGCCCCCGGGCACTGGCACTCATCATCCGGGGGATCGCGCCGATCCTCCGCCCGAGTGACGGTCCACCCCGGTTGCTCGCGCTCAGTGCCTTGGCGAGTGCACTGAACGCCGCAGCACGTTTCAACGTTTTGGCCATCTCTGTTCCTCTCTCCGCCACTCCAGCATGACCTGGGCACGCCATGATTGCCTCTCGCCGTCGCGAGTTAGCCTCGAATTCCACCCGCCTTGTGACCGCGAGGGAGACCGTGAGCAGCCTCGATATACCCAGCCTCTCCGCCGAGCAACTCCGCCGGATCAAGCTGGCCGGCCGGATCACCGGCCAGGTCGGCGGAGCCGTGGCGGGTCTGACCGCCGTTTCCGCGTGGATCCTGCTGCGTCAGGCCGCCGACGCCCGCCGGGTGATCCCGATGGCCGAGGCGCCCCCGCCGCGTGGCGACGGGGTGTATGGCGCGAAGTTCCCCGGCAAGCCGCTCAGCCTGTGCATCCTGGGTGATTCGACGGCCGCCGGGTACGGCGTGCACCGCCCCCGGGAGACCCCCGGGGCACTGTTCGCCACCGGTATCTCCCGGCGTCTGCACCGGCCGGTCCGGCTGCACCGGCTGGCCGTGGTCGGCTCGATCTCCGCCGGGCTGCCCTGGCAGGTGGACGCCGCCCTGGAGCACCGACCCGACCTGGCGGTCATCTTCATCGGCGGCAACGACGTGACGCACGCCTCCGGGCGCCCGGCCGCGGTGCGCCACCTGGCCGACGCGGTCCGCCGGCTGCGGGAGAGCGACTGCAAGGTGGTCGTCGGCACCTGCCCCGACCTGGGTGCGATCAAGCCGATCAAGCCGCCGCTGCGGTGGCTGGCCCGGCGTTGGAGCCGTCAGCTCGCGGCCCTGCAGACGGTCGCGGTGGTCGAGGCCGGTGGGCGGACGGTCTCGCTGGGCAACCTGCTGGGCCCGATGTTCGAGGCCGATCCGGGCCGGATGTACAGCTCCGATCGTTTCCACCCGTCCGCCGAGGGGTACGCCCGGGCAGCGGCCGTGATGATGCCGACGGTGCTCGCGGCGCTCGGCGAGGACGACCGGGTGGCCGGGGTTCCGGGCCTGCTCGCGGAGGGTGTGCGCACCCTGCCGGAGGCGGCCGACGAGGCGGTCCGCGCGCCGGGTACCGAGGTCAGCCCGACCCGGGTGAACGGGCGCGACCGTGGTCCGGCCGGCCGATGGGCCCAGTTGCGGCGGCATCCCTGGTTCGGTGAACCCCGGCACTGGTTCGGCTCGAGGTCGACCGGCGACGGGGCCGTAAGGTATACCCCAGAGGATCATCAGGTCGGCTGAACGCGCAGCAGGGAGGCGAGACGATGGCCGGACTGCCGGAACGACTGAGCAGGGCCGCAGCCACCAGCCTGCTGGCCGGTGCGGTGGGCGGGGCCGCCCTGCTGGCCGGCGAGATGCTGGCCGCCAAGGCACGGCGCTACGCGAAACCCACCATGGGTCTGGCGCTGCGCACGTCGATGGGCCCGCTGAACGCGCCGCCGCTGCGCCTGGTGCTGCTCGGTGACTCGGCGGCGGTGGGCGTGGGTGTGGAGTGGCTGGCCGACACCGTGGGCGGCCAGCTGGCCCGTCTGCTCGCCGACGGCACCACCCAGTCCGGCAAGCGGCACGTGCTGCTCTCCAGCGTGGGTGTCGCCGGGTCCCGTTCGAGTGATCTGGCCACCCAGGTGGCCCGGGCGCTGCTCGGCGAGCGCCCGGACGTGGCGGTGGTGCTGATCGGCGCCTACGACGCGGCGTCCGGCCGCAGTCCCGAGGACGCCTCCGGTCATCTCGGCCAGGCGGTCCGCCGGTTGCGTTCGGCGGGTGTGCAGGTCGTCGTCGGCACCTGCCCCGATCTGGGTGCGGCCCGTTCGATGGCGCCGCCGCTGCGGCAGATCGCCGGGCTGTTCGGCCGCCGGATGGCCCGCGCGCAGGCCAAGGCGGTCACCGACGCCGGCGGCGTGGTGGTCGATCTGGCCTCCGAGACGGGCGCGGTGTTCCGCGCCGACGCCGGCACCCTCTGCTACGACGGTTTCCACCCATCGGCCGACGGCTATCGGGTGTGGGCGCACGCGCTCTATCCGGCCGTGCACCGGGCGGCGCGCGCCGGGGTGTGAAAGAGGGGCTGGCGACCATGTTACCGATGAGTAAACTGGCGGGATGCCGGAAGCTGTCATCGTCGCCACCGCCCGCTCCCCGATCGGCCGCGCCCACAAGGGTTCCCTGAGGGAGCTGCGTCCCGACGACCTCGCCACCACGATCGTCGACGCCGCCCTGTCCAAGGTGCCGCAGCTCGACCGCACGCTCATCGAGGACCTCTACCTCGGGTGCGGGCTGCCCGGCGGCGAGCAGGGCTTCAACATGGCCCGTGTGGTCGCCACCAAGCTGGGGCTGGACGGCCTGCCCGGCGCGACGGTCACCCGCTACTGCTCGTCGTCGCTGCAGACGACGCGGATGGCGTTCCACGCGATCAAGGCCGGCGAGGGCGACATCTTCGTCTCCGCGGGCGTCGAGACGGTGTCGCGCTTCGCCCGCGGCAGCTCCGACGGTCTGCCCTCCGAGGCAGCCGCGCTGGTGGGCGGCAGCTGGCAGAATCCGTATTTCTCCGGCGCCGAGGCCCGTACCGCCCGATTCGCTGAGGCGGTGAGACCTGGACCGATCCACGCTCTTATGGCGAGATTCCGGACATCTACATCTCGATGGGTCAGACCGCCGAGAACCTCGCCCAGATCAAGAACATCTCCCGGGCGGAGATGGACGAGTTCGGCGTCCGCAGCCAGAACCTCGCCGAGAAGGCCATCGCCGACGGCTTCTGGGAGCGGGAGATCACCCCGGTCACCCTCCCCGACGGCACCGTCGTGTCCACCGACGACGGCCCCCGCCCCGGCGTCAGCCTCGACGCCGTCTCCCAGCTCAAACCGGTCTTCCGCCCCGACGGCCGGGTCACCGCCGGCAACTGCTGCCCGCTCAACGACGGCGCCGCCGCGGTCGTCGTCATGAGCGACACCAAGGCCCGCGAGCTCGGCATCACCCCGCTGGCCCGGATCCTCGCCACCGGCGTCACCGCCCTCTCCCCCGAGATCATGGGCCTGGGCCCGGTCGAGGCCTCCCGGCAGGCCCTGCGCCGCGCCGGCCTGTCCATCGGCGACGTCGACCTGGTCGAGATCAACGAGGCGTTCGCGGCCCAGGTCATCCCCTCCTACCAGGACCTCGGCATCCCCCTCGACAAGCTCAACGTCAACGGCGGCGCCATCGCCATCGGCCACCCCTTCGGCATGACCGGCGCCCGCATCACCGGCACCCTGCTGAACTCCCTCTCCTGGCACGACAAGACCATCGGCCTGGAGACCATGTGCGTCGGCGGCGGCCAGGGCATGGCGCTGGTGGTGGAGCGCCTCTCCTAGGTCGAAATCAAAATCGGAGGATCGATGTCGTAGCGGGGTGGGTGGTGCGGACCGTCGCTCCCGCCGAGGGCCCGGCGACTCCCGCTGGCCGCTACGCGTCCAACCCGCGAGAGCCACCGGGCGACCTGCGTGAGCGGTTGCGCCCCACCCCGAGTCCCCCGCCGAGACGAGGCCGCCCACATGCACGTGACGAAGCTGAACCCGCACCATCCGGCATTCCCCCGGGCGGCCGACCTGTTCGACGAATACCGCACCCACTACGGCGAGCCCGCCGCCCCGGCCGCCACCCGCTCCTGGCTCACGGAGCATCTGACCGCCGGCCGCCTGACCCTGATCGCGGCCGTCGAGGACGACCGGGTCCACGGCCTGCTCACCAGCGCCGGCCTCCCGGCGTCGTTACGCCTGTCCCACACGGTCATGATCCGGGACCTCTACGTGGCTCCCGCCCGCCGCCGCACCGGCGTGGCCCAGGCGCTGCTGGCCCACGCCACCGACGAGGCCAGAGCCTCCGGAGCACTGCGCATCTCCCTGCAGACCGAGCCGGACAACACTCCGGCCAGGACCCTCTACGCCGCAGCCGGGTTCCGCCCGGTGGAGGGCCTGACCACCCTGGCGCTCCCCCTGCAGGGCCCGCTCTGACCACAACTCAGCTCACCGGCCTGACGACTTCCACATGATCGCCTCCTAGCGTCCGCACCATGCGGATTCACATGCGGAGACGCCTGGCCACCGTGGCGCTGGCGCTCGCCACTCTCGTCACCACCACAGCCGGAGCCGGCACCGGCGGCGGCAGCAGCACCGGCTTCGGCTTCGGCCTCGGGGGCAGCGGCTCCGGCGGCTCCGGCGGCAGCGGCTCCGGCGGCAGCGGCTTCGGGGGCAGCACGGCCGGGGCGAGCCCCGGTCCGATCGCCGTACTGGAATACAACCTGGGTGACGAGGCCTTCACCGACCGCCCCGATTGGGGTGGCGTCTCGGAGATGCGGGCGATCGTGCACTATCCGCGACAGGCGTCCGGGAAGCTGCCGGTCGTCGTCCTGCTCCACGGCCAGCAGGTCGCCTGCCGTTCGGCGCACGAGAAGGACTGGAACTGGCCGTGCCCGCGGGGCGTCGACCCGTACCCGAGCTACCGGGGTTACGACTACCTGGCGCACGAACTGGCCCGGGACGGGTTCGCCGTGGTGTCGATCAGCGCGAACGGGCTGAACTTCCACACCGGGACCGCCCCGGAGCGGGCCCATCTCGTCAACCGGCACCTGAAGCTGCTCCAACACCACAAGAGCCTGCGGAACCGGCTCGACTTCACCCGGGTCGGCACGATGGGCCACTCGGTCGCCGGCGAGGGCGTCATGTACCAGGCGGCCGACGCCCACCAGAGCGAACTTCCCGCCGGGGTACGCATCCGGGGCGTCGCCGCCGTCGCCTCACCCGGCCCGATCCCGATCATGGACACGCGCGTCACCACAGCGCCGATCGCTGTCATCTCCGCCGGATGCTGGTCGCTGGGCAACGAGAGGCACTTCGGGCCGGGCGTCCACGGCTTCCGCATCCGGGTGACGAAAGGCAACCACAACTTCTACAACACCGAGTGGACGAAGGGCCCCGGTCCCACCGACGGCGACGACTCCGAGTGCCGGGACACGCCGGGTCGCCCGACCGCGGCGCAGCACCAGGCCTTGGCGGTGAACTACCTCCGGGCGTTCTACCGCTACACCCTCAAGGGTGACAGCACAGCCGTCGCCACCCTGACCGCCCCGTTCCCCGGCGTCGATACCGAGCGCGTCACCTACTGAGCACTCAGCCCTCACAGCGACTCTCATCTGCTTTGCCGCACGGTGTCTGCACGTAGGCACGGACCTGTTTGCAGGCACGTGGGCGGACGCGCCTGCACCGCCCGTTGGTGGGTGCACCAGCGAACTTCACGCGCCCACAAACAGGTGCAGGCGCCGGTGCCCTTGCAGGCGCGCCGGTGTGGCAAGCGTCCGGTTGCCGGCGATTCAGTAGACAGGCGTCCAGTTACCGCCCGCCGATGGGCAGGCAGTTTCCGGTGGGCAGACGCTATCCGGTGGGCAGGCGCTTGCTGGAACCGCCCGTTCAGAGCCGGGGCCGCACCGCCTCGACAGCTCCGGCAGCGCGGGACAGCAGATCGTCGGAAGGCTCAGCGGCGAGGATGTCGTCGGCCAGCACCCGCAGCTGGTCGGACAGCACCATGTCGTGAACGTCCGGCAGCGGACGCCCCGCCCGGCCTTCAGCCTCGGCCCCGAGTTCGGCCAGCTGCCGCGCCAGCCCTCGAACCAGCGCACCCTTGCTGGCGGCCGCAACGACCGGCCCCGAAACAACCGAGCCCGAAACGACCGAACTGTCGGACGCAGTCGAGCCGTCGCCGCCAGGACCAGCCGGGGTCACAGCGGCGGGCCGGACAGCCCAGCGAGGCGTGTCCCAGTGGTGGACCTGATTGATGAGCCGGTCGATCGAGGTGGCGAAGTCGGGCACCCGCCGAGGTTACCCGCACCGCCATCGTCGCCCGGGCCAGGGACGACGGCCGGACCAGAGCCGGGAGCCGGACACCGCCGGCAAGGCCAGGCCCAGTGTCAGTGCCACTCAGCCAAAGTTGATCAGAGTGCTGGAAGGGAGCGATGTCTCGGTGCGGCTGTCGCCGTTCGTGCCCGGCCGCCGTCGGTAGCGTTGCGGGGCCTGCGCGGTGCCGTGACCGACGGCTGATCATGCCGAGCCGTCGTCGGTGGCTGTCTGGTGGCTGCTGGGGCACCGTGGTCGACGGCTGAGTGGGGTGGGCCGTCGTTCACGGCTCGTTCGGGAACGGGGATCAGCCGTCAGCGACGGCCGGGGGCGTCGAGCCGTCGTCTACGGCTGCCCGGAATGACGCAAGGACCATGAGCGAAGGCTCGGGGTACGGCGGGCGAGGAGTTCCTGGATGGCGCGCTGGACGCCCGAAGTCACCACACCGGTGGAGGCGTGTTGTTTTCGGGCGCGCTAGTCGCCCAAAGACACCACACCGGTGGAGGCGTGTTGTTTTCGGGCGCGCTAGTCGCCCAAAGACACCACACCGGTGGAGGCGTGTTGTTTTCGGGCGCGCTGGACGCCCAAAGACACCACACCGGTGGAGGCGTGTTGATTACAGGCGCGCTGGACGCCCAAAGTCACCACACCGGCGGGGGCGTGTTGATTACAGGCGCGCTGGACGCCCAAAGTCACCACACCGGCGGACCCTGACTGCGAAAGGTGTCCAGCGTCATGGCGAAGTCCCGACCTCCAGCGCCCCCGGATCCGCACCGATCACCGTGCCTGACCCCTGCGCCCACCATCGGGTCCGGACCCAGCGCCCAGACGAAGCTGGGCCGAGTGCCCGCAACCAGGGACAACCCGGCTCCGGCCGGTCAGGTCGCGGGGAACACCGGGCGGCGGAACGAAGCCGGGCCGGAACCGCAGGTGCCCGCGGAAAAGGCTGGTGCCTGGGACCACGGAGATCCGGCCGGGAAAGGGGCAACGCCCGGACCGCGGGGAGGCGGGCCGGGCGTTGCCGAAGGTGATGCGTGGTGGTGCAGCGGCTGCTAGTCGTCGCTTTGGAGGAACGCCAGGAGGCGCAGGATCTCCAGGTAGAGCCAGACCAGGCCGACGAGGATGCCGAAGGCCGCGGTCCACGAGTAGCGCTGCGGCAGACCCATCCGCACGCCCTCTTCGATCTCGTTGAAGTTCAGAATGAAGCTCAGCGAGGCGACGACGATGCAGACGATGCTGAAGATGTAGCCGAGGGGCCCGTTGTCACGCAGGCCGGTGTTGACGCCGAAGAGCGACAGCACCAGGTTGATCAGCATGACCGCGAAGAGGCCGCCCATGATCGCGATCATGGCGCGGGTGAACTTCGGGGTGGCACGGATGACCCGGGCTTTGTAGAGCGCGGCCATCAGGAAGAAGACGCCGAAGGTGGCGACCACCGCCTGAAGCACGATGCCCTGATATCCCAGGATGTCCGAGAAGAACTTGCTGACCATGCCGACGAAGACGCCCTCGATCACCGCGTAGGTGACGACGAGTGCCGGGTTCGCCATGCGCATGAAGGAGATGACCATGCCGAGCACGAGGCCGATCAGGGCCGCGCCCATCCACGCGGCGCCGGTCAGGGCGGTCGGGATGACGTTCCACGCGACGACGGCGGAGATGCCGGTGATGCCGAGCAGGGTGACCGTCTTGACCACGACATCGTCGATGGTCATCGGACGGACGGCCGGCGGCGCAGCGGGGTAGCCTGTCGCGGTCGGGTAAGGATCGCCGTAGGCCGGCTGACCGTAACCCGGCTGACCGGCCGGCCCGTATGGCCCGTACCCGGCCGCACGCTCCCGCTCGGCCGCCTGGCCGAGGCGCGAGAGCACCGGGTTCGATGTCTTCACTGTTTCCAGCCTCCCTTGATCTTCCAGGCGCATGCCTGTCGTTCCAGGGTAAGGGGTGAAGTCCCCCCACGCTGCCCGCCGACGCTGTGAGCAGGCTGAGAACCCGTGGTCACGGGCCGGATTCCAAGCGTACCCATGATCGATGTCACGCTGAATCGACAGAGCCGAATCGAAAGAAAGGGATGCTTCGCGAGAAGCATCCCTTTTGCCAGTGCCCGGGGCGGGTCTCGAACCCGCACGCCTTGTCAGGCAGCCGCTTTTAAGGCGGCCGTGTCTGCCATTCCACCACCCGGGCGGGCCTGCGAACACCGTAGCTGGTGCCGCCCGGGTGACGGAAACGGCCTTACTAGCGTGAACCCGCGCCGACCTTCTCGGTCTTGTCGCCCGAGGGCAGCGCCACCGGCGGGGTGACCTCGGTGAACTCCTCACGCGGCGCGTGCAGCTGGCCGAGGGCCACCGTCTCGCGCTTGAGGAAGAACGCCAGCACCCAGTCGGCGAGGACGCGCACCTTGCGGTTGAACGACGGGATCCGGCTGACGTGGTAGAAGCGGTGCATCAGCCACGCCGGGTAGCCCTTGACCTTGATGCCGTAGACGTGCGCGACACCCTTGTTGATGCCCAGGCCGGCGACACCGCCGACGTGCTTGTGGCGGTACTCCTTCGGGGCGCCGCCCAGCACCACCTGGCGGATGTTGTCGGCGAGCGTGGCGGCCTGCCGGACCGCGTGCTGGGCGCTCGGCGAGCACCAGCCACCCGGGTTGGTCAGGTCCGGGACCTGGGCACAGTCGCCCGCGGCCCAGGCGCCCTCGAGCACCTCACCGGTCTCGGTGTCGGCCACCTGCAGGGTCGGCAGGCAGTTGACGTGACCGCGCGGGCCGAGCGGCAGGTCGGTCTGCTCCAGCATCGGCGACGGCTTGACGCCCGCGGTCCAGACCAGGGTCTCGGCGCGGAAGGAGTCACCGTCGGACAGCACGATCTGGCCGTCGACGCAGGACTTGAGGAAGGTCTCCAGCCGCAGGTCGATGCCGCGCTTGGCGAGCTGACGCGCGGTGTAGGCGCCCATCTCGGGGCCGACCTCGGGAAGGATCCGGTTGGAGGCCTCCACCAGGATGAAGTGGACCTCCTTGGGGTCCAGCTCCGGGTAGTACTTCAGCGCGTCGGCGACCACGTCCTGCATCTCGGCGAGCGCCTCGATGCCGGCGAAGCCACCACCGACGAACACGAAGTTCAGTGAGGCCTTGCGCACCTCCTCGTCGGGGGTCACCGCGGCGACGTCCAGACGGTCGAGGATGTGGTTGCGGAGGTAGATCGCCTCACCGATGGTCTTGAGGCCGATGCCCATGTCGCTCAGTCCCGGGATCGGGAGCGTGCGGGAGACCGAGCCCGGCGCCACGATGATGTGGTCGTACTCCATCTCGTAGGCGGGGCCGTCGATCGGCTGGATCGTGACGGTCTTACGAGCGTGCTCGAGCTTCGTGACCTCACCGGAGACGATGCGGCACTTCTTCAGCTCCCGGCGCAGCGGCACCACGGCGTGTCGCGGCGAGATGTTACCGGCCGCTGCCTCAGGCAGGAACGGCTGGTAAGTCATGTGTGGAACAGGGTCGATGACGACAACCTCGGCCTGGTTCCGGTTCAGCTTCTTGGACAGGCGGAGGGCGGCATAGAGCCCGACGTGGCCTGCTCCAACGACGACTATGCGCGGCGGATTCACGGCCCTATTCTCGCGCGCGAGCACCCCCTGATGCGCTGTTCTGTGACGATCGCAACGGCGAAAGTCAAGTGTCATAACACACAGAATTCACCCACGTCGGGCCATACATGCTAGGACCATCGTCACAGCCGTCGCCGTGACGAGGCCCAGGAGCGTCGCCAGCTGGAAGGCGCTCCCGCCCAGGTCGGCGGTGAGACCGAGGGCCAGCACGATGAGAACCGCCGCGATCAGCACCACCACGGCGGCGCGCCCCAGCCAGAGCGCGGGCACATCGAGATTGACCATCGCGTCGTACGGAAGGACCGCGGCGAGCGCCGTCAGGGTGTGTGCCAGGTAGAGCAGTGCCGCCAGGGCCAGAACCCGCCAGAGAGCGATGTGGGCGTCGAAGGCGGTGGTGTCGAGCAGCCACCCCACCACGGCGACGATCGCGGCGAAGCTGCCACCACGGCCCCGGGGTGCCACGGCCGGCCAGATCGCGACCAGGGCCAGCGGGATCAGGAGCCGTCCGGCGAGCAGTTCGGCCGGCCAGGAGACGCCCATCGCGAGCAGCCCGGAGACCAGCACACCGAAGCGGATCATCAGCGGGACGGCGGTCGCCCGGCTGACGGCCGTCCGGACCCGCCCGGGGAGAGAGGTGATCGTGCTCAGCCCGGCCATGTCAGCGTCCCCTCGGTACGGAGGCGAGCCGGGACACGTCCCGCAGCACCAGGTCGAGACTGCCCGCGCCGGCCCAGGCGACCACCGGCACGCCGTGTTCGCGGATGCGGCCCAGCACGTTCTCCCGTTCGAGCCGCCAGAGCCGGGTGGCCAGCGGCGTCCACGGGTCGCGGACCGGCGGGGCGGCCGCCTCCGGCAGGGTGTCGACGGCGACGGTGTACCGGCCGGACTGGGTGAGCTGGGCCAGCATGTCGGCGGCCCGCGGATCGACGAGCGGGGTGAGCACCACGACCAGCGCGTTCGAGGAGATCTGGTGGGCGACCGGGGCCGGCTCGTACTGGTCGTCGACCGGGTCGGCGCGGACGTCCAGCAGCCATTCCAGGACGGTCAGGTACTGCCGGCGGCCGGAGGCGGCGCGCAACCGGCGGGCGGTCGCGCCGTACTCGAGCATCGAGACCCGGTCGCCACGGTGCAGGTAGTGCTCGGCGATGGCGGCGGCGGCCCGGACCGTGGTGTCCAGCACCGAGGAGCCGCCGCGGACGCCACCGGTGAGGCCGACCTCGCCGAGCACGTCGAGCAGGATCAGCACTTCGGCGTCGCGGTCCGACAGGGTGGAGGCGACGTGCAGGTCGCGGGTCCGCAACGACACCCGCCAGTCGATGCGGCGCAGCCGGTCGCCGGGGGCGAACGGGCGTACGCCGGCCAGCTCACCACCCTCGCCGTGCCGCCGGGAGCGGTGCGCGCCGACCAGCCCGGCCGCGGCGGGCATCACCTCGGCGGCCTTGAACGGCTCGGTGACCGGATAGACGCGGACGCCCCGCGCGGCGGTGACCACCGGCCGGCACGAGAGCAGTCCCCCGCAGGCCGCGGCTCGGGCGGCGGCCGGCCCGACGTCCTGCCGGCCCCAGCGCAGCGCCTCTCCGGGCAGTTCGATCGCGGCCCAGCCGTCGTTGGGGACGGTCACCGCGAACGGGCGGTCGGCGTGCTGCAGTTTCAGCCAGGGTGAGGTGCGGGTCCGGACGACGACCAGGTCGTACCCCACGGTGTCCTGGTTGGCCACGATCAGGCCGGCCTCGATCTCGCCGCCCTCGACGACGTTCGCCTCACCGGTGGTGATGGTGATCTCGGGGGCGGCCTGCGGGCGCCGGCGCAGGTGCAGCGCGGCGCCGATCGCGAACGGCGACGCCAGCAGCACCAGGTCGACCCGGCCGAACAGCACGCCGAGCAGCAGGAACAGGCCGGTGAGCAGCACCGAACGGCCGAGCGCCCGGGTGGGCGCCCAGCCGGGCGTGGTCTGGTCAGTCATGCCGGGCGTACGTGGGCAGGGCCCCACTGGCCGGGGCGGGGACCGCGCTGAGCACCTCCTGCACCACGAACGCCGGGTTGACCTGGCGCAGCCACATCTCCGGGCGCAGGGTGATCCGGTGCGCCAGGGCCGGGACGGCCACGTCCTTCACGTCCTCGGGCACCACGTAGTCGCGGCCGGCCATCGCGGCCCGTGCCCGGGCGAGCAGCAGCAGCGCCAGCGAGCCGCGTGGCGAGGAGCCGACCAGCACCGAGCCGTGCTCGCGGGTCGCCGAGGCGAGCGAGACGATGTAGCGGCCGATCGAGTCCTCGACCGCGACCGCCTCGAGGGCGGCCTGCATGACCTGCAGGGTGCGGGAGTCGACGACCGGGGTGAGGGTGGCCTCCTCCTGGCGGCGCGTCATGCGGCGCTGCAGGACGGTCCACTCCTCCTCGGCGGTCGGATAGCCGAACGACACCCGCAGCAGGAACCGGTCCAGTTGGGCCTCGGGCAGCGGGTACGTACCCTCGTATTCGATCGGGTTGGCGGTCGCCAGCACGTGGAACGGCGGGTCCAGCCGGTACGTCACGCCCTCGACCGAGACCTGCTTCTCCTGCATCGCCTCGAGCAGGGCGGACTGGGTCTTCGGCGGCGTCCGGTTGATCTCGTCGGCCAGCAGCATGTTGGTGAACACCGGGCCGGCCCGGAACGCGAAGTCACCCTTGCGCTGGTCGTAGAGGAAGGAGCCGGTGACGTCGGCGGGCAGCAGGTCCGGGGTGAACTGCAGGCGCCGGAAGTCGAGCCCGAGCGCCTGCGCGAACGACCGCGCGGTCAGCGTCTTGCCGAGCCCGGGCAGGTCCTCGAGCAGCACGTGCCCGCCGGCCAGGATGCCGGCCAGGACAAGCTCCAGGGACTCCCGCTTGCCGACCACGACGGTGCCGACCGCGTCGAGGATCGCGCCGGCCAGTCGTCCGACCTCGTGCGGGGGAAGAGTCTGCGTCACCGACGCACCTTTCTCACAGTCGTTCCAACGCGTCCACGTAAGTCTCGACGTCCCGGGCTTTCAGCCCTCGTCGTCCCGGCTGGGAGAGCACCGTCCAGAGCTGCTCGCCGAGCAGTTCACGGGCCCGGCGGGGGTCGCTCGCCCGGGTGATCCCGTGCCGCAGCCGCAGCCGTTCGTCGGTGAGCTCCGCCAGTACCGGCAGAACGTTACGCGTATACAGATCCGGGTCCGAGTGGGCCCGGCCGAGGTTGAGCTCCCAGCGCCGGACCGCGGCACGCAGCGCGTCGCCGGACCCGTGCCCGGCGCCGTCGCCCCCGCGGGACCGCAGTCTGGGGATCGCCGGCGGGGCCGCCGCGTGCGCCGCCCACACCACGATCCGCAGGCCGATCAGCAGCGGGACGAGCAGCAGCAGGGGCAGGCTGATGCCGCCGGCCCGCAGGGTGGCGACGACGACCACAGTGGCCAGGCCGATCAGCGCGACCTCGCCGGTCCAGCGCAGCACCGGGGAGCGGCGTTTCTCGCCGGCCGGGGCGGCGTGGACCACGGCCTGTTCGTCGGCCTCGCCGAAGAGCCGGTCCAGTCCACCGTCGCTCATGACGGGACCACCTGCTCGGCGCCGAGGTCGGCGCGCAGCCGCTGCAGTGCCGAGCGGGCCTGCTGGCGCATCTGATCGTCCACCGTGTGCGTGGCGTACCGCGCCTCGCGGTAGACCTCGAGCAGCGCGGCGAGCACGGCGGCGTCGACCTGCTGCTCGGCGAGCAGACGGCCGACCAGGTCGGTGGGGCTGTCGCCGGGGTGCCGGGGGGTGCCGGCCGCGGCGGCCGCGTCCTCCAGTCGCACCCAGCAGGCGATCACCGCGCGGCGCGGGTCGCGGTCGGTGTCGGAGAGTTCCTCCAGGCCGGCGTCGAGGGCGGCGACCAGGTCCTCGGCGGTGCGCTGCACGCGGCGGGGACCGTGCCGTCCGGCCCGGCGGCCGCGGCGGCGCAGGTGATCGCGGACCAGGGCCGCGGACAGGAAGACCACCATGACGATCGCGCCGGCGCCGAGCACGGCCAGGGCCGCGGTGCCCACCCAGTCGGGCAGGCCCTCGGCGGGTTCCGGCACCTGCTGGTAGGAGCTCGCCTCCGGCGTCGGCTCGGTGGGCGGTGGCAGCAGCGGGGCTGCGGTGGTGGTCGCGGTCGCCCGGGGGGTGACCTTCTCCAGTTGGGGTTCCGACCGGGTGGCGGCCAGCGAGGTCACGAAGAGCAGTCCGAGGACGGCGGCCAGCGGCCACCAGCGGCGCAGTGCGACGAGGTCCATGCGGGAAGGCTCAGATCCGTGACTCGAGGGAATTCGGCAGAGCTCGCATCATGCCAGGCCCGCGAGAATCTTCGCACGCGTGAACACGCCGTCGAGCATCGCGGGTGTCAGCCTTCCGGTGAACGTGTTCTGCTGGCTGACGTGGAAACAGCCCAGCAGGTCGGGCGCTCCCGGCAGGCTCAGGTGGGCACCGTGGCCGAAGCGGGGACGCGGGACCGGTGGGCGTACCCCATAGACCGTGGCCATCGCCGGCCACCATGCCTGCCAGGCGAAAGCACCGAGCGCGACCACCACCCGCAGGGTGGGCCGGATCAGCTCCAGCTCGCGGCGGAACCAGGGCGCGCACGTGTCGCGCTCGACGGGGAGCGGTTTGTTGTCCGGCGGGGCGCAGCGCACGGCCGCGAAGATACGGGTACCGCGCAACTCGAGGCCGTCGTCGGCGGCGACACTCGTCGGCTGGTTCGCGAGACCGGCCCGGTGCAGCGCGGCGAACAGCACGTCACCCGATCGGTCGCCGGTGAAGATCCGCCCGGTGCGGTTGCCGCCGTGCGCGGCGGGGGCCAGCCCGAGGATCGCGATCGCGGCGTCCGGGGCGCCGAACCCGGGGACCGGTCGCCCCCAGTACTCCTGGTCGCGGAAGGCCGCCCGGCGCGTCACGGCGATGTCGGTGCGCCAGGTGACCAGGCGCGGGCAGGCGAAACAGTCCGCGATGCGGGCGTCGAGCACGCTCAGCGAGGCGGCTCCGGCCGCGCTGTCGGCAACCTCGTCGGGGGTACGCGGTGAGCCCTCGGACACAAGCACCACCACAGCACAGCATCCCGGTCACACCGGCGCGCACCGGGGTCGGTCGCGGGTCACCCCTGAGAGCGCCCGCGACCGGAACTGATCAGCGTCAGTTGGCCTTGAGGCAGAGCAGGTATCCCTTGCCCTCCTCGCTGGCGATGACGGCACCCGCCTCGCCTTCCTTCAGCTTCGCCTCGAAGGCGGCGTCACAGGCGGTGCTGTTCACGTCGGACACGCCCTCGACCCGGTCGAGCATGGTGTACGCCGCGTCGGCGGAGGAGCACTCGACGATCTTGGCCTCCACCTCGGAGGCGGCCGCGCCGAGGCTGTCGCCGACCGAGATGCAGTCGCCGGCCTTGGCGTCCTCGGTCGGGTCGGACCGGAACATGCTCGCGAGGCCGGTCTTCAGGCCGATGACCACCACGATGATCACGAGAGTGCCGAGGACGCCGAGCACCTTCTTGCCGAACGACTTCTTCGGCGGGACGGGCGGCGGCACGGCCTCACCGGCGGCCGGGAAGCCCGGGGCACCGGCGTTCGGCGGCGGGAAGCCCGGGGCGCCCGCGTTCGGCGGCGGGAACCCGGGGGCGCCGGTGGTGGACGGCGATCCGGCGGCCTCAGGCGCGCTCGTCGTGGACGGCGAGCCGGCAACCTCGGGCGCGCCCGTGGTGGACGGCGATCCGGCGGCCTCGGGCACGCTCGTCGTGGAGGGCGAGCCCGTGGTGGCGGCGCCACCGGCGTTCGGCGGGACGGTTCCGCCGGGCGGGGTGGGCACAACCGGGTCTGTCATGGTCTTCCTTCGTTCCTTCGAGAGGCGACCGTGGATCGATCGCAGCCGGGAGCGTAACGACCGTCTTCACTCCTGCGCGACCCCGTAACCAGGCTTTATCGTCCGCTCGGCGCCACCGAGGGGACCGGCGGAGCGACAGACGCCGCAACGCTCTCCGACGGTGACGGCGCCGCCCCACTCGGTGACGGATCGCCACTGGGGTCCGGCACGGCGGACTCGGACGCGGAAGGGTCACCGGCCCGGAACGGCGCCCGCTCTGGGCAGTGCGGATAGCCCATGTTGCGGCTCGGCGAGGTGCCGGTCGTCTCGTTCCAGCAGAACGGCTCGCCCATCCGAATCGGCTGGCCGTTCTGGTCGAACAGCTGAGCGCCCTCGACCAGACGGTCAAACCTGTCGTAGACGAAGACGTCCTGCACATCGGCGTACTGACCGCCGCCGCTGTAGCCGGTCTCGTAGTAGGCCGGGCCGTCCTGCCGGTCGCCGTCCACCTCGGTGAAACCGACCAGCCCGAAGAGCACCAGGAACGCCGTGCCGCCGGTCATCAGCCGTCGCGACCAGAGACCCTCCGGCCGGCCACGGCGGCCCAGCCAGACCGACCCGACGACCATGACACCGAGCAGCAGCAGGGCGACGATGCCGTTGCCACCGAGGCGGGGCAGCAGGCCCAGCGGGCCGCCGCCGCTGTCGAAGACGTAGGCGAACAGCATCGCCGCCAGATAACCGCGCAGCACCCACCACGCCGGGCGCAGCAGAGTCAGGAAGTCGGTGGCTTTCGCGTACCCCAGAAGGGGCCCGACCCGCACGTCGGCCCTGCGCGCGGCCGCGGCCGAGCGCCCCCGCAGCTCGGCGAACTCCCTCCACCCGGCCGGTTGCCGCGGCACCGCGCCGGACACCCCCGCGCTGGCGAGCAGCTCGGCGGCGTAGACGTCCGGCGTGCCCAGGCGCGCCCGCAGCGAGCCGCCGCCCTCGGCCAGCACCTCGGCCAGGTGTTCGGGCAGATCCTCGAGCAGCTCGTCGCGGGTGGCGGCCGGCACACCGCCCAGAGCCGCCCGGACTCCCTCGACGTACTCCGCGATCTCGTCCTGCGCCGTGAGGTTCACGCCTTCTCCCCGTCCAGCAGATCGTCCATGATCGTTGCGAAACCGCGCCACACCTTGCCGTAGCGCTCCAGTTCGGCGCGGCCGGCGGCGTTGAGCGCGTAGTACTTGCGGTGCGGGCCCTCGTCGCTGGGCACCACGTAGCTGTTCAGCAGGCCGCCGTTGAAGAGCCGCCGCAGCGTGCCGTAGACCGAGGCGTCGCCGACGTCCTCGAGGCCGGCGGCGCGCAGGCGGCGCAGGATGTCGTAGCCGTAACCGTCCTCGTCACGCAGGACGGCCAGGACGGCCAGGTCCAGCACGCCCTTGAGGAGCTGAGTGGGATCCACGCGAAGGACAGTAGTGTGCAATGCGAAGTACCGTCAACAGCGCACTACCGAAGACATGTGTGTCGACTTATGGCGCCGTGGACGCCCGAACTCGACACACACCAGGAAGCGTGATGACTCACGGCGCCGTGGACGCCCGAACTCGGCGCGCTGCCCGGGCGGGTGGGTCAGGAGGCCAGACCGAAGGCGATGCCGTCGAGGATGTCGTGTTCGGACGCCACCACGGACGGGTGACCGGTCCGATCCTGGATGATCTTCATGATCAGGGCCCCCGCGGTGATCACATCGGCCCGGCCGGGATGCATCACCGGCAGGGCACGCCGCTCGTCGACCGTCATCGCCAGCAGATCCGCCGTCACCGCCGAGACGGCAGCGGCATCGACCCTGCGGTGGTGGATGCGCGCGGAGTCGTACACCTCAAGGCCCTGAGCCAGAGCGACGACGGTGGTGACCGTGCCGGCCAGACCGACCAGAGTCCTGGCCTTCTCCGCCGACACCGCGGCCAGAGCGGTGTCGACCGCCGCGACGATGTCCCGCTCCGCCGCCGCCAGCTCGGACGCCGACGGCGGATCGCTGCGCAGATGACGCTCGGCCATCCGGACACAACCGATGTTCACCGAGATCGACTGCTCGACGCTGTCGGTGCCGAGCACGAACTCCGTCGAACCGCCACCCAGGTCGTAGACCAGGAACGGGCCGTCCGCGTCCAGCCCCCGCACCGCACCCAGGAAGGACAGCTCGGCCTCCTGCTCCCCGGTGATCACCTCCGGGTCGATGCCGAGCACCCCACGGACCATGTCCCGGAAATCCTGCGCGTTGGAGGCGTCCCGGCTGGCCGACGTCGCACACATCCGCACCCGGGTCACCCCCAGCTCGGCGATCTCCGCGGCGTAACCGAGCAGCGCCAGACGGGTCCGCTCGATCGCCGCCGGGGCGAGCATGCCGGTCCGGTCCACGCCCTCACCCAACCGGACGATCTCCATCCGGCGGGCGACGTCGACCAGCTCGTCACCGTGCACGTCGGCGATCAGCAGGCGGACCGCGTTGGTCCCGCAGTCGATGGCGGCGACCCTCACAGGTGCAGCAGCATTCTCGTGTTCCCCAATGTGTTCGGCTTGACCCGTTCCAGGCCCAGGAATTCGGCGACACCCTCGTCGTACGACCGGAGCAACTGCTCGTAGACGGTGTGCGGCACCGGCGCCCCGTCGATCTCGGTGAACCCGAACGAGCCGAAGAAACGCGTCTCGAACGTGAGGCAGAAGACCCGTGCCACGCCCAGCGCCCGCGCCTCGTCGAGAAGCGCCGCGACGATCCGGTGACCGATCTTCTGCCCGCGCATCGACGGATCGACGGCGACCGTGCGGATCTCGGCCAGGTCCTCCCACATCACGTGCAGCGCGCCGCAGCCGACCACGCGGTCGTCCTCGTCGGCCGCCACCCAGAACTCCTGCACCGACTCGTACAGCGTGACCGTGGCCTTGCTGAGCAGCCGGCGATCAGTGGTGTACGTGTCGACCAGGGAACGGATCTCCCTGACGTCCCGGGTCCGGGCCCGACGGATGATCATTCTTTTCGGACGCACGGGCCGTCGGCCCAGAAGGGGCCGATCGCGTCCCGCACCTCGTCGCCGAACGGGTTGACCCCGGGGCCGGCCGCCAGCGCGTGACCGAGATGGACGTGCAGGCACTTGACCCGGTCGGGCATCCCCCCGGCCGACACCCGGGCGATCTCCGGAACGTCCTCGATGGCCGTCCGCCGGTCCAGATAGTCCTGGTGCGCCTCGGAGTAGTGCTTGGCGAGCTCCGGATCGGTGCTCAGCCGCTCCTGCATGTCGCGCATCACGCCCGCCGACTCGAGACGGCTGCACGCGGCCGTGGCATGCGGGCAGGTCAGGTAGTAGAGCGTGGGGAACGGGGTGCCGTCATCCAGCCGGGGCGCGGTCTCGACCACGTCAGGGTTGCCGCAAGGGCAACGGTGCGCGATCGACCGGGTGCCCCGCGGGCGGCGGCCGAGCTGGGCCTCGACAGCGTCGAGGTCTTCAGGGCTTGGTGATTCCATTAATTCGCAGGCTCCGCATTCGCGGCTTGGACGCTGCTCCACAGCGTGTCGTACCAGCGGTCCGGGGCGGCCGCCGGAGCGTTCTGCTCGGCCTCCCGGGCAGCGCCCTCCGCATCGTAGTAGACCAGCAGGGGCGTCTCACCCGGACGCACGTAGTAGAACTTCTCCCGGGCCTGGATCCGCACGTACTCCGGGTCGTCCCACTTGTCGAGCTCCTTCGCCGTGGCGGCGATGTCGGCCCGCTTGTCGTCGTTCTCCCGCTCCATCGCGGCGATCTTCGACTCCTGCTCCAGATAGACCCGGAGCGGATAGGTGTAAGCCAGTGCCAGCGCGACGAAGACCGCGATCAGGATGGTCGCCCGGCCGGTCAGCGCACTCGGGCGCGGTGCGTCGGTGCGCTTGGCGGCCATGCCGCCCTCCGAGGGGGTACGCCGTGCCGACGGCACCCGGACCGGACCGGTGTTCCGCGTCCGGCTGCTCTTCACACGGGTGGCGTTGCCGCCGGAGCGGCGTGCCGGGCCCTGGCCACTCGGCATGCGGCGCTGTGTCACTGGCGACCCTCCCCGTCTCGTGTCGCGGCACCCGCTGGGAAACCTATGCCTCCCAGCGCGGGCGCCACAACTCGATGATCCGTCGGCCTGGGGTCAGCCGACGCGGTAACGCGGGAACGCGCCCGCACCGGCGTACCGGGCGGCGGTCTCCAGCTGCTCCTCGATGCGCAGCAGCTGGTTGTACTTCGCGACACGGTCCGAACGGGCCGGGGCGCCGGTCTTGATCTGGCCGGAACCGACGGCCACCGCCAGGTCGGCGATGGTGACGTCCTCGGTCTCACCGGAACGGTGCGACATCATCGTCTTGAACCCGGCCCGGTGCGCCAGGTCCACAGCGTCCAGGGTCTCGGTCAGCGAACCGATCTGGTTCACCTTGACCAGCACGGCGTTGCCGGCCGACTCGGCGATGCCCCGGGCGATGCGCTGCGGGTTCGTCACGAACAGGTCGTCGCCGACGATCTGGATCTTGTCGCCGAGCTGCTCGGTCATCGCGCTCCAGCCGGCCCAGTCGTCCTCGGCCAGCGGGTCCTCGATGGAGACGATCGGGAAGTCGGCGGCGAGCTTCGCATAGTACGCGATCATCTCGTCGGTCGACTTCGGGGTGCCCTCGAAGACGTACGCCCCGTCGGAGTAGAACTCGGTCGCCGCGACGTCCATCGCCAGGACGATGTCGGTGCCCAGGTTGAAGCCGGCGGCCGCGACGGCCTCCGCGATCAGCTCGAGCGCGGCGGCGTTGGTCGGCAGGTTCGGCGCGAAGCCTCCCTCGTCGCCCAGACCCGTCGACAGGCCCTTCTTCTTCAGCACCGACTTGAGGGCGTGGTAGACCTCGGCACCGGTCCGCAGCGCCTCGCGGAACGTCGGCGCGCCGATCGGGGCGATCATGAATTCCTGCACGTCGACGTTGGAGTCGGCGTGCGCGCCACCGTTGACGATGTTCATCATCGGCACCGGCAGGACGGCGGCGTTCGGGCCACCGACGTAACGGAACAGCGGCAGCTCGGCGGAGAGCGCGGCAGCCTTGGCGACCGCGAGGGACACGCCGAGGATCGCGTTGGCGCCCAGCTCCGACTTGGTGTCGGTGCCGTCCAGATCGAGCATCTTCTGGTCGATCAGGCGCTGCTCGGTCGCCTCGTAACCGATCAGCTCGTCAGCGATCTTGTCCTCGATGTTGGCGACGGCCTTCTCGACGCCCTTACCGAGGTAACGGCCCTTGTCACCGTCACGCAGCTCGTGCGCCTCGAAAGCACCCGTGGACGCGCCCGACGGGACAGCCGCACGGCCGACGGTGCCGTCGTCCAGACCGACCTCGACCTCGACGGTGGGGTTGCCCCGAGAATCGAGGATCTCGCGGGCGACGATCGCTTCAATGGTGGCCATTAGTGTGTCGCTCCCTAATAGTTGTACGAATACAGTTTCGGTCCGCGACCCTGCGGGCCGACCACACCTGACGAGCGTAACGAGTCCGCCATTGACGCGTTCGCGGGGCCGGTCAACTCGACGGCTGGTATACCTCAAACCGGCGTCGCGCCTGCCGAACCAGTGGGCACTATGACCAGTAGCCAGTTTCCCCCCGCCGGCGCCCGCGTCGAGCTGGACACCGGCGACGAACGGCTCGCCGGCGTCCGTGTGGTCCACGTCGACGAACCCGCCGTGATCATCTCGATGGCCGCCGACCAGGCCCCCCTCCCCGGCGACACCGTGACCCTGCGCTGGCCGGCCGGCCCCCGCGGCCGGTACGCGGCCCGCGCCTCGGTCCTCGACGCCACCAAGGACCGCGTCGAACTCCGGCAGGTCGGCGACCCGGTCGTCGAACAGTTCCGGGACTTCGTCCGCGGCGGCGGAGGCGAGAGCATCCTGCTGGTCCGCCCCGGCGAGACCGAATCGATCGGCTGGGTGCACGACATCAGCGAACGCTCGGTGCGCGCCCACTTCACCGACGTCGACCTGCGCCCCGGCAACCGGATGGTGCTGCGGATCCAGCTCGGCCCGGAGACCGTGGAGTTCCCGGCCACCGCGGTCAAGGTCAGCGCGATGCGCCAGCAGGTGCCGTTCCGGGGGCCCCTGTCCGTGGAGATGGTCGCCGTCTTCGAACAGGACGAGCGCCAAGCCAAGATCATTCGCCGGTACGTGCTGCGCAACCAGCTGCTGTCCCGGGCCTTGAAGTCGGCGCTGGCCTGACATCGGGTCCCGGCACCTCGAGGGGGCCGGGCAGGATTGCACCGGCGTTCCAGAGACGTCCTGTCCGGCGTCACCGACACGGTATTAGGAATTCATAATCAGGGTCGAAGGGCCCGTGGAAATAGCGTCCGAAAAACGTTTGAATGGTGTCGTCAACCGATTGACGCCGGATAATCAATCGCCCGGGGTTGCGCAGGTGGCCGGGCCGGCCTCTCCCGTCCGTCCGCGCAACCCCACAGTCCCCCAGCCCTGTCATGGATGCCGCCTCCGAACGTCCCGGCGCTGCTCTCGTGGCGTCGTTCTCTCCGGCGCTGCTCTGGCGGCGTCGATCTCCCCGGCGCTGCACTCGCGGCGTCGATCTCCCCGGCGCTGCACTCGCGGCGTCGATCTCCCCGGCGCTGCTCTGCGTGCGGCGTTGCCCTGCTCGCGGGTGCTCTCACCGCGCTGCACTCGCGGAGGTTTCGCGAGACGGCCTCGTGGAGGTGCACGAGGCCGTGTTCACGGTGTCGCCCGCACGATCGTTCGTGCGGGGGCGCCGCGTGTAGACAGCCTTCACGGCGATTCGTGGGCGCCCGTGAAGGTGAACGGTGCCGGCAAGACGGTGACGCCGGCGCCCAGGTGGCACTCCTCCTGCCTGGGGACGAGT
The DNA here is from genome assembly GCF_030269225.1 of Actinoplanes sp. NBRC 101535. Classification (NCBI taxonomy): domain Bacteria; kingdom Bacillati; phylum Actinomycetota; class Actinomycetes; order Micromonosporales; family Micromonosporaceae; genus Actinoplanes; species Actinoplanes sp. NBRC 101535. Next base: position 469,199 of record NZ_BSSY01000002.1, on the reverse strand, counting down.
GCCACCACCGAGGCGGTCCCGCCGGAGCGTGCCAGCCCGGCGGCCGCCCGCAACGGTGGACGGGACAGCGGGAGGCGCCGCGTCCCGTCCTCCCGTTGAACGCGAGCCGAGTGGATAATTCCAGGCAACCCCGGCCGTCGTCCACGGCCTCGGGGTTGGTGAAGGCACCGCCGGGGGTTCTCCCGCACCGCGCGGCAACCCTCATCAACGGCTCGAACCCACCAGCCGTCGACCAGAGTCGCTACCGCTCACGGGCAGAACGGCGGCTGACGGCCGACGGCCGACGGCCGACGGCCGACGGGCTAACGGGCTAACGGGCGACGGCCGACGGCCGACGGCCGACGGGCTAACGGGCTAACGGGCGACGGGCGACGGGCGACGGGCGACGGGCGACGGGCGACGGGCTGAACCGTGACTAACGGCCGGAGCGGCCCCGCTTTCAGAGCCGCGGACGACGGCTGAGTCCGCCTCTGACCAGTCGGCCGTCGCCGAGGGCGGCCCCATGGCGAGATCATCGCCTGAACAGCCATAAACGACGGCCGAGCCCTCTCAGCCGTCAACCACGGTCTGTTCACGAGCCGAAAACAACCCTGCACGACGGCTGACCGACCCGGAGCCGTCGCCAGCGGCTACCTGACGCCACGAAAAGAACCATGAACGACGGCTGACCGACCCCGAGCCGTCGCCAGCGGCTACCTGACGCCACGAAAAGAACCATGAACGACGGCTGACCGACCCCGAGCCGTCACCGGCGGCTACCTGACGCCACGAAAAGAACCATGAACGACGGCTTGGCCCGCCTTGACAGGGTTGGAGAAGCACCCGAGAGGCATCGGCGAGACCATCCGGAAAGTGGCCGTGGACGCTGGCCGCAACCAGCCCAGGACACAGGTCACGAGTGCTAGTCAAGGCACCGTCATGGGATGGTTCGGAGACAGCACGGTCCGGGAGACGAGACAGCCCAGAAGACGAGACAGCGTTGACCGCCCCCGAGAAAGGGACGGCCGTTCACCGGCAGGCCGGGCAGTCAGACGCCCGGCAAACAGTCCAAACAGCAGGCCCTCAGACGCCCGACAAGCAGCCCGAACGGCAGGCCCTCAGACGCCCAACAGGCTGCGCAAGTGGCGGGGCGGCGGCGATCCGTGCGCCAGCATCGCGTCGTGCCAGGCCTTCGGGGTGGCGCCGAATGGGCGGGCCGCCGCGATCTCCGCCACCTCCGTGTAGCCCACGAAGTAGGTCGACAGCTGCGTCGATGTCAGCAGCGCCCGCCGCCACTTGCCGGCCGCCTCGCTCTCCTCCTGGAAGCCGGCGCCGGTCATCAGGTCCATCGCCTCTTTCTCGGTCATGGACTCGCAGTGGACCAGCTGGTCGATGATGGCGTTGAGGCACATCCGGACGCGCATTTTCAGCTGCTGCAGCCGGACCGGGAGGCCCCCGAAGCCCTGGGCTGCCATCACCTCTTCGGCGTAGACGGCCCAGCCCTCGACGAACGGGCCGGACCAGCCGAGGGATCGCACCCGGGTGGCGGCGCGGAACCTGCGGGAGTGGGCGATCTGCAGGAAGTGGCCCGGCATCGCCTCGTGGACGGTCAGGTTGCGGAGCATCTCGTTGTTGTATTCGCGGTAGAAGCTTTCGACGCGGGCGGCCGGCCAGTCGGCGGGCGCCGGGGAGATGCAGTAGAACGTGGGCACGTCGGCGGTTTCGAGGGGGCCGGGCGGGTCGCAGTAGGCGACGGCGACGCCCCGGGCGAACTCGGGCATCTCCTCGATGACGCACGGGTCGTCGAGCAGGGACACCAGGTCGTGCTCGCGGACGAACGCGGTGGCCTCGTCCATCGTCGCCTGGGCCAGGCCGACGATGGTGGTGTTGCCGGGGCGGTGTTCGGCGAGGCCGTCCAGTGCGAGGCGGACCGTCTCGTCGAGGGCCGGGCCGCCGGTGAACTCGGCGGCGGCGCGGCGCAGGTCGGCGACGGCGGTGTCGAGGCCGGCCCAGGCCCGGGAGAGGATCTCGGTGGCCGGGATCTCGGTGTCCAGGGTGTGCCAGAGCCGGGCCTCCCACAGGGGGCGGCCGAGGCGGGGGTCGCGGCCGGGATCGCCGCTGTCGAGCAGGCGCTGCAGCCAGCCGTCGAACTCGGCCAGGGCGGCCAGGGCGGCGGTGGCGGCGGGCTCGACCGTCGTCCGCAGGCCGGGCTCCTGGGCGAGCAGGGCGGGCACCTGGTCGCGGATCAGGGCGGCGGTGCCGGCGAACTGGCCGACGGCGGTCTCGGCGTGGATGCGGGGCACGTCGTGCAGCACGGCGCGGGCGGTGGCGAGCGCGTCGGGGATCGCGGCGAGGCGGCCGGTCAGGCTCTCCAGCCGGGCGGCGGGCGGGGCGAACGGCCGGGCGATCAGGCTGTGCAGCAGCGGTCCCGGGTTGTGTTCCAACGGGTTCCACTCGTGCTCGCGCACGTCAGTGAGCTCGAAGAGGGACCGCTCGACCTGCGCGGTGAGGATCGCGTGGTCGACCTGGTCCTCCGGCCCGAGGCCGTCGGGGTCGACGCCGCTGAGGGCGTCGCCGGCGTCGCGCAGCATGGCCACGCGGGCGGCGACCGGCTCGGCGGCGAGGTCGGGCAGGCGGCCGTCGAAGCGGTGGTCACCGGCGGAGGCGGCGGTGGCGGGGTCGCTCTCCAGGAGGGCGTCGACGATGCGCTCGGCGAGCGGTACGAACTCCGGCATGCGAGAAACCTACTCGGGCGGACCGACATTTTCTGCCGCACGCACCGCCTCAGCATGGGCGAGTGCGGCGCGGCGCAGCTCTCCCTCCGGGTCGAGTCCGGCGGTGCGGGCTTCGGCGACGGCCCGCAGCAGGGCCGGTCCGAGGCCGTCCGGGGCGGGCAGCGGCACGTCCAGTCCGCCGCGGTCGGCCCGTTGCAGGATCTTGGCGGCCAGGGCGAGGGCCGGCTGACTCAGCGCGATCCCGTCCAGCACGGAGTCGCGTTGCTTCTCCTCGCGCTTGATCCGGTCCCAGTTGGCGGTGATCTCCTCGATGGTCCCCGCCTCCTCACCGGCGAAGACGTGCGGGTTGCGGCGGATCATCTTGTCGACCAGGGTTCCGGCGACGTCGTCGACGGTCCATCCCTCGGCGAGGGCGGCGTGCAGCACGACCTGCAGCAGCACGTCGCCGAGTTCCTCGCGGAGCGCGTCCGGGTCGCCCTCGCTGATCGCGTCGTAGGCCTCGTAGCTCTCCTCGAGCAGGTAGAGCGCCAGCGTCTGGTGGGTCTGTTCGCGTTTCCACGGGTCGCCGCCGGGCGCGACCAGGCGGTCCATCACCGCGACCACGTCGAGCAGGCGGGCGCCGGGCGGGTCCCAGGAGCCGTACATCAGCTCCATCTCGGCCAGTCCGGGTTCGCGGGCCAGGCGCAGCCCGAGTTGCCGGGCGAAGTTCTGGTCGCCGGATGCGCCGGCCAGCCAGACCACGGCGGGTGCGCCCGCGACGACGTCCAGGAAGCCCTGCGCGTCGGTGTCCAGGATCGTCAGATCAACCCCCTGGTGGCGCAGGGCCGCGGTCTGCTCATTCTCGGTCGCGGAGAAGACGGGGTACGCCCGGAGCACGTCCCACGCCTCGGCGGTGAGGAGCCCGGCCGGCAGTCGGGGCGAGGTGACCAGGAGGACGATGCGGGTGCTCAAGAGACGTCCGCCACCGGGGTCCGCTCGTCGGCGCCGAGGGCGGCCGCGACGATCTGGTAGACGCGGCCGGAGTTGCTGTCGTTGATCCCGTACATGCCCAGTTCGAGCGGCTGGTAGCGCGGGTTGACGGTGACGTCCAGCTCCTGTGCCTCGGCCACGACGGCGTCCCGGACGGTGATCGCCGAGCCCAGCGCGGTCATCGCCTCGGCCGGCACCGACGAGCGGAACGCGGCGAAGTCCATCCCCGGCTCGAGCCCGCCGTTGGCGGCGAACCGCTGGTAGACGTCGCGCAAGTCGTCCTCGCTCGGGGTGGCCGGGTCCTTGACCGACTCCTCGATCTGGTTCCGCAGGATGGCGTTGCGGGTGTAGAGCCGCACGTATTCCAGGTCGGCGGGCAGGCCCAGTTGGGCGGCGGCCTCGTCGAACGGCAGGGTGGCCGGCAGGGTGGCGCCCCGGTCGGCCGCCACCCGGTCGTAGATCTCGCTGCTGACCAGGGCGTTGACCACGTCGGTCCGGCTGAACGGCACCTTCACCGGTTCGGGGGCGAGGCTCTGCCCGGCCGTCGCGCCGCGGGGCTGGGCGCGCAGTGCGTCGTACGCCTCGTCCCAGACCTCCTGCACCCGCTGTTCGGTGACCGTCCCGGCGTCGCCGAGATAGGCGGCGACCGATGGATCGGACTTGCAGGCGGACAGCCCCGCGACGGTCAGGCAAGCGGCGACGGCGGCGGCGATTCGGCGGGTACGCAGCATGGTCATCACTGTCTCACGCTCCGTGTGATCTTCGTCGCTCACCCCGTCAGCGTGTCGCCACGGCCGGGGCCGGCACGTCGCCGAGCACGTCCTTGAGCAGCTGACCGCACCATTGCAGCAGCGCCTGGTCGCGCAGCGGCTCGCCGCCGATCCGCCGGGTGCTGGGCCGGGGCACGCTGACCTGGTCGGCGCCGGGCTTGTAGACCGAGTCCGGGTGGTACCGCTTGAGCCGCATCTGCTTGGAGTCCGGCAGGGCCAGCGGCGAGAACCGGAGGTGCTTGCCCTGCATGGACACGTCGGACAGCCCGTACGCCCGGGCCGTCTGCCGGAACCGGGCGACCGCGATCAGGTTGACCACCGGGGCGGGCGGTTCGCCGTACCGGTCGGTCATCTCGGCGATCACCTCGTCGAGGCGGGCGCCGTCGCGGGCCTCGGCGAGTTTGCGGTACATCTCCAGGCGCAGCCGTTCGACGGCGATGTACTCGGTGGGCAGGTGCGCGTCCACCGGGAGGTCGATCTTGACCTCGGGCTCCTCCTCGGGGCGCTCGCCCTTGAACGCGCTGACCGCCTCGCCGACCATCCGCACGTACAGGTCGAAGCCGACGCCCTCGATGTGGCCGGACTGTTCACCGCCGAGCAGGTTGCCGGCGCCGCGGATCTCCAGGTCCTTCATCGCGACGTACATGCCGGCGCCGAGCTCGGTGTGCTGGGCGATGGTGGCCAGCCGCTCGTGGGCGTGTTCGGTGAGCGGCTTCTCCCGGGGATAGAGGAAGTACGCGTACGCCCGCTCGCGCCCGCGGCCGACCCGGCCCCGGATCTGGTGCAGCTGGGCCAGGCCGAGCAGGTCGGCGCGTTCCACGATCAGCGTGTTGGCGTTCGGGATGTCGATGCCGGACTCGACGATCGTGGTGCAGACCAGGACGTCGAACTCCTTCTCCCAGAAGCCGACCATCACCTTCTCGAGCTGTTCCTCGCTCATCTGGCCGTGGGCGACGGCGACCCGGGCCTCGGGCACCAGCTCCCGCAGCCGGCGTGCCGCCTTGTCGATCGACTCGACCCGGTTGTGCAGGTAGAAGACCTGGCCGTCGCGCAGCAGCTCACGGTGGATGGAGGCGGCGACCTGCTTGTCGTCCTGGGCGCCGACGTAGGTGAGCACCGGGTGCCGCTCCTCCGGCGGGGTGGCGATGGTGGACATCTCGCGGATGCCGGTGATCGCCATCTCCAGGGTCCGCGGGATCGGGGTGGCCGACATGGTCAGCACGTCCACCGAGGCCCGCAGCGCCTTGAGCTGCTCCTTGTGCTCGACGCCGAAGCGCTGCTCCTCGTCCACGATGATCAGACCGAGGTTCTTGAACCGGGTGGCCTTGGCGAGCAGCCGGTGGGTGCCGATCACGATGTCGGCGGTGCCGGCGGCGGCCTGCTCGAGGGCGAGCGTGGCCTCCTTCGGCGTCTGGAAGCGGGACAGCTGCCGGATCTGCACCGGGAACTGGCTCATCCGCTCGGTGAAGGTGTTGAAGTGCTGCTGGGCGAGCAGGGTGGTGGGCACCAGCACGGCGACCTGTTTGCCGTCCTGCACGGCCTTGAACGCGGCGCGTACGGCGATCTCGGTCTTGCCGTAACCGACGTCGCCGCAGATCAGCCGGTCCATCGGGACCTGCAGCTCCATGTCGTGCTTGACCTCGATGATCGCGGCCATCTGGTCGGGCGTCTCGGTGTAGGGGAAGGCGTCCTCCAGCTCACGCTGCCAGGGGGTGTCCGGCCCGAAGGAGTGCCCCTGGGAGGCCTGCCGGGCGGCGTAGAGCTGGATCAGCTGGGCGGCGATCTCCTTGACCGCCTTCTTCGCGCGCGCCTTGCTCTTCTGCCAGTCGGCGCCGCCCATCTTGTGCAGCGGCGGCGACTCGCCCCCCACGTACCGGGAGAGCTGGTCGAGCTGGTCGGTGGGGACGAAGAGCCGGTCGCCGGGCTGGCCGCGCTTGGACGCGGCGTACTCGATCACGAGGTATTCGCGGTCGGCGCCGTTGACCGTGCGCTGCACCAGCTCGACGTAGCGGCCGATGCCGTGCTGCTCGTGCACCACGAAGTCGCCGGTCTTGAGCTCCAGCGGATCGATGGTGTTGCGCCGGCGGGCGGGCAGCTTGCGCATGTCCTTGGTGGAAGCGCCGCGACCGCCGGAGATGTCGTTGCCGGTGATCACGGCGAGGCGCGACGCCTCGTCGACGAACCCGTGGTTGAGGCCGCCGCAGGTGACCAGGATCCGGTTGTCCTCGACGCCGGTGGTGATCGCGTCGACCGCGGTGATGCCCAGGCCCGCGTCGCGGAGCAGTTCGCTGGCCCGCTGCGCGGTGCCCTTGCCCTCGAAGACCAGGGCGATCGCCCAGCCGGCCGCGGACCAGCCGGCCAGGTCGGCGGCGAGTTTCGCGGTGTCGCCGTGGTAGAGCGGGACGGGCTGGGCGGCCAATGCGATCGCGTCTCCGTCGTCCGGTGAGACCTCGACGGCGTCCGCGTCCTCCCAGGGCAGGGCCTCGGCCGGGGCGGCGTCGGCCAGGCCGAACGGCGAGATGGTCCACCACGGCTGTTTCAGGGTGGCCGCGTGCGCCCGGACGTCGGACAGGGTCCGGAAGGCGACGGCACCGACGTCGATCGGGGCCTGGCCGCCGACCGCGGCCGCCGCCCAGGACGCTTCGAGGAATTCATCGGAGGTACGCGTGAGGTCGTGCGCCCGGGTCCGGATGCGTTCCGGATCGCAGAGCAGCACGTGGGTGCCCGCCGGCATGCAGTCGAGCAGCAGCTCCATGCTGCCGGTGCCGCGCAGCAGGGCCGGGGCCAGCGACTCCATGCCCTCGACCGGGATGCCCTCGGCCAGCTTGTCGAGGATCTCGGCCAGCTCCGGGTGTTCGGCGGACAGCTCGGCGGCGCGTTCGCGGACCGCCGGGGTCAGCAGCAGCTCGCGGCAGGGCGGGGCCCAGAGTCGCTCGACCGCCTCGATGGTGCGCTGGTCGGCGACCGCGAAGGTGCGGATCTCCTCGACGTCGTCGCCCCAGAACTCGACCCGGGACGGGTGCTCGTCGGTCGGCGGGAAGACGTCCAGGATGCCACCGCGGACCGCGAACTCGCCCCGCTTGGTGACCAGGTCGACCCGTGCGTACGCCATGTCGGAGAGCCGGCGGGCGACCGCCTCGAGCTCCGCACCGCGACCGGTCACCAGCTCCACCGGCTCCAGATCGCCGAGGCCCTTGAGCTGTGGCTGCAGCACCGACCGGACCGGCGCGACGATCACCTGCAGCGGCTGGTCGCCGGGGTGGGCGAGCCGGCGCAGCACGGCCAGCCGGCGCCCGACGGTGTCCGAGCGCGGCGAGAGGCGCTCGTGCGGCAGCGTCTCCCAGGACGGGTAGACCGCCACGCCGGCGGGATCGATCAGACAGCCGAGCGCGTCGGCCAGGTCGTCGGCCTCGCGGGAGGTGGCGGTGACGGCGAGCACCGGGCGCTGGGCGGCTCCGGCACCGGACGGGCCGGCGACCGTGGCGACGACGAACGGCCGCAGCGAGACCGGGGCGGTGAGGTCGAGCGCGTCCGAGTCGACGAAGCCCTTGCGGGCCAGGTCGCGGGCGCGGGCGAGGCCACGGTCGCGCAGAGCGGCCGGGATCAGACCGGCGAGTTGCATGGCGAAAACCCCCGAGGGCACGACGAACGACCCCGGACGCCGATTCCGGCGGGGGTGCGCCCCCAGCTTAGTCCGGCGGTCCGACACTTCCGGACCCGCGAGCCTTATCGGACAGCATGTCCGACATGTAGGTCCATCGGTCGTGAAGAGTGCCCGAACGTTGTGGGGGACACAACGACCCTTCAGGGACATATCGAGGAGGTTACGTGCGGATCCTGCTGCTCGTCTCGGCGTTCAACGGTCTCAGTCAGCGTGTCTGGTGCACGTTGCGGGACGCTGGACACCAGGTCGGCGTGCTGCTGGCGACGAGTGAGCGGGACATCATCGACGGCGTACGCCTCAGCGCGCCCGACCTGATCCTCTGCCCGCACCTCACCGACCGGGTGCCGACCCGTGTCTGGCGACAGTGGCGCACGATCGTCCTGCATCCCGGTCCGGTCGGCGACCGCGGCCCGTCCTCACTGGACTGGGCGATCACCGAGGGCGCCCGGGTCTGGGGGGTGACCGCGCTGCAGGCCGTCCAGGACATCGACGCCGGACCGGTCTGGGCCACCCGCACCTTCCCGATGCCGCTGTCCCCGCCACGCCGGTCGACGCTCTGCGCCGGGCCGGTCTCGGACGCCGCCGTGGAGTGCGCCCTCGAAGTGGTCGCGAAGGCCCAGGACCCGGCGTTCGTCCCGGTGCCCGCGGTGGACGTGCCGGCCCAGGTGGCCGGCGCGCGGCTGCGGCCGGCGATGCGCCAGGCCGACCGGGCGTTCGACTGGTCCGAGCCGGCCGACGCGATCCTGCGGCGGATCCGGGCCGCGGACTCGTCGCCGGGCGTGCGCACCGAGCTGAGCGGGCTGGCGGTGCACGTGTACGACGCGCACCCGGGCCTGGCCCGCGGCGAGCAGCCGGGTGCCGTCCTCGGCCGCCGGCAGGGCGCGGTGCTGGTCGCGGCGGGTGAGGGCAGCCTGTGGATCGGGCAGCTGCGCGCGGCCGGCGAGGGCGGGGTCAAGCTGCCCGCCACCGCGGTGCTGGGCCGCCGGCTGAGCGGGGTGCCGCACTCGCCGGCCGGTCCGGAGAGCGATCCGGAGGCGACCACCGCGTACCGGCAGATCCGCTACCGGCGTACCGGCGCGGTGGGCTGGCTGCACTTCGACTTCTACAACGGCGCGATGGCGCCGGGACACTCACGGCGGCTGCTGACCGGCCTGCGGCACGCGATCGGGCAGGACACCCGGGTGCTGGTGCTGCGCGGCGGCACCGAGTCGTTCGGCAACGGCATCCACCTCAACGTGATCGAGGCGGCGGCCCATCCGGAGGACGCCGCCTGGGCTGCGGTCCGGGCACTCAACGAGGTCTGCCGGGAGATCATCACCTGCACGCGACAGGTCGTGGTGGCGGCGTACGCGGGCAACGCGGGCGCCGGCGGGGCGATGCTCGGACTGGGCGCGGACGTCGTCGCCGCCCGGGACGGGATCGTGCTCAACCCGTACTACGACATCGGTCTGCACGGTTCCGAGCTGCACACGTTCACGCTGCCCCGACGGGTCGGCCGCGATCACGCGCATCGGCTGCTGGACGAGAAGCTGCCGGTCAGCGCGAGTGTCGCGGCCCGGATCGGGCTGGTCGACGAGGTCGGTCCCCGGCATCCCGAGGCGTACACGCAATGGCTGACCGCCCTGGCCGAGAGCCACAGCGACGCGCACGCGGCCCGGCGCCGGCGGACGGCGAAGGTGCGGCGGCTGGCCGCCGAACGGATACCCCTGGAGGTGTACGAGACCCGCGAGCTCGCCGAGACCAGCCGGGACGTGTACGACGACCGGTCCCGGTTCGCCGCCGCCCGTCGCGCGTTCGTCCGCAAACTGCGTCCGGACCGCACCCCGCGAAGGCTGCTGATGACCGCGGCGCCGGTCCTCGACGAGGATCAGCAGCCGCAGCTGCGCCCGGCCGTTCCGGTGTCGGCCTGACCATGAGCGTCCTGCACACCCCGGATTCCGGGGCGACTCAGCCTGCCCGCAGCCGGGCGCAGATCCCGCCGCAGCGGCCACCGGCCGGCCGCGCCACCATGCCGAACACGCTGGTCGGCAGCACCATGGTGCTGCCCAGCAAGTACGAGTACAGCGCGTACAGCGTGCTGGCCGGACCGGCCGAGCAGCCGCCGGAGGACGATGGGCCGTACCGGGTCCGGATGCGGCGGATGGCCCGGCGGATGCCGATCCGCACCCTGCTGATCACCCTCTTCGCGTTCGCCTTCGAGAGCACGTTCTTCGGCTGGCTGGTGCACTCGATCCAGCTGCCCGACGCCCGGCTGCACACCACCCTCTGGTGGGCCACCGCGTTCATGATCGTGGCGACCGCGTCGATCGAGCTCTTCCGCCTGGTCAACGTCGTGACCCTGTGTCTGGCAACGCTCTGGGCGCGGGATCCTCAACCGGTCGTCCCGGACACCGGCATGCGGGTCGCCTTCCTCACCACGATCGTGCCCGGCAAGGAACCGATCGAGATGGTGGAGAAGACCCTCCGGGCCGCCCGGAAGATCCGCTACGGCGGGCGGTACGACGTCTGGCTGCTCGACGAGGGCGACGACCCGGTGGTCAAGCTGATGTGCAAACGGCTCGGGGTCCGCCACTTCACCCGGCGGGGGCGCGACGAGTACAACACGCGGACCGGTGCCTTCAAGACCAGGACCAAGCACGGCAACTACAACTCGTGGCTGGACACGCACGGCGACGAGTACGACGTGTTCGTCTCGGTCGACCCGGACCACGTGCCGATGCCGAACTTCTGCGAACGGCTGCTCGGCTACTTCCGCGACCCGGACGTGGCGTTCGTGATCGGCCCGCAGATCTACGGCAACTACGACAACGTGGTCACCCGCTGGGCCGAGTCGCAGCAGTACCTGTTCCACTCACTGCTGCAGCGGGCCGGCAACCGGCAGGGCATCGCCATGCTGGTCGGCACGAACAACGCGGTCCGGATCTCGGCGCTGCGCTCGATCGGCGGCCTGCAGGACTCGATCACCGAGGACATGGCGACCAGCCTGGCCATGCACGCCACCGCGAACCCGGCGACCGGGAAACGCTGGCGGTCGGTCTACACCCCGGACGTACTCGCCGTCGGCGAGGGCCCGTCGTCCTGGACCGACTACTTCAGCCAGCAGCACCGCTGGTCGCGCGGCACCGACGAGGTCATGGTGCGCCGGTTCGCCGGGGTGGCCTGGCGGCTCGGACCGTTCCGGGCGCTGCACTACGTGCTGCTGATGTCGTACTACCCGCTGACCGCGCTGGCCTGGCTGCTCGGCGCCGCCAACGCCGCCGGGTTCATGCTGCTCGGCGCCAAGGGTGTGCAGGTCCCGGCCGAGGTGTGGCTGATGTTGTACGTGGACGCGGCGCTCTTCCAGGTCGGCCTCTACCTGTTCAACCGGCGGCACAACGTCAGCCCGCACGAGAAGTCCGGATCGTCGGGGCTGGCCGGGATGCTCGCCTCCACGCTGTGCACGCCGATCTACGTGTCCAGTCTCATCGGGGCGCTGCTACGGCGTAAGGCCGGCTTCGTGGTCACCCCGAAGGGCGACTCGACCAGCCCGGACCGGGTCGCCACGTTCGGTTCCGGCCTGCGCTGGGCCGCCGTGTACGCCGCGATGCTCGCCGTCGCGCCGTTCATCGACCACGTCGACCCGGCCATGTACGCGTGGCCCGCCCTCAACCTCGCCATCTGTCTGGCGCCCACGCTGATCTGGGCCGTCAACCGCCGTAAGGAGCCGTCCGCATGAAGCCCCGCACGCGTCCCACCCTCGCCCGCCGCCTGGTGAGCGGTCTGGCCACGCTGGTGGTGCTCGGCACGGTCGTGGTGGCGAACCGGCCGATGGTCGCGGTCGCCTCCGAGGCGCTGCACACCTACAAGATCAACCGGCAGTCGTACAAGGAACGGTACGGCCACTGGGCGAACCTGCCGGTGCCCCGCGACTTCCGGGTGAACGCCATCCACGCCGCCCTGCTGCACACCGGCAAGGTGCTGATCATCGCGGGCAGCGGCAACAACAAGGACTCGTTCGAGGCCGGCTCGTTCCGCAGTGTGCTGTACGACCCGGCGGCCGACTCGTTCACCGAGATCGACACCCCGACCGACGTGTTCTGCGCCGGGCACGCGTTCCTGCCGGACGGCAAGCTGCTGGTCGCCGGGGGCACCAAGTCGTACGAGGTGCTCGAGGACGAGGTCGACCACGCGGCCGGGGTCATGAAGATCAAGAACGAGTCGCCGGACGGCGGGCCGCACGTGCTGGAGAAGGGCACCCGGCTGGTCTCCGCCACGGGGCACGTCTACCGGACCCGGGACAAGGTGACGGTGCCGACCGCCCGCAAGATGACCCACGGGACCACCACCACGGTGCACGCCGGTGAGGTCGAGGTCTGGGTGGACGCCGTCGAGAAGGGCGACGCGGCGGTCGTCGGGCAGCCCGCCCAGTACTCCCTCGAGGGCCTGACCGGGCCCAACCTCTACGGCGTCTCCGAGAAGATCACCCGCGAGAAGCAGGAGTACGGCGGCGACAAGACGTCGTACGAGTTCGACCCGGTCACCGAGAAGTACGTGAAGACCGGGAACCTGCAGGACCCGCGCTGGTACCCGACCCTGATCGGCCTGAACGGCGGCGACGTGCTCGCCGTCTCCGGTCTCGACCAGTTCGGCCGGATCCTGCCCGGGCGCAACGAGCGGTACCTGACCGCCGAACGCCGCTGGGTCAAGGCGCCCGAGCTCAAGCGTTACTTCCCCACCTACCCCAGCCTGCACATGATGGGCGACGGCAAGGTGTTCTACTCCGGCGCCAACGCCGGATACGGCCCGGACGACAAGGGGCGCACCCCGGGCCTGTGGGACGTCAGGAACAACAGGTTCCAGCAGGTGCCCGGCCTGCGCGAGCCGGACAAGAACGAGACCGCCTCGTCGGTGCTGCTGCCGCCCGCGCAGGAGCAGAAGGTGATGATGTTCGGCGGCGGCGGGGTCGGCGAGTCGGAACACTCGACCGCCCGTACCGACATCGTCGACCTGGACGAGAAGTCCCCGCGCTACCGGCCCGGACCGGACCTGCCGAAACCGGCCCGCTACCTGTCCACCGTGCTGCTGCCCGACGACAGTGTGCTGACGACCGGCGGCTCCTCCGGGTACCGCGGCGGCAAGTACCGCGACCAGACCCGCAGCGACCTGTTCAACGCGCAGATCTACCGGCCGGACCGCAACGTCTTCGAGACCGCCGCCGAGTCGACCGTCGGCCGCAACTACCACTCCGAGGCGATCCTGCTCCCGGACGGCCGGGTGATCACCATGGGCAGCGACCCGCTCTACGACCCGACAGGTAAGAACGCCGGCACCTTCGAGCAGCGCATCGAGGTGTACAGCCCGCCGTACCTGTTCCGCGGCACCCGCCCGGCGATCACCGGCGGACCGGCCGCGGTCTCCCGCGGCACCACCGCCACCTTCACCACCCCGGACGCCGCCCGGATCGCCTCGGCCCGTCTGGTGCGGCCCAGCTCGGTCACCCACGTGACCGACACTGATCAGCGTTCGGTGGCGCTCGGCCTGCACCGCACGGTCGGCGGCGTGGACGTCACCGTGCCGGAGAAGGCCGGCCTGGCGCCGTCCGGCTGGTACATGCTGTTCCTCGTCGACGACAAGGGCGTACCGTCGGCCGCCCGCTGGGTCCAGGTGCGCTGACCGATGGGCCGGCACCTGCGGCCGGTCAGCAGGCGCCGTCGGGCACTGCTGATCGCCACCGCCCTCAGCCTCGCCACCGGCGCCGTGGTCCTGATCAAGGACCGGGAGCCGGCCCCCGTGGTCCGGGTCCCGGAGACCGGCAGCACCGGCGGTCCCGGCCTCTACGTCGACCCGGCGGGCGCCGCCGCCCGCGAGGTGCGGGCCCTGGAACAGGCCGGCCGGCGGGCCGAGGCCGCGGTGCTCCGGCGGATCGCCGACCGTCCCGTGGCCACCTGGTTCACCGACGCCGCCCCCGGATTCACGGACCGGGCCCGGCGGCTGGTCAGCGCCGCCACGGCCGCGGGGCGGCTGCCGGTCCTCACGCTGTACTTCATCCCGCGACGGGACTGCGGCAGCTACTCCGCGGGCGGCGCTTCCAGCGCGGCAGCGTACAAGAAATGGGTCTTCGCCCTGCGGGAGGCGATGCGCGGACACCGCGCCCTGGTGGTCCTGGAACCGGACGCGGTCGCCCAGACCGTCCGCGGATGCCTCGGCACCCACGCCCGGACCGAACGATATGCGCTGCTCGCCTGGGCGGTGGACACCCTGCGCGCGCTGCCCGGCGTCGCCGTCTATCTGGACGCGGGCAACCCGAGCTGGGTTCCGGCCGCCCGGATGGCGCCGGCCCTGCGTGCCTCCGGCGCCACCCGGGCCCGCGGTGTGTCGCTCAACGTCGCCAACTTCGAGACCACGCACGACAATCTGGTGTACGGGACGGAGCTGTCCCGTCTGCTCGACGATCGGCACTTCGTGGTGGACACCAGCCGCAACGGCAACGGGCCCGCCCAGCAGGGCGCGGGCGACCGGCACTGGTGCAATCCACCCGGCCGGCGGCTCGGCCCGGCGCCCACCCTGCGCACCGGGCATCCGCTGGCCGACGCGTATCTCTGGGTGAAACGTCCGGGAGAGTCCGACGGAGCCTGTGGATCCGGAGCGCCGAAAGCCGGACACTGGTTCCCGGCATATGCGATGGCACTCGCCCGGTGATCGTCCATGCGCGGAGCGCGCATGAGACTCTTGACTCAATCGGCCCCCGTGCGGGGTTACGCCGTTAACATCGGCGAAGTCGGGACAGCGCCGTCCTGGAGCCATCCGAGAAAAGGAGCGCCCCGATGACAGAGCAGCCTGCCCACCTCGACGAGCGGGAGGGGCCGGACGCCGAGCTGCGCGCCGACATCCGGCGGATCAGCACCCTGCTCGGACAGACCCTGGCCCGCCAGGAGGGCCGCCCCCTGCTGGACCTCGTCGAGGAGATCCGCGCCCTCGTCCGGCAGGACGAACCCGCCGCGGCCGAACGCCTCGCCGCGATGGACATCACCACCGGCACCAAACTGGCCCGGGCCTTCTCCACCTACTTCCACCTGGCCAACATCACCGAGCAGGTGCACCGCGCCCGTGAGCTGCGGCGCCGCCGGGCCAAGGACGGCGGCTGGCTGGACCAGGCCGCACAGCGGATCGCCGAGAAGGGCGTGCCGGCTGACGAGATCGCCGCGGCCGCCCGCCGCCTGGCCGTCCGCCCGGTCTTCACCGCCCACCCGACCGAGGCCGCCCGCCGCTCGATCCTGTCGAAGCTGCGCCAGGTCGCCGACTCGCTGGACGCCGAATCCGCCGCCGCCGCGCTGTACGGGGCGACCGACACCACCGCCTCCACCCGGCGTTTCGCCGAACTGATCGACCTGCTCTGGCAGACCGACGAGCTGCGCCTGGACCGGCCGGACCCGACCGACGAGGCCCGCAACGCCGTCTACTACCTCAAGGACCTGTACGCCGACGCCGCCCCGCAGGTGCTCGACGACCTGGCCGAGACGCTGCGCCGGCTCGGCGTGGAGACCGCACCGACCTCCCGGCCGCTCACCTTCGGCACCTGGATCGGCGGCGACCGCGACGGCAACCCGTTCGTCACCCCGGCCGTCACCCGCGACGTGCTGATCATCCAGCACGAGCACGGCATCCAGGCCACCGAGAAGGCGATGGACACGCTGATCGACGAACTGTCGGTCTCCCGGCGGCTGCGTGGCGTCTCCCTCGACCTGTCCGCCAGCCTGGCCCAGGACCTGGACAACCTGCCGGAGATCGCATCCCGGTTCCGGCGCACCAACGCCGAGGAGCCGTACCGCCTCAAGGTCCGGGCGATCAAGGCGAAACTCGCCAACACCCGGTCCCGGCTGCAGCACGGCACCCCGCACGTGCCCGGCCGCGACTACCTGGGCAGCGAAGAGCTGATCTCCGACCTGGAACTGATGCGCGCGTCGCTGGCCCGCAACTCCGGCCAACTGCCCGCCCTCGGCGTGGTCGCCACCGCCATCCGGCAGGCGTCCGCGTTCGGCCTGCAACTCGCCACCCTCGACGTCCGTGAACACGCCGAGAAGCACCACGAGGTGCTGCAGCAGATGTACACGCAGGTCGGCGAGGTCGACGACTACGCGGCCCTGGACCGCTCCGACCGGACTAAGCTGCTCGCCACCGAACTGGGCGGCCGGCGCCCGCTGTCCAGCTCGGACACCCCGCTCACCGACTCGGCCCGCAAGACGTTCGACGTCTTCAACACGATCCGTGAGGCGCAGGACTCGTTCGGGCAGGACGTCATCGAGACGTACATCATCTCGATGACCCTGGGCGTCGACGACGTCCTCGCCGCGGCGGTCCTGGCCCGCGAGGCCGGCCTGATCGACATCCACACCGGCCGCGCCCGGGTCAACATCGTGCCCCTGCTGGAGACCCCGGCCGAACTGGACGCCGGCGGCGACCTCCTCGACGAGATGCTGACGCTTCCGGCGTACCGCGAGGTGGTCCGCGCCCGCGGCGACGTGCAGGAGGTCATGCTCGGCTACTCGGACTCCAACAAGGAGGCCGGCATCACCACCAGCCAGTGGCGCATCCACAAGGCGCAGCGCTCGCTGCGTGACGTCGCCGCCCGGCACGGCGTCCAGCTGCGCCTGTTCCACGGCCGCGGCGGCACGGTCGGCCGCGGCGGCGGCCCCACCCACGAGGCGATCCTGGCCCAGCCGTACGGCACGCTCGACGGGGCCATCAAGGTCACCGAACAGGGTGAGGTCATCTCCGACAAGTACACGGTGCCGGCCCTGGCCCGGGAGAACCTGGAACTGACGGTCGCGGCGGTCCTGCAGGCCACCCTGCTGCACACCACGCTCTCCGTCGACCCGGTGAAGCTGAAGGTCTGGGACGCCATCATGGACACCGCCTCCGACGCGGCGTTCAAGCAGTACCGTTCGCTGGTCGAGGACCCGGACCTGCCCGCGTACTTCTGGGCCGCCACCCCGACCGAACTCCTCGGCGCCCTCAACATCGGCTCCCGCCCGTCGAAGCGCCCCAACGCGGACGCCGGGCTGGGCGGCCTGCGCGCCATCCCGTGGGTCTTCGGCTGGACCCAGACCCGCCAGATCGTCCCCGGCTGGTTCGGCGTCGGCAGCGCCCTGGCGGCGGTCCGCGAGGCCGGCCAGGGCGCCGAACTCGACGCCATGTACGGCAACTGGCAGTTCTTCAAGACCTTCCTGTCGAACGTCGAGATGATGCTCGCCAAGACCGACCTGAAGATCGCCCGCCGCTACGTGGAGACCCTCGTCCCGGAACAGCTCCACCCGATCTTCGCCAAGATCGAGGACGAGTACGACCGGACGGTCCGCGAAGTCCTGGCGATCACCGGAGGGGCGGAGCTGCTGGCCCCGCAGCCGGAGCTGTCGCGGACGCTGGGAGTGCGGGACACGTACCTGGAGCCGCTGCACCATCTGCAGGTGGCGCTGCTCCGGCAGTACCGTGACCTGGGCGAGAACGGGCGGCAGATGCCGACGGCACCGGGGGCGCGGCGCGGGCCGTCGGATTCGACGGCGCTGGAGCGGGCCCTGCTGACGACGGTGAACGGGATCGCCGCCGGCATGCGCAACACCGGCTGATCACCACCACGAACGCAACGAGGCCCCGCACCGGATTCCGGTGCGGGGCCTCGGCCTTTGTCAGCGCAGTACTTCCACCGCGTCGTCGCCGACCCGGAGGTCACGGATCTCTCGGCCGCCAAGGTCGGCAGGCGAATAGATCAGGACGTGATAGTCCTCGAAGTCGCCCTCCAGAGGCTCGCCTTCCGGATCCGGCTGCTCGACGACCGACAGCTCACCGGAGCCGATGCGTGCCAAAAGGTACTCACCGAGAAAGTCGCTGTCGCGCTCCTCGAAGCCGCAACCCAGGTGGGCTGCCAGGACAGCCGCCACAGCTTGGATGCTCCCGGTTCGCACCCCGTACAGTCGTTCCTCGCTCATGGACACCCACATGCCACAGCGGGAAGGCTGGGTGCCCGCTCCACTGCTTTATCGATATCCATGTAAATCATGAAGTTCACAGGACGCCCTGCCATATCACTCAGTTGCTTCTTCAGGTCCGTCAGCCCAAGGGCATCCAGGAGGCGCTTGTCCTTCAAGGGGCCGGTCCGGGTCTTACCGCCACGTAGCTCGATACCCAGTTCCTTTGCCTTCTGGAAGATGACATCACCACCGATCGCGATATCGTAATCGCTCTTGGAGTCGAACGGCACCTTCCGCCGGAAGCTGATGCCCGTCACCGCACTTCCCTGGAAAGCGGCCTTGGTT
This sequence comes from Actinoplanes sp. NBRC 101535, assembly GCF_030269225.1. NCBI lineage: Bacteria > Bacillati > Actinomycetota > Actinomycetes > Micromonosporales > Micromonosporaceae > Actinoplanes > Actinoplanes sp. NBRC 101535. Next base: position 450,793 of record NZ_BSSY01000002.1, on the reverse strand, counting down.
CCGCCATGCGCCGCGTTGAGACCCTCGTTAAGGGTGTTCACGAAGGTGTTGTAATCCGCTTTCCCCGCGAATCCGTACGGCAGAGTGCAGTTGTGCACCAGTACCGGCGTAGTACCGGCGAGGACGTAGTACGTGTGAAGATCGTCGACGGTCAGGTTGTGGACCCGGGTGACCTCGGTACGACGTTCCACTCGGGTAACCCGAACCGGGTTTCCCTCGTCATCGACCAACTCGGTGCCGGCGGCCAACTCCTTCGCCGGCACCCACGACTTCTCGGCCGGCACCCAGAACGGGTGGCCCTCGGTGACCGAGATCTTCGCGATCTCCCCGTTGTCCTCGACCTCGAGGTCGACGATCTCCTTCGTTCCATAACTGGTGAGAGTGGCGGTTACCGCACGGGCACCGACTCGACCGAGCTTCGGATCCGCTGCGAGGACGGAGTCCCCGGCCTGCAGGTTTTCGATCCGCTCGCTTCTGCCGTCGGCGAGCAGCACTCGTGTACCCGGAACAAAACTGCTGCTCCGGCACTTTGTCGTGATCTTCTCGACCAGCTGTTTGATGCTTCGTAGCTTGTCGGAGTTCTTCCATGCCTTGAGCGCGGTGGTTCCGTAACCCAGCAGTGGAACCATCGACCCGAGCGACAGCAAGCCACCGACCCAGTCGCCCCGGGCCGCGGAGACCGCAGCGTCGATGCCGTCGCAGACCTCGCCGGCTCCCGGGATCAGACCGCAACCCATCAGGACGAACTGAAGCATGTCCAGCAAGAGTTCATCGTTGTCGCCGATGAACTGCTTCAGGTCGCCGAGCATCCGGCAGCCGGGCGACTCCTGGTTGGCCGGCATGCTGCACTTCGGCTGGTCCACCATCGCGCCGGCAAAGTCCTGATAGACCTTGAGGCATTCCTTTGAAAGTGCGGACGGGTCGAGAGACAGACAGGCCCATGTCTTGTGGTCATCGGCTGCGCTGCCCACACCGTCGGCACCGGTACCGGCGGCCGTGTTGCGCTGTTCTTCCTCGATCTCCTTGAGCCTGGTGGTGTAGATCGCAACGGCTTCCTTGGCGGCCCGATCCGCCGCCGCGGCGTCTTGTCCCGCCGCCTCGGCGGCCGCGCGTGCCTGCTGGCTGGCCGCGTATGCGGCGTTGGCATCGGCACGTGCCCGCCCTGCCGCGGCGGTGGCGGTGGCCGCCGACTGGGCAGCACTGTTCGCGGCGTTCTGCGCGGTCGCCGCGGCCTGCTGGGCCTTGGTCGCCGACGCGGCAGCCGCATCCGCCGACGCCTTCGCCTCGTTCGCCGACTTCGCCGCGTCGTTGGCATACCCCGCGGCCTTGTTGGCGTAGGCAGTCGCTTCCTGGGCGGCCTTATTGGCCTCCGCAGCGTTGCCCCATGCCTCCTGAGCGGCCTTGTTGGCCTTGGCCGCGTCGGCCATCGCCGTCTGCGCGTACTGCTGGGTCTGGGCCACCAGGGTCCGTGCGGTCTGCACGTGAGCGGCCTGTTCCAGGTCCCGCTGGGCGGCCTGATACTGCGAGGTGGTCAGGAAGTACGACAGGTACGACTTCGGACCGTTCAGTGCGACGGTTCCGGCGGCCTTGACCTCCGGGCCGCCGGCGTCCATCACCCGATATGCCTCGATGCGGTCGTCGGCGGCCTGCGCGGTGTACTGCCCCTCGCGCAGGAACTTGTGCATGTCGGCCGCCGTGCCGAGCACCGCCGCCTGCGCCGCGTTCTTCAGGTTCGGCCCGGTCGCGGTGTTGTTGATGATCGCGTAGATCTTGACCCGGTCCTGGGCGAACTTCCCAGAGTAGTTCCGGGTACGCAGGAACGTCTCCACCATCGCGTCGGTGCCCGCCAGCGCCGTGTCGGCCGCGGTCTTCTCCGCACCGTCAGGCAACGTGTCGACCAGCCGCCACACCTTGGCCCGGTCATCCTGCCCCACCGCGGCACGACGCCCCTCGGCCAGCCACGACCGCATCTCCGTCTCACCGCCGATGAGGACTTCCTGTGCGGCTTCTTTGGTCCACTCGCTGCCGGTGGTCAGCAGGGTGACCGCCGCCTTACGGCCACGGTCGAGGACGACCTCGGCCGAAGCGCCAGCGGCGGTGGCCTCGGCCAGCAGCTGCCGGGTTTCCGCGTCGAGCCGGTCCTCCTCGGCGGTGTCCCAGAGCTGCTTGCTGTTCCAGGCGGCTGCCTCACCCGCGGCCGCCTTCTCCGCCTGCTCCTGGCGCAACGCATCCTGAGCCCGCAGCACACCCTGATCGGTGGCCTCGGCCAGCCGGGCGGCGTCGTCCTCACGAGCCAGTTTTTCCAGGTTCTCCGCCTGCACCGCAATGGCGACCGCCATGTTCGCCGCCTCGACCGCCGCAGCGGCCGCCTTCGACGCCTCAGTCGCCGACTTCTCCGCACGGTCCGCCGCCGCAGCAGCAGCCTCAGCCGCATCCGCCGCCCGCTCGGCGTGATCAGCCGCCTGCTTCGCGAACGCAAACGCCTGATCCGACGCCTCCGCCGCCTTACGCGCCAGGTTCACCGCACGAGTAGCAGCCCGCGCCGCGGTAGCCGCAGCCCGCCGGGCATCCTCAGCCGCGGCACGAGCCCGCGCCGCCTGCGCCTCCGACACGTTCGCCTGCGAACCGGCCTCATCAGCGGCAGCGGCCGCCGCATCGGCATCCGCGCTCGCGCCCTGCATCGCCTGCGCGGCCTTCGCCGCCTCGGCCAACGCCCGGTCCCGCTCGACCTTGATCAGGTCCAGCTCGCGGGTCTTCTTCGCCGCGTCCCGCGCCGCCTCGGCCGCGATCCGCGCCGCCCGCGCATCACCAGCACCGGTACGCGCGTTCGCCGCAGCCTGCTGCGCCGCCGCCGCGGCCTGCGCGGTCCGGGCCGCCGCCGACGTCGCCTGACGCGCCGCGTCCGACGCGATCCGCGCCGCCCGCATCGCCGCGTTCGACGCGCCGACCGCCTCCCGCGCCGCATCCGCCGCACCCTCGGCCGCATCCGCCGCACGGCCCGCCGCCGCGTCCGCCTTCTTCGCCGCGCTACCAGCGGCCTTCGTCTCGGCCGCCGCCGTCTGCGCGGCCTTCTTCGCCTCCGACGCCGCATTCGCCGCCCGCGTCGACGCACCGACCGCAGCAAGGGTCTCCCGCGCCGCCGTCTCCGACGCCTGCTTCGCCTGCTCGACCAGGCTCTGCAGCGACGCCAGCTCCTTGTCCCGGGCCCGCGCCACCGCCTGGCCGGTGGTAAGGAACTCCTGCAACTCCTCGGAAGTCCCGGCCAGCGCGGCCTTCGCCGCCGCGTCCAGCACCGGACCACTGTTGTTGACCCCACCGGTCAGCATCCGGGTCGCGGCGATCCGGTCGTCCGCGTACGCAGCCTTCTCGAATCCGTTTGTGAGGAAGTTCTCGATGTCGGCCGTGGAGCCCTTGAGAGCTGTCTCTGCCGCGGTCTTGACTGTCGGACCGCCGGCGTTCTCCAGCACCCGGGTAGCCCGCAGCCGCTCGTCAGAGTTCCACGGAGCCTGCCAACCACCATTGACGAATGCCCGCGCGGCCTCCGGAGAGGTTTCGATAGCCCGGAGCGCGGCGGTTCTCACCGTCGCCCCGTCCAGTGACGCCAGAGCCTGCGCAGCAGCGACTTCGTCGGCGGCATAAGCCTCTGGATAGGCGATGCTGAAGTAGTACTTCAGGTCCTCATCAGTACCTGTCAGAGCCACCTCAGCGGCTCTGCGTACCGAGGGACCACCGTGCATCAGGTCCGAGACCGCGAGGTCGCGATCCAGAACCTCCTCGTCCTCAGCGAGGGCCGGCGACCCGGGAACGAGGATGGCAGCGGTCATCGCCGCTACAAGCAGGGCAGCCTGCGTTCGGAACCAGGAGAGCCTGGCCCGTCCGTTTCCGGGACGAGCGGCAGGCCGCGAGCGTTTGGACACAGAACCCCCACAGAATTGGGCCAGCTTTCCCCACAGCAATGCGGACGTGCCGCCGAACGCGGACGCCCTGAGAGGTGGGGTGGTGAATGACGAAGGCGGCACGGCACCACGGCCGTGCCGCCTTCGCTTCGATCAGACCGGGGCGTTGTTCACCCGGCGGGTGTTACCAGGAGATGCAATCAGGAGAGGCGGAGCTCGACGAGGACCGCGGTGGGCAGGTTGGTGCCGTCGCCCGGGTCGATCGGGACCGGGGTGTTGGCCGGGATCTGGTAGGTCTCGGTGCCGTCCGAGGTCTGGGCCTTGGCGGTCACCGGCAGGTTGCCGGCGCGGACGCCGAACGTGCCCGGGACCTCCAGGGTCAGCACACCCGTGGTGCCGATGGTCTTGAAGCAGTAGAAGTAGCCGTACGGCTCGACGTCGAGCGACTTCTCCACCTGGATCTCGGCCGTCGCACACTGTCCGCCGTCGTCGAAGGACTTGCGCGAGGAGAAGATGATGTGCCCGTCGCCCTTGAGGACCTTGAGCTCGTAGTCGGCCAGGATCTTGTCCGCGCCGGGGTGCGTGTAGTCCTCGACCAGGGAAGCCGGGGTGTCCTCGGCCTCGGCCGCGGAGCCGACGGCGGTGAACGCGAACGCCCCCGTGGCGACGGCCATGACGACCGCCCCACCCCATGCCAGAGTCTTCATTCTCGCCTCATCAATTCGTCGTGCCTGCATGTACTCGTCCGCCGCCGCACCAGGAGCGCGCCGGCGGGCGCGTCGTTCCCGGACCGCGGCGCCGGGACGGCAGCGGTCACGACCGGCTGCACGGACGCGGCAAGCGACGTCCCCATCTGCACGCGAACCCCCGTGGAAGCGTTTCTGGTCGGTGCAAACTACCAGTGTTCATCGATGCCGGACAACGCCGTGGATCGATCGCGTGTTCGACATGGACAGCCGACAGTCTGTCGCATCTGCGATCTCTGCCATGCACGAACCCCGATGGGATGCGCGTCACACAGCGACGACCGCGGGGCGACCGACGGTGACATCGCCGAAATATCCACTGCTCAGCAGTGCGATCACTGTTCAGGGACTTCATATATCCACGTTCGTATGTAGATTGTCACATCAGCGCGTGGTGGATCGACCACACGCAGCCATCGAGGATCACCAACGACACATGGGGACGGCGTACCCCCTGCGGGGCTATGCCGAGTGAACGGGGATTCCATGAAGACTACGTACGCCCGGCGACGGGCGGCGGTGCTGACGGCTGCCCTGATCGGTGCCGGACTCACGCCGCTGGCCGGAGGAACCGCCGCCCAGGCGCTCTCCGGAACGTCCACCACCGACACCGCTCTCGCCTTCGCTGTCAAGATAACCACCGGTGACGCGGTACGCTCCTGCACCGGCGCCCTGCTCGACCAGTGGTGGGTGGTGACCGCCAAGACGTGCTTCGACGACGGCACCGGGGTCGTCGCGGGCGCGCCGAAGCAGGCCACCACCGCGACGATCGGGCGGCTCGACCTGACCACGGCGGCCGGGACAGTGGCCGCCATCGACAAGATCGTCCCGCATCCGGACCGCAACCTGGTGCTGGCCCGGCTCCGGACGGCAGCGCTCGGCGCCACCACGGTGGCACCGGCGAACTCGGCGCCCACCGAGGGCGAGATCCTGCTCGGTGCCGGATACGGCCGGACCGCCGACACCTGGGTGCCGAACCAGCTGCACACCGGCTCGTTCGCGGTGTCCTCGGTGGACGACGGCACCATCGGCGTCGTGCCCCGCGGCGACGCCGCCATCTGCAAGGGTGACGCGGGCGGCCCGATCCTGCGGTCCGTCGACGGCGGCTACCAGCTGGCCGGGCTGCACCACACGTCCACGCAGGCCGGCTGCCTGACCGTGACCGGCAGCGAGAAGTCAGCAGTGGAGACCCGGGTCGACGACATCGCGCCCTGGATCACCGCGAACACACCGGTTCCCCACGCGCTGCAGGTCTCGGTCACCGACACCCGGGTCGGCGTGCTGCGCGGCGACTACGGCACCCAGGTGAAGGAGGGCGGCCTCAGCACCAGCTGGACCCAGCTGCTGTCGAGCTCCCGGCAGATCGAGGTCGCCGACGACCGGATCGGCGTGCTCACCCAGGCCGGCGTCGCGTACGTCAAGGAGGGCGCGACGACCGCGACCTTCGTCAACGAGTCCGGCGGCGTGCAGCAGCTGGCGATCTCCGGCAACCGGGTCGGCGTGCTGTCCGACGCCGGCGTCGCGTACGTGAAGGAGGGTGGCCTGAGCTCCTCGTGGGTCAACGAGGCCTCCGGCATCAAGCAGCTCGAGGTCACCGACACCCGTGTCGGGGTGCTCTCCACCGCGGGTGTGCTGCAGGTCAAGGAGGGTGGCCTCAGCACCGGGTGGACCACCGAGTACTCCGGTGTGAAGCAGTTCTCGATCTCCGGCGACCGGATCGGCATCGTCACGAACAGCGGTGCCTCGCTGGTCAAGGAGGGCGGCCTCAGCGCCTCCTGGGTTTCGCAGACCACGTCCGGCGCGGACTCGATCGTGCTGCGCGACGACCGGGTCGGCGTTCTCACCGGTGCGGGCGCGGCCCTGGTCAAGGAGGGCGCGCTGACGTCCGCGTTCGTCACGCAGTACACCGGCGTCCGGGAGATGTCGGTCAGTGACAGCCGGGTCGGCGTGGTCACCTACGACGGCGCGGCCATGGTCAAGCACGGCGGCCTGAGCGCCACCTGGACCACGGTCTGGTAGGCAGGTACCCCACAGGAGCGACCGGCCCGCGATGCCGAAGGGCGTCGCGGGCCGGGTGAACCAGGAGTGACGAGGGTCAGCTGGTCTCGCCGGCCAGGGTGAAGCTGCCCAGGCGGTTGATCGCGGCGACGGTGCAGCCCACCACGAAGACCACGCTCATCACCAGGGCGGTGGTGAGGCCGATCTGCGCGGTCAGCATGTTCGTCGGGGCGATCGTGTCGGCGATCGTGATGACGTACTGCTCGATGGAGAGGATGCGGGTGCCGGAGAGGAAACGGCCCAGCAGGCCCTCCCACACCAGGATGTAGACCAGGCCGAGCAGGACCGGGCGCCGGGTCAGCAGGCTGAGCAGGACGAACAGGGCGGAGTACGCCAGCGCGCCGGCCGCCGCCGCCACCGAGAGGGCCGCGCCGAGTTTCGCCGAACCGGCCAGCAGGCCGACGGCGAACAGCGGGATGACCGTGGTGATCGTGGTGGCGACCGCGGCGACCAGGAATTTCGCCAGGATGATGTCGCGGCGGGGCAGCGGCTTGGTGAGGATGTGGACGAGGGTGCCGTCGTCGACCTCGGAGCCGAGGACGCCGGTGCCGACGATCAGGGCGACGACCGGGAGCACCACGGCGAAGCCGAGGCCGACGATGACGGCCTGGCCCCACTGGTCGGCGGGGACGTCGTACGCCCGGCAGATCGCGGCCAGGGCGATCAGCAGCAGGGGCAGGGGCAGCAGGAGCAGCGCCCTGCGACGGCCGAAGAGGCCGCGCGCCGTGATGAGTGCGACGGTCGACATCAGGCCTCCAGCAGGTAGGAGAAGACGCTCTCCAGGGACTCGTCGGACGGCACCAGCTGGTGCAGGCGGATGCCTTGGTCGAGGGCGATCCGCGGCAGCGCCCGGGTGAAGCTGCCGTAGTCGGCGGCCCGGACGGTCAGGCCGGTGGCCTCGACCTCGATGCCGCTGACGGACTTCTCGGCGATCAGGGCGACGGCCAGTTTGCGGTCGTCGGAGCTGCGCACCGCGAAGACGTGCGGCCGGTTCGTCATCAGCCGGCGAATCCGGCGGTAGTCGCCGGAGGCGGCGAGGCGGCCCGCGACGATCACCTGGACCAGGCCGGCGACCTGCTCGACCTCTTCCAGGATGTGCGAGCTGAACAGGATGGTGTGGCCGCGGTCGCCGAGCGAGTGCAGGAGTTCCATCATGTGCATCCGCTGGCGCGGGTCCATGCCGTTGAACGGTTCGTCGAGCAGCAGCACCCGCGGTTCGTGGACCAGGGCCGCGGCGACCCGGGTGCGCTGGCGCATGCCTTTGGAGAAGGTCTCGATGCGCCGGTCGGCGGCGTCGGTCATCTCGACCAGTTCGAGGGCGCGGCGGGCGGCGCCGGCCGGGTCGGGCAGTTTCTGCATCTTGGCGCAGGCCAGCACGAACTGTCCGGCGGTGAGGAAGCCGTGCACGGCCTCGCGTTCGGTGACCAGGCCCAGGTCGCGGTAGACCGACGGGTTGCGCCAGGTGGGTTTGCCGTCGATGGTGAGCGTGCCCCGGGAGGGTGCCAGGAAGCCGGCCATCATGTGCAGCACGGTGGTCTTGCCGGCGCCGTTCGGGCCGAGCAGGCCGGTGACGCCGGGGCCGAGCGACATGGTGATGTCGTTGACGGCGACGACGTTGCCGTACCAGCGGGTGACGTTCTGCAGCTCGATCACACCGGTGGTGGCGGTGCCGGTCGGAGCGTCGATGGTCTGGGCCGTCACAGCGAGGCCACCTTCCGGTAGCGGGCGAGCAGGAGGAGCAGGCAGACGGCGATCAGGCAGACCGCCTCGATCCCGTAGACCGGTCCGAACCGGCCGGGGTCCAGGGTGTTCTCGGTGTTGCCGGAGAGCCAGGCGCCGACCCCGGCGATCAGGGTCATCGGGCTGGCCAGGCCGGCCATCTCGTTGGCGGTGGTGGACGGCAGGATGCTGAGCACGCCGAAGATCGGGGTGGTGAGCAGGAAGACCGCGACGATGCCGCCGGCGGCGAACGCCTGCTTGCCGGTGAACGAGGCGATCAGCAGGCTGATGCCGCTGAACAGCAGGGCCCAGAGCAGGCTGTATCCCCAGCCGGGCGCCAGGTCGAGGAATTCGTTCCAGACCCCCTTCGCACCGTCGTCACCGGTGAAGGCGGCCCCCAGGAACATGATGAACTGGGGTACGCCGAGCAGCAGCCAGACCGCGGTGGTCAGGGCGGCGAACTTGGCGGTCACGTAGTCGGCGGCGCGCAGCGGCCGGCTGAAGTAGAGCGGCAGCGTGCCGGAGCGCATGTCCCGGGAGACCAGGGCGGGTGCCAGGATCGCCACGAAGAAGATGATCAGCCAGCTCATCTGGTCGGCGAACTGCACGTAGGTGAAGATGACCTGCTTGAGCTGGGAGCGGACCGCTGCCAGGATCACCGCGACCAGCAGCATGATGCCGGCCACGAGCCAGGGGAAGATCTTCGCCTTGGCCGAGCGGCCCAGGCCGAACGAGGCCCGCAGGCCGTGGACGTAGAGCGCGTTCAACGCTGCCAGCCGGCCCAGGCGCTCCCCCGCGTAGCGCTGGTAGCCGATGTCGTGGATGACGCCGGTCTCAGACATCGGCGGTCTCCTTCGTGGTGAAGAGCTCGGCGACGCGGTGCCGGCGCTGGTCCAGGCGGTGCAGGTTGAGGTCGAGCTCGCTCACCGCTTGCAGGATCCGGTCGTACGCCGCATCCGACTCCAGTGGCACCAGCAGCAGGCGCCCCTCCCGGGAGACGGTCAGGCCCCGTGCGGTGAGGGCGGCGGCGAGTTCGTCGGTGCCGTCGGCGACCTCGACCGCGAGGACGTCGGACACCGCGGTCATGCTGGAGATCCGGTCGGCGCGCAGCAGGCGCCCGCCTTCGATGGCGATGAGCGAGTCGCAGATCCGTTCGACTTCGCCGAGCAGGTGGGAGCAGACCACCACGGAGATGCCGAATTCGGTGCCGATCCGGTGGACCAGGGCGAGCATGGCGTCGCGGCCGGCCGGGTCGAGGCCGTTGGTGGGCTCGTCGAGCAGCAGCAGGTCGGGGTCGTGCACCAGGGCCTGGGCCAGTTTGACCCGCTGTTTCATGCCGGTGGAGTAGCCGCCGATCTGGCGGTAGCGCTCCTCGTAGAGGCCGACGTGACGCAGTGCCTCGGAGGCGCGTTCCCGGGCTGCGGTGCGGGGCAGGCCGCTCATCCGGCCCAGGTGGGTGACGAACTCGGAGGCCGAGACGTCCGGCGGGAGGCAGTCGTTCTCCGGCATGTAGCCGACGCGTGCCCGCACTTTGTCGGTCTCGGTGACCGGGTCGAGGTCGAAGACCCGGACGGTGCCGCTGCTGGGCGGCACCAGTCCGAGCATGATTTTGATGAAGGTGCTCTTGCCGGCGCCGTTGGCGCCGACGAGCCCGATGACTCCGGCGTCGACAGCGACGGTCAGGTCGGCGAGGGCGGTCACCCCGCCGCCGTACGTCTTCGTCAGCGCCTCCGTAGCGATGATGGTCACGGCCTCAGCCTAGGAACCCGGGGCACCTCCTCGGGATCGGGAGAACCCCTGAGCCGTACTCAGGGTCTCTCAGCGCAGTCTCAGGAAACCGACGCGGCGCAGTCTCAGGAAACCGACGCGGCGCAGTCTCAGGAAACCGACACCTGGAAGATCGGCAGCCGGCCGAGGCGCTGGTACTCCCGCAGGCCCGCCTGGGTGTTGTCCACCGACGAGTTCTGCCCCTTGTAGTTGCGGGGCGTCTCGAAGTGCACCATCGCCTTGATTCTGGGGAAGTTCCCGATCTGGCGGCCCATGTCGCGGTAGAAGGCGGCCTGGTGGCCGGGGTTGCGGCGGGAGAACCAGACGCCCCACTCGGCGATCATCAGCGGCTTGTTCGGGTGCCGGGCGCGGACCCAGTTGTAGAAGCCGGGCCAGCCGGGGCGGCTCGCGGAGCGACGGTTGAGGAGTTCGGCGAAGCCGCCGTGGCCGTATCCGGGGTCGCTGTACGCGTACGTGTCGAACCCCACCCAGTCGACCACGTCGTCGCCCGGGTACATCTGGCTGAACCAGCTCTGTGTGGTGTGCGGGACGTACGCCATGTGCACGAGGACCGTCACCACGTTGGTCGCGCCCCGTGCCCGCAGCCGCTGGACCACGTGCCGGAACATCGCCGCGTAGTCCCGGGCGGTGTATCCGGATCCGGTGCGGGCCCGTACCTCGTTCTCGGCCTCGTGGTGGATGGCGAGGAAGAAGGGTTCCCGGTAGCTCTGCCGGATGTGCACCGCGAGCCGGTCCAGGAAGGCGTCGACGCCCGGGTCCCCTTGGGCGATCCGGGCCCAGCTGACGCCTTCCGGCCGCCAGTTGAGGAGCAGGATCCGGCGGTGCCCGTTTTCGCGGGAGATCGCGGCCTCGCGGGGTGTCGGGAAGAGTTGCCGCTGACCGCGGTGGTACGCGTGGTGGATCACCTGGTACCGCCCGGTCTTGCGCTCGAATTCACGTAGTGACCGGTAGCTGTCCTGTTCGGTGTGCGCGCCGGGCGCGACTCCCCAGAGGATGCCGCAGGTGGGCACCAGTTTCGCACCGGTGTGGCAGCGGGCCGGAGCCGCCACGACGGGGGCCGGAGCCGTCAAAACAGCGATCATGGCCAGTGCAGCGAGCGTCCTGGTCTGTCTCACAAACGCCCAGTATTGAAGGATAATCCGATATTGTCCAGTAAGTTAGGTTTAAAGCCGTATTCGGAAAAACAAAGATCGGATCGAGAGCGAGAGCCCGTCTCGACCGACTCGATCGAGGCTGCGAAACTGTCCCCCAAGTCGGCTTCAGGGGGATGCGAAGGTGAATGGTTCGGTACTTCCCGAGGACGTTTTGCGGGACGCTCCCTCGTTCACGCCCCGCCCCTACGAGCTAGCGGATCTCGAGCTGCTGCTCTCCGGGGCCTACACACCGTTGACCGGCTTCCTCGGTCGCGAGGACCTGGCCACCCTGACCCGTCAGGGCCGCCTCGCCGACGGCACCCCATGGCCGGTTCCGGTCACCCTCGAGATCCCGGGTGAGCTGGCCCGAAACCTGGACGCCGCGGACCCGGCGCGCCGGACGGTGGTGCTGACCGATCTGGAGGGCGCCCCGGTCGCCGCGATCGAGGTGACCGACGTCTGGCAGACCGGCGAGAACAGGTTCGGCGTCGGCGGGCCGGTCCAGCCGCTGGGCGACGGTGGGCACGGCCCGTTCCAGCGTCTGCGCCGGACCCCCGCCGAGGTGAGCGGTCTGCTGCCGCCCGGACGGGTGCTCGGTGTGATCGCCGACCGCCCGCTGCACCGCCCGCAACTCGCCCAGATCGCGCACGCGGCCCGGACCCTCGCGGCCCACCTGCTGATCCTCATCCCGGTGAGCGGTCCCGGACCGGACGGCCTGCCGCCCGAGGCGCTGGTCCGCTCGATCTTCGCCGCCCGGGACCGGATGCCACCGGCCACCGTCGTGGCGGTGCCGCTGCTGACCCGCGGCGACGAGATGCGTGACGCGCTGCTGCGCGCGCGGGTCGCCCAGTCGTACGGCGTGACCCACGTGCTGTCCACCGGCGAGTCGCTGGCCGGCGCCGGTCTGCGCGTGCTGGTCCCGCGGGAGCTGGCGTACGACAACCGGGACGGCCAGTGGCGCTGGCGCGACGACATCCCGCCGCGCAACCGCCGCCTGGCGATGTCCCCGGCCGAGATAGACGATCTGCTGGACCGCGGGTTCCCGCTGCCCGAGTGGCACACCCCGCCGGCCGTGGCCAAGGAGCTGGCCCGGGTCCGCCCGCCGCGCCGGCAGCGCGGCCTGGTGGTGTTCTTCACCGGCCTGTCCGGTTCCGGCAAGTCGACCATCGCCCGGAACCTGGCCGACACGCTGCGCGAGACCGGGGAACGCACGGTCACCCTGCTCGACGGCGACATCGTGCGCCGCGAGCTGACCGCCGGTCTGGGCTTCAGCAAGGCCGACCGGGACCGCAACGTCCGCCGGATCGGCTGGGTGGGCGCCGAGGTGGGCCGGCACCGGGGTGTGGCGGTGGCCTGCCCGATCGCGCCGTACGACGCGGCCCGCAAGGCGGCCCGGCGGATGGCGATCGAGGCCGGTGCCGGGTTCCTGCTGGTGCATGTGGCCACCCCGCTGGAGGTGTGCGAGCAGCGCGACCGCAAGGGCCTGTACGCCCGGGCACGGGCCGGTCAGCTGCGGGGCATGACCGGGGTCGACGACCCGTACGAGGAGCCGTCCGACGCCGAGATGACGATCGACACCACCACGATGACCGTCGTGGAGGCGGTCGAGCTGGTGCTGGCGTATCTGGTGGAGAACGGCTGGGTGGAGCCGAAACTGACGTAACCCCATCACTCGCGGCGGGAGTGTGGCGTTACCCCTCTGGGGCGAAACGCCCTAAAGCTGGCAACACCACTCCTCCCGGAAGGCCGCCGAACTCTGATGGAAGCGCCACGCCCAGCGTCCGCCGATATCTCTCACTATCTGGGGGCGCTCCGACGGCACTGGTGGATTGCTCTGGTGGCCACGGGGGCGGGCCTGGGCGCGGGCGCGGTCGTGACACAGACCATGCCGAAGGTGTACGAGTCGGCCACCTCCGTGCTGGTCCAGTCGGTCGACCAGGACACCAACGCCCAGGGCGGCCGGACCAAGGGCGCGGTCAACCTGGACACCGAGGCCCAGCTGGTCGGCTCCGGCGCGGTCGCGGTCAAGGCGGGCACCCTGCTGCGCAGCGGGATCTCCCCGGTGGAACTGGCCCGCTCGGTGTCGGTGCAGGTACCGGCGAACACCACCGTCCTGGTGATCACGTTCCAGGCGGACACGCCGCAGAAGGCGCAGGCCGGGTCGCACGCCTTCGCGGAGGCGTACCTGCGCAACCGCGAGGAGACCGCCCGGTACCAGCTGGACAAGCAGATCCGCTCACTCAACCTCAAGGTCAAGCAGCTCACCGGGGCGCTGACCGGGATCAACGCGCGGCTGGCGTCGGCGGTGCCGGGCAGCCCGACCGAGAGCAACCTGCTGAGCCTGCGGAACAACTCGCAGAACCAGCTGAACTCGCTGACCGGGCGCCTCAACGAGCTGACCACCACCACGGTTGGCGGCGGCAGCATCATCAGCGACGCCCGCCTGCCGGAGACGCCGAGCAGCCCGAACACCTGGTTGAACATCGGCGCCGGCGCCATGATCGGCCTGCTGCTCGGGCTCTGCCTGGCGTACCTGCGGGAACGCTTCGACCGCCGGCTGGTGACCGCGGCGGACGTCCGGGACCGCGGCCGGGTGCCGGTCCTGGCCACCCTGGACGAGCGCAGCACCCCGCACTTCGACGACGTGCTGCAGCCGTACGGGCCGGGCGGGCGGGTCTTCAACAGGCTGCGTAACGAGGTGCTGGCCAGCCTGGAGCCGGACGACCAGATCATCGTGGTGACCGGGACCAGCCGCGGATCGGCGAGCACGCTCGTCGCCGCGAACCTGGCGGCTGCTCTGGCGCGTACCGGATCAGATGTGGTTCTGATCGGGGCGCACCTGCCGGACAGCGTGGTCGACGCCGCGCCGCTGGCCCGGATGCTCGGGGTCTCCGCCGTGCCCGGTCTCTCCGACCTGCTGGCCGGCCGGGTCGGCCTGTCCCGGGCCCTGCAGCGCACGCCGCGCATCCCCTCGCTGCGGGTGATCACCACCGGCGGGGCGGCCACCGCGGCCGGCCTGATGCAGTCGCAGCGCCTCAAGGACACCCTGCAGGCGCTGCGCGGCCAGGGCGGCTACGTGGTGATCGAGGCGCCGTCCACCAGCAGCAGCGCCGACGCGCAGAGCCTGGCCAGCCTGGCCGACGCGGCGATCCTCGCGGTCGAGCTGCGGCGTTCACGCCGGCCCGCCCTGGAGGACGCCACCGAGCAGCTGCAGCGGGTCGGCACCCGCCTGCTCGGCGCGGTGGTGATGCCCCGGCTGACCGTGCCGCGTCCCAGCGAGATCGAAGCGCCGGCGGTGACCCTGCCGGCACCCTCCCCCCGGCCGTCACCGGCGAAGGACGACGGGCACGAGGCCCCGACCCAGCAGCTGGCCGCGGTTCTAAAACGGCGCGACGGCGACACCAAGTGACCGTGGTCGCGGCGGCGGCACCCACCGCCGGACCGGACCGGCGCGGCACCCGCAACCGCACCCTGCCGGCCTGGCCGGTGGCCGGGATCCTGCTGCTCTACCCGCTCTGGTGGGCGCTCGGCCTGGGCGTGCTGATCTTCGGTCTGATGGCCGCCCCGATGATGTTCCTGCTGATCCGCAGACGGGCGGCGGGACGGCCGGTGCTGCTGCCGCCGGGCTTCGCCTGGTGGGTGATCTTCCTGGTGGCGGTGCTGGTCAGCATCGCCGCGCTGGGTGCGGATCCGGCCGGCACGGTGGTGGAGCGGGCCGGCGCCCGGCTCCCGGCCGTCGTCTACAAATTCGCGATGTACGCGTCGCTGACCGTGCTCCTGGTCTACGCCGGGAACCTCGCCGAGTCGGAGTTGTCCCGCCGTCGACTGGTCCGGCTGCTCGCCGGGATGTTCGTGGTGACCGTGCTGGGCGGTCTGCTCGGCATGGTGGCCGGCACCTTCGAGTTCACCTCACCGGTCGAGTGGCTGCTCCCGTCCGGGGTGCGCAACAAGGGCTTCGTGCGGTCGCTGGTGCACCCGTACGCGGCGCAGATCATGGACCTGGTCGGCGGTGAGAAGCCCCGGCCGGCCGCGCCCTGGGGGTACACCAACACCTGGGGCAACAACTTCTGCCTGCTGGTCGGCTGGCTGCTCGTCGCGGCCTGGGCCAGCCACCGCAACGGCCGCCGCGCCCTCGCCATGGGCATCCTGGCGGTGTCGGTGGTGCCCGCGGTCGCCTCGCTCAACCGGGGCCTGTGGATCGGCATCGGCGTGATGGTCGTCTACGTGGCGATCCGCTACGTGCTGGCCGGCCGCCTCTGGGTCCTCGGCGCGGTGGCACTCGCCGGTGGGGCGCTCGCGTTCGCGCTGCTCGCCACCCCGCTCGGCGGCACCGTGCAGGCCCGGATGGACAACGGCAAGTCCAACGGGGTCCGCTCGTTCCTGATCGAACGGGCCCTGGACGGTTTCGCCGAATCCCCGGTGATCGGGTACGGCGGCACCCGCAACACCCTCGGCGGGCGCAACTCGATCACGGTCGGGGAGAGCGCCGGCTGCGAACGCTGCGGCAACTTCACCGTCGGCGGCAACGGTCAGCTCTGGCAGTTGCTCTACGCGCACGGCACGGTCGGCACCGTCGGTTACCTGGGCTTCTTCGGGTACGGCCTGTGGCGTTTCCGCCGGGACCGCAGCCCGGCGGGGATCGCCGGCGGCGCCGCGCTGGTCGGTTCGTTCTCGGCGATGCTCTGGTACAACTCGCTGGTCACCCCCCTGGCCTTCATGGTTCTGGCGTACGCCCTGCTGTGGCGCAACTGGATGGAGGGGGACACCCCATGAGCCCGGTCAAGACCGCACCCGCCGGACTGACCGCCGACGACGCGGCCCTGCGGACCCGATACCTCGCCGAGGTTCTCGGCCGGCTCTACCCGGAGCCGTGCCGCACCGACGGCGAGCCGGGTCCGCTGATCGCCGAGTACCTGGTGGTGCCGAACGCCCGCCGGCCCCGCCTGCTGGTGCCCGCGCACTCCCCCCGGGTCGCCGCCGCGGCCGTCCGCCGGTACGCCGAACCCCAGTCCCGCCTGGCCCGGCTCAAACGTGACGCCGTGGTGGCCGCCGTGCACACCCGGACCGCGGGCCTGCTGCTGCGCGACCGGATCCGGGTGACCGGACCGGTGTCGGCGGGCATCGACGGCTACCTCAGCGAGGCGTTGCGCCGTGACCTGTCGGTCAGCATCCACATCGGCCCGGCCCGCGCCAACCGCAAGCCGGTCCTGCAGTTGCTCAGCCCGGACGGTGAGACGTTCGCCTTCGGCAAGCTGAGCACCGGTCCGCTGACCCGCCGGCTGGTCGCCGCCGAGACGGCCGCCCTGTCCACCCTCGCCACCAGCGGGCTGACCCGGCTGACCGTGCCGCGGGTGCTGCACGCCGGCGAGTGGCGCGACATGCAGGTGCTGGTCCAGTCGGCGCTGCCGGTCTGGCTGCCCCGGGCGCCCCTGAGCCCGCACCGGCTGACCGCGGCGATGCTCGACGTGGCCGGCTGTTGCGGGCACACCACCGGGCCGTTGACCGCCAGCGGGTACTGGGGGCAGCTGCTGCACCGCATCGACACGGTGGCCGACCGGCCGGAGGGCGCCGGGCTGGCGGCCGCGGCCCGGGTGCTGGCCGCGCACGCCGGTGACACCACGCTGCGGTACGGCTCCTGGCACGGCGACTGGGCCCCCTGGAACATGGCGAACCTGGACGAGACGCTGCTCGTCTGGGACTGGGAGCGGTTCGCCACCGGGGTCCCGTTCGGCTTCGACGCCGTGCACCACGAGTTGCAGCGGCGCATCCAGTCCACCGGGGACGCCCGGGAGGCGGTCGAGGCGACCGTGCGGCGATCCGGCGAGCTGCTCGCCCCGTTCGGGGTGGACCCGGCGGCCCGCGAGATGACCGCCCTGCTCTACCTCGCCGACCTGGCCGTTCGTTACCTGTCCGACCGGCAGGCCGAGGCGGGTGCCCGGCTCGGTGTGCTCGGCACGTGGCTGCTGCCGGTTCTGGTCCGGCGCGTAGAGGAGCTCTAATCAAGATGCATGTACGCGACCTGCCCGCCCCGATGAAACGGGTGGTGCACCTCGGTTCCCGCTCGTACGGACGGCTCACCGCGGAGAACCGGATGCTGCCGTCGTTCCTGATCTGCGGCGGGCAACGGTGCGGCACGACCTCGTTGTACCGGGCTCTGGCGTCGCACCCGGTGGTGCTGAAGGCCGTGCTGCACAAGGGCGTGCACTTCTTCGACACGTCGTACGACCGCGGGATGGACTGGTACAGGGCGCATTTCCCGTTGCTGCGCAGCGCCGAGAAGGTGGCCGGGCGGTACGGCGTGCCCGCGCAGACCTTCGAGTCCAGCCCGTACTACATGTACCACCCGCAGGCGGCCGCCCGGATCGCCCAGGACCTGCCGTACGCGAAACTCGTCGTGCTGGTCCGTGACCCGGTCGAACGCGCCTACTCGCAGCACCATCACGAGGTGGCCCGTGCCTTCGAGCCGGAACGCGACTTCGGGGCCGCCCTGGCCCTCGAACCGGCCCGTCTGCACCGGCAGGAGGACCGGCTCGCCGCGGACCCGGACTTCTACAGCTTCGCCCACCAGCACCACGCGTACCGGGCCCGCGGCGAGTACGCCCGCTACCTGAGCGTGATGGCGCAGCACGTCGGCCGGGAACGCATCCACGTGGTGGAGAGCGAGCGGTTCTTCACCGACCCGGAGCCGGTCTACGACGAGGTGTGCGCGTTCCTCGGCCTCCCCGCCGACCTGGGCCGTCCGCCGTTCGAGCGGCACAACGCCCGGCCCCGGCAGAGCGACATGGATCCGGATCTGCGCCGCATCCTGACCGCCTACTACCGGCCGCACGACGAGGCACTGGCCGGGTGGCTGGGGCGTACCCCGATCTGGCGACGCGGATGACCACGACCGCGACCGTTCCGGGGGGTTCGGCCGACACGGCCGGCACTGCCGGTGCGGCCCGCGGCGGTCTGGCGAACATGGCCGGATCGGCGCTGGCCGGCGGCACCGGGGTCGCGGTCACCTGGATCGTCGCCCGGGTGCTGGGGCCGGCGCAGGCCGGCGCGTTCTTCGCCGCGACGGCGGCGTTCGTGCTGCTCGGTGGCCTGGCGAAGCTGGGTACCGGCACCGGTCTGGTGTACTGGCCGGCCCGGCTGCGGGCCACCGGGCGCAGTCATCTGCTCGGCGCCTGTCTGCGTACCGGGCTGACCCCGGTGCTGGTCTTCTCCCTGATGCTGGCGGCGGGGATGTGGCTGGCCGCGCCGCAGATCGCCCGGGTGACCGCGGACGACGCCCCGCACGTGATCGCCGCGCACACCGCCGGCCTGCGGGTCCTCGCCGTCTTCCTGCCGTTGCAGGCGCTCACCGACGTGCTGCTCACGGTCACCCGCGGCTATCGCCGGATGCGTCCCACCGTGCTGCTCGACCGTCTGCTGCGCAGCGGTCTGCAGCTGGCCGCGGTGAGCGTGGCCGGGGTCGCGACGCTCTGGCTGGCCGCGTCCCTCCCGGTCTTCGCGTGTGCGTGGGCCGCCCCCTACCTGCCGGTCGCGATCCTCTCCGGGTACGCCGCCCGCCGCGTCTACCTGGCCGGGCGCCCGCCCGGGGCCGGACCGGACCGGACCGAGCGCCGTGGCCTGCGGCGCGAGTTCTGGGCCTTCACCGGGCCCCGTGCCCTGGCCGCGGTGGCCCAGCTCGCCCTGCAGCGCGTCGACGTGCTGCTGGTCGCAGCGCTCGGCGGGCTGGCCCCGGCCGCGGTCTACGCGGTGGCCGGCCGGTTCGTGGTGCTGATCCAGTTCGCCAACCAGGGCCTGTCCCAGTCGGTGCAGCCGCGTCTCGCCGAGGCGTTGAGCACCGGCGACCGGGAGGCGGCGAACCGGCTCTACCGGACCGCGACCGGCTGGCTGGTCCTGGTCACCTGGCCGATCTGTCTGCTGGTGGCGGTCTGCGCCCCGTGGTATCTGCGGCTGTTCGGCCCGGAGTACGCCGCCGGCGCCCCGGTGGTGCGGGTGCTGGCCGGGGCGATGCTGGTGGCCACCGGCTGCGGCATGGTCGACATGGTGCTGGCGATGGCCGGGCGCACCTCGCTGAACCTGGGCAACGTGCTGGTCGCGCTGGCCGTCACGATCGGCCTCGACGTGCTGTTGATCCCCCGCTGGGGTGCGCTCGGCGCGGCCGCCGGGCTGGCCTGCGCGATGGTCGTGAACAACCTGCTTCCGCTGGCCCAGGTGTACCGCGCCGCCGGCCTGCACCCGTTCGGCCGCGGCACCCGGACGGCGGCGCTGCTGGCCGCCGGCTGTTGCGGTGTCCTTCCGCAGGGCGCGGTCGCGCTGCTCGGCGACGGCCCGGCCGTGCTGGTCCCGGTTCTGACCGTGGCCGTGGCCGCCTACTGCGCAGGGGTATGGCTGCTGCGCGACGAATTGGCGCTCGGCGCTTTCGCCCGGCGATCTGATGTGGAGGATGGATGACCAGCGAGTACACCGAGGTGTTCCAGGACACCGAGGCGGTCGAGAAGTACGAGACGGTGACCTACGCGCCGGACAGCTACGCGTCGCGGATCAGCACGCGGCAGCGGGACTACCTGCGTGGCCTGGTGCGCCGGGAGTTCCCGGAGAATCCGCCGGTGCAGCACGACTTCGCGTGCGGCACCGGACGGGTGATCCGCGGGCTGCACGGCCTGGTCCGGGAGGCGCACGGGTACGACACCTCGGCCGAGATGATGGAGAAGGCGTCCGAGGTGGGCGCCCGGGCGTACTGGCATCACGTGGCGTCCGACGGTCCGGTGCCGAACCCGGTGGCGGCCGGTTTCCCGGCGATCGTGACGATCTTCCGGCTGCTGCTCAACGTGGACGAGGCGGTCCGGGACCGGGCGCTGGCGTTCGCCGCGAAGGTGCTGCCGCACCACGGATCCGGGGTGCTCGTGGTGGAGAACCACGGCAACGCCGGTTCGGTGCGGCACCTGCGGGCGCGGCGGCACGACGGCGAGCGCTGGTTCGCGGAACTCTCCCACGACCAGGTGGAGCAGCTGCTGGCCCGGCACGGCTTCGAGGTCGTCGAACGTCGCGGGTTCACCATGCTCACGCCGTCGCTGCACGAAAGCCGGGCGGCGCGGCTGGCCGACGCGGCGGCACGGCGGGTGCCGGGCAGCGACGCGTACGCGGTGAACGTCCTCTACACCGCGCGGCGGGTCCATGCGTAAGCGTGCCGCCGCCGTCGCCGTGCTGCTCCTGCTGGCCGCCGGGTGCGGCCGGGACGACAAGGACGACGCCCCGCAGCCGGCCCCGGACCTGACGAGCCGGCCGCGGGCCGTCGCGATCGCCCCGGGGCCGTTCGCGGCCGGGCCGTTCGCGCCGCCCGGACGGGGCGCGTACCTGGGCGCGTGGATCAAGCCGGACGAGCTGACCCATGTCGGCCGGTTGGCCGCGGTCGGTGGTCTGGAGCAGTCGCTGGGGCGGCGGCTGAACTTCATCAACACGTACCGCCGGTTCGACCAGATGATGGGCACCGCCTCGGACAAGGAGTTCCTGTCCCAGGGCGCGTCGCTGATGATCAGCTGGGCCACCGGGGACAACCGGTCGGTCCTGGCCGGTGAGCACGACCGGCTGATCCGCAGGCAGGCCCGCGCGATCAAGAAGATCAAGCGGCCGGTGCTGCTGCGGATGCGCTGGGAGATGGACCGGCCCAACCTGCGGGCGACGATGTGGTCGGGCGCCGACTACATCGCGGCGTGGAAGTACGTGCGGGACATCTTCCGCGACGAGCGGACCGAGAACGTGTCCTGGGTGTGGTGCCCGACCGCGGAGGGTTTCGTCCGGGGGGAGGCGCCGGACTTCTACCCGGGCGACGACCAGGTCGACTGGACCTGCGTGGACGTGTACGCCGGCGCCGAGTTCCAGCCGATCGGCACGCTGATGGGGCCGTTCCTGGACTGGGCGGCACAGCGGCCGAAACCGATCGTGATCGGCGAGTTCGGGGTGGCCAAGGCGTGGGGTTCGGCGAACCGGGCGGCCTGGCTGCGCGACGCCGAACGCACCTTCAAGGCGAACCAGCAGATCAAGGCGGTCGCGTACTTCGAGTCGGATCCGGAGGGCAACGGGCCGAACCAGCAGTTCCAGCTGAGCGGCGACAAGGCGGCCTTCGGCGCGTTCCACTCCCTCGTTCGGGACCCCTATTTCAATCCCTGATCGGTCGAACGGTGGCGCCCTCGGCCACCGGCAGCGGAAAAGTGTCGTACACGTGTTCCATAGTGGGTTCGTCCGACCGACCGCACCGACTCCGGGGGTGCCACCGATGTCCTTCCGCGACGACTTCTTCCAGCGCCAGAGCGAGATCATCGAGCAGTTCGGCTGGGCGGTGGTGCACGTGCTGCCCGACCTCGACGACCCCGACGACGCGATGCCCTTCGCCTACACGGTGGGCCTGACCGAGGCCGGGCTGCCCGAGCTGACCGTTGCCGGGCTGCCGCCGGAGACCGGTCAGGCGCTGCTCAACGAGCTGGCCACCCGCCTCACCGAGGACGGCGTGCGGCTGCGCCACGGCCAGCGCGTCGGCGATCTGCTCGAGGGCCACGACGTGGTGATCGTGGCCGGGGAGCCGACCGATCTGCTGTTCCCGGGCGCCGCCGTGGCGCGTTACGGCGGGCCCCGGGTCCGGCTGCGGCAGATCGTCTGGCCCGACCCGTGGGATCACTTCCCCTGGCAGGAGGACTACGAGTCGGCCGCCTGCCCGCAGCCGACGATCGGCCGGCCGGAACGCCCGGCCGGCGCGGCCCCGCGCTGTGCCGGTTTCCGCGGCTTCCCCCGGCGGCGGGCGAGGCACGCCCGGTGACCCGGGCCGGCGGGTCGGGGCAGGACCGATCAGGGGCGGTCGGTGACCCGGGCGACGGGGGCGGTGGCGAGCAGCCGCAGGGCGTACGGCGCGTCGTGCCGCAGATAGCGTCCGGCCAGCCGGCGCGGTTCGGAGCCGAGGCGGTGCGCCCACTCCAGACCGGACCGCTGCATCCAGCGCGGCGCCCGCGAGACGTCACCGGCGACGAAGTTCACCGAGGCGCCGAGGCCGATGAACCAGGTCTCCGGCAGTTCCGGGCGGAGCCGCTCGATCACCTCCTCCTGCTTCGGGAACCCGAGGCAGACGAAGACCAGGTCCGGCTTCGCGTCGATCACCGTCGCGCGGAACCGCGCATAGGCGTCCTCGTCGCGCTCGAACCCGTACTCCGGGCTGGTCGCCCCGGCGATCCGCAGACCGGGAGACGCGGCCGCCAGACGTGCGGCCGCCCTGGTCGCGCCGTCCGGTCCGGGTTTCTCCGGGGTGCCGCCGACGATGAAGATCGACCGGCCGTCGCGGCCGAGGCCCGCGGAGAGGGACCAGATCAGGTCGCTGCCGGCCACCCGTCCGGGCAGCGGTGAGCCGCCGAGCCGGCTGGCCCAGACCAGCGGCATGCCGTCGGCGACGATGAGGTCGGCGTCGTCGAGGTGCCGGCGGATCCGGGGGTCGGCCGCCGCACGGCGCAGGATGTCGACGTTCGGGGTGATGATCCGCCCGCCCCGCCGGTGGGCGAGGGCGTCCCGGACCACGGCCACGACCTCCTCCTCGGTGATCCGGTCGATGCCCGTACCGTCCAGCCGAACACGGTCGAAAGCCTCGATCATTATCTAACGCCTCCTTTTGCGCTCTTCGCTCGTTACCAGAGCGAAACGAGCGAAGGTGAGCAAAGTGGCACGGGTGCTTTTTTTGGGCGGATTGGGGCGAAGCGGGACAACGCTCGTCGAACGTCTGCTCGGAGAGCTCCCCGGGATGTGCGCCCTGGGCGAGGTCGTCCACCTCTGGCAGCGCGACATCCGCGACGACGAGCGGTGCGGCTGCGGCGAACGGTTCTCCGGCTGCGACTTCTGGCGCAAGATCGGCGAGCGGGCCTTCGGCGGCTGGGACAAGGTCGACGTCGACCGGGTGCACGCCCTGCGCGACGCGGTGGAACGCACCCGGCACATCCCGCGCCTGGCCACCACCACCGCGCCCGGCTCCGCGGTCACCGAGTACGCCTCCTACTACGCCCGGGTCTACGCCGCCGCCGCCGAGGTCTCCGGCGCACCGGTGGTGATCGACTCGTCGAAGCACTCGGCCCTGGCCCACGTGCTGCGCTGGGCACCCGACATCGACCTGCGGGTGGTGCACATGGTGCGCGACGCCCGCGGGGTCGCGTACTCGTGGACCAAGCGGGTGGCCCGGCCGGAGACCGACGGCGCGGGCGAGATGACCCGCTACTCCCCCGGCCGCTCGGCGCTGCTCTGGAACGCGCACAACGCCGCCTTCGGGCTGCTCGCGCGGCGGGGCGTGCCGGTGCGCCGGATCCGCTACGAGGAGTTCCTCGCCTCCCCCCGGGCCGGGCTGATCCGGCTCGCCGACTTCGCCGGCCTCACCCTGCACACGGCTGACCTGGACTTCCTCCGGGCCGGGCACGCCGATCTGCGGGCCGGGCACAGTGCGGCCGGCAACCCGATGCGCTTCACCGTCGGACGGCTGGCACTGCGCCGCGACGACGCCTGGGTCCACGCGCTGCCGAGGTCGCAGCGGCGGCTGGTCGGCGCGGTCTGTAGTCCGCTGCTGCACGCGTACGGCTACCCCCTCAACCCGGAGGCACGATGAACTGGCCGTCCGTCGGGATCGTCATCCCGACCCGGAACCGTCCCGAGCTGGTCCGCCGGGCCATCGCCGCGGTCCGCGAGCAGCGCTATCCGGGTGAGATGAAGGTCGTCGTGGTGTACGACCAGACCGAGCCGGACTACCTGCTGGCCTCCACCGACGGCGTGCCGGTGCTGGTGCTGACCAACTGGCGCGCGTCCGGCCTGGCCGGGGCCCGCAACTCCGGGGTGCTGGCACTCGGCACCGAGCTGGTGGCGTTCTGCGACGACGACGACCGCTGGCTGCCGGACAAGCTGCGCCGCCAGGTCGCCGCCCTGCTGGCCGAGCCGGACGCCGAGTTCGCCACCTGCGCGATCGAGGTGGAGTACGAGGGGCACACCACGCCCCGGCTGGCCGGCGCGAACCGGGTCACCGTGGATCATCTGGCCCGGTCCCGGATGGCCATGCTGCACTCGTCGTCGTTCCTGATCCGGCGGGAGGCGCTGGCCGAGGACGCGATGGGGCTGGTCGCCGAGGACGCGCCGGGCAGCCAGAACGAGGACTGGGATCTGCTGCTGCGGGCGGCGCGCCGGGCGCCGATCGTGCACCTGGACGAACCGCTGGTCCAGGTGCTGTGGGGGCGCACCTCGCATTACGCGTACGAGTACGCCACCAAGATCTCCTCGTTGCGGTGGATGATGCAACGGCACCCGGAGATCAGCGGCTGCCGTCCCGGCGCGGCCCGGGTGTACGGGCAGCTGGCGTGCTGGTCGGCGGCGACCGGCAACCGCAGTCAGGCCTGGCGGTACAGCAAGGAGGCGGTGCGGGCCAACTGGAAGGAGCCGCGGACCGCGATCGCCCTGGCCGCGATCACCGGTGCGGTGAAGGTGGAGAACGTGCTCTCCGCCCTGCACAAGCGGGGCCGGGGTATCTGAACTCACCCTTCCGAACACGCCTCCCGAGGAGGTAGTGTTCGAGTGTGTTCGAATTAGTGCGGTTCCCCCCAACGAATGTGGTGGAACCCTGATGCTCGCTCAGCAGCGTCAGGCATCGATCCTCGACCGGGTCCGCGCCACCGGCGGCGTCCGCGTCAGCGAGCTCGCCACCGAGTACGGCGTCTCCGACATGACGATCCGCCGCGACCTGGAGGCCCTGGCCGACCGGGGCCTGCTGGCCAAGGTGCACGGCGGCGCGACCACCGTCAACCCCGGTTCCGCGCACGAGCCCGGCTTCGCCGCCAAGTCGGTGCGCCAGCGCGACGAGAAGACGGCGATCGCCATGCGCGCCGCCTCGTTCGTCTCGCCCGGCGACGCCATCGCGCTCTCCGCCGGCACCACCACCGCCGAGCTGGCCCAACGTCTCGTCGACGTCCCCTCACTGACCGTGGTGACCAACTCGATCCCGGTCGCCGACGTCTTCTACCGGGCCGGCCGCCCGGACCAGACCGTGGTGCTCACCGGCGGCACGCGGACACCGTCGGACGCGCTCGTCGGACCGGTGGCGGTGGCCGCAATCGGCACCCTCCACCTGGACGTGCTGTTCCTGGGCGTGCACGGCATGAGCGAGCGCGCCGGATACACCACGCCCAACCTGATGGAGGCGGACGTCAACCGCGCCCTGGTGGAAGCCGCCGAGCGTCTCGTCGTGCTGGCCGACCACACCAAATGGGGCACGGTCGGCATCTCCTCGATCGTCTCCCTCGACCGTGCCGACGTCCTGATCACCGATACCGGCGTGGACGACGACGCTCGCGCTCTACTCTCGGAAACTGTTCCCGAACTCGTGGTGGTGAACCCCCAGTGACCCCGACCCGCTCGGCCGTACGTCTCTCGGACGGCCGAGAACTGATCTATTTCGACGAGACGCCGGACAGCGGCCGGGCCTCGTTCGCGGACACCCGCCAACTGCCCCCACCGCCGCCCGCCTCGCAGCTGCGGTACGACCCGCTGGTCGACGAGTGGGTCGCGATCGCCGCGCACCGCAACACCCGGACCTTCCTGCCGCCGTCGGACGCCTGCCCGCTCTGCCCGACGACCGAGCGGTTCGCCAGTGAGATCCCGGCACCGAGCTACGACGTGGCGGTCTTCGAGAACCAGTTCCCGTCGTTCAGCGACCGGATCGTGGCGAACGAGCTGACCCAGGTGACCGAGCTGGTGCCGGTCCGCCCGGGTCAGGGGCGCTGCGAGGTGGTCTGCTTCACCAGCGACCACAACGCCGCGTTCGGTTCGCTGCCGCCGTCGCGCGTCCGCACCGTGATCGACGCCCTCGCCGACCGGACCGCGGAGATCTCCACGATGCCCGGCGTCGCGCAGGTCTTCCCGTTCGAGAACCGTGGCGTCGAGATCGGCGTGACGCTGCACCACCCGCACGGCCAGATCTACGCCTACCCGACGGTCACCCCGAAGACGGCCGCCATGCTGCGGGCCGCGCGGGCACACGCGGAGAAGACCGGCGGGCGCAACCTGTACGCCGACGTCCTCGCCGCCGAGCAGGCCGCCAAGGTCCGGGTGGTCGCTTCCAACGAACACTGGACGGCATACGTGCCGGCCGCCGCCCGCTGGCCGTTCGAGGTGCACCTGGCCCCGCACCGTCAGGTGCCGGACCTGCCCGCGCTGACCGACGCCGAGCGGGACGCGTTCGGCCCGCTCTACCTCGACCTGCTGCACCGCTTCGACGGGCTGTTCGGCAAGCCGATGCCGTACATCTCGGCGTGGCACCAGGCCGTGGTCGGCGAGGGCCGCGAGCTGGGTTACCTGCACCTGCAGCTGTTCAGCATCCGCCGCGCGGCGGACAAGCTGAAGTTCCTGGCCGGGTCGGAGTCGGCGATGGGCGCGTTCGTCAACGACATCGTCCCGGAGAACGCCGCCCAGCTGCTGCGTGACGCCGTCTGAACCCCCAAACGGTGTGTTGACTTCAGGCGTCCTACGCGCCCGAAGTCAACACACCCCACTACCCGTGTCGAATTCGGGCGGCGTGGACACCCAAACTCAACACACCCCACTGCCTGTGTTGAATTCGGGCGGCGTGAGCGCCCAAACTCAACACACCCCACTACCCGTGTCGAATTCGGGCGGCGTGAGCGCCCAAACTCAACACACCCCACTACCCGTGTCGAATTCGGGCGGCGTAGGCGCCCAAACTCAACACACCGCGGTGGGTGTGTTGAATTCGGGCGCCTGAAGTCAACGCGGTGGGGTCAGCCGCCGAAGTAGGCGTTCTTCATGATCCGCTCGAGGTCGGCCAGCATCGGCATCCGCGGGTTGGCCGGCGCGCACTGGTCGAGGTAGGCGTTCATCGCCTGCTGCGGCAGCGCGTCCAGGAACTCCCGCTCCTCCACGCCGGCGCCCTTGAACGACGACGGGATCCCGACCGCGTCCCGCAGGCGCTCGACCGCCTGGGCGTACGACTCGACGCCCTGCTCCGGGGTCTCGGCGGGCAGCCCCAAGTGCCGGGCGATGTCCTGGAAACGTTCCGGGGCCACGTACCGCTCGTACTTGGGCCAGCTGTTCAGCTTCGCCGGGACGGTGCCGTTGTGCCGGATCACGTGCGGCAGCAGGATCGCGTTGGTCCGGCCGTGCGCCACGTGGAAGGTCGCGCCGAGGGTGTGCGCCATGGCGTGCACGATGCCGAGGAACGCGTTGCCGAACGACATGCCGGCGATCGTCCCGGCGTTGTGCATCTTCTCCCGGGCCAGCGGGTCGGCGCCGCCCTGCTTCACCGCCCGTTCCAGATTGCTGAAGATCAGCTTGATGGCGTGCAGCGCCAGCCCGTCGGTGAAGTCGCTGGCGTACACCGACACGTACGCCTCGGTGGCGTGGGTCAGCGCGTCGAAGCCGCTGTCCGCGGTGACCACGGCCGGCAGGTCCTTGGTCAGATGCGGGTCGATGATCGCCACGCTCGGGGTGAGCGCGTAGTCGGCGAGCGGGTACTTCTGACCGGTCGCGGTGTCGGTGATGACCGCGAACGGGGTGACCTCCGCACCCGTACCCGAGGTGGTGGGCACGCAGGCCAGCTTCGCCAGGTTGCCCAGCGTCGGGAACTTGAAGGCCCGCTTGCGGACGTCGAAGAACTTCTCCCGCATGTCCGCGAAGTCGACGTCCGGGTGCTCGTAGAGCAGCCACATCACCTTCGCCGCGTCCATCGGCGAGCCACCGCCGAGCGCGATGATGGTGTCCGGACGGAACGAGCGCATCAGCGCCGCGCCGTTCTGCACGGTGTCGATGCTGGGTTCCGGCTCGACGTTGTCGATGACCTGGATCGTCACCGGGTCGGGACGCTCGCGCAGCACGGTGCTGATCCGGTCCACGTACCCGAGCTTGGTCATGGTGTGGTCGGTGACGATGGTGACCCGGGAGACGCCCGGCATGTCACGGAAGTATCGGATGGCGTGCGGCTCGAAGTACATCTTCGCCGGCACCTTGAACCACTGCATGTTGTTCGTCCTACGGCCGATGCGCTTGATGTTGAGCAGGTTCAGGGCGGACACGTTGTCGGAGACCGAGGTGTGCCCGTAACTGCCGCAGCCGAGGGTCAGCGACGGCCGGAATCCGTTGTAGATGTCGCCGATGCCGCCCTGCGACGCCGGCGCGTTCCAGATGATCCGGACGGCCTTCATCCGCATGCCGAACCGCTCCGAGAACGCCGCGTCCTTCGCGTGCACGACGGCACTGTGGCCGAGGCCGTGGAACTCGACCATCTGCTCGGCGTACAGGATGCCCTGGTCCTCGTCCTTGGCCTTCAGAACGGCCAGAACCGGGCAGAGCTTCTCCCGGGACAGCGGCTCGGCCGGCCCGACCTCGGCGATCTCGGCCAGCAGGATCGAGGTGTCCGCGGGGACACTGAACCCGGCCTGCTCGGCGATCCACACCGGCGACTGGCCGACCACCGTGGCGTTGAGCTTCTCGCCGACGCAGTCCTTGCCGTCGCCGTCCGGCGGGAAGATGAAGTCCTGCAGGAGCTTCTTCTCCTTGGCCGACACGACGTAGCCGTGCAGCCGCTTGAACTCCTTCAGCGCCTGCGCGGCGATCTTCGTGTCCAGGATGACGGCCTGCTCGGACGCGCAGATCATGCCGTTGTCGAAGGTCTTGGAGAGCACGATGTCGTGCGCGGCGCGGACCACGTCCGCGGAGGGGTGGACGTAGGCCGGGACGTTGCCGGCCCCGACGCCCAGCGCCGGCTTCCCCGTCGAGTACGCGGCGCGCACCATCGCGTTGCCGCCGGTGGCCAGGATCGTCGCCACCCCGGCATGGTTCATCAGTTCACCGGTCGCCGCCAGTGACGGCGTTTCGACCCACTGCACGCAGTTCTCCGGCGCACCGGCCGCGATCGCCGCGTCCCGTACCACCGCGGCCGCCTCGGCACTGCACCGCTGCGCGCTGGGGTGGAAGGCGAAGATGATCGGGTTGCGGGTCTTCAACGCCAGCAGCGCCTTGAAGATCGTGGTCGAGGTCGGATTGGTGACCGGGGTGACCGCGCAGACCACTCCGACCGGATCGGCGATCTCGGTGATCCCGTCGACGTCGTCGCGGTAGATCACGCCGACCGTCTTCATCCCCGCCATGCTGTTCGTGACGTGCTCACAGGCGAAGATGTTCTTGACGGCCTTGTCCTCGAAGACACCGCGGCCGGTCTCCTCGACCGCCAGCCGGGCAAGGTGCCCGTGCTTGTTCAGCGCCGCCACCGAGGCCTTGCCGACGATGTGGTCGATCTGTTCCTGGGTGTACTCCGCGTAATCAGCGAGCGCCTTCGTCGCGTTCACCACCAGGGTGTCGATCGACACCTGCTCCTTCTCCGCCACTGCCACTGCCACTCCTCGGTAGGGCTTCGCGGGTTCTCCCGCTCAATCCCCATCCTTCGCGGCCTAGCAGTTCGCGCACGCTGCGTAAAGGCACTATCTCAACTGACGTAGGTCCCGTTCACGACAAAAGGCCCACCGGTTCCCCGGCGGGCCTTTATCGATGTGAGATCAGGCGGCGAGCTTACGCGCCAGGTTCTCGTCGAGCGCGTTCATGAACTCGTCGGTCGTCAGCCACGGCGCGTCCTTGGAGATCAGCAACGCGAGGTCCTTCGTCATCTGACCGCCCTCGACGGTCTCGATGCAGACCTGCTCCAGCGTCTCGGCGAACTTGGTGACCTCGGGGGTCCCGTCCAGCTTGCCGCGGTGCTTGAGGCCACCGGTCCAGGCGAAGATCGACGCGATCGGGTTCGTCGACGTCTTCTCGCCCTTCTGCCACTGCCGGTAGTGCCGGGTGACGGTACCGTGCGCGGCCTCGGCCTCGACACTCTGGCCGTCCGGGGTCATCAGCACACTGGTCATCAGGCCGAGCGAGCCGAAGCCCTGCGCGACGGTGTCGGACTGCACGTCACCGTCGTAGTTCTTGCAGGCCCAGACGTAGCCGCCCTCCCACTTCATCGCGGCGGCGACCATGTCGTCGATCAGCCGGTGCTCGTAGATGAGGCCGGCCTCCTTGAACGCCTCGGCGAACTCGGCCTCGAAGACCTCCGCGAACAGGTCCTTGAAGCGGCCGTCGTAGGCCTTCAGGATGGTGTTCTTGGTGGAGAGGTAGACCGGGTAGTTGCGGGCCAGGCCGTACCGGAACGAGGCGCGCGCGAAGTCGCGGATCGACTCGTCGTAGTTGTACATCGCCATGCCGACGCCGCCGGCCGGGAAGTCCGAGACCAGGAACTCCATCGGCTCGGAACCGTCGGCCGGGGTGAACGTGACGGTCATCTTGCCGGCGCTGGGCGCGACGAAGTCGGTCGCCTTGTACTGGTCGCCGTGGGCGTGCCGGCCGATGATGATCGGCTTGGTCCAGCTCGGCACCAGACGCGGCACGTTGCTCATGATGATCGGCTCGCGGAACACGACGCCGCCGAGGATGTTGCGGATCGTGCCGTTCGGCGAACGCCACATCTTCTTCAGGCCGAACTCCTCGACCCGGGCCTCGTCCGGCGTGATGGTGGCGCACTTGACGCCGACGCCGTGGCGCTTGATCGCGTTGGCCGCGTCGATCGTCACCTGGTCGTCGGTCTCGTCCCGGTACTGGATCGAGAGGTCGTAGTACTCCAGCTCGACGTCGAGGTAGGGCAGGATCAGCTGCTCACGGATCTGCTTCCAGATGATCCGGGTCATCTCGTCGCCGTCGATCTCGACGACCGGGTTCTTGACCTTGATTTTCGCCATCCGCCGGCGCTCCTCTCCCGAAACACTCGCTGTAGCAGTACGAGCGTACTGCCCGTCCGTTGAAGATCGCCGACCGACCCCGGCCAGGCGCCACCCTCCACCTTCGCAGGGTTGCCCGTACCGGCGGGCCGATAAGCTTCAGAAGGCGGTCGCCACCCTGGTCAGCGCCGCCGGGAGTGCCGCGACCAAGCGATAGCGGCATCGAGATGTGTCACTATCGATCAGTCGTCGCCCGCTCCTTGGCGGCACCGCCTCGGTGGCCGCCCCCTTGCCGGGCCGCCACTCATCGGCGCCGGCGACACCGTCCAGCCGCGTCGACGGCCCGGTCCACGCGATCGACGACCATGAGGACTCACACCCGCCACTCCGTGGGTAGGTCCGGAGCATGGGTGGCTGCGGTTGAGTGAGGAGTGGGCGTACAGGACGAGGAAGGCCGGGGCTCACGTGCCCCGGCCTCTCCCGATCAGATCTCGCGCGACCTCGTCAGAGGTTCGCCACGTCGGCCTGCTTGGCGCGAACCGCCTCCGCAGCCGCCTTCAGACCCGCGACCTCGCTGTCGGTGAGCTTGTCCTCGACGACCTTGCGGATGCCCTGCGCGCCCAGCTCGGCCTCGACGCCCAGGTAGACGCCGGAGATGCCGTACTCGCCGTCGACCCAGGCACAGACCGGCAGGACCACACCGGAGTCCTCGGCCACGGCCTTCGCCATCCGTGCCGCCGCAGCGGACGGGGCGTAGTACGCCGAACCGGTCTTGAGCAGCGCGACCACCTCGGCGCCGCCGTTCCGGGTCCGGACGACCAGCTCCTCGATCTTGTCAGCCGGGAGCAGCTCGGACAGCGGCTTGCCGTCCACCGTGCAGCGCGACGGGACCGGGACCATGGTGTCGCCGTGCGAACCGAGCGTGAGCGCCTTGACGCTCGCGACCGGAACGCCGAGCTCCTCGGCGATGAAGTTCGTGAAACGCGCGGTGTCGAGCACACCGGCCTGGCCGAACACCTGGTTCTTGGGGAACTGGGTGGCGAGCTGGGCCAGCGCGGTCATCTCGTCGACCGGGTTCGACACGACGATCACGACGGCGTTCGGCGCGTACTTCTTGATGTTCTCCGCGACCTGGCGGACGATCTTGGCGTTGACCTCGAGCAGGTCCATCCGGCTCATGCCCGGCTTACGCGGCAGGCCGGCGGTCACGACGACGACGTCGGAACCCTCGATCGCCTCGTAGCCCTCGCCGTTCGGCCCGGTGCTGGCACCGACGACCTTGGACTCGAAGCCCTCGATCGCCCGGGACTGGTTGAGGTCGAGCGCGATACCGGCCGGCTTGCCGTCGATGATGTCGGTGAGCACAACGGTCTCGAAGATGTCGTACTCGGCGAGACGCTGCGCGGTCGTGGACCCGTAGAAACCGGCGCCTACGACGGTTACCTTCTTGCCCATAGCTTCTCTTCTCCCAGTCTCCTGGCGATATTTTCGCGACCGTATCAGCCGGTTAACAGAGCATTACCGACCGGTCGGCTGAACGGGACCTAAGCCACTGACTCAGGACCAACTTCCCCTCGTCAGAGCGTTATCCACAGGTCCGTCCACAGGCCTGGCCGCCCGGGGATGCTGTTCCGATGCCGAGCCCGCCGCCACCCGGAGCCGTATTCCGCGGATCCGCGGCCATCGACGCCGGACTGCTCACGCCGGCCACACTACGCGGGCCGGCGTGGCGTCGCCTGTTCCGCGGCGTCTACACCCACCGAGAGACCGAGATGGATCACCGGCTCTGGTGCGAGGCAGCCCTGCAGCGGCTGCCCGGCCCGGCCGCGATCGGCGGCGCCAGTGCTGCGTCCCTGTGGGGTGTCGCGGCGCGGGACGCGGATGCTCCGGTGACCGTGGTGCTCCCGCGGGAGATCACCCCGCCACGGATACCGCGGATCGAGGTTCATTCCACGGCGCTCTGGCCGGGTGACGTCATGGCGATCGGCGGGCTGCCCCTCACCACCGCGGAACGGACCGCCTTCGACATCGGCCGACGATGGCCCCGCGAGGAGGCCCTGATCGTGTGGGACGCGCTTCTCCGCCGCCGGGCGCTCGATCGCGATCTGGTCCGCGACATGCTCCGGAGTCGTCACGGCTGGCACGGGACCGACCGGCTGCCCGATCTGCTCCGGCTCGCCGACGGGCGGTCGGAGTCCCCGATGGAGACACGACTGCGCCTTTTGATCAGCGACGCCGGGCTTCCGCAACCCACCCCGCAATTCGTGGTACGGCATGGCCGCGACTTCGTCGCCCGGGTCGACCTGGCCTGGCCGCACCTGCGGCTGGCCCTGGAGTACGACGGAGACCAGCACCGGGAGCGGGCCCGGTTCCGTCGTGACGCCACGCGGCTGAACGCGCTGCACCTCGCCGGGTGGCGTGTGCTGCGGTTCACCGCTCCCGATGTCCTGCGCAACCCGGCCCGCACCGTCACGGTGATCGCCGCCGCCCTGGCCGCAGCCGGCCGCACGGGGTAGTCGATCACCCAGCCCCGCGAAACGGCTGCCGAATCGGGCTGTTGGCAGCAGTATCGCGGGGCTGGGTGATCAACTACCCGACGGCAGCGGCGCCCGGCGGCGGCAGCAGCGGCAGCGGCAGCGGCAGCGGCAGCGGCAGCGGCAGCGTGCGACCTCAGTGGTAGAAGTGGCGGGTGCCCGTGAAGTAGACGGTCAGGCCCGCCTTCTCGGCGGCCTCGATGACCAGGTTGTCGCGGATCGAACCGCCGGGCTGGACGACCGCCTTCACCCCGGCCTCGATCAGCACCTCGAGCCCGTCGGGGAACGGGAAGAACGCGTCGGACGCGGCGACACTGCCGGTGGCCCGCTCGGCTCCGGCCCGGGACACCGCGAGGCGCGCCGAGTCGACCCGGTTGACCTGGCCCATGCCGACACCGACGGTCGCGCCGCCGGAGGCGAGCAGGATCGCGTTGCTCTTCACGCTGCGGATGGCCCGCCACGCGAACGCCAGGTCGGCCAGCACCTCGGGCGACGCCGGGGCCCCCGTGGCCAGTTTCCACTGGGACGGGTCGTCGCCCTGGGCGTCGATCCGGTCGGCCAGCTGGACCAGCATGCCGCCACCGACCTGCTTGACCTCCGCCGCCGGCGGGTTCCACGCGGGGGCGACCAGGACGCGCAGGCTCTTCTTCTCCTGGAACAGGGCGAGGGCGGCCGGCTCGAACGACGGCGCGACGACGACCTCGGTGAAGATCTCGGAGATCTGCTCGGCGAGGGCCAGGGTGACCTCACGGTTGACCGCGACCACGCCGCCGAACGCCGACACCGGGTCGCAGGCGTGCGCCTTGCGGTGCGCCTCGGCCACGTCCGCGCCGACGGCGATGCCGCACGGGTTGGCGTGCTTGATGATCGCCACGCACGGTTCGGTGAAGTCGTTCGCGCTGCGCCAGGCGGCGTCCGCGTCGACGTAGTTGTTGTAGGACATCTCCTTGCCGTGCAGCTGCGTCGCCTGGGCGAGCCCGGCGGGCGCCTCCGGATCGGTGTAGATCGCGGCCTGCTGGTGCGGGTTCTCCCCGTAGCGCAGCACCGACGTCCGCTTGAGCGCGATGCCGGTGAACTCCGGCCACGCCTCGTCGGTCAGGGTGCGGGCGCACCAGTTGGCGACGGCGACGTCGTACTCCGCGATGTCGGCGAAAGCGCGAGCGGCGAGCACCCGGCGCTGCGTCAGCGAGAAACCGCCGTTCTTGGCCGCCTCCACCACCAGGGGGTACGCGTCGACTGAGGTCACCACCGCCACCGAGGCGTGGTTCTTCGCCGCCGCCCGCACCATGGCGGGGCCACCGATGTCGATCTTGGCGATGCAGTCCTCTTCGTCCGCGCCGGACGCGACCGTCTCGGTGAACGGATAGAGGTTGCTGACCAGCAGGTCGAACGGCTCGATGCCCAGGCCGGCGAGCTCCTGCACGTGGCTGTCCAGCCGCAGGTCGGCCAGCAGACCGGCGTGCACCCGCGGGTGCAGCGTCTTGACCCGGTCGCTGAGCACCTCCGGGAACCCGGTGAGCTCCTCGACGCGGGTGACCGGGACACCGGCCTTCTCCACGGTCGACGCGGTCGACCCGGTCGAGACGATCTCCGCACCGGCGGCGTGCAGCGCCTGTGCCAGCTCGACGATGCCGTCCTTGTACCAGACGCTCAGCAGCGCCCGCTTGATCGGACGACGCCCCTCGTCAGATGAGGTGGTCACGGGATACGTACCTTCCTGTCCTCGATGGTCCAGCCCTCGCGGACCAGCCGGCCGACGAACTCGACCAGCTGGGCGCGCTCGGCCACCTTGATCCGCTCGGACAGCGTCTCCTCCGTGTCACCGTCGAGCACGGGAACGCTGGTCTGGGCGATGATCGGGCCGGTGTCGACGCCGGCGTCGACGAAGAAGAGCGTCGCGCCGGTGACCTTGACGCCGTACGCGAGGGCGTCCCGCGGGCCGTGGATGCCCGGGAAGGACGGCAGCAGCGCGTTGTGCGTGTTGATGTAGCGGTCGCCGAAGGACTCCAGGAACCGCTTGCCGACCAGTTTCAGGAAGCCGGCCGAGATCACCAGGTCGGGGCGGTGCTCGGCGACGTGACCGGCCAGCGCCACGTCCCAGTCGTCGCGACTCGGGTATGCCTTCACCGAGTCCACGAAAGTGGGAACGCCGGCCGCGGCCGCGTGCTCGAGACCGGCGATGCCGTCCCGGTCCGCTCCGACGGCGACCACCTCGGCGCCGAACGCCGGGTCACTGGTCGCTTCGAGAAGAGCCTGCAGGTTGCTGCCCGATCCGGAGATGAGGACGACCAGGCGGGCGGGCGCGGGGTCAATCACCTGTGCACCCTATCCGGCACGGGGTGAGGCTGCCGACAACGGGTCAATAAGGGACACCCCGCACCGGGCTGCATCTATTACGCTGCGCGAACAGTTGAAACTGTTTTTGATCGTCGTCGCTCGCGGCGAACTCGGAAGGAACACACCGTGGCATACCCGCCCCCCGCATACGGACCGCCCATGGGCCAGCCGCCGGCCGCCCCGCAGAACGGCTTCGGCATCACCGGCATGGTGCTGGGCATCGTCTCGATCGTCACCGCCTGCTGCCCCTACCTGGGCATCCTGCTGGGTGGCATCGGCCTGGTGTTCGGCTTCCTGGGCAAGAAGAAGGTGTCGACCGGCTACGCCAACAACAACGGTGTCGCGCTGGCCGGCATCATCTGCAGCGCGATCGGTCTCGTGCTGAGCATCATCATCCTGGTCGCCCTGGGCAGCATCGACGTCGACCAGCTCAACAAGTGGGTCGAGGAGCAGCAGCAGATCCAGCAGAGCGGCAACTGACCGCACTGATCGGAGCGGGGCACGCGGTGGTCCGGCGGTCGTCACGACGCCGGGCCACCGGCCTTTTCCGGTACGGGTGAGCCGGTCGCCGTCTCAGGAGCGGCGGGCCGGGGCGAACAGGCGTGCCGAAGCCGTACCGAGCAGCACCGCGACTCCGGCGATCACCGCCGCGACCAGGCCCACCTGGACCGGGTCGGGGCCGATCCGGCTGAGCCGGCCGTCGCCCAGCGCGCCGCCGGACGCCCAGGAGAGCAGCCCCAGCGTCACGCCCGCGACCGGGCCGGAGAGCAGGCTCGCGCCGACGAGCAGCGACCACGACGGTTCCGGGACCTCCGCGCCACGGCGTTTCGGGCGTTGCTGCCGTCCGGGGCCCTGCCGTCCGTGCCGCAGACGCTGGGTGAGCAGCCAGCCCGCCGCGCCGCCGGCGATCACCGGCAGGGTCAGCAGCAGCGCGCCCCACGCGCCCATCGGCCCCGGTGGCAGGCCGGCCAGCAGCGGCAGGGTGGGCAGCGGGCCGACGGTCACCTCGGTCAGCCGGATCGCCGAGTCGGTGCCGAGCGCGAACCCCGGGCCGAGCAGGTAGGCGGTGGACCAGACTGAGGCGTTCACCGCGTACGCGATGCTCAGCAGTGTGATCCCGGCCTGCCCGGCGACCCCGGTGCGGTAGGCGGCGATCATCTCGGCCGCCGATCCGCCGCCGAGGGCCAGTGACAGGCCGCCGGCGACCGCGCCCGCCGCCAGGATCAGGAATGCCGCGACCAGTCCGGACCGGATGCCGTGCCGCAGGATGGGGTGCAGCCTGCGGGCCAGGGTGGAGACCGCGCCGGTGCCGCGCAGCGAGCCGAGGCCCGCCCCGGCGACACCGAGGACCAGGAAGTGCAGCGCGGCCTCGACGGCCGAGACCTCCGTGCCGCGGCCGTCGACCAGGTGCGCGCCCGCCGTTCCCATCAGGGAGTACGTGACGCCGACGGCGACCGCCACGAGCAGTGCCCGGGGGGCGGACCCGCTGTGCCGGGCACCCATCGCGCGGGTGACGTGCAGTCCCGCCGCGCTCAGCCGCCACACCACCAGGACGGTGAGGAGCAGGGGCGTGATGGCCAGTGGCCCGATCGAGGTGCCGACCGGTACGCCGTGGCCGAGCATCCACCCGGCCAGCCCGGCGTGCGCGGCGCCGCCGATGCCGCCGGAGCCCTCGAGCGTGCGGGCCAGACCGATCACCGCGGCGACCGGCAGGTAGGTGAAGAGGGCCGCCCAGGTGGTGGCG
The DNA here is from genome assembly GCF_030269225.1 of Actinoplanes sp. NBRC 101535. NCBI lineage: Bacteria > Bacillati > Actinomycetota > Actinomycetes > Micromonosporales > Micromonosporaceae > Actinoplanes > Actinoplanes sp. NBRC 101535. The sequence goes on along the minus strand of NZ_BSSY01000002.1, from coordinate 413,081 downwards.
AAGGCGACCGCTATCGGCAGCGGCGCGCGGCTGCTGCGGCGGCTCTCCGGGGGGCGGCGTTGCGAGGGCAGCCGGACGGTCTCCCGGCGGCCGAGCACGGCGTCGTCGACGAGCACGGTCTCGCGCACGTCGGTGACCGGCTCGGTATCGGCCCGCCTGGTGCCGTTCCGCTCGGCGGCGGTCCGGTCGGCGCCGGCTCGCTCGGCGGCGGTCCGGTCGGCGGCGGTCCGCTCGGCGGCGGTCCGGTCGGTGCCAGTCCGCTCGGCGGCGGTCCGGGAGCCGGCCGGGGTGGTGGCGTCCGGCTGCTCGGGGGCCGGGGGTCCGGCGTCCCGTGGCTCGGGAGCCCGGGAACCGCCGTCCCGCGCCTCCCGCGCCCGGACTCGTCTCTCCCGGGTCTCCCGGTCGAAACGCTCGAAGTCGAAGGGTTCGGTGTCTCGGCTGGTGGTGCGGTCCGGCCGGTCGCCCGGGGACAGCGGCTCGGTCTCCCGCACGACGGACTGCAGCGCCTCGGCGACCGCAAAGGGGTCCTCCGAGCCGTCGGGCCGGTCGGTTGTGCTGGGCATCGCGCCTACTTTTTCACGCCACGGCGCCGCATGCGACGCAGAAACAGCGGCGCGCCGCCGATCGGGTCGCGTTCGACCCGGTCAGCGGCGCGCCGTTCGGTCACTGACCTCAGCTCATGATCTCGCGCATGAGCTGCGCCGTCTCACTCGGCGTCTTGCCGACCTTGACGCCGGCCGCCTCGAGCGCGATCTTCTTGGCGTCGGCGGTGCCCGCCGAGCCGGAGATGATCGCACCGGCGTGACCCATGGTCTTGCCGGGCGGGGCGGTGAAGCCGGCGATGTAACCGACCACCGGCTTGGTGACGTTCGCCTTGATGAACTCGGCGGCCCGCTCCTCGGCGTCGCCACCGATCTCGCCGATCATGACGATCGCGTCGGTGTCCGGGTCGTCCTGGAACGCCTTCAGCGCGTCGATGTGCGTGGTCCCGATGATCGGGTCGCCACCGATGCCGACGGCGGTGGAGAAGCCGAACTCCCGCAGCTCGTACATGAGCTGGTAGGTCAGCGTGCCGCTCTTGCTGACCAGGCCGATCCGGCCCTGCGGGGTGATGTCGGCCGGGATGATGCCGGCGTTGGAGGCGCCCGGCGAGGCGATGCCCGGGCAGTTCGGGCCGATGATCCGGGTCTTCTCGCCCTTGGCCACGTTGTACGCCCAGAAGGCCGCCGAGTCCTGCACCGGCACACCCTCGGTGATCACGATGGCGAGGCCGATCTCGGCGTCGATCGCCTCGAGGACCGCGGCCTTGGTGAACGCCGGCGGCACGAAGATGACCGACACGTCCGCGCCGGTCTCCTTGATCGCCTCGGCGACCGTGGCGAAGACGGGCAGCTCGGTGCCGTCGAAGTCGACCTTGGTACCGGCCTTGCGCGGGTTCACACCGCCGACGACCTGGGTGCCCGCGGCGAGCATCCGCTTGGTGTGCTTCGAGCCCTCACCGCCGGTGATGCCCTGGACGATGACCTTGGAGTCCTTGGTGAGCCAGATAGCCATTAGTTCACTTCCCCGCAGCCGCGAGCTCGGCGGCGCGCTCGGCCGCCCCGTCCATGGTGTCCACCCGCTCGACCAGCGGGTTGTTGGCGCCGTCGAGGATGGCACGGCCGGCCTCGGCGTTGTTGCCGTCGAGACGCACCACGAGCGGCTTGGTGACCGTCTCGCCGCGCTCGGCGAGCAGGGCCAGGGCCTGGATGATGCCGTTGGCCACCGCGTCACAGGCGGTGATGCCGCCGAACACGTTCACGAAGACGGACTTCACGGACGGGTCGCCGAGGACGATCTCCAGGCCGTTCGCCATCACCTGGGCGCTCGCGCCGCCACCGATGTCGAGGAAGTTGGCCGGCTTGACGTCGCCGTGCCGCTCGCCCGCGTAGGCCACCACGTCCAGGGTCGACATGACCAGGCCGGCGCCGTTGCCGATGATGCCGACCTCGCCGTCCAGCTTGACGTAGTTGAGGTTCTTGGCCTTGGCCGCCTGCTCGATCGGGTCGACGGCGGACTTGTCCTCGAGGGCCTCGTGGTCGGGGTGGCGGAAGCCGCCGTTCTCGTCCAGGGTGACCTTGGCGTCCAGCGCCAGCACCCGGCCGTCGCCCACCTTGGCGAGCGGGTTGACCTCGACGAGGAGCGCGTCCTCGGCGACGAACGCCTGCCACAGCTTCACGGCGATGTCGACGACCTGGTCGGCGACGTCGGCCGGGAACTTGGCGGCGGCGACGATCTCGCGGGCCTTCGCCTCGTCGACACCCTTGCTGGCGTCGATGGCGACCTTGGCGACCCGGTCCGGGTCGGTCTCGGCCACGGTCTCGATCTCCATGCCGCCGGCGACGCTGGCGATGCAGAGGAAGGTCCGGTTGGCCCGGTCCAGCAGGTAGGAGAAGTAGTACTCCTCCTTGATGTCGGCCGTCTCGGCCAGCATCACCTTGTGGACCGTGTGGCCCTTGATGTCCATGCCGAGGATGTCGGTCGCCCGGGCCTCGGCCTCGTCCGCGCCGTCGGCCAGCTTGACGCCGCCGGCCTTGCCGCGGCCGCCGACCTTCACCTGAGCCTTGACGACGACCTTGCCACCGAGGCGCTCGGCGATCGCCCGGGCCTCCTGCGGGGTCTCAGCGACGCCGCCGCCCAGCACGGGCAGGCCGTGCCGTTCGAACAGGTCGCGCCCCTGATACTCGAACAGGTCCACGTGTCTCCTTTCGCTCGCGACGCCAAGCGCCGGCAAGCCGCACCGTTGCGTCCCGACCTGTGTGCGCGGCGCGTCGCAGCAGCGCCGCCAGCGTGAGGATCTTCGGCCCCTCCGCAAGTACGGAATGGCCCTCATCCGCAGAGTAGCGACCGTTTCGACCCCGGTGACCGCGCGGGTGCATGGTGTGCAAGACCACACACCAGTGTGACGAAAACACAGCTCCGGGGCTTTCGTGGCGACCGCGGCGCGAGTGTTCTCACAGGTCGGGTCCGGCCCCTTCGTCCCCACCGGCACCAGGCACGGCGCCCCGGGCGCCGGAGACCCGTGTCGATGTCGCAGAAAAAAGGAACGCGCGTGCGTAACCGGTCCGGCAGGGCGTCGTTGAGTCAGGTGTCGGAGCGCTACGGCGCCCGGCACGCAAGCGGCCGATGCCCTGTCGGTCGAGGGGTGGCGGCGGGGCATCGCGCATAGAGGGGCCGGACGTGTGAGGGGTGCGTCCGGTCCCTCCCCTAATGCACCGACCGCGGGTCAGTGCGGGGAAACAGCCTGATCAGGCAACCGGCGTGGCGACATTCGCCCGCACCCATTCGACGATGGAAGCGGTCGTCGCACCCGGCGTGAATATCCGGGCCACACCGAGTGACGCCAATTCCGCGATGTCGCCGTCCGGAATGATGCCGCCACCGAAAACGACGATGTCGGCCGCGTCACGCTCCGCCAACAACTCCAATACTCTCCGGAAAAGCGTCATGTGTGCGCCGGAGAGAACGGAGAGGCCGATCGCGTCGGCGTCCTCCTGAACGGCGGTCTCGACGATCTGCTCGGGCGTCTGGTGCAGCCCGGTGTAGACGACCTCCATGCCGGCGTCGCGCAGCGCCCGGGCCACCACCTTGGCACCCCGGTCGTGCCCGTCCAGGCCGGGTTTGGCGACGACCACCCTGATCCGTGCTCGCATGTCGACCCCTTCGGGTTCCGGCCCCGGCGTCCGCGCGCCGGCCGGGCCGCACCGAGGTCACCTGAACGAACGGTAACCCGCGCCGCGGGTGCGGGGATAGCCGTACGGGTGGCGCACAGGGGCCACTCAGGAAACGCAATGGTAGCCCCGGTCACATAACCGAGCGCTTTCCGAGCCATTACTCAGGGTTGTGATATCGCCCCTCGGAAAAGGTAACCAATTCGGACAATAGCTGATCAATACTGACCAGGAACTGTCACGAAATTGGCGCTGCGACTTGTGAGGGGGCTGCCGTTTCGTTACCGTGGCCACGGCTGTCGCACAGGTCCCCCCAACCGCAGCAGCCCGGCACACCACAGCTGACGGCACCACGCCGGATGTGTGGAAGCCGCCCGCAATGCCACCGACGGAGGGTTTCTTCGTGCGCCAGCGCTTGTCGTCTGAGCCCGATCGTTATCGCGGCCGCCGCCGCGTGCCCACCCCTCCCCGCAGCCGTTACGCCGCTGTCGTCACCTCCGCCTTCGTCGGAGCCGGTGTCGTCGCCCTGGGCGCAGCTTCCAACCTTCCCGATCAGAAGGCGGTCAACCCGGACGTCCTCCAGGGATTGGAGACCTCTCAGGTCGCCGCCGACGCCCTGGACTCCCGCTCCGACGACACCCGCGCCTCGCGCGGTGAGGACCGCACCGCCGACGCCGCTCTCGAGTCCGAGGTCAACACGGAGGACATCTACCTCCTACCCCTCGACGACTACCAGTTCACGTCGCCCTACGGCATCCGCTTCGGCAAGCTGCACGCCGGCATCGACCTCGCCGCCCCGGAGGGCACGCCCTACAAGGCGGTGCACGGTGGCACGGTGACGGCGGCCGGCTACAACGGCGGCTACGGCTACTCGATCACCATCCAGCAGGACGACGGCACCGAGATGATCTACGCCCACTCCCGGCGCCTGCTGGTCGAGAAGGGCGCCACCGTCCAGGCAGGCCAGGTCATCGGCGAGGTCGGCAACACCGGAGCGTCCTACGGAACGCACCTGCACCTCGAGGTCCACGTGAACGGCACCCCGACCGACCCGATCGTCTTCCTGCGCGACCGCGGCGTCGACATCAAGCTGCAGATCGAATCGGTGTATGCGGGCATGGCGGTCGGCGCCGCTTCCTGAGCCACTCCCGTCCGGGCCTCCGCTCCCGCCTGAGCACGCTTCCTGCCCGGGTCGACCGCCGCTTCACGAGCCGCTCCGTGTGGGCTGATACTTCCCCCGCCTGAGCCACTCCCGTCCGGGCCGCAACTTCCCCCACCTGAGCCACTCCCTGCCGGGCCGCAGCTTCCCCCGCTTGAGCCACTCCCGGCCGGTTGCCTCCGACCGGCTCTTCCTGATCTTTCCACCCGATCCCCGGCACGAACGGGTTCCGTACGGGTGCAAGTTTGTTGCCGTTCCCGCTCAGCACCCCGCGCCTTCCCGCCGACATGAAACGTGACGACGTAGTCATGGTCGGAAAGGGAGCAACCCGTGGGGCAGGATTCGTCATCCGGACAGGTCGGACGACACCGCAGCGAGCAGCTGCACCGACATCGCGCCGCTTCCAGCGTTCCCGAACTGGTCGCCACCGGCGCCCGTTCCGCGGTCTCGGTCACCGCCATGAGTGCCACCCTGGCCGCCGGCATCGGGGCGATCGGCTCGTCCGCGGCCGCCGCCGAGCCGCTGAGCGGAACCGTCTCCGGCGGGCACACGGCGGCGCACGCCCCGGCCGCCCTGCCGATCGTCCCGCCTCCCTGGGACGCCGCACCGGGCAAGGAGTTCCCCCTAGCCGAACGGATGGCCGCCGAGAATCCGTCGGCGGCCCCGACCCCGTCCGAGGTGCTGCGCAAACCGCTGATCGACCCGGCGTGGACGTTCGCGGGCTGGGGTTTCGCGGCGGGCGGTGTCATCCCGGCCGGGATGACCGGATGGGTGCACCCGATTCCCAGCGCGCGCGTCACCTCCTGTTTCGGGCCGCGCTGGGGCCGTCTGCACGCCGGCGTCGACCTGGCCGCCGCGCACGGGACGCCGATCGTGGCGGCCGGCGCGGGAGTGGTGGTGTCCGCCCGGGTCGAGAACGGGTACGGCAACGCCGTCCTGATCGATCACGAGGACGGGTATCTCACCCACTACGGGCACATGGCGGTGATCGGCGTGATCGCGGGCCAGCGGGTGGTGGCCGGGCAGCGGATCGGCGACGAGGGCTCGACCGGCCGGTCCACCGGTCCGCACCTGCATTTCGAGGTGCATCAGGGGTATTACCAAAATCCGATCGAGCCGACCTCGTGGATGCGTGCGCACGGCGTCGAGATCACCGGGTGTCCGGCGCCGGTCAGCGGTTCGGCTAACTTCCCGGCCGTCGAACCGGGGAACCCGCTTCTCGACGCTCCGAAGAACCCGGCAGACTCGCAGCTGAGGACGCCGCCGAAGACACCGGGGAAGGCACCGGCGAAGATGCCACCGAGGACGATCCCGGAGAATGCCCCGCCTGCTGTCCCGTCGGTCGTCCCGAAACGCGTCCCTGTCCGGACCACCGCAACCGGCACCACCGCGACCGGTACCACCACAACCCGGACAGTCGTGACCGGTACGGACACGACCGGCACGGGTGCTGCCGGTACCGAGACGACCGCGGAAGCCCGGCCGCCGCAGCAGGCGCCGGTGGTGGCGCCGGTGGTGGCGCCCAAGCACGCACGGGACACCACGACGGCGCGGGAACCCCGGCACGCGGCGCAACCGGCCACGATCGAGGCGCCGAAACACGCACTCGAAACCGCCCCGGCCCCTCAGACCGCACCCGCGCCCCACGAACAGACCGGGCCGCAGAAACAGGCCGGGCCGCACGAACAGGCCGGGCCGCAGAAACAGGCCGGGCCGCACGAACAGGCCGGGCCGCACGAACAGGCCGGGCCGCAGAAACAGACCACAGCGCAGCACCAGGCCGCGACCACCACGCAGAAGCAAGCGCCGAAGCACGCGCTTCCCGGCGACGAGGATCAGCCCGGGTTCAACGCCTTGGACCCGGCGTTGTGGAAGGCCCCGGCACGGACCGCCCCGCGGCACGCCCGCGACCGGGCCCCGGAAGCGGGCCAGCCGGCGACGCTGGCCACGCTCCTGGGCGCGGCGTCAGAGCTTCTCGATCGGCGCGTGCCGTAATACCAGCCACATCGTCTGGTCACCGAAGTCGATCTGGGCCCGGGCGCCGGGACCGTGGCCTTCCACCGCGACGACCCGGCCCAGACCGTACCGCTGGTGGTTGACCCGGTCTCCGGCGTCCACCTTCGGCGCCTGTTTCTTCAGTTCACTGGCCGTGGACAACTGGGAGGCGTCGATCCCGAGCCGCTCGGCGATCCGCTGTGCTTTGGGCGTACCCCCGGCGAAGCCTCCGCCGCGCTGGCGGTCTCCCCCACCGCGACCACCCACCCCGCCCCCGGTCCCGGACCAGGAGGTGTACGACCCGCCGGTGCGCTCCCAGCGCACCAACTCCGGCGGCAGCTCGTCGGTGAACCGGGACGGCGGGTTGTACTGCGGCTGGCCCCAGGCCGAACGGGTCACCGCGCGGGAGAGGTAGAGCCGCTGGCGGGCCCGGGTGATCCCGACGTAGGCCAGGCGGCGCTCCTCCTCCAGCTCGGTGTTGTCGCCGAGGGCCCGCATGTGCGGGAAGACGCCGTCCTCCAGGCCGCTCAGGAAGACCACCGGGAACTCCAGGCCCTTGGCCGTGTGCAGGGTCATCAGCGTGACCACGCCCTGGTGGTCGGGGTCGTCGCTGGGGATCTGGTCGGCGTCGGCGACCAGCGCGACCTGCTCGAGGAAACCGGCCAGCGACGCCGTCGACGGCGCCTCCGGGTCCGGGTCGTCCCCGGCGGCCAGGGTCTCGACGCGTTCGGTGTATTCGCGGGCGACGCTGACCAGCTCGCGGAGGTTCTCCACCCGGCCCTGGTCCTGCGGGTCGAGGCTCTCCTCCAGCTCGCCGAGCAGGCCGGAGCGCTGCAGGACCGCCTCCAGCACCTCCTCCGGCGGGGCGACGAGCGCCAGTTCGCGCAGGTCGTCGAGGAGCTGCACGAAGTCGGTGATGCTGTTGACCGCGCGGGTGGAGATGCCCGGGGCGTCCTTCGCACGTCGCAGCGCCTGGCCGAACGAGACCCGGTCGCGTCCGGCGAGCGCCTCGATGCACGCCTCGGCCCGGTCGCCGATGCCCCGTTTGGGGGTGTTCAGCACGCGGCGGATGCTGACCGTGTCGTCGTCGTTCACGATCGCGCGGAGGTAGCCCAGCGCGTCGCGGACCTCCTTGCGCTCGTAGAAGCGCACCCCGCCGACCACCTTGTAGGGCAGGCCGACCCGGATGAACACCTCCTCGAACACCCGGGACTGCGCGTTGGTGCGGTAGAAGACGGCCACGTCGCCGGGGCGCACGTCGTGGTTGTCGGTGAGCCGGTCGATCTCGCGGGCCACCCAGTCGGCCTCGGCGTGCTCGGTGTCCGCGACGTAGCCGACGATCTGCTCGCCGGCGCCCTGGTCGCTCCAGAGGCGCTTGGGCTTGCGGGAGGTGTTCCGGTCGATCACCGCGTTGGCGGCGGTCAGGATGGTCTGGGTGGACCGGTAGTTCTGCTCCAGCAGGATGGTGCGGGCCTGCGGGTAGTCGCGCTCGAACTCCAGGATGTTGCGGATCGTCGCACCGCGGAAGGCATAGATCGACTGGTCGGCGTCACCGACCACGCACAGCTCGCTCGGCTCGACCTCGCCGCCCTCGGTGCCGACCAGCTCCCGGATGAGCTGGTATTGCGCGATGTTGGTGTCCTGGTATTCGTCGACCATCACGTGCCGGAACCGGCGGCGGTAGGTCTCGGCGATCATCGGGTGCGACTGGAACAGGTGCACCACGGTCATGATGATGTCGTCGAAGTCCAGCGCGTGCGCCTCACGCAGCCGACGCTGATACAACTCGTACGCCTCGGCGACGGCCCGCTCGTTCGGCCCCTTCGCCTTGTTCTTGTAGTCCTCGGGCTCGATCAGCTCGTTCTTCAGGTTCGACACCTGGGCGGCCAGCCCGCGCGCGGTGTAGCGCTTCGGGTCGAGGTCGAGCTCCCGGGCGACCAGCTGCATCAGCCGGCGCGAGTCGTCCGCGTCGTAGATGGAGAAGGTGCTCTTCAGCCCGGCGTGCTCGTGCTCGGCCCGCAGGATCCGCACGCACGCCGAGTGGAAGGTCGACACCCACATCAGCCGGGCGCGCGGGCCGACCAGCTGGGCCACCCGTTCCTTCATCTCGCCGGCGGCCTTGTTGGTGAACGTGATCGCGATGATCTCGCCGGGATGCACGTCCCGCTCGGCCAGCAGGTAGGCGATCCGGTGGGTCAGCACCCGGGTCTTGCCCGAGCCCGCACCGGCCACGATCAGCAGCGGACCACCGGCATGGGTGACCGCGTCCCGCTGCGGGCCGTTCAGCCCCTCGAGCAGGGTTGCCGGGTCCAGCCGCCGGGGCGCGGGCCGGGGTGTCTCCGGGACCCGCACCGGGGGCAGGGAGAACAGGGCGTCGGAAGGTTCAGAGGAAGGTCGCATCGCCGGGCCAGTGTATGCCGACCCCCCGACAACACTCGTACACCCGGACGGGTCCTTCATCGGCGTTCGGCGATGCGATTCCACCGCGGGGTGGTGGTAATGGATCACCTGATCCACCAGGCTGTCCGGGTTGGTGGAAATCTCTCTCCGAACGGGGGATCGATACGATGGCTTCATCCCAGCGTCTCGCCCTGCCGGTGGCCGTCCTGGCCGCCACCGGCGTGCTCACCGCGCTCCCCGGCAACCCGGGAGCGGCCGCGCCACCCGAGTTCGCCCCGGTGTCCGTCTCGTACGGGACGCCGTCGGGCGGCACGGTGAAGGGGCAGTTCCTCAGTTACAACGACTTCCACGGGGCGATCGACCCGCCGACCGGCAGCGGCGCGGTGGTCAACGCGAGCGGCACGAGCACCCCGGCCGGCGGGGTCGAATACCTGGCGACGTATCTCAAGACGCTGCGCGCCGAGGCACGGGCCGAGGGCCGCACCACGATCACCGCCGGGGCGGGTGACCTGATCGGGGCGACGCCGCTGGTCAGTGCCGCCTTCCACGACGAGCCCACGATCGAACTGATGAACCAGGTCGGCCTTCAGGTCAGCTCGGTCGGCAACCACGAGTTCGACGAGGGTGTGAGCGAACTGCTCCGCATCCAGCGCGGCGGCTGCCACCCCACCGACGGCTGCCAGGACGGCGACGGATTCGCCGGCGCGAAGTTCAAATATCTCGCCGCGAACACCATCGACAACAAGACCGGCCTGCCGATCCTGCCGCCCATCGACATCAGGTACGTCGGGGGCGTGCCGGTCGGGTTCATCGGCATGACGCTCGCCGGCACCCCGCGCATCGTCAACCCGGCCGGCATCACGAACGTGCACTTCACCGACGAGGTGGAGACCGCCAACAAGTGGAGTGGCCTGCTCAAGGCCTTCGGCGTGAAGGCGCAGGTGCTGCTGCTGCACGAAGGCGGCTCGCAGGCGTCGGCCACACCCACCCCGGGCGTCTCCGACTGCACCGGGTTCACCGGTCCGGTGGTGCCGATCGTGGCCGGGCTCAACCCGGAGATCGGCATCGTGATCTCCGGTCACACGCACCGGTTCTACTCCTGCGCGCTACCGAACGCCGCCGGCGCCGACACGGTCGTGACCAGCGCCGGAAGCAACGGGCAGCTGATCACCGACATCGACTGGAGCATCGACCGCAGGACCGGGCGGTTCGCCACCGTCACCGCGCGGAATGTGATCGTGGAGAACGGCGTACCGGACGGCAACGGCGGCTGGGTCAAGGACGCCACCGGGGCGTACGCCAAGAATCCGGACACCGTGGACGCCGCCGCCGAGAAGGTCGCCGACAAGTACCGGACGGCGGTCGCCCCGATCGCGAACCGGCTCGTCGGCAGCATCAGCGCCGACATCAGCCGGACCGCGAACCCGGCCGGGGAGAGCCCGCTCGGCGACGTGATCGCGGACGCGCAGCTGGCGTACACGCAGAGCGCCGGGGCACGGATCGCGCTGATGAACCCGGGCGGCATCCGGGCCGACCTGGACGCCGACCAGTCGTCCGGCGGGGAGGCGTACGGGCAGGTCACCTACGGCGAGGCGTTCACCGTCCAGCCGTTCAACAACCTGGTGGTCACCCAGAGCCTCACCGGGGCACAACTCAAGGACGTCCTCGAGCAGCAGTTCGTGGGCTTCGGCGGGCAGACCGCCCAGCGGATCCTGCAGGTGTCGGCGGGACTGACCTACACCTGGTCGGCGTCCGCCCCGGCCGGCGCCAAGGTCAGCGCACTGCAGCTGAACGGGACGGCGGTCGACCCGGCCGCGAACTACCTGGTCACCACCAACGACTTCCTGGCCAACGGCGGCGACGGATTCAGCAACCTGACGCTCGGGACAGGACGGGTCACCGCGCCCGGATTCGACGTGGACGCGCTGGTGGCGTACCTGGCGACCGGCCCGGTCGCACCCGGCCCGGCGAACCGGATCAGCACCACCGGATGACCAACCGGCGGCCAACCGCACATCGGCCGCCATCACCCGGACGACCAGCACAAACCATCCCAAGGTTCGGGCGGTTTCCTTGCGGCCCGGTCCAGGGGCGGGGCATACTCGGCTCGTGATCCAGCGGGCGCGATTTTTCTACTACGGCACCGGAGGCCCGGCAGCCGTAGGTCGCCCCTGAACGTCAGACCTACATCAAGCCCCGGGCTTCACCGCCCGGGGCTTGATGCTGCCCGGGCCGGTTCGACCGGGGCGTGAGCACCCGAGGAGCAGACATGACCGCCGACGTGATGGACCAGAACACCGGAGCAGGCGCGGCACCCGCCGCCGACGCGATCCGGGGCAAGCGCGAACGCATCGACGAGATCGACCAGACGATCATCGATCTCTGGCTGGAGCGCGCGAAGATCTCCCAGGAGGTCGGCAAGACCCGGATGGCCAGCGGCGGCACCCGCCTCGTGCTGGCCCGGGAGAAGGAGATCGTCGACCGTTTCCGGGCCGCGCTCGGCCCGGACGGGACGCAGGTCGCGCTGCTGCTGCTGCGCTCCGGCCGCGGACCGCTGTAACCCCACCTCAACGGCATCGGCGCCGCACCCGGAAACGGGTGCGGCGCCGATCGAGTTACACGGTTCCCCTGGGCTGCTCACGCAGCCCAGCGGTTCAGCCGCGAATCAGGAAGCGGAACGGATGTTCGCGGCCTGCGGGCCCTTCTGGCCCTGGGTCACCTCGAACTCCACACGCTGGTTCTCCTCCAGGCTGCGGTAGCCCGACATCTGGATCGCGCTGAAGTGGGCGAAAACGTCGGCGCCGCCGTCGTCCGGGGTGATGAACCCGAAGCCCTTGTCCGCGTTGAACCACTTCACAACGCCGGTAACCATGATCGTCTCCTCGACGGTCGATCGTTGCCGACCTCTGTGGCCGGCAACGAGGTGGTAAGACCCCACATCTCGTGGGACTCGTGTCGCCGTACTGATCGCCCGTCCGGGAGAAGACCCGGGTTACGACAAAGAGCGCCTCGGGCAGACTTCCCCACAGGCGCTCCTGAGTACTTGGGAACCAAACTGACAACGCTCGCGAGCCTAGCACGGCGAGAAGGGCGGGGAAGCCCTCGGCGGGCAAGTCGCACGTCAGCCCACAATGGCGGGTTTTACCTGGTTAACGCGGTGCAGCCGCCCCTCAGACCTCCACCGGAACGTCCTCGATCAGGGCGGCCAGCGCGATCGCGTCGAGCAGATCCGCCGGTCGGACGGTGACCTGCTCCTTCACGTAATGGAAGCCGGCCCGGACATGATGCAGCGGGACCCCCGCCAACGACGCCCACGCGATCCGGTACGCCGCCAGCTGCACCGCCGCCGCCTCGGCCTCGGCACCGGACGGGCGCCTGCCGGTCTTCCAGTCGATCACGTCGAACCGGTCGTCCGAGTCGGCGAAGACGGCATCCATCCGCCCGCGAACGACCACACCCGCGATCGTCGTCGCGAACGGGACCTCCACCTCGACCGGCGTCCGGTCGGCCCACTCCCCGGTCAGGAACGCCTCCTGAAGCGCCACCAGCTCCTCGTCACCGGCGGCATCGTCGTCGGCCGCACCGGGCAGCTCGTCGATGTCGATCAGGCGGGCCGACCCGAAACGCTGCTCGAGCCAGGCGTGGAAGGCGGTGCCCCGGCGGGCCTGCGGCGCCGGGCGCTGCGGCAGCGGACGGCGCAGCGAACGGGCCAGGGCCTGCTGATCCCGGCGCAGCACGACCAGCTGCGAGACCGACAGGTGCGGTGGCACCACGACCTCCAGCGGCCCGTCGTGGTGGAGCAGCTCGGCACGCTCGGCCAACAGGAGACGGGCCTCCTTGCGCCAGCGGACGATGTCGGCGTCCTCCTCGGCGGCGTCCTCGCCCATCCGGGCTCCGTGGCCCGCCAGACCGGCGGCGTCCGCAGCCAGACCGGCCCGGGCGGCCACCTCCGGGTCGGCGCCGGCCAGCTCGGCGAACGCCTCGGCGGTCCCGGCGTCCGGGTCGACGATCATGCGGCGGATCAGATCGGCGGCCGCGGCCATCGCCGGACGCCGCAGACCCAGCGGGTCCGCAGGCCACTCGGCGCTCGCCACCACCTGCTCGCTCGGGTTCGCGGCACCGGGCGCGGGCTCCGGCGTCCACACGTCGACCACCCCGGCACCGTCCGCACACGCCGCACGGATCTCGTCGAGGAAGACCGACGGCCCACGGGGCCGCTTCACCCCGTCCCCCCACCAGTAGCCGGAACAGAGCAGCAGCCGCCGCGGCCGGGTGACCGCCACATAGGCCAGGCGGCGCTCCTCCCGCACATCGTGCTCCCGCCAGAGACGACCGAAAGTGGTCAGCGCCGCGAAGACGTCCTTCTGCTCGACCGCGTCGGACAGATCCAGTTCGGGCAGACCGGACGCGTCACCCCGCAACGGGAACGGCAACACCCCGATGCCACCGAGATAGTGATCCGAAGCGCGGGCCATCCCCGGCCAGACCCCCTTGCAGAGCCCGGCGACCGCGACGACGTCCCATTCCAGGCCCTTCGCGGCGTGCGCGGTGAGGATCTGCACCGCGCCCTCGACCACGTCGACCTGCCCCGGCTCCAGGCCGCGCTCCTCCTCCTCGGCCGCGGCCAGGAAAGCCAGGAAACCGGCGACCGTGCCACTCTCGTTCTCACTGGTGTAGCGGGTGGCCGCCGCGCCGAGCGCATCCAGATGCCCGCGGGCCAGACCGGCGTCCCCGGCCGCCCAGCCGCGCACCGCGACCTCCACGTCCAGGCCGATGGTGCGTTCGATGTCGGCGAGCAGATCGGGCAGCGGCTGGTCCAGGCGCTGCCGCAACGAGCGCAACTCTCCGCTGTACGCGACCAGCCGCGGGAACCCCTCGGACGAGTACTGGAGCGGGGAACCCAGGTCGGCCATCGCCTCCACCAGCGACGCGTCGTCCAACCGGTCCGCGGTCACCTCGTCCTGCTCCGCCCCGGCGGGGGTCGCGGCCGCCCGGTCCGCCGCGAGAGCCCGGGCCCGGCGGTGCAGGGCCACCAGGTCCCGCGGGCCGATCCGCCACCGTGCCCCGGTGAGCAGCCGCAGCAACGCGGCGCCGTCCGCCGGATCGGCGAGGACGCGCAGCGTACACACGACGTCCCGGACCTCGGGAGTGTCCAGCAGGCCGCCGAGACCGACCACCTCGACCGGTAGCCCCCGGGCCCGCAACGCCTCCTCGATCACCGGGATCTGGCTGCGCACCCGCACCAGCACGGCACTGGTCGGACGCGACTCGAGCGGGATCTCGGCGGCCGGCGCCTCCCGCATCCCGGCGGCCAGCCGCCACGCGGTCAGCATCGAGTCACCGATCCACTCGGCCTCTTCGGCGTACGTCGGCAGCAGCGCACACGTGACCGTGCGGCCACCGACCGGCTCGGCCACCCGGTCGGCCGGCTGCAACTCGGTGACCCCGGCCCGCAGCGTGGCGGACAGCACGTTCGCCACCCGGAGGATCTCCGGACGGTTACGCCAGCTCTTGGAGAGACTGCGGGTCCACGCCGGCCGGCCGTCGGCACCGGTGAAATCCACCGGGAAACGCTCGAGCGTGCCCGCCGACGCCCCCCGCCAGCCGTAGATCGACTGGCACGGGTCACCGACCGCGGTCACCGGATGCCCGCCACCGAACAGATTGTTCAGCATGGTCACCTGGGCGTGACTGGTGTCCTGGTACTCGTCGAGGAGCACGATCCGGAACCGGCCGCGCTCGACCTCACCGACCTCGGGATGATCGCGGGCGACCAGCGCGGCACGAGCCATCTGATCGCCGAAATCCATCGCCTCCAGGCCGAGTTTGCGCTGTTCGTAACGGCGGACCAGCGGAAGCAGCGTGAGCCGGTGCTGCTGGCGGCGCAGCATCTCGGTGACGTCCTTGTAGACCCGCCCCGGATACTCCTGCACCTCGGCGAAGAACCGCCCGGTCCAGGCGGCCAGATCGTCCGGGCCGACCAGATGCTCGGCCATCTCGGCGGAGAGCGCCAGCACATCGTCGGTGACGGTGCCGGGCGCACGGTTCACCCCGGTCATCTCACCGGTGTACGAGCGGACGAGCGAGTCCACGATCTGCCAGCGGGCGGCCTCGGTGAGCAGACGGGCGGACGGCTCGTACCCGGCCCGCAGACCGTGCTCGGTCACCACCCGGGCGGCGTACGCGTGATAGGTCGAAATCGTGGCCTCGCCGGTGAACGCGTCGTCGCGGCCGAGGCGGCGGACCAGCTGACCGAGCCGGGCACGGACCCGGTGCGCCAGCTCACCGGCGGCCTTGCGGGTGAAGGTGAGGCCGAGGATCTCGCCGGGAAGCGCATACCCGTTGGCGACCAACCACACCACCCGGGAGGCCATCGTCTCGGTCTTGCCCGAACCGGCGCCGGCGACCACGAGCAGCGGCTCCACCGGCGCCGCGATGATCGCCTCCTGTTCGCTGGTGGGCGGCGGCAGGCGCAGCAGCCGGGCCAGCTCGCCGGGGGTGTAGCGGGGGCCGGCGTCGGCCCGCCGCCGGGGACGGGGCACATCGGGGAAGAGACTCGGCTGGCTCACGGCTCCACCACCTGACGGCCCTTGCCGGAGATCGGGCAACTGGTCCGGACCGGGCAGACCCGGCATCGGCTGTTCGCCACCGCGGAGAAGGTGGACGCGGCCATCGTCTCGGCGGTGCGGCGGACCATCGCGTACGCCCACTGCGGGTCGGTCGCCTCGGTGATCGGCAACTGCATCTGCTCCCGGGCGTCCTTGCCCGGACCGAGCTGCACCAGGGCCGCGCCGCCGCTGTCGGTGCCGTAGTCGGCGAACGCCCCGGCGTCGACAGCCGCCTGATAGCCGGCGAGCTGCGGGTTCTCCGCCACGTCAGCGCCGGAGACGGCGGTGGTCTTGCCGGTCTTCAGGTCGATGACCACCAGCCGCCCCTCCTCGTCGATCTCCAACCGGTCGACCCGGCCGGTGAGCTGGATCGGCCGTTGCTCGTCCTCCAGCCGCACGGTGAACTCGTGCTCGATCGCGAGCAGCCGCCGCGGGTTGACCGCCAGCCAGCGCAGCAGTTTGTCGACCATGCCCTGGGCGCGTTCCTGCTCCGGGCCGGCCAGCCAGCGCGCGGCCAGCTCGATCGAGTCGAAGCGGGCGGAGACGTACTCGACCAGTTTCTCCCGGTCGGCGTTGGCGTCCTCGGCCAGCATGGCGGCGGCGTGCACCAGGTTGCCGATGCCCTGCGCCGGACCGGCCGGTGCCGCCCCGCCGTGCCGTTCGAGCAGCCAGCGCAGGCTGCACCGCAACGCGCTCTCCATGTTGGAGGGGGTGACCTTCACCGGTTGGCCCTCGTCGACGAGCGGCCGGTCGTCGGAGAGCGGCCGCAGCCCCCACCACTCGTCGGGATGAGCACCCGGCACCCCGGCCGCCGCCAGACGGGCGAGCTCCCGAGCGGCGGCAAACCGCCGTCGCGGCGTCGACCCCTCCGAGATGATCACGGTACGCAACTCGGCCACCAAGGACGCCAGTGTGAGAGCCCGGGGCGGCCGCCCCACCGGAAGCTCAGCCTCCTCCCCGTCGTCGCCCTCGTGCCCCTCACCGTTCTCGCCGCGAGAATCGCTGCCGTCGGCTGCGGGCCGATCGGCGTTGGTAGCGGGGTCGGTGGCGTCGGTGGCGTCGGTGGGTTCGCCGACAGCGGATTCGGTGACCGGGCCGACGGGGTGATCGGCGTGGCCGGGGTCGGCGGCGGCGAACTCGGTGCTGCCGGCGAACTCGTCGGCAGCAGGGTCAGTGGGTTCGGTGACCATGGGTTCGGCGACCGCGGGTTCGGTGGTATCGGTGGCGGGGTCGATCGGGTCGTCGGCGTCGTCGGGTTCGGTGGGGACGCCGGTGGCCCACAGATCGTCGTCGGGGCTCGGAGGCCCGGGCATCGGTCCGGTCGGGCCGCCCGTCCCGTCGCCCTCCGGACCGTCGTCGCGGCCGCCGCCCGGCTGGGCGATCGGCAGGGCCAGTTCGGTCAGGAAACGGCTTGGTTGTTCCTCGCCGGCCGCGCCGCCGACGCCCGACGACGCCACCGCGGTCACCACGAGACGGCGCCGGGCGCGGGTGATCGCCACATAGAACAGGCGGCGTTCCTCGTCGAGCAGCGCCGACGTCTCGCCCGCCACCGCGGCCGGGCCCGAGGCGGGACGGCCGGCCAGCACGTCGACCAGGCGTTCCGAACCGAGCAGGCTGCCGCGCAGGCGCAGGTCGGGCCAGATGCCCTCCTGGACGCCGGCAAGGACCACGACGTCCCACTCCAGGCCTTTCGCCGCGTGCGCGGTGAGCAGCCGGACCGCCTCACCCCGGTCGGCGCTGGGCGCGATCGAGTCGGCCGGGAGGTCCTGCCCGAGGACGTGGTCGATGAAGACCTCGGCGCCCGCGCCGGGCAGCCGGTCGACGAACCGGGCGGCCGCGTCGAAGAGCACCACCATGGCGTCCAGGTCGCGGTCGGCGGCCTCGGCACGCCACTGACGGGCCCGGCCCACCTCCCGGTGACCGGCGGTGGGGGCGGCACCGGTGCTCATCGCGAACCACCGGTCTGCCAGGCCGCTGGCCCGCCACACGGTCCAGAGCACGTCCTCGGCCGAGGCGCCCGGTACGGCGGCGGCCTCGCGTCCGACCCGCAGCAGCCGGGCGACCGTCTGGGCGGGCCGGGCCCAACGCCGTTCGACCAGGTCCAACCCGGCCGGGTCGCGCAGCGCGTCGACGAGCAGCTCACCGGAGGGCCGGCGGTCACCGGCGGCCAGGGCGAGGGCGCGGAGTCCCTGCCGCAGGCGGCGTTCGGCGAGCGGGTCGGCGCCACCGAGCGGCGAGTGGAGCAGGGCGACCGCGGCCTCCTCGTCGAGAATCCGCTGGTCGAGGGCGCAGCGCAGGAGCAGCAGGAACGGCGCGACCGCGGGCTGCAGGTGCAGCGGCAGGTCCTCGGCGTGCACCACGGTCGGCACCCCGGCGGCGGCGAGCGCCCGCTGCACCGTCGGTTGTTGCAACGAGGTGGACCGCATCAGCACTGCCATCCGCGACCACGGGATGCCGTGCAACAGGTGTGCCTCGCGGAGCGCATGCGCGATGAACGCCGTCTCAGCGGCCGGCGACCGAAAAGTCCGCACCACCGCCTCCGCCGTGAGCCGCTCCTCCCCCGGCTCAGCCGTGAGCCGCTCCTCCCCCGGCTCAGCCGTGGACCGCTCCTCCCCCGGCTCGGCCGTGGACCGCTCACCAGCCACGCCGGCGGCGGCACCCGAACCGGAGACAGCGCCCGAGCCGTCAGAGACGGCACCCGAGCCGCCGGAGACAGCACCCGGCCGAGGCGAGACCTCGCCCGGATCTCCCGGCGAGGCGGAAGGAGCCGGCGGGAACATCGGCCGATGACCGATCGCCCCCCGCATCCGGCGAGCCACCCGCCCCGTAGCCGACAGCAACGGCGCCGCGATCCGATAGTTCGTATGCAGGGTGATCGTCGGCGCCGGCTCCCCCGAGACCGTCCGGAACTCGTCCGGGAAGGTCGCCACCACTCCCGGCTCGGCACCGCGGAACCCGAACACCGACGAGTCCGGGTCGGCGAACGCCACCAGCGGCGTCCCCCCGCCCGCGACCAGCGACAGCAGCTCGATCTGGGCCGGGTCGGTCTCGGCCAGCTCGTCGACGTAGACGAACGACAACCGCCGGCGTTCGGCCGCCAGCAGGACGGGGTCGTCGGCGAGCAGCCCGGAGGCGGCCCGGACCAGTTCGGCCGGGTCGTAGGCGGCCGATCCCCGGGTGGTCACGTCCCGCAGGGCCAGCACCGCGACATACTCCCGGAGGAAGCGGGCCGCGGCCGGCCAGTCGTCGCGACCGAGGCGTTCGCCGAGTTGGGCGAGCCGGACCGGGCCGATGCCACGCTCGGCGGCGCGCTGCATCAGGTCGCGCAGCTGCTGGGCGAACGCCTTGGTGGGCAGGGCCGGCCGGAGCGCGTCCGGCCAGCCGATGGCGTCGGGGGTCTCCGGGTCGCCGACGGCGGACAGCAGCTCCCGGATGATCAGGTCTTGTTCGGGACCGGTGAGCAGCCGCGGCGACGGCTCGCCCCGTTCGGCCGCGGCCCGGCGCAGCAGACCGAACGCATACGCATGAAAGGTCCGCACCAGCGGCTCGTGCACGATGCGCCCGGGGTTGTCGGCGATCCGCGCCTCGATGCCGTCCCGCAGGGACGCGGCGGCGCGGCGCCCGAACGTGAGCACCAGGATCCGTTCCGGGTCGGCCCCCTCGGCGATGCGCGCGGCGACCGACTCGACGAGCACGCTGGTCTTGCCGGTGCCGGGACCGCCCACGACCAGCAGCGGACCGCTGGTGTGCCCGGCGATCCGGCGCTGGATGTCGTCGGCCGGCAACGCGGGCACGACCGGGCGGGGACGCCGCACCAGGCGATAGGCCGGCCGGCGCACCGGGGACTGGGGGGCCGGCGTGCTCACGGCATCTATGAGAGCACGCCGGTATGACGTTATTCGCCCAGGACCTGCTCGATCACATCGAGAGCCTCGGGGACGGAGCGTGTCACCCGGAGCATCTCCATCGCGGCGGGGCGGACGAACTTGTCGTCGACCAGGCCGCCGAGCCAGGTGACCAGGCCGTCGTAGAAGCCGTCCGGGTCGAGCAGGACGATCGGTTTGCGGTGTACGGCCAGGGTCGCGGTGGTCCAGACCTCGAACAGTTCGTCGAGGGTGCCGAGGCCGCCGGGCAGGGTGATGAACGCGTCCGAGCGCTCGATCATCACGTTCTTGCGGGCGCCCATGTCGGTGGTGACGACGAGTTCGTCCGAGGCGATGTCGGCGACCTCCAGGTCGACCAGGCACTGCGGGATGATGCCGAGGGTGTGCCCGCCGGCGGAGCGGGCGCCGTCGGCGACGGTGCCCATCATGCCGACGCAGCCGCCGCCGGAGACCAGGGTGTGCCCGCGTTCGGCGAGGGCCCGGCCGGTTTCGGTGGCCAGGTCGAGCCAGCGCTGTTCGAGGGTGGTGGAGGAGGCGCAGAATACGCAGATGGCGGCCATCAGTGGGTGTCCCGTTCGTCGGCGTCCATGATGATCCGGACTGCTTCGGCGACGTCGTCGGTGACCTGGATCAGGTCGAGGTCCGCCGGGCTGATCTTGCCGTCGTCGAGCATCCGGGTCTTCATCCAGTCGAGCAGGCCGCTCCAGTAGTCGACGCCCATCAGGATCACCGGGAAGCGGGTGACCTTCTTGGTCTGCACCAGGGTGATCGCCTCGAACAGTTCGTCGAGGGTGCCGTAGCCGCCGGGCAGCACGATGAAGGCCTGCGCGTACTTGACGAACATGGTCTTGCGGACGAAGAAGTAGCGGAAGTCGATGCCGACGTCCACCCAGTCGTTGAGGCCCTGTTCGAAGGGGAGTTCGATGCCGAGGCCGACGGACATCCCGCCGGCTTCGGTGGCGCCACGGTTGGCCGCCTCCATCACGCCCGGACCGCCACCGGTGATCACCGCGTACCCGGCATGGGCCAGGGCGGCGCCGACGCTCTCGGCCAGTTCGCACTCGTAGCTGTCCGGGCGGCTGCGGGCCGAGCCGAAGACACTGACCGCGGGCGGCAGGTCGGCCAGGGTGTCGAAGCCCTCGACGAACTCGGAGAGGATCCGCAGGGCACGCCAGGCGTCCTTGGTCTTCCACTCCCCGCGGTGGGGTGAGTCGAGCAGTTTGGCGTCGGCGGTGCTGGGTGGGATGGCATCCCGGCGCAACGTGACCGCGCCGCGGTGACGTTCCGGGGACGCCGGCGGTCGCCCGTTGGTGCTCTCCGTCATGCCACCAAGGTAGTGCGGACGGTCAGGACCCGGTGAACAACGGGCTGCGTTTCGGCAAGAGCATTGCGACCCGCAGACCTTTTTGCCAGATTGAAGCAACCGACGGTAGCTCTGTTACGTCTTTTCAGTTACCGGGCTCTTCAGTTATCAGGCTCTTCAGTTACCGGGCCATGCACAGTTACCGACCGCGACCACGCGGCAGGCACGGGTTTCGCCCGGCCTGACCGGGTGCCGGCGAAGGAGCGGCCACCGTGACGAACCGATTCGAACGCCTCAAGATGCAGCGCCGCATGCAGCGCCGGATCCGCCTGGTGGTGGAGGAACGGCGGGTCGCCTTTGCGGCCCGCGACGCCTCCGATCAGGCGATGGATCCGGAAACGACGATCGAGATAACGCCCGCGGCGATAGGCCGGGTCGCCGTTCCCCACATCTAGTCGTCCAGCGCGGACGACCCCAGCCACCGATAGAGGGTCGCCGCCCCTTCCCTGATCTTGCCGATTTCGACGTGCTCCTCGCGGGAGTGCGCCAACGCCGGGTCGCCCGGCCCGTAGTTCAGGGCCGGCACTCCGAGCGCCGCGAAACGGGACACGTCGGTCCAGCCCAGCTTGGCGGCCGGCTCGGTGCCGGTGGCCGCCACGAACTCCCGGGCCGGCGCCGCGTCCAGTCCGGGCAGGGCTCCCGGCGCGGTGTCGGTGACCTCCAGCTCGAAGCCCTCGAAGACCTCACGCAGGTGGGCGAGGGCCTGTTCCTCGCTGCGGTCCGGGGCGAACCGCAGGTTGACGTCGACCGTGCACTCGTCGGGGACGACGTTGCCGGCGACACCGCCGGCGATGCGCACCGCGCTCAGTCCTTCGCGGTACGTGCAACCGTCGATGGTCACGGTCCGCGGGTGGTAGTCGGCGAGCCGTCGCAGCACCTCGCCGGCCGCGTGGATGGCGTTGACCCCGCGCCAGGCCCGTGCGGTGTGCGCCCGCCGGCCGTGGGTGCCGATCCGTACCCGCATCGTGCCCTGGCAGCCCGCCTCGACCACGCCGTACGTCGGTTCGAGCAGGACCGCGAAGTCGGCCTGCAGCCATTTCGGGTGGGCCTCGGCGACCAGGTTGAGCCCGTTGAACTCGGACTCGATCTCCTCGGCCTCGTAGAACAGGTAGGTGGTGTCGTAGACCGGGTCGGGGAGGGTGGCCGCCAGGTTGAGGGCGAGGGCCACGCCGGACTTCATGTCCGCGGTGCCACAGCCGAAGATCAGGTCGTCGACGACAGTGGACGGCCAGTTCTTGTTGATCGGCACGGTGTCCAGGTGCCCGGCGAGGATCACCCGCTGCGCGCGCCCCAGTTTCGTCCGCGCCATCACCGTGTTGCCCAGGCGACGCACCTGCAGGTGCGCGACCTGGCGGAGGGCGTCCTCCACGCAGTCGGCGATCACCTTCTCGTCGCGGGACACGGACTCGAGGTCGACCAGGGCGCGGGTGAGCATCACCGGGTCGACCAGCACGTCCGGGGTAAGCGGGTTGGCCATGTGCGCACCATACCGGGGTGGCGCGCACCACCCGATGGCTCGCTCAGGCCGGGGTGATGTTCGATAGGGTTCACGTCGTGGAAACCGCGATCTCGACTTCGCCCGCCTGGGGCATCGGCCTGGCCACCGTGACCGCTGAGGGGCAGGTTCTGGACACCTGGTTCCCCGCGGGCTACCTGGGTCTGGGTGAGGAGCCGGCCGGTGTTCCGGCGCTCCCCGCCGGGCAGACCGGCCCCAAGCTGCTTCCCGGACTCTCGGTCGTCGAGGTCCGCGTGACGGTCAAGTCGCTGGCCGACCCGATCGCCGACGCCTCGGACGCCTACCTGCGGCTGCACCTGCTGTCGCACCGCCTGGTCCGGCCGAACGCGCTCAATCTGGACGGCGTCTTCGGCAAGCTGGCGAACGTGGCCTGGACCTCGGCCGGCCCGTGCCCGCCGGAGCGCGTCGACGAGCTGCGTTTCCTGGAGCGCGCCGCCGGCCGTCAGCTGGTGGTGTGGGGCATCGACAAGTTCCCCCGCATGATCGACTACGTGGTGCCGTCCGGTGTGCGGATCGCCGACGCCGACCGGGTCCGTCTCGGTGCCCACCTGGCGTCCGGCTCCACCGTGATGCACGAGGGATTCGTCAACTTCAACGCCGGCACGATCGGCACCTCGATGGTCGAGGGCCGGATCTCGCAGGGTGTGGTGGTCGGCGACGGCTCGGACATCGGTGGCGGCGCCTCGATCATGGGCACTCTCTCCGGCGGCGGCAAGGCCAAGATCCGGATCGGTGAGCGCAGCCTGCTGGGTGCGAACTCGGGCATCGGCATCTCGCTCGGCGACGACTGCGTGGTGGAGGCCGGGGTCTACGTCACCGCCGCGTCCAAGATCTCGCTGCCGGACGGCCGTGTGGTGAAGGCCATCGAGCTCTCCGGTGTGAACAATCTCCTGTTCTGGCGCAACTCGGTCTCCGGCGCGCTGGAGGCCAAGCCGCGCAAGGGCACCGGCATCGAGCTGAACAGCGCGCTGCACACCAACGACTGATCACGTCACACCCGCAACGCCGAGGCGGCCGCCGTCCGTACGGCGGCCGTCAGTGTGTTCAGGGTCGGCGAGTCGATCCGCCAGTACTGCCAGTGCAGCGGCACGTCGAGGTACCGGCCGGGGGCGATGTCCACGTACCGGCCGGCTTCGATCTCCGGACGGGCGTTCTGTTCCGGGACCATCCCCCAGCCCAGGCCGAGACGGATCGTCTCCTCGAAGGCGGCCGCGGCGGGCACGTAGTGGACCGGTGGTTCGGGCGTACCGTCCAGGAAGCGGTGCTGGAGCCGGTCCTTGCGGTTGTAGACCACCATCGGCGCCCGGGCGGGGTCCACTCCCGGGGCGGCGACCGCGAGGTACCGCATGACACCCAGCCGCTCCACCCGGCAACCTTGGACCGCCACGTCCTCCGCGGTCACCGCGGCCATCGCCACCCCCGCCCGCAGCAGGTCGGCCGAGTGGTCCTGGTCGTCGGTGTGCAGCTCGAACAGCACCCCGGGCACCTGGGTGAGGGCCGGCGGGAACCACGTGTTCAGCGAGTCCGCGTTGACCACCACCGCCAGCCGGGTGCCGTCGCGGGCCTGGTCCATCGCCTCCCGTTCGAGCAGGGCGACCTGCCCGGCGAACCGGACCAGCGCCTGGCCGGCCGTCGTCGCCGTGCACGGTTTGGCCCGGCGGACCAGCACCTGTCCCACCGACTGTTCGAGAGCCTTTATCCGTTGGCTGACCGCCGATGGGGTGACGTGCAGCATCCGGGCCGCGGCCTCGAAACTTCCCTCGGTCACCACTGCCAGGAACGTCGCCAGCTGCACCTGATCCACGTAAGAAAATCTAATCCAACGTCAAAATCTTTAGCTGGAGTACGCCGTGAGCCGTCCGTAGCGTTCGGCCCATGCTCTCCTCCGCTGTGGCCGGCTTCGTCGCGTCCGCCGTCCTGATCATCGCCATCGGCGCGCAGAACGCCTTCGTGCTGCGTCAGGGTCTGCGCCGGGAACACGTACTCCCGGTGGTGCTCACCTGTGCCCTCTCCGACCTCGCGCTGATCTGCGCCGGCATCGCCGGTCTCGGCGCGGTCCTGACCGCGCGCCCCGGCCTGGTCACCGTGATCCGCTGGGCCGGGGCCGCGTTCCTCCTGGGGTACGCCGTACTGGCCGCCCGCCGTGCCCTGCGCCCGGAACGGCTGGAGGTCACCGGCGGGGCACCCGCCACCCTGGGCGCGACGCTGCTGACCTGCCTGGCCCTGACCTACCTCAACCCGCACGTCTACCTGGACACGGTGCTGCTGCTCGGCTCGGTCGCCCAGCAGCACGCCCACCGTTGGGCGTTCGGCATCGGCGCGGCCGTCGCCAGCCTGACCTGGTTCGCCGCGCTCGGCGCCGGCGCCCGACGGCTCGCCCCGGTCCTGGCCCGCCCGGTCGCCTGGCGGATCCTGGACGGCCTGATCGCCACGGTGATGGCCGCCCTCGGCATCGCCCTGATCGTGCAGGCTTGACTCTCGAGCAGGTCGAGACACCAAGGTCGGGTGACGTGGAGAGCGACACACGAGGCATCGGTGAGGTGGCCCGGGCGAGCGGGCTGAGCGTCAGCGCGCTGCGGTTCTACGACGGCGCCGGCGTGCTGGTCCCGGCCGTGGTGGACCGGGCGACCGGCTACCGCAGATACACCGGCGAGCAGATCCGTGCGGCCCGGCTGATCGCCGGGCTGCGACGGGTGGGCATGCCGGTCGCCGAGATCGCGCAGGTGGTGAGTGACCTGAGCGACCCGGCCCGGGTACGCCACCGTCTCGACCTGCACCTGGCCCGCCTGGAAGCCGGCCTGGCCGACGCCCGTCGTGAGCTCCTCCGCCTGCACACCCTGATCGACCTGGAGGAGAACCTGATGACACGCATCATCCTGCCCGCCGCCGACCTGACCTCGGCCCTCGACGCGGTACGGTTCGCCGCGCCGTCCGGCCCCGGCCCGATCCCGGCCGGCCTGCTCTTCGAGACCACCGACGGCCTGCTCACGCTGGTCGCCACCGACCGTTACCGGCTGGCCGTCGCCTCGGTGCCGGCCGAGACCCAGGGGCAGCCGGCCCGGCAGTTCCTGCCGCTGGCCTTCTGCGACGAACTGCGGGCGTTCCGGTCCGGCCCGGTGACTCTCGACCTGCACACCGATGGGGTACGCGCGGAGCACGGCGGCCGTGTGCTCGAGGAGAAGCCGATCGCCTTGGACTTCCCGGACTACCGCCGTCTGCTCGCCCCGGCGGGCCCGGTCACCCGCCAGGTCACGGTCAGCACGGAACACCTCCGCGCACAGTTGGCCGGCACACCGGTGATCGACCGGGAGCACGACGGCAGCGCGTACCCCGTGACGGTCCTCGACCTGAATGCCGCGGGCGAACTCCGCCCGATCAGCGAGGACGAGTGGAAGTCCGGTGGTGACACCCACATCGCGGTGAACCGGGAGTTCCTGCTGCAGGCGCTGGACGCCGGCGGCTCCGGCCAGCTGCTGCTCGAACTGGACGGCCCGGTGCACCCGCTGGCCATCCGGGTGCCCGGCGACGAGACCCGTTTCTCGCTGCTGATGCCGGTCCGCGCGTAAGAGCCCGCAGACCCCCACCGGGGGTCGTCTGGTAACCGTTCAGCCACAGTCCGGCACCGGTCCCGGAAAGGACGCGTGATCGAGTCGTCCGGGGGACCGGTGCCCGGTTACTTTCGTGGGCGTGCGCAGCAACCGGCAGGAGGACGAACTCAACGCCGCGGCTACCGGCGCCTCCATGACCGGGTGGGAGTTCGCCTGGCTGGACGGCCTGGCCGTGGCGTCCGAGCCGTCGTGGTCATATCCCGATCTGGCCCGTCCCCTGGTCCGGCACGCCGCCAGCGTCCTCGACCTGGACACCGGTGGCGGCGAGCTGCTGGCCGAACTGGCCCCGCTCCCCCGCCACACGGTGGCCCTGGAGACCTGGTCCCGCAACACGCCCGCGGCGAGGGAACGCCTCGCCCCGTTCGGCGTCTCGGTCCTCACCGAACTCCCCGCCGGCGAGAACGAGTTCGACGTGGTCCTGAGCCGCCACGGCCGCCTCCCCGCCGACGACATCGCCCGCCTGCTGCGCCCCCGCGGCGTGCTGCTCACCCAGCAGGTCGGCAGCGACGACCTGGCCGACCTGAACGTCGCGCTGGGCGCCCCGCCCCCGCAGCCGCGCCGCTGGGACGCCGCGGCCGCCGTGACCATGCTGGAGGCCGCCGGCCTGCGGGTCACCGACGTCCGCGAGGAACACCCCGCCATGGTCTTCCGGGACATCACGGCGGTGGTCCACCAGCTGCGCACGGTCCCCTGGCAGATCCGCGACTTCTCCCCGCAGAAGTACGAACGGGAACTGGCCCGCCTGGCGGCCACCATCCGGGTCCGCGGCGAGTTCACCGTCCGCTCCCACCGGTTCCTGGTCCAGGCCGTCCGGCCGACAGAGGCATAACCCGGAAGCCTCTTTCAGGGGACGACTGTCTTACCTGGTTAACCCGTTAGTGTGCCGCGGTAGCAACCCCGTCCATGCCGGCGGAGCCGTACCGCGGGGGAGATTCGCGTTTCCCGGCCCCCGCCGGGCACGCACCGCGGGCTGAGAAATTCTCGGGCTTGACCCCGCCCCGCCGCGATGCCTGCCGACATCCATCCCGCTGAGGCCGAGTCCGGTCGATCTCCAGCCGGGTCACGGGCACACCCGGCGCGGATCTTCTCACCCGGTCGGGGTAGCCGGATCAGCTCGCTTGGGGCGGCGTTTTGCCCGCAAAGGGTCGGCAGGAAGAACTATCGCCGTGGTTGAGCGTTTCAGACATCTTTGTCGCAGCGCCGGAACGCCTTGAGTGCCCGGCGACAACCCGCTTAACGACGCACACCCCGCAAGGGTCGCTCCCGGCCCGCCCTGGGTTGCTCGACGCTGACTCGTTCCAGGAGGAACACCACCATGAGCAAGACCACCAAGCGTTCCGTCGCCGTCGTCACCGCCGCGATCGTCGGCATCGGCGGAGCTGGTGCCGCGTTCGCCGCCTGGCTCCTCCAGGGAGAAGGCTCTGCCTCCGCGGCCTCGGGCGAGGCTGCGACGCTCGTCGTCACTCCCAACACCACCAGCACGACCACCCTCGTTCCCGGCGGGAAGGCCGACGTCAAGTTCGAGGTGTCCAACCCGAACACCTTCCCGGTGGCCATCACGGACATCACCTTCTCCAACTTCACCTCCAGCAACGCGGGCTGCGACGACACGGACGTCGAATTCGTCGACGCGGCGCTGCCTGCCGCAGCCGGTGCCCTCAACGTCGCGGCGAAGACGGCCGGCGTCAACGGCACGAAGACGATCGAATACGTCGGCTCGCTGCGGATGGTCGCCGACGCCGCCGACGAGTGCCAGGGCGCCACCTTCAGCTTCGACGTGGACCTGACCGCCCAGAGCAACGCCGCCTGATCACGAGCTGCGGGGAATGCCCGGTTGGGCATTCCCCGCGACTTCCTTACCCACGACTTCCCAGACAGGACCGGCAACGTGCTCGCATCATCGCTCCGGGCTCGATCCGTCATCGCTGTGACAGTTGCGGTCACGCTCGCCGCCAGCGGCGGGGCTGCCTGGGCCTACTGGCGCCTCAGCGGATCGGGAGCGTCAACCGTCGCCGCGGGGTCCGCTCTAAATCTGACGCTGACCGCGCATCCCCGCCCCGATGAGCCCCTTTTCCCCGGATCGACATCCGCGCTCACTGTGCTGGTGAAGAACGACAATCGATTCGCCGTCCTGGTGACCTCGATTCGTGGAGGCTCCGGCCCGGTCACCGTGGACACACCGCACCGGAATGCCGGATGCGCCCAGACCGGCATTTCACTGACGGCTTCGAGCTACACCGTGGCCTGGCGCATTCCCGCTCGATCCACCCGGAACTTCCTGATCACCAAGGCGATTCGAATGACCAACGCGTCCGACTCGGCATGCCAAGGTGCTGCTTTCAGCGTTCCGCTCACGGCCAGTGGGCAGAGCGATGCGAGTTAGATTCGTCAGCCAGCGGGCGGCCTGGCGCGTGGCAGCCGGTGTGACGGCGCTGGCGTGCATTTGGAGCGCAGCCGGGACGCGTACCTCCGAGGCTGAGGTTTCGGCGGTGTCGGCTGTTTCGTTCGATGTCAGCTCTACACCCGTTGTCGACCTTCATCCGGGGGCCGCTAAGCGGACCCGGCTGACGTTTGCGAATCCCTATCCGTTTTCGATCAGCGTGCGCTCGGTCGGGGCCGCGGTCGCCTCGACCTCGAAGCGCAGCTGCAAGCCCGCGGCGGCGAATCTGCGGATCGGGCAGTACCTGGGCAGTCTGCCGCTGAACGTGCCGGCTCGCGGGCGGCGGAGTGCCGGAGAGCTCGAGGTGACCATGCCGAACTCGGTCGCGGACGCGTGCCAGAGGACGACGTTCCAGCTGAAGATCACCGCCAGCGCCGTGCGGGTCGGCCGATGAGGCGGGTGGGTGCGGTTGCTGTCATAGCGGCCGGGGTGGCCGGCGTCTCGGTTCTGGGCGCCGGCCTCAGCGCGTGGGCCGGCTGGGTCGTTCCCGGCAATGCGCCGGTGATCACGGCGAAGGCGGCGCGGATGCCGGAGATGGCGAAGCCGTCCGCCTCCGTCGCGCTGGTCGGGACGAGGATCTCCTGGAAGGCGGTGCGGTTCGAGCAGGGGCAGCCGGTGGGCGGATACGTCGTCACCCGACTGATCGACGGGAAGCCGCCGGTGACGGCCTGCACCGGAGCGGCCGGAGCCGTGTCGTGCGTGGACCGGGACCTGGCGACGATCGTGACGGCCCGCCGCTACACCGTGCACGCCGTTGCGGGCACGCGCTGGACCGGCCCGGCGAGCGACCCGCTGAAGGTTCCCGGGGTGCCACCGGCGAAGAAGGACACGGCTACCGTCTCGGAGCCGGATCTCGCCGGGAAAGGCAAGAAGAAGACCGAATCGGCGGTCACCGTTCCTGAACCGGCGCTGACGCCGACACCGACACCCACGAAGGCGCTCCCCACCACGTCCTCGCCCGCTCCGACGCAGACCCGGGAGACCACCGAAGCCGTGACCTCTCCGGCCACGGTCACCCCCTCCGAGGAGCCGACCCCGTAGCCGCTTCACGCCAGCGGCTCGCCTCCGGGGAGATCTTGGTGCGCTGACCACCGCCCGCGATGGTCAGCGCACCAAGATCGGTAAGCAGGCGAGCGGGCAGCGATCCTCGCGGATTTGGCGGGAGGGGTCCGATGAGCTACGACGGTGTCCGCGCTGATGACACCCGTAGTGGAACTGATCGGTCGGAAGGCGGCAAAAGGTACACTTCGCTCGAGATACCTCGGGCGGGGTAAGCCGGTCGGTTGTACCTGTCCGATTTACGCGTCCAGAACGGCGGACGGAAAACCGATCACATCGGACATCTCTATCGGGGAACGTTGTATGAGCGCCGACCACGGCATCATTCCCGCCGGCCTTCGAGGAGGAACGAGCCGCATGCCAGACCTGAGCGATTCGCTCGCGGCCGTCGTCGGGGAGGCCGCATCGTGAATCGGCGTGACGTCCTGACGAGTTTCCGTGCGGGCGAAGGACTCTCGCGTCACCCCGTCGCCGACAGCGGGCAGTCGATCGAGGCGAACAGCGGGCGGCCGACAGAGACGACCATCGGGCAGTCGCTGCAGGCGAACAGCGGGCAGCCGCCGGAGGCACACATCTCGTTGGCGACGGCGGATCATGAAGAGCCGACCTGGGAGGTACGCCGGAAGCCGCGCCGACGGTTCGACCGGCGGGCGCGGGTGATCCTCACCGCGGCGGCGATGGCGGCGTTGCTGGCGAACGCGGGCGCGGCGTGGGCGTACTGGCGGCTCAACGGGCCGACGGAGCCGTTCGACGGGCCGCGGACCGTGGTGGAGATCGCGCTGAGTGGGAGTTCCGACCCGAGCCAGGCACCGCGGGCCGATCAGACCGCCGATCTGACGGTGACCGTACCCAACCAGCATGGCGTGCCGATCCGGATCACGTCGATCGCCCGCAGCACGGAACCGGTGATCGCCGACGACGCGCACCGCGAGGCGGGTTGTGTGGACCCGCGGGTCGAGGTCAACCAGCGGGTCTTCCCGGTGTCGTGGGAGGTGCAGCGGAACACCATCGGCGCGTTCGTGCTGACCGGCGCGCTGACCCTGAGTCCCGGGTCGCCGGAGGCCTGCCGCGGGGCGACGTTCAGCGTCCCGGTCCACGCGCAGGCCCTGGTCCCCGCCTCCTGACGAGACGCCCCGGCCACGGCGCCGGAACCGCCGGCCCACGCACCAGGGAAGCCCGGACGGCTCTAGGAAGCCCGGAGGACCGTCGGGTCGGTGATCGTGACCCGGAGTCGTACCCGCGCCTCGACGACCTGCTCCTGCGGGGACAGGTCGAACGCCGGGGCGTCGGCGGCCATCTCGGCCACGCCGCCGCCGAACGCGCGGAACATCGGGCGCCCGCCGCCGGTCTCCGCCTCGGCGATCTCGACGATCCGGTCCACTTCGGCGCCGACCGCGGCGGCGTAGTCCCGGGCGCACTCGAGAGCGTCGGCCACCGCCTCCCGGCGGACGTCGGCTCCGGCCCGGCTGCCGGGGCGCAGCTGCCACCAGGGGCCGTCGATCGTGGTGAGTTCCTGGGCGGCCAATTCGGCGAGGATCTCACCGAGCACCCCGAAGTCGCTCACGGTCACCGTCGTCGAGATGTTTCCGGTGTACGCGGAGACCTTCTCCCGTCGTTTCATCTCGGGGTGCACGCGAACCCCGGTGGTCTCGCGTTTCTCGACGGCCGGGCCGTGCCGGTCGAGCACCGCGGTGACGTCGGCGGCGCGGCGGGTCAGCCGGTCCACCACGGTCCTGCGGTCGCGGTCCGAGGCGGACACCGTGGCCGAGAACACCGCCAGATCCGGCGGCACCTCGCGGTGTGCCTGCCCGTGCACGACGATCTCGGTGGGTTCGGTGGTGGTCACGATCCTCCTCGGCAGGCCAAGCGGCGGCAATACGTGAGACGGCGGCGAAGCGCCGGAACGGCACCAGACTGAAACGGGGTGCAACGGGACCGTAGGACATCGCCACAAGGCGGCACCCGGGCCACGTCCTGAAACGGCGACACGGCACCGGGATCTCGTCGCGGTGACGATGGTTCCCGATGCCGTGGCAACGAAACAGCAGAACGGAACAGCGGTCAGTCCGTGAACGGCTCCGCGAGCCGGTCCGCGGCCGCCGACACCCGCTCGTCGGACGCCGTCAGGGCGACCCGGACGTGCCGGGCCGCGGACGGGCCGTAGAAGGCGCCCGGCGCGGCCAGGATGCCGCGAGCCGCGAGCCGGTCCACGGTGGCCCAGCACTCCTCGTCGCGGGTGGCCCACAGGTAGAGGCCGGCCTCCGAGTGGCTGATCTCGAACCCCGCCTTGACCAGTGCGGTCCGCAGCACGTCGCGACGGGCCGCGTAGCGGGCGCGCTGCTCGTCGACGTGCGTCTCGTCGGTCAGTGCGGCGACCATGGCCGCCTGCACCGGCGCCGGGACGATCATGCCGGCGTGTTTGCGGACCGCCAGCAGTTCCCTGATGATCGCCTTGTCGCCGCCGACGAATCCGGCGCGGTAGCCGGCCAGGTTCGACCGTTTGGAGAGCGAGTGCACGGCGATGACGCCGGTCGGGTCGCCGTCGGTCACCCGGTCGTCGAGGATCGACACCGGTGTCGATTCCCAGCCCAGAGTGAGGTAGCACTCGTCGCTGACCACCGTGACGCCGCGCTCGCGGGCCCAGGTGACGACCTTGCGCAGGTGCTCGACGGGGAGCACCCTGCCGGTCGGGTTGGACGGCGAGTTGATCCAGATCATCGCGATCCGGCGGTCCGGGCCGAGCGCGGTCAGCGAGTCGGACCGGATCACCTCGGCGCCGGCCAGCCGGGCGCCCACCTCGTATGTCGGGTAACAGACCGACGGGATGACCACCCTGTCGCCGGGGCCGACGCCGAGCAGCGTCGGCAGCCAGGCGACCAGTTCCTTGGAGCCGATGGTGGGCAGCACGCCCAGCTCGGCCGAGGTCCGGCCGTGCCGGGCGAGCCACCCGCCGATGGCGTCACGCAGTGCCGGGGTGCCGGCCGTCAGCGGGTAGCCGGGCGTGTCGGAATTGTCGGCGATGGCCTGCCGGACGACCGGCGGGACCGGGTCGACCGGCGTGCCGACGGAGAGGTCGACGATGCCGTCCGGGTACGCCGCGGCCTTGGCTTTGGCCGGCTCCAGCAGGTCCCAGGGGAAGTCCGGCAGGGCCGACGACCGAGCGTTCAGTGGTCGCCGCCGCGCGGCGCCTGAGCGGCCACGAACGTCGCGTCCTTCTCGATCTTGCCGACCTTGGAGGCGCCACCGGGCGAGCCGAGGTCCTCGAAGAACTCGTAGTTGGCGTTCGTGTAGTCCTTCCACTGCTCCGGGACGTCGTCCTCGTAGAAGATCGCCTCGACGGGGCAGACCGGCTCACAGGCCCCGCAGTCGACGCACTCATCGGGGTGGATGTAGAGCATCCGGTTGCCCTCGTAGATGCAGTCGACCGGGCATTCCTCGATGCATGCCTTGTCGAGGACATCGACGCAGGGCTCAGCGATGATGTAGGTCACGGGTCTTTCCCTTCAGAGCCACGCCGCGGGAACCGCCGACGACGATTGCAAAGCCTAGTATTCCCGCCGAGGGAGGTACTACGTGCTCCGACAGCAGGATGTGGGACACCGGGTGGTGGTACGGCGAATTGTAGGCGTAACCGGTGAGCGCACGCTCTTCACGGATGCGCTCGGTGAGCTGGTCGACCTTACCGAGACCGATCTCACACTGGCGACTGACAAGGGCACCCTCCGTGTGCCCCTGGCCGAGGTCCACCGGGCGAAGCGGGTTCCGCCCGCCGGCCGGCCCCGCGCCGCCGAGGTGACAGCACTCGAGCTCGCAGCCGATCTGGCCTGGCCGGCGCCGGTGCGCGCCCGGCTCGGCGGCTGGATCCTGCGGGCCGCGGACAACTGGACCGGGCGGGCCAACTCGGCGCTCGCGGTGGGCGATCCGGATCGGCCCCTGGAGGCCGCCATCGACGCGGTGACGGCCTGGTATGCCGGCCGCGGCCAGCAACCCCTGATCAACGCCCCGATGCCGCTCGCCGCCCCGGTCAATGCCGCTCTGGACGCCCGCGGATGGGGCACCCGCCCGCTGACCCTGGTGCAGACCACGCCGCTGGCGCCGCTGCTGGCCGCCCCGGCCCGGTCCGACCTGCCGCCGGTGGATCTGGCCGACGCCGCCTCCGACGACTGGTACGCGATGGTCGCCGAGCACAAGGGCACCCTGCCGGCGACGGCGTTACGCGTGCTCAACGGCGTACCCGACAAGGTTTTCGCTCATGTCCGCGACGCGGAGGGTGACCTGATCGCGGTGGCCCGTGGCGCGGTGACCGGCCCGGACCACTGGCTCGGCATCTCGCTGGTGCAGACCGCGCCGGCCGCACGCCGGCGCGGCCTGGCGCAGCACGTCGTGCGGGCGCTGGCGCAGTGGGGCACGCAGCATCGCGCGACCCGGGCCTATCTGCAGGTGGAGGAGCGGAACACACCGGCGGTCACGCTGTATGGCCGGATGGGTTTCAGCACCCACCACACCTATCTGACGCGGGAGGCGCCGCCGGGGTGACCCCTCAGCGGCCGACCACCCGGCGTGGACGGTTGGTGCGCTGCGCGGAATACGCCTGCAGCGCACGCGACCGGTAGTCACGGCCGAGCACGACGGCCAGGCCGTAACCGAGGGCGCTGCCGACGATCGCGCAGCCGGCGTAGAGCCAGACCTGCAGGAAGAAGTCGCCGGCGCCGTTCGCGAACGGGGCGTTGCCGTTGAGCAGCGGTCCCACCAGGACGGTCAGCAGCATGCCGCCGAGGGCGCCGAAGCCCACGTCGGGCAGCCAACCGGACGGCGCCGTGCGATGCGCGCGGAGGAAGGTGAGCACCCCCAGCACGAGCGCGATCAGCGCGAACATCGCGGTCGAGCCGCGGTTCTGCGCGATGTTGTCACCGTCGAACCCGAACCGGACCACCAGGCGTGCCACCGCGTTGATCGCGAACAGCCCGGCCGCCAGCACCGTGATCCGGAACCAGCGCTGCTGCGTCATTGTTCCTCCCAGCGAACGTGAAAATCTGTCGAACTCTCGTGCATCTTCGCGGATGGTGCGCGGGGATTCCTAGAGGCGTGCTGAGAGTCAGCTGGCAGTCGGTGGTTTGAGAATCATTTTGTACGCATAGACGGCGAACGTCAGGCTGCCCGCGGTGATGGTCAGCAGGACCGTCCAGTTGTCGCCCTGGAACAGCAGGTCGCCCTCGGCCTTCCGGGTGCCGGCGGCGGCCAGCATCAGCAGCGTCCACAACGCCCAGGGCACGCCGACCGCCCACCGGCGTCCGGTGGTGGTCTCGGCGAACCAGGCGATGGCCAGGTTGAGACCGACCGCGACCGGGGTCGCGATCGGGATCAGAGCGCCGCCACCGGTCCACGGCGAGTCGCCGTCGAGCAGCGCCGCCACGCTGCCGACGCGGAACGCGCTCAACTCGATCTCGACGAGGGCGGTGACCAGGGTGGCGAGGATCGACACGACCACGCCGCCGGCCCGGATCACGCGCTCCCAGCCGGACCACGGCACCCGGGGTGCGGCCGCCGGCTCGGTCTCCACCTCGGAGGTCGTCATCAGTCGGCGATCTCCAGGCCGCTGAACAGGTCGTCCTCCCACTCGTGCGGTCCCGCGCCGGGGCCACGCGCGCCCTTGGCGAGAGTGAAGTACTCCACGCCCATGAACTCGCCGCCGAAGTCGCCGGCGATGCCGTAGAGCCAGGAGTTGTCCGGGATCTGGGTGGCGTGCGCCTTCATCGCGGCGGTCTTCTTGGCGTAGTGGTCGGTGCCGTCCATCCGGGCCGCGATCTCCGCGTCCGGCGTGCCGAACGGCAGGTCGGTGACCGACTCGACACCGGCGAACGGGTTGTCGTCGAGCTCGCGGAAGGCCGCCATGCCGTCCTCGAGCACGCTCAGCGGCATCGCCGTCCAGTAGATCTTCTCCGGGCCGATGTCGCCGGCCAGCTCGGCGGCGCGCATCGCGACCCGGTGGGCCTGGATGTGGTCGGGGTGTCCGTAGAAGCCGTTCGGGTCATAGGTGATCATGACCTGCGGGCGGATCTCCTTGATGATCTCCACCAGGTGCGCCGCGGCCTCGTCCAGGTCCGCCTGCCAGAAGGCCCGCGGATCGTCGTTCGTCGGCAGGCCCATCATCCCGGAGTCGCGGTAGCGGCCGGCCCCGCCGAGCATCCGGTGGTCGGTCACCCCCAGCGCGGCGCAGGCCCGCTCCCACTCCACCAGCCGGTAGCCGCCGAGCTGATCGGCCTGCCCGGCCGCCAGGCGCTCCAGGGCCGGCACATGGATCTCGCCCTCCTCGCCGAGGGTGCAGGTCACCAACGTGACGTGGGCGCCGGCGGAGACGTAGTGCGCCATCGTGGCGCCGGTGCCGGTCACCTCGTCGTCGGGGTGCGCGTGCACCAGCAGCAACCGGCGGGCGGGCAACGTGTCTGTAGCGGTCACGGCCGATACTGTACGCGCGACCACCGACGACTTCGCCCGCCCAGCCCGCGGTTTCCCCTCCACGAGGCGGTGGCGATCAGCGATGCTGTGGAGCGTGGAGTACCCCGGACTCGCCGGGCGTACCGCTGGCTTCCGCCACGGCGCCCCGCACACGGTGACCATCGGCGCCGACGGAGCCCGCGTCGCCTTCCTCCGGTCGCCCGGACCCGACGAACCGGACGACGAACTGTGGCTGCTGGACCTGGCCGGCGGCGTCGAACGCCGGGTGGCGCACGGTCCGGTGGCGTCGTACGCGACCGACCGCCTCGCCCGGACCGCGGCGTTCGCCCGGCACGGCGAGCTGTTCCGCGCCGATCTGCTCACCGGCGAGGTGACCGCGATCGGTGGCGAGGGCCCGGTCCACGATCCCCGGCCCGACCCGCAGGGACGCACCATCGGGTACGTGGCCGACCCGGACGGCTCGGCGGCGCTGCGGATCACCGGCCCGGACGGCGACCGGCTGCTCGCCGGCGAACCCGGCAACGCGTGGCGCGAACACGGCGGCAAGATCTGCTGGGGTCTCGCCGGGAGCGGCTCGGCGGAGTTCGAGCGGACGCGCGGCTGGTGGTGGTCGCCGGACGGCCGGCAGATCCTCGCGGTACGCACCGCCGGGGCGGCCAGCCTGCACCTGCTCGACCTCGACGAGGGCTGGGTCGACGTGCACTGGGACCGGGAGACGTACCCCTATCTGGCGCAGGTGCGCTGGGCCGGCGGCGGGCCGCTGATCACCGTGCTGCGCCGGATGCAGCAGCACGGCCTGGTGCTGTCGGTCGACCCCCGGACCGGGGAGACCCAGGTACACGCGGAACTCGCCGACGCCCGCTGGGTGGAGCCGATCCCGGGCACACCCCGGCACCTGCCGGACGGACGCGTGCTGGTCGGCGGGGAACTGGCCCACGACGGCTTCGACGCACGCTGCCTGTTCGCCGACGGCAGCCTGCTCACGCCGCCCGGGCTCTACGTGCGCCGGGTCGCCGGGACGCTGCCCCGCGCCGACGGTCCGGCCGGGGCGCCCGACCTGATCGTGGAGGGCAGCCTGGGCGACCCGGCGGTGCGGGAGGTGTTCCGGGTGCGTACCTCGCTGGGTGGGGGCGGCCCGGAGGTCCGCCGGATCACCGGGCTGACCGGGACACGGCCGGTCACCGTGGGCGGCGACGTGATGGTGGCCGGCGACCGGGTGTGGCGCGGCGACACCGAGGTCGCGGCGCTGCGGTCGCTGGCGGCCGACCTGCCGTACCGGCCCGAGCCGGTGCTGGAACGGGTCACCGACCGGCGGCTGCCGGCCGCGGTGCTCTACCCCCGCGGTTTCCTCGCCGGAACCCGGCTGCCGGTGCTGCTCGCCCTCGGCGAGGGCCCCGGACACCAGCAGGTGCTCGCCGACCGGTCCGCCTGGCAGGAACGGCAGTGGTGGGCCGACTCCGGCTTCGCCGTCGTCAGCATCGACGGCCGGGGTACGCCCGGAGTGGCGCCCAGCTTCGAGAAGGCGGTGCACCGCCGGCTCGCCGATCTGGCGCCGGCCGACCTGTCCGACGCGTTGCGCGCCCTGCTCGGCAAGCACCCGGACCTGGACCTGAGCCGGGTCGCGGTGCGCGGCACCGGGCTGGGCGGCTGGCTGGCGGCCCTGGCGGTGCTGCGCGACCCGGAGGTCTTCCACCGCGGGGTGGCCCGCGATCCGGTGCTGGAGTGGGCGGACCTGCCGCGCGCGCTCGCCGAACGCTACCTGGGTGACCCGTCCGACTCGGGGCACGTCTACCAGCATCACAGCCTGACCGCGGTGGCCGAGGACACCCCCGCCGCCGGCCGGCTGCTGGTCATCGGGGCGGAACTGCCCGGGGCGACCTCGCTGCCGGCCGCGGGACTCGAGGAGGAACTCGCCTTCCTCCAGCGATCCGCCTGATCCTCTTCCTCCAGCGATCCGCCTGGTCCCCTCGTCCATCGATCCGCCTGATCCTGCCCGGAGGCGGCGCATAGGGTCGGGACATGACCCACTTCGATGAGGCGGGCGCGGCCGTGCAGGCCGCGCTCGACGCCGGCGCCCGCTATGCGGACGCGCGCGTCATGGTGCGCCGCACCGAGGTTATGTCGGCACGGGACGGGGCGGTCGAGGACCTGAGCTCCGACGAGAGCGCCGGGCTGGGAGTCCGGGCACTCGTCGGCTCCAGCTGGGGCTTCTTCGCCGTACCCGAGCTGTCGGAGTCCTCGGCACGTACGGCCGGACGCCGCGCCACGCAGATCGCCGCCGCGAGCGCCGCGGTTCCCGGACCCCCGATCGAGCTGGTCGGCGCCACCGCCGTGACGGCGAGCTGGACCAGCGACTGCGTGATCGATCCGCTCGGTGTACCGCTCTCCGACAAGGGCGACCTGCTGGTCCGGGCGACCGCCGCGGCCACCGGCGCCGGTGCCGACATGGCCGAGGCCAACTACGCGATCTGGGACACCCGTAAGTGGTTCGTCTCCAGCGAGGGCCACCGCATCGACCAGCACATCCGGGAGTGCGGCGCGGGCGTGACCGCGATGGCCTTCGGTGACGGCGAGATCCAGCGGCGGTCCTGGCCGTCGCACCGGGGACAGTTCGGCACCCGCGGCTGGGAACTGATCGAGGAGATCGACCTGGTCGGCAACGCGCCCCGGATGGCGCAGGAGGCCCGGGCGCTGCTGACCGCGCCGCTCTGCCCGTCCGGCGAGACCACGCTGGTGCTCGGCGGCGAACAGCTGGCCCTGCAGATCCACGAGTCGGTGGGGCACGCCATCGAACTGGACCGGATCCTCGGCTGGGAGGCGGCCTTCGCCGGCACCAGCTGGCTGGACCTGAGCAGGCTGGGTTCACTGCGGTACGGCTCCGAGCTGATGAACATCACCATCGACCCGTCCTTCCCCGGCGCGCTGGGCAGCTTCGGGTTCGACGACGAGGGCACCCCCGCCACCAAGCGGTACGCGGTCCGCGAGGGCATCTGGGAGGGCGTCCTCGCCGGACGGGACTCGGCGGCGCTGGCCGGACTGGACTACGCGGGGAGCGTCCGCTCGGACGGCTGGGCCCGGCTGCCCATGGTCCGGATGACGAACGTCGGCCTGGAACCCGGTCCGCACACCCTCGAAGAGATCATCGCGGCCACCGACGACGGCGTGTTCATGGACATCAACCGGTCCTGGTCGATCGACGACCGTCGGCTGAACTTCCAGTTCGGCTGCGAGGTCGGCTACGAGATCAAGAACGGGAGGCTGGGCCGGATGCTGCGCAACCCGACCTACACCGGGATCGGCCCCAAGTTCTGGCAGTCGATGGACATGCTCTCGAACGAGACGGTCGCCTGGGGCACGCCGAACTGCGGCAAGGGACAGCCCGGCCAGATCGGGCACACCGGCCATCCGGCGGCGCCGGCTCGATTCACCGACGTCCGGGTGGGGGTACGCGGATGAGCGCCGAACTGCCGATCGCGGCGAGGATGGTCGAGCTGGTCCGCGCGCTGGCGGGCCCGGACGCGGAGGCGGAGGTGGTCGTCCGGCACGACACCGAGGCGCTGACCCGCTTCGCCACCTCGATGATCCACCAGAAC
The DNA here is from genome assembly GCF_030269225.1 of Actinoplanes sp. NBRC 101535. NCBI lineage: Bacteria > Bacillati > Actinomycetota > Actinomycetes > Micromonosporales > Micromonosporaceae > Actinoplanes > Actinoplanes sp. NBRC 101535. The sequence goes on along the minus strand of NZ_BSSY01000002.1, from coordinate 373,290 downwards.
GTGGCGGAGGCGACCACGGGCGTACGCCTGCGCCTGCACCTGGACGGCCGGACCACCGGCGCGTCGAGCACCGTCACCGGGCCGGACGGCCTGCGCGCGCTGGTCGAGCGGACGATCGCGGCGGCCCGGGTCAGCCCGCCGGACGCGGCGTGGCCGGGGCTCACCCCGCCGGCGGCTCTGCACCTCTCCTCCGGCGGGCTCGGCGCGGACGGCTTCGACGAGGCCACCGCGCGGGCCACCCCGGAGCAGCGGGCCGCCCTGGTCCGCGACTTCGTCCGGGCGGCGGACGGGCTGGAGACGGCCGGGTACTGCCGGACCGTCGCCGTCTCGGCCGCCTTCGCGAACACCGCCGGTCAGGCGGTGGAGGGCCGGGCCGTGGAGGCCGCGTTCGACGGGATCGCCCGCCTCGACGGCGCCGACGGGGTGGCCCGGCTGGCCTCGCCCCGGCTCGCCGACCTGGACGGGGCGGCACTCGGCGCCCGGGCCGCGGCCAAGGCGCGGGCCGCCCGGCAGCCGGTGGAACTGCCACCGGGCCACTACGAGGTGGTGCTCGAACCGGACGCGGTCAGCGATCTGCTGGACAACCTCGCGATGTTCGGGTTCAACGGGCGGGCCTTCGCGCAGCGCCAGTCGTTCGCCGAGCCCGGAGTGCCACAGTTCGACCCGTCGGTGACCATCGTGGACGATCCGCGCGGCAGCGGTCTGCCGTTCGACGACGAGGGCACTCCCCGGCAGCAGCTCGTGCTGGTCCGCGAGGGGGTGACCACGGCCGTCACGCACGACCGGCTCTCCGCCGCGCAGGCCGGCGGCGTCTCGACCGGGCACGCGTCACCGTCGTCGCGGTCGTGGGGGCCGATGCCGGCGCACCTGCGCATGGAACCCGGGCCGGCCGTCGTGACGGACGGGCCGGACTTCGTCGTCGCGTCGGCCCGGCCGCTGGTCGCCGGGGTCCGGCGTGGACTGCTGGTCAGCGATTTCTGGTACACCCGGGTGCTGGACCAGAAGAGCCTGGTGGTGACCGGCCTGACCCGCAACGGGGTATGGCTGATCGAGGACGGCGAGATCACCGCGCCGGTGGGGAACGTGCGCTTCACCCAGTCGTACCCGCAGGCTCTGGGTCCGGGCCGGGTCCTCGGGATCGGCGGCGAATCGGTGCTGCTGCCGCAGGCCTGGGGACGCGCGCGATGGGCCGCCCCGGCGCTGCGACTGTCCGAGTGGAACATCACCGGGAACGCGTCCGGCTAGATCCGTTACCGCATTGGTGATCGTCTTTGGGGACCGGGATGGCTGATCAGTGATCCCGGTCCCCTTTTCGTCGGACGTACGGCGTAACGTGTGCCCCAGATCACTGTCGATGGTTTCCGTGAGGAGACGGGCATGACGACGACGGCACCACGCCCTCGCGCGGCGATCACCGCGCGGACACTGCGGACGGACCGGTGGTGGCTGGCCCCACTGATCACTTTCGTCGGACTGGGCGCCTGGGTGACATATGCGACCGTCCGGGTCTTCATGCACCAGTGGTTCTTCGTCGAGGAGTTCCACTACCTCACGCCGTTCTACTCCCCGTGCCTGACCGACCTCTGTGGACCGGCTGCCATGTTCGGCACGCCGCTGCCGAGCTTCTTCCTGATCCCCGAAGCGGCGTTCACCCTGCCGTTCCTGCTGCTCTTCCGGCTGACCTGCTACTACTACCGCAAGGCGTACTACCGGGCGTTCTGGCTGTCACCGCCGGCCTGCGCCGTGCCGGACGGGCACCGGAACTACTCCGGGGAGACCCGGTTCCCGCTGGTCTTCCAGAACGCACACCGGTTCGCCTTCTACGCGGCGGGCGTCATCTCGGTGATCAACACGTGGGACGCGGTCCACGCGCAGACGACCGGCCTCGGACTGGGCAACGTGATCCTCTGGGCCAACGTGATCCTGCTCTGGGCGTACACACTGTCCTGTCATTCCTGTCGGCACATCGTCGGCGGACGCCTGAAGCACTTCTCCCGGCATCCGATCCGCTATCGCCTGTGGACCCTGGTCTCGGCACTGAACGCCCGGCACATGCAACTGGCCTGGATCACCCTCGGCACTCTCGCGCTGACCGATTTCTACATCATGGGCCTGTCCGCCGGCTGGTTCTCCGACCTGCGCGTCATCAACTGAGGAGGACCGATGACCACCTCCGTCGAACGCCATCTGTACGACGTCGTCGTGATCGGTGCCGGTGGTGCCGGACTGCGCGCGGCGATCGAGGCCCGGCTCGCCGGGAAACGCACCGCGATCATCTCGAAGTCGCTGTTCGGCAAGGCCCACACGGTGATGGCCGAGGGCGGCGCGGCAGCCGCGATGGGCAACGTCAACTCGCGCGACAACTGGATGGTCCACTACCGCGACACCCTGCGCGGCGGGAAGTTCCTCAACAACTTCCGGATGGCCGAACTGCACGCCAAGGAGGCGCCGGAACGGATCTGGGAGCTGGAGACGTACGGCGCGCTGTTCGACCGCACCAAGGACGGCAAGATCTCGCAGCGCAACTTCGGCGGCCACGAATACCCGCGACTGGCACACGTCGGCGACCGCACCGGCCTGGAACTCATCCGCACCCTTCAGCAGAAGATCGTCTCGCTGCAGCAGGAGGACTTCGCGGCGACCGGCAACTACGAGTCCCGGATCCGGGTGTTCCAGGAGACCACCGTCACCGAGCTGCTGCTGGACGGCGACCGGATGGCCGGCGCCTTCGGCTACTACCGCGAGACCGGCGAGTTCCTGCTGTTCGAAGCCCCCGCCGTGGTGCTGGCGACCGGTGGTGTCGGCCGCAGCTACAAGGTCACCTCGAACTCCTGGGAGTACACCGGCGACGGCCACGCGCTGGCCCTGCGCGCCGGAGCCACCCTGATCAACATGGAGTTCCTGCAGTTCCACCCGACCGGCATGGTCTGGCCGCCCAGCGTGAAGGGCATCCTGGTCACCGAATCGGTCCGCGGCGACGGCGGCGTACTGCGCAACTCCGACGGCAAGCGGTTCATGTTCGACTACGTGCCCGACGTGTTCCGCAAGCAGTACGCGGAGACCGAGGACGAGGCCGACCGCTGGTACACCGACCCCGACGACAACCGCCGCCCACCCGAACTGCTCCCCCGCGACGAGGTGGCCCGGGCCATCAACAGCGAGGTCAAAGCGGGCCGGGGCAGCCCCGCCGGCGGCGTCTTCCTGGACGTGTCCACCCGGATGCCGGCCGAGACGATCATCCGCCGGCTGCCGTCGATGCACCACCAGTTCAAGGAACTGGCCGACGTCGACATCACCAAGGAGCCGATGGAGGTCGGGCCCACCTGCCACTACGTGATGGGCGGCATCGAGGTCGACCCGGACACCACCGCCGCGCACGGCACGGTCCAGGGCCTGTTCGCGGCCGGTGAGGTGTCCGGCGGCATGCACGGCTCCAACCGGCTCGGCGGCAACTCCCTCTCCGACCTGCTGGTCTTCGGCAAACGGGCCGGTGAACACGCGTCCGCCTACGTCGACACGCTCGACCGCCGGCCACGACCGGCCAAGGTGGACGTGGCGGCGGCGGTGGAGGTGGCGTGCGCGCCGCTGGTACGGGCGGACGGCGAGAACCCGTACACGCTGCAACAGGATCTGCAGGCGGTGATGGGTGACCTGGTCGGCATCATCCGGCGCGAAGGCGAACTCAGCGACGCCCTCAAACGTCTCCACGAGCTCCGGGCCCGGGTGGCGAACGTCGCCGCGGCCGGCGGCCGGCGGTACAACCCCGGCTGGCATCTCGCCCTCGACCTGCGCAACATGCTGGTCGTCTCGGAATGCACCGCCAAGGCTGCGCTGGAACGCGAGGAGTCCCGCGGCGGCCACACCCGCGAGGACTTCCCCCGGATGGACCCGCAATGGCGCCGGATCAACCTGGTCTGCTCCCTCGACGACACCGGCGACGTGCACCTGGACCGCAAGCCCGTGCCGCGGATGCGCGACGAGCTGCTCGGCCTCTTCGACCGGGCCGAACTGGCCAAATATCTGACCGACGAGGAACTGGCCGAGAGCGAGGCAGAGTGAAACGCCACTTCCGTGTCTGGCGCGGCGACGCGTCCGGCGGCGACCTGCGTGACTTCGACGTCGAGGTGAACGAGGGCGAAGTCGTCCTCGACATCATCCACCGTCTGCAGGCCACCGAAGCCCCCGATCTGGCCTGCCGCTGGAACTGCAAGGCCGGCAAGTGCGGCTCCTGCTCCATGGAGATCAACGGCAGGCCGCGCCTGGGCTGCATGACGCGGATGTCGACGTTCACCGAGGACGAGACCGTCACGATCACGCCGATCCGGACCTTCCCGGTGATCCGCGACCTGGTCACCGACGTGAGCTTCAACTACGAGAAGGCCCGCGAGACGCCCGCCTTCACCCCGCCGGCCGGGGTCGCGCCCGGCGACTACCGCATGCAGCAGATCGACGTGGAACGCAGCCAGGAGTTCCGCAAATGCATCGAGTGCTTCCTCTGCCAGAACACCTGCCACGTGGTCCGCGACCATGAGGAGAACAAGGAGGCCTTCGCCGGCCCGCGGTTCTTCATCCGGGCCGCCGAGCTGGACATGCACCCGTTGGACGCCCGGGCCGACCGCAAGGAGTACGCCCAGGCCAGTCAGGGCCTCGGCCTCTGCAACATCACCAAGTGCTGCACCGAGGTCTGCCCGGAACACATCAAGATCACCGACAACGCCATCATCCCCATGAAGGAGCGTGTCGTGGACCGCCGTTACGACCCCCTGGTCCGGCTCGGCCGCAAGATCTTCCGCCGCGACCAGCTGGAAGCGCCCGCCCCGTCCGCCGGGCCCACCGGCGTGGCCTCCAGCACCCCGATGTCCAGCAGCCGGCTGCCCGAGGCCCCGCCGGTGGGCCCGGACGGACGGCTCGAGGTCGCCGAACTCCTCGCGCCGCAGCAGGGCGGGCTTTCCCCGTACGGCGAGGACGTCACGTTTCCGCTGCCGCCCGAGCGCGTGGTCTACCACCATCCGGAGCCGCGCGACCCCGAATGATCGTTCTCGGCCGATAGGGTCGGCGCATGCCCTCACTGGTGACTCCCGCACTGCCGGCGGGGACGCTCGCCGCCCTCGAGCAACCGGTGCTCGACGGGGCGGACGGGGTGCGGTTGCGGCCCTGGCGGGAGAGCGACGTGCCCGCCGTGGTGAACGCCTTCGCCGATCCGGGCATCCAACGCTGGCACTGCCGCACCCTTGACGAGGACGAGGCCCGGGAGTGGCTCGCCCGCTGGCCGCGCGACTGGCACGCCGAGGTCGGCGCAAGCTGGGCCGTCCTGTCAGAAACGGCCACACGACAGGACAGTCCCGGCACGGAACTGTTCGGATCGGTCGCGGGTCAGATCGGGCTGCGACGGATCGACCTGGAGGAGGGCCTGGCCGCCATCTCCTACTGGGTGGTCCCGGCCGCGCGGGGACACCGCATCGCGTCCCGTGCTCTGGCTGCCCTCACCGGGTGGGCGTTCGGCACCCTGGGCCTGCACCGGCTCGAACTCAGCCACTCCACGGCCAACCCCGCCTCCTGCCGGGTCGCCGCACGGTCCGGCTTCACCGCCGAAGGTGTACGCCGCAGCGAGGCCCGCCACGCCGACGGATGGCACGACATGCACGTCCACGCCCGCGTGCACTCCGACTGAGCCGTCCCGCCGGACCGTGGCTGCCTGCCCGCTCCGGCCCTCAGCGGTTCAGGGACCCGTACTCCATCCGCCATCGCCTCCACCCGCCTCCACCGCACGCGAGCTCGAACAGTCGCATCGTGGAGGCAGAACGGAAGCGGCGTGAGAGGTCAAGCGGACGCGGTGCGGGCGGGGCGGTGCTGGGCCAGCCAGCGCATCACCTCCAAGGCGTGCATCGCGGGCTCGGCGATCGGGTGGAAGACGTGCTCGACGGTGCCGTTCTGGATGATCAGGGTGATCCGGCGGTAGAGGACCATGTCGGCGCCGCCGATGGTGGGCAGGCCGAGCGCGGCGGCCAGGGTCATCCGCGGGTCGGGCAACAGCGGGTAGGGCAGGCGCAGACGGTGGACGAGCTCGCGTTGGTAGCCGGTGGACTGGGCGGACAGGCCGAACACCCGGGCGGCGCCCGCGGTCAGCAGCTCCGCGTGGTGGTCGCGGAACCAGGACGCCTGCTCGGTGGAGCCCCGGGCACCCGGGATGTGCAGGAGACTGTCCGGCAGGTCGACGCCGGGACGGCCGGTGAGCGGGTAGACGAAGACGACACTGCGGCCGGGCCCGAGATCACCGAGGTCGATCGGGCGCCCGTCGGTGGCGTAGAACTCCAGCGACGGGACGCGGACACCGACCAGGCTCGCCGGATCGGCGCTGGCGCGACCGGGTGGCGGTGGCGGGATCCGGCCGGCCGCTGAATCCAGCCGCTCGTGCAGACCGTCACGCTGGGCGGTGAGCCGGCCGATCCGCTGGTGCAGGGCGTCGATCGCGCTGCGGTAGGTGGCCACCGCCGCCGCGCAGACGTCTGCCTCCCGCCCCTCGGCCAGACTCTCGACGAACGGCCGGGTCTCCTCGACGCTGAGCCCGAGCGTGGTCAGCTCGCGGATCTGCTGGACCAGCCGGATGGCGACCGGATCGTATTCCCGGTAGCCGTTGGTCAGCCGCCGGGGCACCACCAGCCCGGCCGACTCGTAATACCGCAAAGCGCGCACCGTCGTGCCCGTGCGCCGCGCCAACTCACCCACCCGCATGCCGCGACCCTAAACCCGCACCCAAGGGTCCGGGTCAAACCCGTTCGGGGGCACGAGAACAGGGCTCCCCTCGTCAACAGCGATTCCCCTCTTCAGCACCGCTTCCCTTTTCAGTACCGCTTCCCTCGTCGGTACCGCTTCCCTCTTCGCCATGTACCGACCGTAAAGCCGTCCCCAAGGGCAGGGTCAAGCCCGAAAAACGGGCCGGGACGAGCGCGCCGATCACTCGAACATGAGTACTAAGATGGCGGGCATGACCGGCGCCTACCAGCCTTCCATGCTCGACCTGATGCCCGGGTCGCCCGACGCGCTCACCGCGTTGACCGGCCGCCTGACGCGGCATCAGCTGACCGCGGGCGCCTGGGTCGACGTCCTGCCCGGGTGGCTGACCGGGTCGGACACGGTCTTCGAGACCCTGCTCGGCATCGACTGGCGCGCCGAGCGACGGCAGATGTATGACGGCGTGGTCGACGTGCCCCGCCTGCTCCGATGGTTCGGCGGACAGGAGACGCTGCCGCACCCCGCGCTGACGGAGGCGAAGGCGGCGCTGAACGCCCACTACGCCGAGGAGCTCGGCGAGGAGTTCGTGACCGCGGGCATGTGCCTCTATCGCGACGGGCGGGACAGCGTCGCCTGGCACGGGGACACGCTCGGACGGTCGGCGCGACACGACACGATGATCGCGATCGTCTCCTTCGGATCACCGCGCAACCTGCTGCTGCGACCACGGGCCGGCGAGCACGAGACGCTGCGGTTCTCGCTCGGGCACGGCGATCTGATCGTGATGGGCGGCTCCTGCCAGCGGACCTGGGAGCACGCCGTGCCGAAAACAGCCAGAGCGGTCGGGCCGCGGGTCAGCGTGCAGTTCCGGCCAGCCGGCGTCGCCTGACCACCCGAGGAGCAGGCCGCCCAAGAAGTAAGGCCGGCCGAGGAACTGAGCGGCCGGACAAGCCCACCGGAGAGCGAACCAGCCGGGAGACGGCGAAACCCGCCGGTCCGGCGGTCGACCAGAGGAACCGGAGGTCGCATGGCGCAGGCGCGAGAACCGGCCCGGGGACAGGGCGACGCAGCGAGCCGAGTGAGACGGGCAATGCGTGGTCGCGCGCCCCACCATCACAGCAATCCATGAAGGACAGATCTCGGAGAGGTTGCCGCGACCGGCTTTCCGACGGTTCGCACCATCTCCGAGCTGGGATTCATCGCTTCAGGTAACGACGGCGTTGCAAGTGGTTGACGAGTGCGCCGATAAAGTTACACTCCAAGTGTAAATAGTTGACCATCACTTCCTACCAGGACTTCCACCGGTCCGGCGAGGTGCCCATGGCAACAGATGACGTGGCAACAGATCACGTGGCAACGGATCACGCTCCAACAGATCACGCTCCAACGGATCACCGGCCCGACGAGCTCGGGCTGCACCACATCTCGGTTCGCTTCGGCGGCCTGACCGCTCTCGACGACGTGTCGCTGCGCGTGGCGCCCGGCCGGATCGTGGGTGTCATCGGGCCGAACGGGGCGGGCAAGACCACCCTCTTCAACATCGTCTCCGGTTTCGTCACCCCGTCCGAGGGTTCGCTCACGCTGGGCGGCCGGCCATGGCGGCCCCGGCCGCACCACCTCAACCGGCTGGGCATCGCCCGCACGCTGCAGGGCGTCGGCCAGTTCAACGGCATGACCGTGCTGGAGAACGTGATGGTCGGCGTGCGCGGGCGGCACGCGGAGTCCGAGGCCTGGACCGCTCTGGAACGGTGTGGTGTCACCCGCTTCGCCGGGGATCGTCCGGGGGCACTGCCCTATGCGGTCCGCAAACGGGTCGAGCTGGCCCGGGCGCTGGCGGCCCGGCCACGGATCCTGATGCTCGACGAGCCGGCCGGTGGGCTGGACGCCGACGAGATCCGCTGGCTGGCCGGCCTGATCAAGGACGTCGGCATCACGGTTCTGCTGGTCGAGCACCACATGGACCTGGTCATGTCGGTCTGCGACGAGATCCTGGTCCTCGACTTCGGCAAGCCGATCGCGCTCGGCACCCCGGCCGAGATCAGCGCCGACCCACGGGTCACCGAGGCCTATCTGGGCACCGCGGCCTGACCGGCACGTACCACCAGAACACCACCAGCAAAGCACGCGAAGACACCCGCACGACGGCCCTGAAGGAGGGACGCCGATGAGCACCCGTACCCCGACGACGGCGGGAGACCGCCGATGACCAGCGCGCTGCTGGAGGTCGAGGGCCTCACCGCGGGCTACGGCGCGGCGCCGGTCCTGCACGACGTGGACCTGACCGTCCACCCCGGAGAGATCGTCGCCGTGCTCGGCGCGAACGGTGCCGGCAAGACCACTCTGCTGCGGACACTCTCCGGCCTGGTCCACGGCCGGGGGCGGATCACCTTCGACGGGACCGATCTGACCGGTGTCCGGGTGGAACGGATGGTGCACCGGGGCATCGCGCACGTGCCGGAGGGCCGGGGCGTCGTCACCGAGCTGACCGTCGACGAGAACCTGCGGCTCGGCGGCCTGTGGCGACGGGACCGGGCGGACGCCCGCCGGGCGCTCGACGAGGTCTACGACCTGTTCCCACCGCTGGCGCAGCGCCGCGCGTACGCCGGTCATCAGTTGTCCGGCGGTGAGCGGCAGATGCTGGCGCTGGGGCGGGCGCTGGTCGGGCGGCCCCGGCTGCTGCTGCTCGACGAGCCTTCGCTGGGGCTGGCGCCGCGGGTAACCGGACAGATCATGGCGCTGCTGCGGGACCTACGGGAACGGACCGGCCTGGCCGTGCTGCTCGTGGAGCAGAACGTCCGCAGTGCGCTGTCGGTCGCCGACGCTGGTGTCGTGCTGGCGCTGGGCCGGGTGGTCGCCCGGGACCGGGCGGCGGCGCTGAGCACCGACGACGACCTGCGACACGCCTATCTGGGGTTCTGATGAGCCAATTCGTCTATCTGAGCTTCGACGGGTTGAGCCGGGGTGCGGTCTACGCCGCGTTCGCGCTGGCCCTGGTGCTGATCTGGCGGGCTGCCCGGATCGTCAATTTCGCGCAGGGTGCGATGGCGGTCGCCGCCGTCTACGCGGCGTATTCGGTGACCGCCGCGACCGGGTCGTACTGGCTCGGGTTCGTGGTGGCGATCGTGGCGGGGCTGGTGCTCGGGGTGACCGTCGAGCGGGTGGTGATGCGTTTCGTCGACCATTCGTCGCCGCTGAACGGCGTGGTGGTGGCGCTCGGGCTGGTGCTGGTGATCCAGGGCGTGCTGGGGATCGTCTACGGCAACGAGTTCCGGCCGGTGCCGACACCGTTCAGCCGGGACGCGTTCGAGGTGGGCGGGGTGGCGCTGCTCTCGCGCTACGACGTGTTCGTGTTCGCCGCGGTGGGCGCGGTGGTGCTGGCACTCACGCTTCTCTTCACGCGTACGAACGTGGGCCTGCGGATGCGGGCGGCGGCGTTCGCACCGGACGTGTCGCGGCTGCTCGGCGTGCCGGTCGGCGGGATGTTGACGCTGGGCTGGGCGCTCGCGGCGGCGGCCGGTTCGCTGGCCGGGATCCTGGTGATCCCGACCGAGCTGGGGCTGCATCCGACCGCGATGGACGGGGTGTTCGTGGCGGCGTTCACGGCGGCGGTGGTGGGCGGGCTGGACAGTCCGATCGGCGCGGTCGCCGGTGGGCTGGTGGTCGGGTTGCTGTTGTCGTATGTCAGCGGCTATCTGGGTGCCACGGTCGCCCCGATGGCGGTCCTGCTCCTGCTCGTGGTCGTGCTGCTGGGCCGGCCGGGCGGGCTCTTCTCCACCACGACGGCGAGAACGGCATGACGAGACCGAGTGTCCGGGAGTCACGGGACGCCGCTTCGGACGTACCCCGCGGGGAGAGACCGCGGAGCCTGCGCCGCCTCGCCCCGCCCGCGATGATCCTGGCCGGCGCCTTGGTGATCGTCGGGTTGAGCTTCCTGCTGCCGCCGTTCCGCAACTATCAGCTGGCTACGGTCGGCGCCTACTTCTGCGTGACCGGCGGCCTGACCGTCCTCACCGGACTCAACGGCCAGCTCTCGCTCGGGCACGGCGCGCTGATGGCGACCGGCGCCTACACGTTCGCGCTCGCCCAGAACCGCTGGTTGAGCCTGCCGGTGAGCCTGGTCGCGGCGATCGTGGTGACCACCGTGGCCGGTCTGGTGATCGGGCTGGCCGCGGCCCGGTTGCGCGGTCCCTACCTGGCCGGCCTGACGCTGGCGGTGGCGGTCGTGGTGCCGTCGGTGACCAGCACCTTCGACGAGATCTTCAACAGTGATCAGGGGTTGTCGGTGGCGCTCGACCCGCCGCCGGGGACGATCCCGGTCGAGCAGTGGCAGGCCTGGCTGTGCTGGGCGGGCGCGCTGCTCTCGACGTCGCTGCTGGCCGTGCTGGTCCGCGGGCGGTTCGGGCGGGATCTGCGCGCGGTCCGGGACGACGAGACCGCGGCCCGGCTGGCCGGTGTGGACGTGGCGCGGACCCAGGTGGCGGCGTTCGTGGTGAGTGCCGCCTGCGCCGGGCTGTCCGGCGCCCTGTTCGCGGTGCTCGCGCAGAGTGTCTCCCCCGGTGCGTTCCCGCTCACGCTGTCGCTGTTCCTGTTGATGGCGATCGTGATCGGCGGTCTGGGCAGTCTCGCCGGGGCGCTGGGCGGCGCGTTCCTGCTCGTCGCACTTCCCACGCTGGCCCAGGCGGTCGCCGAGGGGACCGGCTCGCCGCGGCTGGAGGGCAACCTCGCGCTGGTGATCTTCGGCGTGGTGCTCGTCGTCGTCATGCTCGCCGCTCCCGGCGGCCTGGCATCCATCAGATTCCGAAGAAGGAGGACCTCATGAGACGCACCGCGACGGCATTCCTCGCAGCCGCCGTCCTTCTGACCGCCGCTTGCGACGGTGACACCGGTTCGAGCGGCGCCGCCACTCCGGGCGTCACCGGCACCGAGGTCGTCGTCGGCACGCACATGCCGTTGACCGGCCCGGCCGCCGCCGGATACTCCAAGATCGCGCCGGCCACCAAGGCGTACTTCGACTTCGTCAACGCCGGTGGCGGCATCCACGGGCGGAAGATCAGCTACACGGTCAAGGACGACGGCTACAACCCGGCGAACACCCAGCAGGTGGTACGGGAGCTGGTGCTGCAGGACAAGGTCTTCGCCATCCTCGGCGGGCTGGGCACCCCGACGCACACCGGTGTGCTGGACTTCCTCAAGACCAACCGGGTGCCGGACCTGTTCGTGGCCAGCGGCAGCCGCAGCTGGAACCAGCCGGACAAGTATCCCGGCACGTTCGGGTTCAACCCGGACTACACCGTCGAGGGCAAGGTCCTCGGGACCTATGTGAAGGAGAACCACGCCGGCAAGAAGGTGTGCTTCCTCGGTCAGGACGACGACTTCGGCCGGGACAGCCTGGCCGGCATCACCAAGATCCTCGGGCCGGTGGCGGCCGAGGAGAGTTACGTGACCAGCAACCCGAACGTCGGGCCGCAGATGGGCGCGCTCAAGGCGGCCGGCTGCGAGGTGGTCCTGCTCGCCACGGTGCCCGGCTTCACCGCGCTGGCGATCGGAACGGCCGCGAAGATTGCCTTCAAACCTCAGTTCGTGGTGAGTAACGTGGGCGCCGACCCGACGACCGTCGGCAAGGCCCTGGGCGCCGCCGCGCCGCTGCTGGAAGGGGTGGTGGCGGCGAACTACCTGCCGCTGACCACCGACGAGGCGAGCCCGTGGATCCAGCTGTTCAAGAAGGTCAACACGGAGTACAACGGCAACGCCGAGTTCGACAACAACATCGTGTACGGCATGGCGGTGGCGTACCTGTTCGTGCAGGCGTTGCAGGCCGCGGGCCAGGACCTGACCCGCGACGGGATCGTCGCCGCCGTGCAGAAGAACGGTTTTCAGGGCCCGGGGCTGGTTCCGCTGCGTTTCTCGGCGACAGATCATGCGGGGTACGGGGGCACCCAGCTCACCCGGATCGAGGGCGGCAAGGCGGTGTTCTTCGGGTCGGCGTACCAGACCGACGACGGGGACGCGCCGGTCGCGCCGTACCAGGGACAGGCCGTGGCCCCGCCGTCGAACGGCATCCCGCAAGCATGACGACAGAAGGAGTTGAGCGATGGCCGACCAGGTAGCGATCGTGACGGGCGCCAGCCGGGGGATAGGTTTCGCCATCGCGCAACGCCTCGTGGCCGCGGGCGCGCGGGTGGCCGTGACCGGCCGGGACGCCGATGCGCTCGCCGCCGCCGTCAAGGAACTCGGCGGGCCGGACACCGCGATCGGACTGGCCGGCAAGGGCGACGACGCCGAGCACCGGGCCGCCGTGGTGGACGCGGTGCGGGAACGGTTCGGGCCGGTCACCACGCTGATCAACAACATCGGGATCAATCCGGCGTACGGGCCGCTGGCCGGTCTCGACCTGAACGCCGCCCGCAAGATGACCGAGGTGAACCTGATCGGCACGCTCGGCTGGGTGCAGGAGGCGCTGCGCGGTGGTCTCGGCGAGACCGGCAACGGCTCGATCGTCACCGTCTCGTCGGTCTCCGGGGTCCGCCCGGCGCCCGGGATCGCCTTCTACGGCACCACCAAGGCGGCCCTGATCCACCTGACCGAGGAACTGGCCGTCGAGCTGGCGCCGTCGACCCGGGTGAACGCGGTCGCGCCGGCCGTGGTGAAGACCCGCTTCGCCAGCGCCCTGTTCGAGGGCCGGGAGGAGCAGGTCGCGGCGACCTATCCGCTGAAGCGTCTCGGCACCCCCGACGACGTGGCCGGCACGGTCGCGTTCCTCTGCTCGCCGGACGCCGCCTGGATCACCGGGCAGACCATCGTGATCGACGGCGGTCTGACGCTGACCGGAGCGGTCGAGTGAAGCGGGTGGTGGTGACCGGCGCCGGTGGTGGGATCGGCGCCGCGCTGGCCCGGCGGTTCGCCGCCGACGGCGCCCGGGTCGTCGTCAACGACCTCGACGCCCGGGCGGCACGCGCGGTCGCCGACGACATCGGCGGGATCGCCGTGCCCGGGGACGCCGCCCGCGAGGACGACGTCCAGGGCCTGGTCGCCACCGCGTTCGACGAACTGGGCGGCATCGACCTGTTCTGCTCGAACGCCGGGGTGCTGTCGGCCGGCGACGAGACCACCCCGGACGAGGTGTGGCAGCGCGACTTCGGGGTCAACGTGATGTCGCACGTCTACGTGAGCCGGGCGCTGCTGCCCCGCTGGCTGGACGGCGGCGAACCGAAACGGCTGCTGATGACGGTGAGCGCGGCCGGCCTGCTGACCCTGCTGGGGAGCGCCACCTACTCGGTGACGAAACACGCGGCGCTGTCCTACGCGGAGTGGCTGCGGGCCACGTACGGGCATCGGGGCCTGATCGTGCAGGCGCTCTGCCCGCAGGGGGTGCGCACCGACATGCTGACCCGCGGCAACACCCGGGGCAGTGGCAGTGCCGCGCTGCTCGAGGAGGGCGCGCTCGCCCCGGAGGCGGTGGCCGAGGTGACCGCGGCCGCGCTGCACGGCGACGATTTCCTGATCCTGCCGCATCCGGAGGTGGCCGGGTACGCCCGGTTGCGCGCGGCCGATCCGGGCCGTTGGCTGAACGGCATGAACAAGCTGCAGCGAAGCTTCGAGAAGTCATGAAAGGCCTGGACCTGGAACGCCTCCGGGCCTATCTGGACAGTCCGCCGCTGACCGCCGCGATGTTCGCCGGTGGCCGGTCGAACCTGACCTACGCGGTCACCGACGGCACCCACCGCTGGGTGCTGCGCCGGCCGCCACTCGGGCATGTGCTGCCCACCGCGCACGACATGTCCCGGGAGCACAGGGTTCTGGACGCGTTGTCCCGGGCCGGTTTCCCGGTGCCCCGGCCGGTGGCGCTCTGCACCGACACCACGGTGCTCGGCGCCCCGTTCTACCTGATGGAAAACGTCGACGGGCGGATCCTGCGGGACGCTGCGGACATCGCCGCGATCGACCTGCGGGGTCTCACGCTCACGCTCGTCGACACCCTCGCCGACCTGCACGCCCTCGACCCGGACAAGATCGGCCTGGGCGATTTCGGTCGGCCGCAGGGGTTCAACGCCCGGCAGGCGCGGCGCTGGAAACAGCAGCTCGACGCGTCCCGCAGCCGGGAGCTGACCGGCATCGAGGAACTGCACGCCCGGCTGGCCGTCGACATCCCGGAGGGTGGGCCCGCGACCGTGGTGCACGGCGACTTCCGGCTGGACAACGTGCTGATCGCCGAGGACCTCACGGTCACCGCGGTGCTCGACTGGGAGATGTCCACACTGGGCGATCCGCTCAGCGATCTCGCCCTGATGCTGGTCTACGCCGGCCGGCCGCTGCTGGTCCGGGACGGGGAGCCGGTCGCCCCGATCGACCTGCCCGGGCATCCGTCACTGGGCGAGATGGCCGCACGGTACGCCGCCCGCAGCGGCCGTGACGTCGGCGATCTGCACTGGTACGTGGGATTCGCCGCGTTCAAGCTCGCCGTCATCCTGGAGGGCGTGCACTTCCGCTACACCAAGGGCCAGACGGTCGGACCCGGCTTCGACACGGTGGGCGCGATGGTGCCCGCCCTGATCGAACAGGGCCACCGCGCACTGGAAGGACACTGATGGACTTCGAGTTCGACGCGAAAACCGAGGATTACCGCAAGCGGCTGCTCGCCTTCATGGACTCGGTCGTCTACCCGGCCGAGGCCGAGTTCCACGCCGACGGCGACGGGTGGGGGCCGCCCGCCGTCCTCGGCACGCTGCAGAAGGCGGCCCGGGAGGCCGGACTGTGGAACCTGTTCCTGCCCGGTGAGCACGGTGCCGGCCTGACCAACCTGCAGTACGCCCCGCTTGCCGAGATCACCGGCCGCAGCCCCGCCGTCGCACCGCCCGCGCTCAACTGCGCCGCCCCGGACACCGGCAACATGGAGGTGCTCGCCGAGTTCGGCACCCCCGCGCAGCAGGAGCAGTGGCTGACGCCGCTTCTCGCCGGGGAGATCCGGTCCGCGTTCGCGATGACCGAACCGCAGGTCGCCTCGTCGGACGCCACCAACATCGGCACCCGCATCGTCCGCGACGGCGACGACTACGTCATCAACGGGCACAAGTTCTACATCACCGGCGCGATGAACCCGAACTGCAAGATCTTCATCGTGATGGGCAAGACCGACCCGGACGCCGCCCGCCACGTGCAGCAGAGCCAGATCCTGGTGCCCCGGGACACCCCCGGCGTCACCGTCCGGCGCGGCATGCAGGTCTTCGGATACACCGACGGCGATCACGGCGGGCATGCCGAGATCCTCTTCGAGGACGTACGCGTACCGGCCACCAACCTGATCGGCGAGGAGGGCGGCGGTTTCGCCATCTCCCAGGCCCGTCTCGGACCGGGCCGCATCCACCACTGCATGCGGCTGATCGGCATGGCCGAACGCGGTCTCGAACTCATGTGTACGCGCGCGCTGACCCGCACCCCGTTCGGCAAGCCGCTCGCCGAGCAGGGCGTGATCCAGGACTGGATCGCCGAGTCCCGGGTCCGCATCGAACAGGCCCGTCTGCTGGTCCTCAAGGCCGCCTGGCTGATGGACACGGTCGGCAACCGGGGCGCGCACACCGAGATCCAGGCCATCAAGATCGTCGTCCCGTCGACGGTGGAGTGGATTCTGGACAAGGCGATCCAGACGCACGGCGCCGCCGGCCTCAGCCAGGACACCCCACTGGCCGGCCTGTGGGCGAGCGCCCGCATGCTGCGCCTCGCCGACGGCCCCGACGAGGTGCACAAGCGTTCCCTCGCGCACCGCGAACTCAAACGCCACCGGAGCCGTCCGTGACCCCACAGCCCCGCATCGACGGCCGCACCGCACGGTCCGAACGCACCCGCAACGCGATCGTCGACGCCCACCTGCGCCTGATCAGCGAGGGCGACCTGCGTCCCACGGCCGACCGGATCGCCAAGGTCGCCGGCGTCTCACTGCGCGCCCTGTGGAGCCACTTCGCCGACATGGAATCCCTGATGACGGCCAGCGGCCAGCGTGTCCTGGAACACCGCGACGCCTCCCACCAGCCGATCGACGCCGGCCTTCCGCTGCCGGAGCGGATCGACGCGTACTGCCGGCAGCGCGCCCGCCTGCTCGAGGAGATCGGGCCGGCGGCCCGGGCGTCCGCCCTGAAGGAGCCGTTCTCGACCGGCCTGCAGCGGTACCGCAAGGTGCACGTGTCCCGCGTCCGCGACGAACTCGAGGCCGTCTTCGGCCCGGAACTCGGCGACGACCGGGAACTGGTCGAGGCCCTCACCGCGGTCAGCCTCTGGCCGACGTGGGACACGCTGCGCGGCGCCATGGACCTGTCCGAGGAGGGCGCGCGCACCGCCCTGACCCGCACGGTCACCGCCCTGTTCGCCTCACGAACCGACTGACGGCGACACCAGCCACGGGGCCGCTCCGCCCTCCACGGGGCGGCCTGTGGACATCTGGTCATCAGCTCTCGCCCGGCGATGCGGATGGGCATCACCAAGGGCCGGGTCTCGCAGATCGAGCGCGGCGAGGTCTCCACGGTCGAGGCCATCGCCCGTTACGTCGAGGCTCTCGGCGACCGTCTGCAGATCTCCGCGGTGTTCGGCGACGATAAGTACATTCTTCGCGGGGCCGGAGCCGCGGCCGGGACCGGAGCCGGGGTGGACGCGGCGTAGGACCGCGGCCACCCCGGGAGGCGCCCCTAGAGGACGACGACGGAGCGGGCTCCCTCGCCGCGGGCCATCCGGTCGAAGGCGGCGGGGACGTCGGCCAGCGTGATGCGGTCGGTGATCAGGTGGCTCAGGTTCAGCGTGCCCGCCACCACGTCACGGGCCAGGGCCGGGATCTCCAGGTCCGGGTCGGCCTGCCCGTACACCGAGGTCTGCAGGGTCCGCGCCGAGCTGAAGATGTCCAGCGCGCTCAGCTGGACCATGTCGTCGGCCGCGCCCATGCCGACCACCGTGACCCGGCCGCCGCGGCGGGTGGCCCGCCAGGCGGCCCGGATGGTGGCGGCCCGGCCGACCGCTTCGAAGGCGTGGTCGGCGCCGCGGCCGGACGTGCGGGCCCGGATGTCCTTGGACAGCGTGTCGGAGGAGACCACGAAGTCGGTGGCGCCGGCCGCCTCGGCCAGGCCTTTCTTGGTTTCGGCGAGGTCCACCGCGATCACCTGGGCGGCTCCGGCGGCGCGGGCCGCGGTGACCACGGACAGTCCCACCCCGCCGAGGCCGATGACCACGACCGAGTCCCCGGGGGCGACCTTGGCGGTGTTGCGGACGGCGCCGGTGCCGGTGAGCACCGCGCACCCCAGCAACGCCGCAAGATCAAAATCAAGCTCCGCGGGTACGGGGATGACCGCGTTCTCCGGAACGACCACCTCCCCGGCGAACGCCCCCACCCCGAGGGTCACGTGGACCGGTTCCCCGTCCACGGTCATCCCGTTCTCCAACGCCGCCACCCCGGACGAGGTGCTGCACAGCCACACCTCGCCGCGGTCGCAGAACCAGCAGGACCGGCAGGCCGGCTGCCAGTTCAGGACCACGTGGTCGCCGGCCGACGCCCGGCTGACGCGTTCGCCCGTCTCGACGACCTCGCCGGCCGCCTCGTGGCCCAGGACGAGCGGGTGCGGGGGCCGCAGCGTGCCGTTGACCATGGACAGGTCGGAGTGGCAGACGCCGGCCGCGCGGATCCGGACCCGCACCTGGCCGGGGCCGATCTCGGGCAGGCGCAGCTCCTCGACGGCGGCCGGGACGCCGTCGGCGCGTACCACCAGGCCGGGCACGTAGTGGGTCATCGCTGGATCGCCTTCACCTGCTGGAACTCCTCCAGGCCGTGGACGCCGAGTTCGCGGCCGATGCCGGACTGCTTGTAGCCGCCGAACGGGGCGAACGGGTTGAACGCGCCGCCGTTGACGTCGACGGCGCCGGTGCGCAGGCGGCGGGCCACCGACAGGGCCCGTTCGTCGGCGCCCCAGACCGCCCCGGCCAGGCCGTACTTGGAGTTGTTGGCGATCGCCACGGCCTCGTCGTCGCTGTCGAACGCCATGATCGACAGGACCGGTCCGAAGATCTCCTCCTGGGCCAGGTCGCTGTCCGGGTCGACGTCGGCGAAGATGGTCGGCGCCACGAAGTACCCGGTGGGCGGGACCGGGGCGTCCGGTCCGCCGGTGACCAGCCGGGCGGTGGCGTGGTCGATGAAGTGGTTGACCCGGTCGCGCTGGGCGGCGGAGACCAGCGGCCCGAGCCGGGTGGTCTGGTCGAACGGGTCACCCATCAGATAGGCGGTGGAGGATTTGGCGGCCAGTTCGACCGCCTCGTCGTAGCGGCTGCGGTGGACCAGCATCCGGGTCAGGGCGGTGCAGGTCTGACCGGAGTTGAGGTACGCGTTGGCCACGCCGGTCTTGACCGCCCGGACCAGGTCGGCGTCTTCGAGGATCACGTTGGCCGACTTGCCGCCGAGTTCCAGCGAGACCTTCGCGATCCGGTCGGCGGCGGCGTGCGTGATCGCCCGGCCGGTGGCCGTCGAACCGGTGAACGACACCATGTCGATCTCCGGGTGGCCGGCGAT
Organism: Actinoplanes sp. NBRC 101535; assembly: GCF_030269225.1. Classification (NCBI taxonomy): domain Bacteria; kingdom Bacillati; phylum Actinomycetota; class Actinomycetes; order Micromonosporales; family Micromonosporaceae; genus Actinoplanes; species Actinoplanes sp. NBRC 101535. The sequence continues at coordinate 354,023 of NZ_BSSY01000002.1, read as the reverse complement.
GGCCGCCCCGACGACGGGTCCGGTGCCGGTGACCAGGTTGAGCACGCCGGCCGGCAGGCCCGCCTCGTGTGCCGCCTCGACCAGGAAGTACGCCACCAGGGGCGTCAGCTCGCTGGGTTTGAGGACCACGGTGTTCCCGGCGGCGAGGGCGGCGCCGACCTTGGCGACGACCTGGTGCAGCGGATAGTTCCAGGGGGTGATCGCACCGACCACGCCGACCGGTTCGCGGACCACCACCGAGTTGCCGATGGTCTCCTCGCGGGGTGGGCGGGCCGCGATTTCCGCGTACCCCTGAAGGACCGTGAGGGGCAGGCCCGCCTGGACCGCCTTGGCGACCTTGAGGGGGGAGCCGAGTTCCTGGCCCACGGTGCGGGCGATGTCGGCGGCCCGGGCGGCGAGCGCCTGGTGCATGCGGCCGAGGGTCGCGCCGCGTTCGGCGGGTGATGTCATCGACCAGGTGCCGAAGGCGTGGCGCGCGGCCGCGACCGCGAGGTCGACGTCCTCGGCGGTGCCGGCCGGCACGTGCCCGAAGTTCTGCTCGGTGAACGGGTTCTCCACCGGGATCCGGTCGGCGGAGTCCGGCGGCACCCATGCGCCCCCGATGTACAGCTCGTCGCGGAAGACCGACGTCATCGGCGTACCCCCTGGTCGTAGCGGTCGGAGAGGCTGGTGATCAGCAGATCCAGCCCTAGTGCGAACGCGCCCTCGTCGACCTCGTCGTGGTGTGCGGCGAGTTCGTGGGCGCGGTGCAGGTGCGGGTAGCGCGCGTAGAGCTCCGGGTCGGCGGCGAAGCCGAGCGCGAAGGACCCGAGCGCGGACCCGGTGATCAGGTATCGCATCAGCGCGCCGATGTGCGTGGCCCGGGCCCGGGACCAGCCGGCGTCGATCAGCGCGCCGTAGACCGCCTCGGCCATCGCCAGTCCGGCCGGTCGCCGGCCGGGGCCGGTGGCCAGCACCGGGACGATGTTCGGGTGGGCGGTGAGGACCGCGTGGTACGACTTCGCCCACAGTCGCAGGCCGTCGCGCCAGTCGGCGCCGGTGAACACGTCGACGTCGACCTGGGCGACGACCGATTCGGCGACCGCGTCGACGATCTCGGCCTTGGTGGCGAAGTGGTTGTAGAGCGACGGGCCCTGCACACCGAGTTCGGTGGCGAGGCGGCGCATGGACAGCGCTGCCAGCCCCTCGGCGTCGATCATCGCGGAGGCCGCCTCGACGATGCGCTGCCTGGTCAGCAGCGCCTGCCGTGGACGAGCCATCGAAACTCCTGAGAAAAAGACGTTGTCAACTCTGGACGCGTTAAAACTTACGCCGCTAGTTTATGCCCAGCTGCGACGTACATCACTTCGCGAGCTTACGAAGATCGGAGGACACATGACGACGTTGTCCCTGGCCACCGTTCTCGCCGAGTCGGCGCGCCGCTACCCCGCCAAGGTCGCGGTCATCGACGGCGGTGCACGGATCACTTACGACGAGCTCTGGAGTCAGACCCTCGCCTATGCCGCCGGGCTCCGGGAGCTGGGTGCGGGGCCGGGCAGCACGATCGCCGTGATGATCCCCAATGTGGCGGACTTCCCGCGGGTCTACTACGCCGCCCTGGCGGTCGGCGCCCGGATCGTGCCGGTCTCGCTGCTGCTGACTCCCGAGGAGGTCGGCTACATCCTGGCCGACTGCGAGGCTGATCTGCTGGTCACGCACTCCGCTCTGCTGCCGGTCGCCGCCGCGGCCGCGGCCGCCACCGGTGTCCGGCTGGTCAACGTCGGCCCGCTGCCACCGGAGTTGCCGAACCCACCGCAACGCCTGGAGGAGGTGTCCGCGCGGGTCCCCGCGCTGCCCGCCCATGTGACGCGGGAAGCCGAGGACGTCGCGGTGGTCCTCTACACCAGCGGCACCACCGGCAAACCGAAGGGCGCCCTGCTCACGCACCTCAACCTGGTGCTGAACACGGCGGTGAACGTGTTCGACATCCACGATCTGCGCCCCGACGACGTGGTCCTCGGCTGCCTGCCGCTGTTCCACACGTTCGGCCAGACGGTCGGCATGAACGCCACGTTCCGGCTGGGCGGCACGCTGGTGCTGCTGGCCCGGTTCTCCGGCGAGGCGGCGATCGACCTGATGCTGCGGGAGAACGTGACGATCTTCCACGGCGTGCCGACGATGTACATCGGGTTGCTGGAGGCGGCGGCGAAGGCGGAACGTCTGCCGTCGCTGCGGCTGTGCGCCTCGGGCGGCGCGTCGCTGCCGGTCGCGGTGCTGGAGAAGTTCGCGGCGGCGTTCGGCGCGCACATCTGGGAGGGGTACGGCCTGTCCGAGACCTCCCCGGTGGCCACCACCAACCAGCCCGCGTTCGGGACCGAGCCCGGCACGGTCGGCCACCCGATCTGGGGTGTCGAGGTGGAGATCGCCCGCCCGGAGATCCCGGAGCGCATCGAACTCCTGCCGACGGGTGAGCTGGGCGAGATCGTGATCCGCGGGCACAACGTGTTCGCCGGCTACCTGAACCGGCCGGAGGCGACGAAGGAGGCGATCGTCGACGGGTGGTTCCGCTCCGGCGACCTGGGCACCAAGGACGAGCGCGGGTTCGTCCGGATCGTCGACCGCACCAAGGACCTGATCATCCGGGGTGGTTTCAACGTCTACCCGCGCGAGGTGGAGGAGGTGCTCGCCCGGCACCCGGCCGTCCAGCAGGTGGCGGTGATCGGGGTGCCGGACGAGGTGCACGGCGAGGAGGTCTGCGCCGTGGTGATCCTGCAGGACAAGGGCCTGTCGGAGCAGGAGCTGATCGACTGGTCGAAGGAGCACCTGGGCCGGCACAAGTATCCCCGTCAGGTCAGGTTCACCGAGGCGCTGCCGATGGGCCCCAGCATGAAGGTGCTCAAGCGGGAGCTGCGCCAGCAGTACTCAGGTCAGTAGCTCGGGCAACTCGGCGACGATCGGCTTGTCGGCGGGCAGCCACGGGACGCTGTCCAGCTGGTCCACGGTCAGCCAGCGCATGGAGCGGTGCTCCAGCGCCTTCGGGATGTCGCCGCCGAGCAGTTCGGCGGCGTAGACCCGGAGCAGGGCCCGGCCGTGGGCCAGCGGCACGTCCGGGCCGACCCGGTCGCCGACGGTGACCCGGACGCCCAGTTCCTCGACGCATTCGCGGGCCAGCGCCTGCTGTTCGGTCTCCCCCGCCTCGACCTTGCCGCCCGGGAACTCCCAGCGCCCGGCCGCCTCGGGCGGGGAGCTGCGCTCGCAGGCCAGCACCCGGCCTGCGGTAATGATCACTGCCGCGACGATCACCCTGGGTGATGACGCGGGCTTGACGTACTGTTCCGGCGGCATGGATTCAAAGATCCCACAGAAGTTCACCGTTCAGGTTGCCCGTTGCGGCCCCGATCGTCACGCAAACACGGATATGTGGGCGTGGACACGGATGTCCGGAGCGGCGAAACTGTGGGGCACCGACCATGACGACACGGCGACAGTTCGGCCACAAGCCGGCAACGAACGCTAAGGGGGGTGCGACCATGCGGGCGCGGAAACGCCGGGACAAGGCCACCGACTATCTGACCGACGCCATCGACCTGCTGGGTGGCTGGACCAGGGACGGCGTACAGCTGCGCCGGGACCTCGCCTGCGACGACAGCCAGCACGCCGCGCTGACCGAACGGATCAAGGTCGCGGCGGACACCCTGCACATCCGCCCGAACATCCGGCGCATCGATGGTCACACTCAGATCTGCCTGGGTCCCCAGGACGGCGCGTCGATCACTGACGGTGAGGTCACCCTCGCTGCCCGGATCGAGGACTTCTACCGTACGGTCGTCGAACGGACGTAGATCACGACGACTAAGGTTCGCCGCATGACTGACGCGGTGTACGACAGCAAGGGCCAGTTCGAGCAGATCCAGGACGGCCTGCTCGAGGGCGAGACGATCATCGCGGTGTACGACGCGATCGGCACGGGCACCGGATTCATCGGCCTCACCGACCGGCGGATCATCGTCCAGGACCAGTCCTACGTCGGTAAGCGTTTCGCGATCACCAGCATCCCGTACTCCCGGGTCAGCAGCGTGAGCGTGGTCAGCAACAAGAGCTGGGCCGGGCAGTTCTTCTCCTCCGGCACCATCGCGATCGCCGTCGGCACGAACACGTACGAGGTGGAGTTCCGCGGCTCCGACAAGGCGCACCACGTGCACAACGTGATCCTGAGCCGCGCCGCCTGATCACCGCCGGCGGGGCCCGCCGACCGCCTGCGTGAGATCCCAGACGTACCTGCGGCCGGCGGGCTTCTCGTCCCGCCAGATCACCTCCCAGCGCCCCCGGTGGTCGCGTTCCGGTTCGGCGATCCGGCCGTACCCCTGGCGCTCCTTCACGCTCGGTGGCTGGTCGCTCTCCGGGAAGCTGAAGGTCACCTCGAAGCGGGTGAACGCCGACGGGGCGCCGCTGGCCGCCGGCAACCGGTCCTCCCAGACCAGCTGGTCCCAGCCGCGTTCGCGCAGCGGGCGCCAGAGCCCGACCGGGCGGTACTCCACCTGCCACGCGGTGGGGGTGGTCACCGCCGGGTCGAAGATCAGCCAGACCCGCAGCAGCCGGCTCTGTTCCAGCGGCAGCGCGGTGATGCTGCCGTCGACCGGGCGCAGCGCCTTGAAGTCGATGTCGTCCAGGCGGATCAGCCGGTCGGTGTCGGTGGGCACGATCGGGCGCATGGTCCGGTGGGTGACCAGCGGATCCGGCGTGGTGACACGTTTCTCGACGATGCGGTCGCTCTCATCGTCGTCGCCGACGGTGACGAGCACCTCGAGGGTCTCCGAGAAGAGCGGTTTCTCCCGGTCGCTGATCCGCTGGATGGCGTCGAGGTAGTGCTGGTGGCCGGCCCGCTGCAGGCTGAGCGCCTTGGCGGCGTCGATCAGGTCGGCGTCGAGCTGCCGGATCCGGACGACGAAGGCGAGTTGCCAGAGGCGGACCACGAAGTAGAGCAGGCAGGCGAGGAAGACGGCGGTCAGGGCCCATTGGGCGATCCGGGTCGGCACCTCGGCGAGCTGCGCGATCCCGGATGCCAGGCCGAGGAGCACGACCGCGATGTTCAAGGTTCCCCTGAACAGGGTGTGGGACTTCGACGGGGTGTCCGGCATCAGACCAATGATGACGAAACCCGGTTTACCGATAAATCCTCACAAAGGGTGAATATCCTCCGGAAGGGTCGCCCGATCGGTTATGCCAGTTCTGAACCCCGGCGACGGTTACTCATCGGTAACCGTTGTTCTCCGCTTCCGGCCCGCCGCATGCTACCGAGGATCACGTCGATTCCCTCTGGAGGCGAACCCCGGTGCTCACCCACCTGCAACGGCCGTCGACCCGCAGATACAGCACCGCGATGCCGGACACCGGAGGTGAGGGGGGACAACCGTACCGGCTGGCACACGTCGCCAACGCCGCCTTCGCCGTCGCGTTCCTGCTCTCGGCGGTCCTGGTGGGTCTCGCCACGGTCGCCCTGCATTGACGGACCGCGGCGAAACCCGAGGGTTCAGCGGTAACTGCCGCCCTCGCCGCCACGGAAGTACGTCATCGTTCTCCTCATTCTCTGCCTCGGGCCGCGTGGTGCGCCCGTTCAAGCCTAACGACGCTCCGGCCCTCAACTCCGCGGTTCCGGCAGGACACGTGTCCGCAGCGGCGTCTCGGTGACCGTGCCGTCCGGGTTGCGGCGCAGGGCGTACCCCCGCGGGCCCTCCCGGTCGGCGACCACCTCGGCCAGTGCCGTACCCCGGTAGAGCAGGCCGGCGCCGTCGTCGGTCGCGTACCCGTCGGCGAGGGTGCCCGCCCCGATCAGCTCGTGCATCTTCGGGCGGCGCTGCTCCTCCGCGTCGTAGTGCACCCCGTTGCTGTACGGCAGCCAGCCCAGCCCGTCGGTGAACCCGCGCAGCTCCAGGCCGTAACTGTCGGTACTGCCACCGCTGTGCCAGCAGATCGACCCGGCCGAGACACCACTCATCACCACGCCGGCCTGCCACGCCTCGTGCAGGATCTCGTCCAGCCCGTGCACCCGCCAGAGCGCGCACAGGTTGGCCACACTGCCGCCGTCCACCCAGACGATGTCCTGGGCCAGGAGGTGCGCGCGGATGTCGTCCACGTTCGGCATCGGGAACAGCTGCAGGTGCGACATGGTGAAGTCGGTGCCGGCGAACGCGGCGTAGAAGGCGCCGATCCGCGTCTCCGGGTCACCGGTGGCCTGGGTCAGCACGCAGATCTTCGGCTTGCGGGCGTTGGCCAGCTCCGCCGCGAAGTGGTGGATCGCCCCGGGCCGCAACGAGAGCGGGCCGTGGGCGCCGCGCCGGAAGAACGCGCTGGTCGCGAGAATGGTGGGTTCGTCAGCCGTCACCGCAACATCATCGCGCAGGCGTCGACCGTGTCCAGGACCAGATCGGCGGCGATGTCGGCGGCCGCCCCCAGCCGCAGCGGGTCGCCGTCGACCGCGGCGAACGCGGCCTCGGCCCGCCGCCGGAACTGCTGCGGCGCGCCGGGCAACGCGTCCGCGGCAGCGATCGCGCCCTTCTCGTTGATCAGCCACCGGCCGGCGGCGCCGTGCAGGGCGTGCGCGCACACCCCGGCCAGCCGGAACAGGCAGCCGGCCACGTAGGTGGCGTCGCCCCGGGAGATCGCCTTGCGGGCCAGGCCGACCATGAAGTCCGCCTCCCAGAGACCGGCCACCAGGGCTTCGGCGAGCGGCCGCGGATAGACCAGGGCACTCTCCCGCAGGGCGGTCAGTTCACCGGTCGGGTCGGCGAGGATCCGCCCCAGGGCCAGCTCACCGGGGTAGAGGAAGTCCGGCACACCGAGCGGATGCCCGGCCTGGACGTGGAACGCGTACCGGCCCTTCTCGGCCTCGGCCCAGCAGGCCCGGACACGGTCCAGGTCACGGTAGATCCAGTCGACCGCGTGCCCGTCGATGCGCAGCCAGCCGCCACCGTCCACCCAGGTGCCCCACTCGCCGGGCGGGGTGACCCGGCTGCCGCTGCCGGCCACCTCCTCGGCCAGCCGGCCCAGCCGCTCGGTGTCCAGCGGGGCCCGGTAGTACAACCCCAGATCGGTGTCCGAGTCCGGGGTGTGCGTGCCGCGCGCCCGGCTGCCGCCGAGCATCACCCCGGCGACTCCGGGCACCGTGAGCAGGCGATGGGCGAGTTCGGTCAGATCAGCGTCGGTCAGCCCCATCCCCCTACGGTGATCTTCCGGCCAGAGCGGCGCAATCAATTACCCGTCTCCGCCCTCGTCAGCACAGACTCGCCGGTTCCCGGCGCAGGCTGTCCAGCGCGCCCGGCCCGAGCAGTTCCAGTTCCTCCACCGAGAAGAGCAGCGCGCCGGCACTCTCCGGGCCCCGCACGGCGCCGCTCGGCTCCGGCCGCGCCACCGGGACCGCGTCCTGGTCCTGCGGGCACAGCGCGGCACGCCCGACCGGCACACAGACGTGCAGGTCACGCTGGCAGTCCTTGGCGTCGCCGGCCCACTGCGCGCCGAAGACCACCACCCGGTGCCGGGGCTTGCGGGTGACCGTGGTGTCCAGCAGCCGCCGGTCGGTCTGTTCACCGTCGGTCGTGGTCACCAGGTAGCGCACCCGTTCCTCGCCCGGCTTGCCCGGCGTCTGCACCCGGCGGACGCCGCGCGGCAGCGACGAGTCACGGACCAACTTGGTGTGGAAGGGGATCACCCGCGTCTCGGTCTCGGTGCGGGTGGTGACCACCGGCTCGGCCGTGGTCTTCCCCTTCGCCTTGGTGTCCGCTTTCGCCTTGCGGTTCTTCTTCCCGGCCGGTTCGGTGCGGGCTTTCTTGGGGGTACGCACGGAGCGCGGTTCCGTGCGGGCGGCGCGATCGCCGCCGTCCCGGTCCGCGCCGGCCGCCGTGGCTGCGGGCTGGTCCGCGGCGGCCGACGTCCGTCCCAGCTGGTCCGCGGCGCTGCGGGCGGCAAGCCCCGCCGCGCCCGGTGCCCGCTGGTGCCGCCGGGGCAGCGGTTCGGCGGCCGCCGCCTCCCGGCTGACCACCTCCGCCTCGTCGTCGAGCAGCGGATCGGCGACGTCGACCGGGTCGGCGACGGACGGCGCCGCGGCCACCGGATCCTCCGGCCCGCCCCCGGTGAGACCGGCCACACCGGTCGCGCCGCCCCCCACGACGGCGAGGATCGCGGTCGTGCCCACAGTCATCCGGACGCCGAACGGCAGCCGGGCCCACCAAGACTTTCGTGGCATTTCGAGCAGATGCTGCCAAGAGTCACTAGTTGTCTGGTTTTGCACCAAAGCATTGTGACTCGTCCCGGCTCGCAGGCAAGGCGCCGCGAGTCCCCCGAAAAGCTGACGCCATGCCCCGTTACCAGCCTCGCGCGTTGCTCCGGCGAGGCGCAGAGTCACCAGCGCCCCGGCCGTACCATCGGTGCCATGTCCGACACCGCCGACCGGCTCGTCCCGCTGAGCCCGCACGAAGAGGCGGTGATGCGCGCCCTCGGCCGGTTCCTGCTGGTCATGCCGCGCGCCCTGGACGCCGACCTGATGCGCGAACAGCGCCTCTCCCTCAGCGAATACTCGGTCCTGCGCCACCTGTCCGAAACCGCCGGCCAGTCGATGCGGATGAGCGAACTGGCCTACGCGTGCGACATGTCACTGAGCGGCATGACCCGACTCGCCGCGAAACTCGAAACCCAGGGCCACCTGCGCCGCATCCGCTGCACCGAGGACGCCCGCGGCGCGAACGCCGTCCTCACCGAACGCGGACTGACCCGCCTCCGCGAGGCCTGGCCCACCCACCTGGCAAGCGTCCGCCGCCACATCTTCGACCACCTCGACGGCATCGACCCGGCCCGCCTCGCGGCGGCCTTCGCCGCGATGGCCACCGAGCCCTGAACGAACCTTTGTCATCATGTGAGGCGTGATCACCACCAGCCCGGACACCAGTCCCTACACCAGCACGGCCCTGCCGGACCGGATCGCCCGGCTCGTGTCCGAAGTGCTCGCACCGGCGGTCCTGGTCGCCGCCCTGCTCATCGTCGTCGGCTGGCACGCCGGCGACACCCCCGGCGTGTCCCGCTGGTGGGGACTACCCGGCGCGCTGTTCGCGGCGGTCATCCCCCTCGGGTACGTGCTGCACGGCGTACGCCGAGGCCGCCTGACCAACCACCACATCCCGGAACGCGCCGACCGCCGCATCCCACTGCTCTTCGGCACCGTGTCGCTGGTCGCCGGCCTGGCCCTGCTGGTGGCCCTGGGCGCCCCGCGCGAGGTACTGGCCCTGCTGGCCGCCGGCGGCGTCGGCCTGTTCGTGTTCGCCCTGGTCACCCACTGGTGGAAGATGTCCATCCACGGCGGCGTGGCAGCCGGCACGGTGGCCGCCCTGACCGCCGTCTACGGCCCGGTCGCCCTGCTCGGCGTCCCGCTGGTCCTGCTCGGCGGCTGGGCCCGCATCCGCCTCACCGCGCACACCCCCGCCCAGGTCGTCGTCGGCGCCCTGGCCGGCGCACTGATCGCCGGCACCGTCTTCCCCCTGCTGCGCTCATGACCTGGACCATCACCGAACGCCCCTGGAACGACCCGGACGGCACAGCACTGCGGGCCGCGCAACGGGCCGAACTGGACACCCGCTACGGCAGCGACGACCACGAACCCGGCACCCCACCGTCAGCCGCGGACATCGACGTGTTCCTGGTGGCCGTCCGCGACGGCCGGGCGATCGGCTGCGGAGCCCTGCGCCGCCTCGACGCCACCACCGCCGAGGTCAAAAGGATGTACGTCGACCCGGCCGGCCGCGGCTCCGGCGTGGCGGCCGGCCTGCTGCGCGCCCTGGAGCAGGCCGCCCTCACCCGAGGCTGGACGACGTTGCGCCTGGAGACCGGGCCGGGCCAGCCGGACGCGATGCGCTTCTACGAACGCGAGGGCTACCACCGGATCCCGCTGTTCGGCGCGTACATCGGCTCCGAAGTCTCCGTCTGCTACGAGCGCACCCTGCCCAACCCGCAGTAGAATTTTGTCATGAGCGGCAGCAAGAAATACTCGATCAGTCTGCCTGAGGACATCGCCGAGGCCGTCCGTGCCCAGGTGGGACCTGCGGGCTTCTCCGCCTACGTGATCGAGGCGCTGGAGCAGCGCATCGCGATGGATAAACTAGGCGAAATCGTCGACGATTTCGAAGCGCGTAATGCTCCGCTGACGCGCGACGAGATCGAGGCCGCCAAGCTCCTCCTCCGGCACGACCCGCAGAGCACCAGCGGCGCCGCAGCCTGATGCCAGGAACAATGCTGCTCGATTGTGAAGGCCTGTCCAAGCTCTATCACGACGATCGCACCATCGCTGCTCTCATGCATGCCGCTCAGGAGAGCCGCATCCGGGTCGGGACCTCCGTCATGACGCTGCTCGAAGCAGACGACAAAAAGGTGCATCCGGCCCGCATCAAATGGATCCTGTCTCGCATCGACGTACACGCCATCACCCATGAAATCGCGGATCGGGCAGCTGAGCTCCTACGAACGCATCGACTTCACGGGCACAAGTACGCGATCGATGCGGTCTTCGCAGCTGTAGCACGCAGCTCGCCCCCACCCGTCACCGTGCTGACCTCCGACCCCGAGGATCTGTCCCTCCTCTGCGGTGCGGCCGTCAAAATCATCCGCGTCTGATCCCGCTCGGCAAGCCACCTGGTGTATTCCGGCACGGTCGGCGGCGCGGATCTGGTCGGCGAGGTCGGCGCGGGCCTGGTCCACCTTCTCGAGCACCCCGGCAACGATCCGGGCGGCGAGCTTCCAAGAGCCCCGGGCTGCCGCCGGATTCCGCTGTTCGGCGCGTACATCGGCTCCGAAGTCTCCGTCTGCTACGAGCGCACCCTGCCCGACCCCCAGTGGGTTCCGGCCACTGCTTGGGCCGGCCCTCCGACGCAACCGGCCGGTACAGTGCCATTGAGCTGCGAAATTGTGCCACCGAACGCATCCTGGCCCTCGAATTCCGGCCGTACTCGAGTACGGCCGAATACCTCTTTGGTGGCTACGAGTAGGCAACCATGGATTTCCCGAGTACGGTCATCTCATCGCTCGACAGTCCCCGTTCATCGAACGGGCGGTTCGACCCATCTTCAATCCTCACGGGTGACCACTGACTGGCGGAATCGCCGTAAAGGACTTCACAGTGCTGATCCCGAAGTTGATTACCGGCCTTCGCTGGAACGATTTCCATTTCACTACGGTAGTTCCATTCCATTGGGTTATCGACAACATAGTCTCCGGTCTGGTTCTCGAGGACGCCCTCCGCGACATCGGAGAAGGCCTTTCGGTGGACCCCCGCGCCGAGCAGTTGGCGCCGCTACGCAAGAAGATCCAGCGCCCCTTCCGTAAAGAAGTGACCGAGCGGCGCAGCGTAGGCGGAAGATCCGTACCGGTACGGAGGCTCGTTGCCACACGAAAACTGGAGAACACCAGGAACGGTCTTCGAGATTATCTGCTGAATACCTTCGCACTGACCCCACAGGAAGCATTCGGCGCACTTCCCGGCTTCTATGCCGTATGGCCGGAACGCATGCCGGAACGGGCTGCCCCCGTCTCCGTGGACGGCCTCGACAGCCCTTGGTACACCTATGATCACGGCCAGATCGGGCGGGGCGCACTCGCCGACGGTGAATGCCGACATCAGGCAGGTTTCGACATCCAGGCGGATCCGCGGGTCCCGGCCGCCTTGAAAGACAAGCTCATGCAGCAACCCGTAACGGTCGAGATCTTCCACGGCATCACCGCTGAACAGGCCTCTGTACTGTTCGTCGATCTTAACTATGAAGGCACGCCGGTGGACGCCATCACCAAGGCGAATCTCGACACCCGGAACAAGTGGATCACCGTCACCAAGGAGATCTTCGATGATCTTAAAATCGGATACGCCACCACCGGTCGGCAACTCACCATCACCCACCAGGCGATGAATCAGTGGATCCTCCTGACCCACGCCGAGCAGATGGTGAAGGCCATCGTCCTGGGCCCTTACAAACCGTTGACCACGTCGAAGAAGACGCCACCCTGGGAGGGCGTCGACTTCGACAGGCTCCGGGCTGCGGCAACTCGATGGTTCACCGAGATATTCGCGCACTTCGGCGGCGTCGAGGTATTGACCGACAAGTCTCGCGTCATTCGCACCATCGCGGTCCGGGTCGCTCTGGCCAGCCTCGGAAGCGCCTTCTACCATCGCGACGAGAAAGCCATGGAAGAAGCTCGACGGACATTACATGACATCAACTGGATCGTCAGCAAGGAGTGGAACGGGATCGGAGGGAAAGTAGTGGTGAGCGAGGATGGTGTAGCCACCATGTCAGCCGGATCCGGCAAGGAGTCGATCACCCGAGCCGTGCAGGCCATCACCAAACCGGACACGGTCGCGGGACGGGCAGTCCGATCACACGGCCATTCATCACGAACCGATCGGATTCCTACCAGCACGTCGCCCGCAGCGACTCCCGAATCGGCCTGACGGAGGCCCGCGCCTCTCATACATTTCCGCGGGAAACAGGTGACCGCGGAATGGAAATCACCAATCCGATCCGCCGTTGCCGAATGCTACGGTGACGGCATGACTGCGGTGCCCGAGTGGATGCGCCCACCTCGTCCTGAAGGCTGGTACTCCGAGGACCTCGACACGATCGCCGAGGCCCCACGTCACACCGAACTGATCGATGGAGCACTCGTCTTCATGATGTCCCCCCAGCAGGTCTGGCACGCTCGGCTGATCACCGCTTTGGTGAATCTGCTGACGGACCAGGCACCGGAAGGCATCGAGGTCGACCGCGAGATCACGATCCGACTCGACAAGTGGAACCGCCCCGAGCCGGATCTCCTGGTCACCACAGCGGCCTACGAGCCCTCCCGCACCTTCCACACGCCCGACGAGACACTCCTGGTCGTCGAGGTGGTATCACCGGAATCCGCACACCGCGATCGGACGGTCAAGCTGCGCAAATACGCAGAGGCCGGAATTGCCCACTACTGGCGTATCGAGAACGAGGACGGATCGCCGGTGATCCACGTCTACGAGATCGACGAGCCCACCCGCTCCTATGTGCCGACCGGCATCCACCGGCACGAACTGCACACCACGAAGCCGTTCCCGATCCGCCTCGACCTGGATGCTCTGACACCCGGCCGCAAGAGCTGAGCCAGCCGCACGCCGCCGCGAGCCTCGGCCTCGCCGTCGGCGATTTCCGGCTCACTCCGACCGCGGGCCGGCCGATCCGTCAGGGCCGCTCAGGTTCAGGAACATCACGTGCAGGCCGACCAAGCCGTGGTCGGGATGGTCGAACGCCTCCGGCACCGTGGTCAGGACCTCGAAGCCCAGGGAACGCCACAGCCGCACCGCGACCTCGTTCGTCTCGACGACCGCGTTGAACTGGATGCTGCGGTAACCGGCGGCGCGCGCCCACGCGACGACGTGTTCGCCGAGGGCGCGGCCGACGCCCCGGCCGGCATGCCGCGGGTCGACCATGAAGCTGGCCGTCGCCACGTGCGCACCCCGGCCCGGCCGGTTGGGGCCCATCTTGGCACTGCCGAGGATCGTCGCGCCGTCCACCGCGACGACGGTGCGGCCCGGCGGGGACTCCATCCACCAGCCGCGGGCCTGTTCCAACGAAAGATCTTCAGGGAACGCGTACGAGTGACCGCGCGCCACGATCTCCCGGAAGAAGGGGTGGATGGTGGGCCAGTCGCCGGCCCCGGCGTCTCGGATCATCACCGAGTCACCGTAGGCCGATCGACCGGCCGGACACCACGGCGCAGCGGCCAGACACGTGTCGTGGTCACGGTGCGAAGCCCGTCCGCGTGGTGATTACGGGCGCGCTGGACGCCCGAAATCACCACGCTGTCGTGGGTGTGGTGACTTCGGGCGTGCTGAACGCCCGAAATCACCACGCGGACGGGCTTCGCACCCGGACTGCGGAACGTGTCTAGACGTTGAAGCGGAACTCTACGACGTCGCCGTCCTTCATGATGTATTCCTTGCCCTCCATGCGGACCTTGCCGGCGGCCTTCGCAGCGGACATGGAACCGGCCTCGACCAGGTCGTCGAAGCTGACGATCTCGGCCTTGATGAAGCCGCGCTGGAAGTCGGAGTGGATGACGCCGGCGGCCTCGGGAGCGGTGGCGCCGACCGGGACCGTCCAGGCGCGGGCCTCCTTCGGGCCGGCCGTCAGGTAGGTCTGCAGGCCCAGCGTGTCGAAGCCGACGCGGATCAGGCGGTTCAGGCCGGGCTCGGACTGGCCGGTGGACTGCAGCAGCTCCAGGGCGTCGGCCTCGTCGAGCTCGATCAGCTCGGACTCGATCTTCGCGTCCATGAAGACGGCTTCGGCCGGGGCGACCAGGGCGCGCAGTTCGTCGAGGAACGTCTCGTTGCCCAGTTCGGCCTCGTCGACGTTGAACACGTACAGGAACGGCTTGGTGGTCAGCAGGTGCAGCTCGGCGAGCAGCTCCAGCTCGATGCCCGCGGCCTTCGCACCCTGGTAGAGGGTGGTGCCGTCGTTGAGCAGCTTGAACGCGGCCTCGGCGGCGGCCACGACCGGCGCCTTGTCCTTCTTGAGTTTCGCCTCTTTCTGCAGGCGGGGCAGCGCCTTCTCGACCGTCTGCAGGTCGGCCAGGATCAGCTCGGTGTTGATCGTCTCGATGTCGTCGGAGGGCGACACCTTGCCGTCGACGTGCAGCACGTTCGGGTCGGAGAAGGCCCGGACCACCTGGCAGATCGCGGACGCGTCGCGGATGTTCGCGAGGAACGCGTTGCCCCGGCCCTGGCCCTTCGACGCGCCGCGGACCAGGCCGGCGATGTCGACGAAGCTCACCGGCGCCGGCAGGATCTTCTCACTGCCGAACAGTTCGGCGAGCTTGCCCAGCCGCTCGTCGGGCAGGCCGACCACGCCGACGTTGGGCTCGATCGTCGCGAACGGGTAGTTCGCGGCGAGCACGTCGTTCTTGGTCAGGGCGTTGAACAGGGTGCTCTTGCCGACGTTGGGCAGGCCGACGATTCCGATGCTGAGGCTCACGGAACGTGAGTCTACGGGTTTGCCCGAGCCGCGCCTCAGGTCCGCTTCAGCGGAAGAACTTCCGCAGTTCGGCGGCGACCAGAGCCGGCCTGCCACTGTTGTCGGCGGCGAGATGCCCGACGCCGGTCAGGGTCACCCGCCGCGCTCGCGGCAGGACCGGTTCCAGGCCGGTGAGAACCTCTTTCAGGTACGCCGGGGAGCGTGTCCCGCCGAGCAGCAGCGTCTCGGCCGTCACGCCGTCGTAGGTGCTGAGCGGTCCGGCCGCCTCCTCGACGACCGCCGCGTCCAGTCGCATCGTCGGGATCAGTTCACCCAGCTCCCTGCCGCCGCCGGTGCGCAGGGCCAGGCCGGCGAGCGGGATCAGGGCGGCTCTCGGGACGAGACGGGCGCCCCCTGTCCCCTTGACCACGGTCGCGAACGCCGCCGCGGGGTGACCACGGGAGAGCTCCCGTTCGTACGCTGAAAGCCAGGAGAGCGGATCGTGACCGCCGTGCTTGAGCGGTGGTTCGTAGAGCGCGAGGCGTTCGACGGGGATCTCCATGGCCGTGCGCAGCGCGATCACCGCGCCGGAGCTGAGGCCGAAGACGTTGCCGGCGCCGGTCTCGCCGAGCAACGCGGCCAGGTCGTCGATCTCGGCGCGGAGGCCGTGGCCGGTGGCGGCGGGCCCGCTCTCGCCACGGCCGCGGCGATCGGGGACGTGGACGGTGAAATCGCGGGCGAGCAGGCCGGCGAGTTTCGTGAAGTTGGCCGAGGTCTGCAGGCCGCCGTGCAGCAGCACGACTTTGGGGCCGCCGTCGCCGAACGTACGCCACCGGATATCGACTTTCGCCATTGTCGTCACCATAACGTCAACCGTAGTTGACAGATCGGCAAGCGTCAACCGCGGTTGACAACCCTCGACACGGTGATGTCCGAAACCCGCCAGCCAGGCGGCGGGTACGCGGAGCAGACTCGACGGCATGGAGCTGGACTTCGAACGCTGCTACCGCGCCGTCGACAGCCGCGACCAGCGGTTCGACGGATGCTTCTACACGGCCGTCCGCACCACCGGCATCTACTGCCGGCCGTCCTGCCCGGCCGTCACCCCCAAACGAGAGAACGTGACATTCCATCCCAGCGCGGCAGCCGCCCAACGCGCCGGATACCGAGCCTGCCGCCGATGCCGGCCGGACGCCGCACCCGGATCACCCGAATGGGACGCGCGCGCCGACACCGTCGGACGGGCCATGCGGCTGATCGGCGACGGCGTCGTCGACCGGGAAGGCGTCAACGGACTCGCCACCCGGCTCGGATACACCGAACGACACCTCAACCGGATGCTCACCGCCGAACTCGGCGCCGGACCCCTCGCGTTGGCCCGGGCACAACGGGCCCAGACCGCGCGGATCCTCGTGGAAACCACCGACCTGGCGATCACCGACATCGCCTTCGCCAGCGGATTCGGCAGCGTCAGACAATTCAACGACACCATGCTCGAGGTGTACGCGCGATCGCCCGGCAAACTGCGGGAGACGCGACCGGCGGCCGGCGGCGAGCCAGGAGTCATCAACCTGCGGCTGGCCCATCGAGCCCCGCTGCACGCGGCCTCACTCCTGGAATTCCTGGCGGCACGAACACTGCCGGGCGTGGACGAAGTGGACGGCGACACGTACCGCAGAGGACTGAGCCTGCCGCACGGAACCGGAAGCGTGGCCCTGCGCGCCGGAGAACGATGGGTCCACGCGACGCTGCGCCTCGAAGACGTCCGTGACCTGGCGCCGGCGGTGGCCCGATGCCGGCGGCTGTTCGACCTGGACGCGGACCCCGAAGCGGTGGACGGCGAACTCGGCCGGGACCCGGCGTTGGAAGGCGTGGTGCGCAAGGAGCCGGGGGTGCGGGTGGCCCGGGCGGTGGACGGGTTCGAGATGGCGGTCCGGGCGGTGGTGGGGCAGCAGGTGAGCGTGGCGGGGGCTCGAGCTGCGCTGCGGCGGTTGTTACGGGGTGTCTCGGATGCGAACGATGTCGGTGATGTCGCTGCTGTGGGCCCCTCCCCCTCCCCCGAGTCCTCCGCCGCCTCGCACACCGATCCCGCTGCCGCCGTGCTCACCGGTTTCCCCAGCGCACAGGCCATCGCCGACCTCGACGACCAGGCGTTCGGCATGCCGAACGCCCGCCGCGCCACCATCCGCGCCCTGGCCGCCGCCGTCGCCTCCGGCACGGTCGACCTCAACCCGGGCGCCGACCGTGCCGAGGCCGTCGCCCGCCTGCAGGAGATCCCCGGCATCGGCCCGTGGACCGCCGGTTATGTCGCCATGCGCGCGATCGGCGACCCCGACGTGTTCCTGGAGACCGACCTGGCCGCCCGCCGCGGCGCCGCGGCGCTGGGCCTGCCGGACACGCCCCGCGCACTGGCCGAACATGCCGGGAACTGGCGTCCCTGGCGCTCGTATGCCCTGGTCAGGCTGTGGCGTTCCGCTTGAGAAGGTATCCCGGCGACGGGCCGCCAGGGCCGTCGTCCACATTCCCCGGTCATCCACAGGCCGCCGCGCGGGGATTCTCGCGACCGGCGACGCTGACCCGTAACGCGTGAGGAGACGAACATGCTGCGTCATTCGACGATGGACACCCCGGCCGGCCCGTTCACTGTGATCGTGAGCCGGGAGGGCGCGGTGCGCGCCTCCGGTTTCACCACGGATGTGGCCGAGTTGATGCGCCTGGTGCATCCGACTCTGGCCGGGCCGGTGGCGGAGGACGACGATGTGGGCCCGGCACGGACGGCGGTCCGTGACTATCTGGGTGGGGATCTGGCAGCGTTGGACGCGGTGCCGGTCGAGCAGGTCACCGGGGGCGCGTTCATGAGTCGCGCCTGGGACGTGATGCGCGAGATCAAGCCGGGGGCGCCGGTGACCTACACGCAGTACGCCGAGTTGGCGGGCCGGCCTGCGGCTGTCCGGGCGGCTGCGGCGGCGTGTGCCCGGAATGCGGTGGCGCTGTTCCTGCCGTGCCATCGGGTGTTGCGTACGGACGGTTCGCTGGGCGGCTACCGGTGGGGGTTGCCGGTGAAGTCCTGGCTGCTGGAGCACGAGAGGTTCGTTTAGCCACGGTTCGTCTAGCCACGGTTCGGTTTGTCCTGGGCGACGGGCCGGCCGGGGCAGTCGGCCGTCGCGCGCGCGGTTCCCACACGACATCCGAACGGCCGCAGACGACGGCCACACCGGTCCCGCCGTCGCCGATGGCCGCATCGCGTCGCTCGGACAGCCATGAGGGACGGCGCAGCCAGGTTAGACACCTAATGAGTCAGTCAGGGTCTGCCTCTGTGGTGAGTTCGGGCGCTCAGCACGCCCGAATTCACCACACCCACAACAGCGTGGTGATTTCGGGCGTCCAGCGCGCCCGTAATCACCACACCACCAGGGGTGTGGTGAATTGGGGCGTCCAGCGCGCCCGTAATCACCACACCGCCACGGGTGTGGTGAATTGGGGCGTCCAGCGCGCCCGAAATCACCACGCGGACGGGCTTCGCACCCTGACCACGAAACATGTCTAGCCGTCGTCCACGGTCCGCCCACGGGCTGAAGGCGACCATGGACGACGGCTGGGCCGCCCCGAGCCGTCAGCCACGGCTCCACAGCACCGCCCGGAGAACCACTGACGACGGCCGGCCGGCTTCAGCCGTCGTCGGCAAATCGGGTCCGTCGGTAAAAGCCCCGGACCGCAGGTCGGCGGAACGACTCGACGGATCGGACGGAGGCGGCTGCTGAGGGACGGGTGACAAACCGCGGCTCGGCGCGGGACGCGGGAGCGCCTAGCATGATCGGCCCAGCGTCTGGAGGAATCTGTGTCGATCCTGTGGAAGCCCCCGTTGTGGTGGCGTGCCGCGATTGTCGTCTGCGTCGTCGTCGGGCTTCTCAGTGGTGAGCAGCGGGTTCTCTTCTACACGTGTCAGAGCAATCTGATCGTGCTCGGCTATTTCGGGGCCGCGGTCTATCTGATGGTGCGGCGGCGTACCCCGGAGGCTCCTGCTCCTCGGCTGCGCGGCCCGGTGACCCTGTGGATTCTGATCACCTGCCTGATCTCGCATTTCGTGCTCAATGCGGGGGCCAGTCCGTTGCCGGGGTTGTCGGATCCTGATCTGGCGGTGGCGACGGCGAACCGGTCGCTGTTCCTGGTGCACTATGTCGTGCCGTTGATGGTCGTGATCGATTGGGTGGCGTTCGGGCCGCGTAGGGCGTCGCCTTGGCGCGATCTTCCGTGGTGGCTGGTCTTTCCTCTTCTGTACGGGGTGCTGTCGGTGTTCCGTGCGGTCGTGTTTCCCACCGCGCCGTTCCGTTATCCGTATCCGTTCCTCGATCCGGGGGTGCAGGGCGGGTACGGCGGTGTGGCGGTGCAGATGGCGTCGCTGGCGGTGGTGTTCGCTGTTCTCGGCGCGCTCCTGCTCGGCGTCGACCGGTTGATGGCGCTGGTCACGCGGGGGCCGGTGGCGGTGGTGACCACGTAAAAGGCCTCGCCGAACGGGGTGGGCGGGTCCTAGGCTGGCCGGCATGACTGATTCGGGAACCGGGCGTCACGGTCTCCCCGAGAAGCCGTCGTTGGACGGTCTCGAGGAGAAGTGGGCGTCGCGTTGGCAGGGGGAGGGCACGTACACGTTCGACCGTTCCAGGGAGCGGGCGGACGTGTTCTCGATCGATACACCCCCGCCGACCGTATCCGGTTCGTTGCATGTCGGGCATGTCTTCTCGTACACGCACACTGACACGGTCGCGCGGTTTCAGCGGATGCGCGGTAAGGCCGTCTTCTATCCGATGGGGTTCGACGACAACGGGTTGCCGACGGAGCGCCGGGTTCAGAACGTTTTCGGGGTGCGGTGTGATCCGTCGTTGCCGTATGACCCGGGGTGGGAGCCGCCGTCTCCGGTTCCGGAGCGGCCGGTGGCGATTTCGCGGCGGAATTTCGTCGAGTTGTGCGGCCGGTTGACGGTTGAGGACGAGAAGTCGTTCGAGGCGTTGTGGCGGCGGCTGGGTTTGTCGGTCGATTGGGGTTTGACGTATACGACGATCGGTGACCGGGCGCGGGCGGTGTCGCAGCGGGCGTTCCTGGCGAATCTGGCGGCCGGTGCGGCCTATTCGGCAGAGGCGCCGACGTTGTGGGATGTCGGTTTCCGGACGGCGGTGGCGCAGGCCGAGTTGGAGGACCGGGAGCGGCCGGGGGCGTTTCACCGGTTGGCGTTCCGGGGGCCGGACGGCCGGGTGGTCGAGGTCGAGACGACGCGGCCGGAGTTGTTGCCGGCGTGTGTGGCGCTGGTTCACCATCCGGGTGATGAGCGGTTCGCGGGTGTGACGTCGGTGCGGACGCCTGTCTTCGGGGTGGAGGTTCCGGTTGTCGAGCATCGGGCGGCGGCGGTCGACAAGGGCACCGGCATCGCGATGGTCTGCACGTTCGGGGATGTGACCGATGTCGTCTGGTGGCGGGAGTTGTCGCTGGAGACGCGGGTCGTGCTGGGGCGTGACGGTCGTTTCCTGGCGGAGGCGCCGCCGGGTGTTCCGGTGGAGCTTTACGCGCGGCTGGCCGGGTCGACGGTTGCCGGTGCGCGGCGGGAGGTCGTGGCCGCGTTGCGGGAGTCGGGTGAGTTGCTCGGGGAGCCGCGGCCGGTCAGGCATCAGGTCAAGTTCTACGAGCGGGGCGACTCGCCGCTGGAGATCGTCACCAGTCGGCAGTGGTTCATCCGTAATGGTGGGCGTGACGCCGATCTGCGGGAGTGTCTGCTGGCCCGGGGCCGGGAGTTGGCGTGGGTGCCGGAGAGCATGCACGTCCGGTACGAGCATTGGGTCGGCGGTCTGACCGGTGACTGGCTGGTCAGCCGGCAGCGGTTCTTCGGGGTGCCGATCCCGGTCTGGTACCGGCTCGACGACGCTGGCGAGCCGGACTACGACCAGATTCTCATACCGGACGAATCGGCGTTGCCGGTGGATCCGTCCTCGGACTGTCCGCCGGGTTTCGCGGCGTCGCAGCGGGACGTTCCGGGTGGTTTCGTGGCCGATCCGGATGTCATGGACACGTGGGCGACGTCGTCGCTGTCGCCGCAGATCGTCACCGGGTGGGGCACCGACGAGGATCTGCATGCCCGGACGTTCCCGATGGATCTGCGCCCGCAGGGTCAGGAGATCATCCGGACGTGGTTGTTCTCCTCGGTGTTGCGGGGTGAGCAGCTCGCCGGCACGCTGCCGTGGCGGCGGGCGGTCCTGTCGGGCTGGATCCTGGATCCGGACCACAAGAAGATCTCCAAGTCGAAGGGCAACAGTGTCGCCACGCCGATCGACGTGCTCGAGCAGTACGGCTCGGATGCGGTGCGGTACTGGGCGGCGAGCGGCCGGCCGGGCGCGGATCTGGCGTTCGAGCCGGCGCAGTTGAAGGTCGGGCGGCGGCTGGCGACGAAGTTGCTGAACGCGTCGCGGTTCGCGTTGGGGCTGGGCGCGGAGCGGGCGTTGCGGCAGCCGGTCACCGAGCCGTTGGACCGGGCGATGCTGGGCCGGCTGGCGACGGTGGTCATCGAGGCGACGGAGGCGTTCGAGCGGTTCCAGCACACGGACGCGTTGCAGGTGGTGGAGCCGTTCTTCTGGACGTTCTGCGACGACTACATCGAGTTGGTCAAGGACCGGGCGTACGGGTCGGGTCCGGCGGCCGAGTCGGCGCGGGCGGCACTGGCGGCGGCGTTGTCGGTGCTGTTGCGGTTGTTCGCGCCGTTCCTGCCGTACGTCACGGAGGAGGTCTGGTCGTGGTGGCGGTACGGGTCGGTGCATCAGGCGACGTGGCCGACGCGGTACGAGGTGGAGCGGGTGGCTCCGGAGTCCGATCCGGGGCTGCTGGATCTGGCCGGTGAGGCGTTGCGTCAGGTCCGCCGGGCCAAGTCGGACCGGAAGGTGTCGATGCGCACGGAGGTGCCGCTGGCGGAGGCGCTGGGGCCGGCGGAGTTGCTCGACCGGCTGGAGCTGATCGAGGGCGATGTGCGGTCGGCGGGCCGGATCGGCAAGCTGGACCTGCTGCGGGGGCGTACCCCTGAGTTGGTCGTGGCCTGCGGTTTCTAGCGGTTCTGAATGGAAGAAGGTGGCCCACCGGCCGGGCTGGTGGGCCACCATGGAAGTCATGTCGATCGCGCCGAAGCAGGTCGAGGCCCCTGCGCAGGATGCCGTGTTGTTCCGGTCGTCGCCGGCGCGGACGTTTGTCGTCGTGTTCGGCGCGCTGCTGGTCGCCTATCTGGCGACCACTCCGGTGGTGGCGGTGGTCGTCGGGGACACCGGCGATCCGTGGTGGGTGGTCGCGCTGCAGGGTGTGGTGATCGCCGTGCTGGCGGCGGGCGGTTATGCCGTGTCGGCGCGGGCGGCGTTGCCGACGTGGGTGCGGGTGTCCGACGGTGGTCTGGAGCTGGCCGCGCAGGGCAGTGATCCGGTGTTGCTGGCGTGGCCGGACATCGCCGTGGTGGCGGTCCGCCGGGTGGGTCTGCGGACGGTGCTGGAGGTGGTGCCGGCGGATCTGGACACGGTGCATCCGGTGCAGGGCCGGGACGAGGACACCGAGCCGGTGCTGGTGGACACGCCGCGCGGTCCGGCGTTCACCGCGGATCTGACGCAGATCTGGCCGGGTCCGCGGGTGTTGCGGCGGGAGTTGGACCGGCGGTCGGCCCGGTGTTAGAAGTCGCCGCCGAAATCTCCGCCGCCGCCCCAGTCGCCGCCACCCCAGTCGCCGCCGCCGATGTCGCCCATGCCCATGTCGCCCATGCCCATGTCGCCGACGCCCATGTCACCGCCGAAGTCGCCGAGGCCCGGTGAGAACAGCGCGTCGAAGATCAGCATGCCGCCGAGGACACCGGCGCCGGTGCCGAGGGCGGTCTTCCACACCGGTGTCGAATACCAGCCGGCCGGCACCGGGCGTCCTTGGACGCGGCCGCCCGGGTAGTAGTAGGGGGTTTCGGCGCCCGGCTGCGGCCCGGCCTTGTACGCGTGTCCCTGCACGGTGACCTCACGCGGCTGGGTGAGCTGCCCGGCACCTTGGGAGACGGCGAGCGGCGGCAGGTCGGGGCCGGGGTCGAGGCCCATCGCCAGGCGGGCGGCCCGCACGTAGGCGAGTCCCTCCAGGGCCGACTCGCGGGCCAGTTCGAACTGGCGGACCGTGCCCGCCTGCTGGAGTTGACCGCCGGCGGCGTTGTAGCGTTCGCTCGCGTCGGCGAGGGCCTGCCGGGCCGCGGGTTCCTCGGAGTTCAGGTTCATCACCTGGCCGCCGAGTCGTTCGTACCACCGCTGGGCTTCGGCGCGGGCGTCGGCGAGCTGTGTCTGCTGCCGCCCCTGGCCGTTGCGCTGGGTCGCGGCGATGACCAGGACGACCACCGCGACTATCGCCAGGATCAGCAACACGCTCATCATGTTTTCCACCGTACCCCCGCTGGTCATGAAGCGGCTTTCTGGCAATCTGCGGTGGTGACGTTCTCGACACTGGCGGTTGTTCTGGTTTGTCTCGTGGTGGGTGCCGCTCTGGGCTGGTTGGCGGCCCGGTCGCGGGCGGCCACGGACATCGCGCGGCTGGAGGCGACGCTCGCCGCGTCGCGCGACGGCGAGCAGCGGATGGAGCAGTCGCTGCGGGCACTGTCCTTTGAGGCGACGGCGCAGTCGCAGGAGGCGGTGGCCCGGGCGGTGGCGCCGTTGCACGACGCGTTGCGGCGGTACGAGGAGCGGGTGGTGCAGCTGGAGCACGACCGGGTGGACGCGTACGCGGAACTGCGTGAGCAGGTGAGGGCGATGGGCGCGGTGTCCGGGGAGTTGCGGACCGAGACGCGGCAGTTGGTGGCCTCGTTGCGGGCGCCGCAGGTCCGTGGCCGGTGGGGGGAGCATCAGCTGCGGCGGGTCGTCGAGGCGGCCGGCCTGTTGGAGCATTGTGATTTCGACGAGCAGGTGACGGCGTCCACGGACCGGTCGGTGGTGCGCCCGGACCTGGTGGTGCGCCTGCACGGTGGCCGGTCGGTGGTGGTGGACGCGAAGGCGCCGCTGGAGGCGTATCTGTCGGCGATGGAGTCGCGGGAGGAACGGGACCGGGATCTGCATCTGGACCGGCATGCCCGGCATGTGCGGGCGCACGTGGACGCGTTGTCGGCGAAGAAGTACTGGTCGGCGTTCGAGTCGGCACCGGATTTCGTGGTGTTGTTCGTGCCGGCGGATCCGTTCCTGGATGCGGCGTTGCAGCGGGATCCGGTGCTGCTGGATTACGCGTTCCGCCGCAACGTGGTGCTGGCCACCCCGGCGACGCTGGTGGTGCTGTTGCGGACGGTGGCGTATTCGTGGCGGCAGGAGGAGCTGGCCCGTAACGCCGTGGCGGTGCACGCGCTGGCCCGGGAGTTGTACGAGCGCCTGTCCACCCTGGGTGACCATGTGGGCAAGCTGGGTTCGTCGTTGTCGGGGGCGGTGACGGCGTACAACCGGGCGGTGGGGTCGTTGGAGTCGCGGGTGCTGGTGAGCGCCCGCAAGCTGGCCGACATGGGCGTCGCCGACCATGATCTGCCGGCGCCGGCGCAGGTGGAGATCGCCCCGCGCCAGCCCCAGGCGCCTGAGCTCAGTTAGCGGCGGCAGCGGCCGCCGCGGCTGCCTTCATGTCGCGGCGTAGTTCCTGCGGCAGCGAGAAGGTGAGGCGTTCGTCGGCGGTGGTGTATTCGGTGACCTCGCCGTAGCCGCGTTCGGCCAGGTGGGCGAGGACCTCCATGACCAGGTCCTCGGGGACGCTCGCGCCGGACGAGACGCCGACCGTGGTGGCGCCGTCGAGCCATTCGTCCTGGATCTCGCTGGCGTAGTCGACCAGGTGGCCGGCGCGGGCGCCGGCGCCGAGGGCCACCTCGACGAGGCGCACCGAGTTGGACGAGTTGGTGGAGCCGACCACGATGACCACGTCGCAGTCCGGGGCGATCTCTTTGATCACGTGCTGCCGGTTGGAGGTGGCGTAGCAGATGTCGTCGCTGGGCGGCGACTGGAGCAGCGGCAGCCGGGTCTTGAGGCGGGCGACGGTCTCCATCGTCTCGTCGACGGAGAGGGTGGTCTGGGACAGCCAGACGACTTTCTCCGGGTCGCGGATGACGAGGTTGTCGACGTCGTCGGGGCCGTCGACGAGCTGGATGTGGGCGGGTGCCTCACCGGCGGTGCCGATGACCTCTTCGTGGCCTTCGTGGCCGATGAGCAGGATGTCGTAGTCCTGCGCGGCGAACCGTTTGGCCTCGTGGTGGACCTTGGTCACCAGGGGGCAGGTGGCGTCGATCGCCTTGAGGTTGCGTTCGCGGGCCTGGTCGTGGACCTCGGGGGCCACGCCGTGGGCGGAGAAGACCACGGTGGCGCCCTCGGGCACCTCGTAGTTCTCCTCGACGAAGATCGCGCCGCGGGCCTCGAGGGTGCTGACCACGTGTTTGTTGTGCACGATCTGCTTGCGGACATAGACCGGGGCGCCGTAGAGCTTCAGCGCCTCCTCGACCGTCTGGACGGCCCGGTCGACACCGGCGCAGTAGCCACGCGGTTTGGCGAGCAACACCTGCTTGCGAGATTCGGTCACCCGGCCATGGTACGTGGCCCGGTCCCCCGCCCGCTTTTCTGCGACCAGTACCACAACCGGCTTGCCACCGGGGCCGTACTTCTGCGAAGAGAAAGACGATGAGCGGAACGGGGCGGGTGCGATGAGCAGGGCGGGACGGACGCTGGCGCAGCGGGCGGCGGGTGTGGTCAGCATGGTCGGGGCGATCGAGGAGCTGGACAAGGCGCGCCTGGCCTCGGGGGCGGACGAGCGCTGGCCGGCGCTGGTGGCGGGGGTGCTGCTGCTGGCGGGTGGGCTGGTGTTCGTGTTGTGGCGGCGACTGACGCCCCCGGTGAAGCCGGTGCTGGCGGCAGCGGTCGCGGCGGCGGTGGCCGCCACAGCGGCCGGGACGCTGTACGCGTCGTCGTCGGTGTGCTGCATGTATTCGTACGGGGAGGGCCGGGGCTGGCCGTTCTTCTGGCTCGGCCGGGGCGCGTCGGCGGACGATCCGGAGACGGCGCGGCTGCTGGCGGAGGCGAACGGCTGGGCGTTGCTGCCGGACGGGCTGCTCGGCAACGTGGTCGTCGGGGCGTACGCCGGAATGATCGTGATGGTGGTGATCAGCGTGGCCCGGCGCTCGAAGAGCGGGCGAAAGGTGATTTCCGCCCCGGGCGTCACGGGCTGACGCGATACTCGGTCCATGATCGCGGAACGGGGCGCCGAGGTGCTCCGGGTGATGGCGGGCTGGTTCCTGCTCGGGATCGGGGTGCTGAACGTCGCGGTCGAGGTGGACGGCGGCCTGACCCCGGTGTACCTGCTGTTCCACGGGGTGCTGGCGGCGGCCGGGTCGGTCGCGTTGATGCGGCACCGGCTGCGTCCGAGCCGGGCCGCGGTCGTCGTCGCCGGTCTGCTGGCCGCGGCCGGGATGCTGGCCGGTGCGGTGCCGACGACGACGCGTTGCTGCCTGGACGCGGCTTTCCCGCAGCGGCGTGGTTTTCCGTTCCCGTTCCTGGGCACCGGTGACGGCGCCCGCCTCGACCTCGAGTACCTGTTCGCGGACCTGCTGTTCTGGGCCTGCCTGGCGGTGGTGCTGCTGATCGTGCTGGCCCGGGTCGAGGTGCTGCTGCCGGAGCGGCGTACGCCGGTGGCGGTCCCCGGGTATGTGCCGCGGCACGCCGAGGCGCGCCTCACCGCCGAGGAGCCGACGCCGGCCGCGCCCCGGCATCGCCGCGACGAGAATGTCGGTGGTCTTACGTAGTCTGGCCGGGTGACGGAGCCCGCGAAGACCGATAAGAGCAGCGCCGACGAGCCGTGGCCGGTCCGTGTGGTCAGTCAGAAGATCGGGGCCTGGATCGCGAAGCTCGGCTGGGTGTGGGTCGACGGGCAGGTGGCGCAGATCAGCCGCCGTCCCGGGTCGGGGGTGGTCTTCCTGACCCTGCGTGACCCGTCCGCCGACCTGAGCCTGACCGTGACCGCCCACCGGGATGTGCTCGACGCGGGCGCACCCGAGTTGTCGGAGGGTGCCCGGGTCACGCTGCACGCCAAACCCGAGTTCTATCCGGCCCGCGGCACGTTGAGCCTGCGGGCCGACGAGATCCGCCAGGTCGGTCTGGGTGAGTTGCTGGCCCGGCTGGAGAAGCTGAAACGGCTGCTCGGCGCGGAGGGCCTGTTCGCCCGGGAGCGCAAGCGGAGGCTGCCGTTCCTGCCGGGCCGGATCGGCCTGATCACCGGGCGGGCCAGCGCGGCCGAACGCGACGTGCTGATGAACGCCCGGCGGCGCTGGCCCGGGGTGGATTTCCGGGTGGTCAACGTGCCGGTGCAGGGTCCGACGGCGGTGCCGCAGATCCTCGACGCGCTGAAGGTGCTGGACGGCGACGACACCGTCGACGTGATCGTGATCGCGCGCGGCGGCGGCAGTGTGGAGGACCTGCTGCCGTTCTCCGACGAGGCGCTGTGCCGGGCGGTGTTCGCGGCGCGGACCCCGGTGGTCAGTGCGATCGGCCATGAGACCGACACGCCGCTGTTGGACTACGTCGCCGACCTGCGGGCGTCGACGCCGACGGACGCGGCCAAGCGGATCGTGCCGGACCTGGGTGAGGAGTCCCGGCTGATCGGTCACGCCCGGGACCGGCTGGACCGGGCCGTGCGGACCCGCGTCGACCGGGAACGGCAGCGGATCGAGGCGTGGCGGTCGCGGCCGGTGCTGGCCCGGCCGCACACCCTGATCGACCAGCGGGCGTCCGAGGTGACGGCGTTGCGGGACCGGGCCGGGCGCAGCCTGGAGCACCGGGTGCGCCGGGCCGACGACGACCTGCGGCACACCGTGGCCCGGCTGCGCGCGTTGTCGCCGGCGGCGACGCTGCAGCGGGGTTATGCGATCGTGCAGCGCCCCGACGGGCACGTGGTCCGCGCCGCGGACGAGGTGACCGGTGACGACGTGATCCGTGTGCGGCTGGCCGAGGGCGAGCTGCGAGCAACCGTGATGGAGAGCCGATGACCGACGAGAAACTCAGCTACGAGCAGGCCCGCACCGAGCTGGCCTCCGTGGTGGAACGCCTGGAGCAGGGCGGCGGCACCCTGGAGGAGTCGCTGGCGTTGTGGGAACGCGGCGAGAAACTGGCCGACGTCTGCCAGCGGTGGCTGGACGGCGCGCGGGAACGCATCGACGCCGCCCGGGCCGCCCGCGACGGCGACTAGCAGGGCGGGCCGGGCCAGGACGGGGCAGAACGGGTCAGGGCAGGGCGGAGGCGAGTTCCTGCAGGCTCTCCGGCTGGTCCTCGGCCCCCAGGATGATCATCGTCCGGTCGGTCTCGGTGACGACCAGGGCGATCTCGCCGTCGCGTCCGCTGTACATCAGCCAGTTGCGCTGTTCGGCGCGGAAGTTGCCCAGCCGTTCACCGGAGTCGCCCAGCTGTGCGGGGACCAGGGCGGCCGCGTCGACCGTGCTCTCCAGCAGCTGGACCGCGTCGCCGCCCGGCGCGACGTAACCGACGCGCAGAGTGTCGCCGTCGTCCTCGCGGCGGAACGACGCCGACGCGACGATCCAGTCGTCGCCGAGGCCGGCCGGCCGGGCCACCGGGAACACCCGGGCGGCCTGGTCGAAGGCGGGCGTCGCATCCTTGGAGACCGGCTGGTCGCCGTCGAGCACCACCCGGTAGTAGCCCATGAACAGGGCGATCGGGACGAGCAGCACGGCCAGCGACAGCAGCATGTCGCGGGGCGCACGGCCCTCCTTCTTCGCGAGGCGCGGGGAGGGGGCGGGCGCCGGTGACGGGGTCTCGGGGGCGGGTGACGGCGATGCTGGTTCCACGGACCCATTGTTAACCATGTCGCTGAACCGAGACGTCGGCCGCCCTCGGATGCCAGGATCGAGGGCACATCCAGCCCCGCAACGTCGCGAGGAGGCACCCGTGCCCGCCCGAGTCCCCCAGGATCTGGACCGCAACATCGCCCTCGACCTCGTCCGTGTCACGGAGGCCGCCGCCATGGCCGCCGGACGATGGGTGGGGCGCGGTGACAAGAACGGTGGTGACGGCGCCGCCGTCGACGCCATGCGCAAACTCATCAACTCGATCCAGATGCGTGGCGTCGTGGTGATCGGTGAGGGTGAGAAGGACGAAGCGCCGATGCTGTTCAACGGCGAGCGGGTCGGTGACGGCACCGGCCCGGAGGTGGACGTCGCGGTCGACCCGGTCGACGGCACCACCCTGATGAGCAAGGGCATGCCCGGTGCGGTCGCGGTTCTCGCGGTCGCCGAACGCGGCGCGATGTTCGACCCGAGCGCCGTCTTCTACATGGAGAAGATCGCCGTCGGGCCGGACTGCGCCGACGTGATCGACATCAATGCCGGTGCGACGGAGAACCTGCGGCGGATCGCGAGGGCGAAACGGTCGAGTGTGTCCGACGTGACGGTGTGCATCCTGGACCGGCCGCGGCACGCGAAGCTGGTCGAGGAGGTGCGTCAGGCCGGGGCGAACATCCGGTTCATCTCGGACGGTGACATCGCCGGGGCCATCTCGGCGGCGCGCGGCGAGTCGGACGTCGACGTGCTGATGGGCATCGGCGGCACCCCGGAGGGCATCACCGCGGCGTGTGCGATCAAATGCCTGGGCGGCATGATCCAGGCGAAGCTGTGGCCGCTCGACGACTCGGAGCGGGAGAAGGCCATCGCCGGCGGTCACGACCTGGACCGGGTGCTCACCACCGACGATCTGGTCACCGGAGACAACTGTTTCTTCGTGGCGACCGGTGTGACGTCCGGCGACCTGCTCAAGGGTGTGCGTTACCGGTCAGGGGGCGCGCACACGCAGTCGATCGTGATGCGGTCCAAGAGCGGCACGATCCGGGTGATCGACTCGTATCACCGGTTGGAGAAGCTGGCGCTGTATTCGGCTGTCGACTTCGACGGGCATCTGCCGACGGTTCCGCTGGGCGACGGCGACCCGGTGATCTGAGCAGAACCCACGATCTGAGCAAACCCCGTGGTGGGCCGGGCTTCGTGCCCGGCCCGCTCTCTTTCAAGACCTCGGGGGTACGCGCTGCCCCTGTTTCAATCCGCCAGGATCGACGGCCGGCCGCGCGCCCGATCCGCCCGGACTCCCGTGGCAGAGACCGCAGGCCCGCGGCAGAGGCTGCAGGCCCGTGCCCGTGCCCGCGACCTTCAGAACGCGGCCGTGCACGAGGCCGTGGCCGTGTCAGCCCGTGGCCGTGGCCGTCAGCCCGTCGACGTCAGCCCGTGGCCGTGGCCGTCAGCCCGTGACAGATGTCGCCGAGAACGACCGTGCAGCCGTCAGAGGCGGCGGCGCCGGAACACGACGGCGGCGATGAACCCGCCGAGCAGGCCGAGCAGGTGCCCCTGCCAGGAGACCCGCGGGTCGGTCGGCAGGATGCCGTACAGCTGGTACCAGTACAGCAGGCCGATGAAGAGGAACACCGCGAAGTTCCACCAGCTGCGTTCGACGATGCCGCGCATCAGCAGCAGGCCCAGGTATCCGAAGATGACGCCGCTGGCGCCGACCGTCACCGTGTTCGGGTCACCGATGAACCACACGCCGATCCCGGACACCATCATGATCAGGAACGTGGACCAGATGAACCGGCGGGCGCCGCCGGCCATCGCGAACGTGCCGAGCAGGATCAGCGGGACCGCGTTGCCGTAGAGGTGGTCCCAGTCGGCGTGCAGGAACGGGCTGAACAGGATGCCGTCCAGGCCGTCGAGGCGGTGCGGGATGATGCCGCCGGCCACGTCCAGGGTGCCCGGCCCGAGGGCGACGTCGATCGCCTCGACCAGGAACAGGGCGGGGACGATCGCGCACATCGTGACGAAGGCCCGGCCCACGGAGGCGTAGAACGCCTCGGTGCCGAACCTGGCCGCTTCGTCGGAGCGTGTCGTGGCCCACTCGTACCCCATGCATCGATGATTCCAGGGCTGCGGCGGACCGGCCACCCGAGTGGGGAGACGTTCAACTCAACCGCCGGGTCGCGGCCCGGATGTCTGACCGGAATGTCGAGATCTGCGTGTAGACGCCGAAATAGCCGTCGCGGGCGCAGCCGAGTCCCCAGCTGACGATGCCGACCTGTTCCCACCGGCCGGTGTCGGCCTTGACGACCATCGGGCCGCCGGAGTCTCCCTGGCAGGTGTCGACGCCGTGCCGGCCGGCGCAGATCGATTCGTCGCGGACCAGTTCGACGCCGGCCTTGCGGTAGGAGACCGCGCACGTCTCGTCCGGGATGATCGGCACCTCGGCGTAGTGCAGGCGGCGTTCCTGGCGCGGCGAGCCCTCCTTGGTCTGGCCCCAGCCCATCACGGTGAACGGTCCCTCGTCGGAGGGGCCGCCGCGGCCGATCTCCAGGGTGGGCAGGTCCAGCTCCCGTTCCAGTTTGATCACCGCCCAGTCGTCGCCGCGGGTCTCGGTGACGAAGTTCGGTGAGCGGTACACCTCGACCGAGCGGACCGTGATGGCCTGGCGGGATTTCAGGTCGGACACCCCGGCGGTCACGGTGATCTTGTCGTTGCGGCCGCTCGCGCCGACGCAGTGCCCGGCGGTGAGCACCACGCGAGGGGCGGTCAGTGCGCCGCCGCAGCCCATCGAGAGGCGCACGGCCCAGGGGAACAAGCCGGATTCGGCCACCTCGCCGCCGACGACGGCGCGGGCCGCCCGGTCGCCGGTGGACGCGTGCGCCGGGGTGCCGGCGCTGACGAGCGTCAGGAGCACGACCAGGAAACCCGATGGGACAATTCGGACCATACGGACATTTGATCACAGTAGAACGGGGCTGCGCGGTGTGCCGCGCAGCCCCGTCACTACGAGATCGTCAGTACCAGCCCACGTTCTGCGAGTGGTTCCAGGCACCGCACGGAGTGTCGTAACGACCCTCGATATAGCCGAGACCCCACTTGATCTGGGTGGCCGGATTGGTCTTCCAGTCCGAACCCTCGGACGCCATCTTGCTGCCGGGCAGGGCCTGCGGAATGCCGTACGCCCCGGAGCTGCTGTTGGTGGCCTTGTAGTTCCAGCCACTCTCCTTCTTCCACAGCTTGTCCAGGCACGGGAACTGGTCGATCGAGAAGCCGGCGCTGACCATCAGGGCACAGCCGGTCTTACGACTGCCGCTGTACTCGTTGCAGGAGGACGGGATGTCCCCGGTGAACTCCACCGGGCCGCCGGACTCCTCGGCCTTCTTCTTCTCGGCGGCGGCCTTCGCGGCGGCAGCCTCCTCGATCGCCTTCTTCTCCAGCGTGCGGGCCTTCGACGCGGCGGTCTTGGCCTCCGACGCGGCCTTCTCGGCGGCGGCGTTCTCGGCCACCGTCCGGAACGAGCGGGCCGCGGCGTGTTCGGCCGCGCGATCCTTCAGCAGCCGCCACTCGTCGGCCTGAGCCTGCGAGACGAGCTGCGACTCCGCGCTCTGTTGCTGGACCTCGCGGTTCTGTCCGAGGTAGACGCCACCGGTGAGACCCAGAACCAGGAGACCGACGGAAGCCACACGGACTCCCACTCGGCCGACGAGCCGCTTCACGAAGATTCCCTTCGTCGGGGGCAATGACGCGGCGCGTCCCCACCGTTACGGGTGGAACGCGCCGCGAGCACCGCGACCATCCGGGCCGCCTCCTCGAACTCGCGAGGGGGTGGCCTCCAGTCGATCTCCGACGTCGCGGCCACGCGTTGGCACTCGCCGAACACCATGGCGCAACGTGATGCGGATGTGAAATGTCGAGACCTTCTTGTGATGTTAGTCACAAGAATTTCTACTACATTTCCCTACAAAACCCGACGGCGGGGTCGCTCAGAGGGGGATTTCCTCCAACAGGTCGGTGACCACCTCGGCAATGGGAGAACGCTCCGAACGGGTGAGGGTGACGTGCGCGAAGATCGGATGGCCCTTCAACGCCTCGATCACCGCGGTCACCCCGTCGTGCCGGCCGACCCGCAGGTTGTCCCGCTGCGCCACGTCGTGGGTCAGCACGACCCGGGAGTTCTGGCCGATGCGCGAGAGCACCGTGAGCAGCACGTTGCGCTCCAGCGACTGCGCCTCGTCGACGATGACGAACGCGTCGTGCAGGCTGCGGCCGCGGATGTGGGTCAGCGGCAGGACCTCGAGCATGCCGCGGGCCATCACCTCCTCGACCACGTTGGCGTGCGCCACCGCGCCGAGCGTGTCGAAGACCGCCTGCGCCCAGGGCGACATCTTCTCCGCCTCGCTGCCGGGCAGGTAGCCGAGCTCCTGGCCGCCGACCGCGTACAGCGGGCGGAACACGATCACCTTCTTGTGGCGGTTGCGTTCCATGGTCGCCTCCAGCCCGGCGCAGAGCGCCAGAGCCGACTTGCCGGTGCCGGCCCGGCCGCCCAGCGAGACGATCCCGACCGACTCGTCGAGCAGGATGTCCAGCGCCACCCGCTGCTCGGCCGAACGACCCCGCAGCCCGAAGGCGTCGCGGTCACCGCGTACCAGCTTGATGGTCTTGTCGGGGTTGACCCGGGCCAGGGCCGACCCGCGCGGTGAGTGGATCACCAAGCCGGTGTGGCAGGGCAGGATCTCGGCCTGCTCCGCCTCCAGCTCGTCGCCGGCGTAGAGGGAGGCCACCTGCTCCTCGGTCAGCTGCAGGTCGGCCATGCCGGTCCAGGTGGGATCGCTGGCCTGGCCGTGGCGGTACTCGTCGGCGGTCAGACCGACCGAGGCGGCCTTGACGCGCAGCGGCATGTCCTTGCTGACCAGTGTGACGTCGCGGCCCTCCGCGGCCAGCCCGAGCGCCACCGACAGGATGCGGGTGTCGTTCGAGTCGTTGCGGAAACCCTGCGGGAGCACGCTCTGATCGGCGTGGTTGAGCTCCACCCGCAGCGTGCCGCCCTCGTCGTTGCAGAGGACCGGCTGGTCGAGACGGCCGTGCTTGATCCGCAGCTCGTCCAGCACCCGCAGGGACTGCCGGGCGAACCAGCCCAGTTCGGGGTGGTGCCGTTTGCCCTCCAACTCGGAGATGACCACCAGCGGGACGACCACCTCGTGGTCGGTGAACCGGCGGAAGGCCGCCGGGTCGGACAGCAGGACTGAGGTGTCCAGGACGAAGACCCGTCCGGCAGGAGCGGGTTCGGCGTCGGCGTGCCGGTCCCGCGTCTTGCGACGGGTCGTCGTGGCACGGCTCTTGGTCACCTTGTCGGCCGGGTCGGTCTGAGGGGCGACACCGGCATCGGTACGGCGAGATGTCACAGGCCTGCTCCAGCGGGCGTGCAACCCCAGCCACCCGCGGTCCGCCACCTCCGGCCGCCGGGCTCTTGCACGGGGACGGGATGCGGGCCCCGTGGCGCAAAAACGCAGGTCCGGGCCGACCGGCTG
The DNA here is from genome assembly GCF_030269225.1 of Actinoplanes sp. NBRC 101535. Classification (NCBI taxonomy): domain Bacteria; kingdom Bacillati; phylum Actinomycetota; class Actinomycetes; order Micromonosporales; family Micromonosporaceae; genus Actinoplanes; species Actinoplanes sp. NBRC 101535. The sequence continues at coordinate 319,671 of NZ_BSSY01000002.1, read as the reverse complement.
GCTCGGGATGACCCCGTGCCATGACTCAAACGCTAGCGGTCAACAGCGTCCTGCGGTAGTGCGCAAAATCGGGCACCGCGGGGTGACGCTCGCCCCACGCGAAAATCACCCGGCATAAAAGACGACCATCCGCGGGTAGTCTGGCGGCGTGGCAGAGACTGCACGTCCGACCCGTCCGTTGACTCCCGGCGACGCCTGGGCGTTCACCGCCCGCCACGCCGCCGAGACCACCTTCTTCTTCGATTTCGACGGTGTGCTGTCGCCGGTGACCGACGACCCGGACGCGTCCCAGCCGGTGCCCGGTGCGGTCGACGTGCTGGAACGCCTCGGTGGGGTGGTGTCCCGTGTGGCCATCGTCTCCGCCCGGCCGGTCGACTTCCTGCGCTCGCGGTTCGGCGCCCTGGAACACGTCGACCTCTACGGGCTCTACGGCCTCGAGGTGTGGCACGACGGCCAGGTGGTCACCGAGCCGACCGCCCTGGAGTACGTCGAGACCATGCGTGAGCTGGCCGAACGCGCCCGCGTCGAGCTCGGTGAGCCGGTCCTGGTGGAATACAAGCGGATCGCCGTCGCCCTGCACTACCGCCTCGACCCGTCGCGTGCCGACGACGTCAAGCGGTGGGCCCACGACCAGGCCGAACGCCAGGAGCTGCGGATCCAGAACGGCCGGATGGTCGTCGAGTTGAAGCCGCCGGTCCAGCAGGACAAGGGCATGGTGATCGCCGAGGCGGTCCGCGGCACCCGCTGCGCGTGGTATTTCGGTGACGACATGTCCGACATCAAGGCGTTCACCGCGCTGCACGACCACGAGGCCGGTGACCCGTCGTTCCTGGGCATGGCGGTGGCCGTGGCCAACCCGGAGACCGGCGCCGAGGTGTCCCGGGCCGCGGACCTCACCCTGGACTCGCCGGAGACGGTGGCCGCGTTCCTGACCGAGGGCCTGGACCGCCTGCGGTGACCACCGCCGGCGACCCCGCCGGTGGCGCCTGAGCCCGCCCCCTCGCGCGGGGCGATCCGCTCAGGCGCCGAAACGGCGCTGCCGGTTGGCGTACGAGCGCAGGGCCCGCAGGAAGTCGATGCGACGGAAATCGGGCCAGTTCGCGTCGTGGAAGTAGAACTCCGAGTGCGCCGACTGCCAGAGCAGGAACCCGGAGAGCCGCTGCTCGCCGCTGGTCCGGATGACCAGGTCCGGGTCGGGCTGCCCGCGGGTGTAGAGGTGCTCGGCGATGTGCTCGACGTCGAGGATCTCGGCGAGTTCCTCGATGGTGCCGCCGGTCGCCGCGTGTTCGTAGAGCAGTGACCGGACCGCGTCGGTGATCTCCCGCCGCCCGCCGTACCCGACGGCCATGTTGACCTCGACACCGTCGCAGCGGTCCCGGGTCTTCTCCTGGGCCGCCTTGAGGGTCGCCGCGGTGCCGGCCGGCAGCACGTCGAGCGCACCCACCATGCGCAGCCGCCACGGGTTGCCGTCCTCGGCCAGCTCGGTGGCGAGATCCTCGATGATCTTCACCAGCGGGTCCAGCTCGGCGGCCGCCCGCCGCAGGTTGTCGGTGGCCAGCAGGTAGAGCGTCACGTGCTCGATGCCGGCCTGGTCACACCAGGTCAGCATCTCCTTGATCCGGGCGGCACCGACCCGGTGGCCGTCGTTGGGGTCGACGAAACCCATCTCGCGGGCCCAGCGCCGGTTGCCGTCGCACATGACCCCGACGTGCCGGGGCACGGGCTTGCCGGCCAGCTTTCCAGCCAGCCGCCGCTCATACAGGGAGTAGACCAGGGAACGCAGACTCATCACCGCAAAGGGTAGCCACCCCCGCCCAGCGCCCACGCGCGGACGGTCCGCCCTGAGACGATCCGCGCGACGACGCGCCCGATCGTGCCGGTGAGCGGCTCCACCGTCCGGACACCCGCCGGGACGGTGACCGGAATCGGCCGGTGTCCCGGGGTGTCCCGTCGCGGGCGCTGCGGGTCGCCCTCCACGAGCGGCGGACGGTCAGCGGCTGAGCCGGGCCCTCAACGCGTCCAGCTCCGCCCAGAGCACCGCCGGCAGTTTGTCGCCGAACTTCTCGAACCACTCGGTGACCTGTGGGATCTCGGCCAGCCACTCGGCGGTGTCGACCCGCAGCACGGCCTCGAGCGCCGCCGGGTCGAGGTCCAGCCCGGTCAGGTCCAGTGACTCCGGCGTGGGTACGTGCCCGATCGGCGTCTGCACCGCGGCGGCCGTGCCGTCCAGCCGTTCGGCGATCCACTTCAGCACCCGGCTGTTCTCGCCGAACCCCGGCCACAGGAAGGCGCCGTCGTCGTCGCGCCGGAACCAGTTGACGTAGAAGACCTTCGGCAGCAGCGCGGCGTCGCCGGACGCGCCCTTGGCCATGTCGATCCAGTGCTGGAAGTAGTCACCGGCGTGGTACCCGATGAACGGCAGCATCGCCATCGGGTCGCGCCGGACCACGCCGACCTTGCCGACCGCGGCCGCGGTGGTCTCGCTGGACAGCGTCGCACCCAGGTAGACGCCGTGCACCCAGTCCCGGGCCTCGGCCACCAGCGGCACCGTGGTCCGGCGGCGCCCGCCGAACAGGATCGCGTCGATCGGCACGCCCCGCGGGTCGTGGTACTCCCCCGCGAGGATCGGGCACTGCTCGATCGGGGTGCAGAACCTGCTGTTCGGGTGGCTGGACGGGCGGTCCGCGTCCGGCGTCCAGTCCTGGCCGGTCCAGTCGGTGAGGTGCGCGGGCGGCTCGCCCATGCCCTCCCACCAGATGTCGCCGTCGTCGGTCAGCGCCACGTTGGTGAAGACCGAGTTGCCGCGGGCCAGGGTGCGCATCGCGTTCGGGTTGGTGTGGAAGTCGGTGCCGGGCGCCACCCCGAACAGGCCGAACTCGGGGTTGGTCGCCCACAGCCGGCCGTCCGGGCCGAACCGCATCCAGGCGATGTCGTCGCCGATCGTCTCGACCGTCCACCCCGGGACCGTCGGCTCCAGCATCGCCAGGTTGGTCTTGCCGCACGCCGACGGGAACGCCCCCGCGATGTAGCGGACCCGGCCCGCGGGCGAGGTCAACTTCATGATCAGCATGTGCTCGGCGAGCCAGCCCTCGTCGCGGGCGGCCACGCTGGCGATCCGCAGCGCGAAGCACTTCTTGCCGAGCAGCGAGTTGCCGCCGTACCCGGAGCCGTACGACCAGATCTCCCGGGTCTCCGGGAAGTGCGAGATGTACTTGGTCTCGTTGCACGGCCACGCGACGTCCTGCTGCCCCGGGTCCAGCGGCGCGCCGACCGAGTGCAGGGCGGGGACGAAGTCGGTGTCGTCGCCCATCGCCGCCAGGACGTCGGCGCCCATCCGGGTCATGATCCGCATGCTCGCGACCACATACGGGCTGTCGGTCAGCTCGACGCCGAACATCGGCTGCGGCGCGTCCAGCGGTCCCATGCAGAACGGGACGACGTACATCGTGCGGCCGCGCATGCTCCCCCGGTACAGCACGGTCATCGTCTGCTTCATCGCGTCCGGGGCCGTCCAGTTGTTCGTCGGCCCGGCGTCGGCCTCGTCGACCGAGCAGATGAACGTCCGTTCCTCGACCCGCGCCACATCCGACGGGTCGGTCCGGGCCCAGAACGAGTTGGGCCTCTTCCGCGGGTCCAGGCGGACCAGTGATCCCGCCTCGACCAGCTCGTCGGTGATGCGGGTCCACTCGGCCGGTGAACCGTCGCACCAGACGATCCGGTCCGGTGTCGTCAGTGCGGCGACCTCGTCGATCCAGGCCAGCAGGCGCGGGTGCGAGGTTGGGGGCTGCGTCACGGTGAAGCTCCTTCGGTCGTCGCTGACCAATGACGAATCAACCGGCGTGATGCCGGTCACGTCTTGGGGAGTTCGGGCCAGCCTAAGCCCCCGAAGCATCGAGTTCATCGGTCGTTCTTGTGGACAACCACACAATCCATGGATGTCATGCTCAAAAACGATCGATTCTTCGACACTCAGCGCAGTTGTGCGCAATCACTCCGCCGCGCCGGGCAGCCATGCCGACGCTCGCGACAACTTTCGCAAAACGGACTTAACGCCTTAGGCTTTCACCTAATCGGGCCTTCCTCGCAGTTCCGGCCACAGGAGGCGGAATGACGATCCCGGACAACGACGCGAACACGGACATCGACCTGCTCGCCGCCGTCCGGGCCGGCGACACCGCCGCCTTCGGCACGCTCTACGAACGCCACCGGGCGGCGGCACGGCAGTTCGCGTACGGGCTGACCCGGGACCCGTCCGACGTCGACGACCTGGTCGCCGAGACGTTCGCCAAGGTGTTCGCCACCCTGCGGGCCGGCCGCGGACCGCTGGTCGCGTTCCGCGCCTACCTGCACACGACCATGCGGCACGTCTGCTACCACCGGGCCCGCATCGACCGCCGCCTGGAGTTCACCGACGACCTGACCCGCTACGACGCCGGCGTCCCGTTCACCGACCCGGCCCTCGACCGCCTCGAACGCGCCTTCGCCGCGGCCGCCTTCCGTCAGCTCCCGCCCCGCTGGCGCGACGTGCTGTGGCAGACCGAGGTGGAGGGCAGCACCCCGGCCGAACTGGCACCCCGGATGGGCCTGACCCCGAACGCCGTCGCGGTCCTCGCGCACCGTGCCCGTGAAGGCCTGCGCAGCCTGTACCTGCAGCAGCACGTGGCCGCCGCGGAACGCCCGGAATGCCGGTGGGCCGGCGAACGGTTCAGCGGGCACATCCGCGGCCGGCTCGCCCCCCGCGACGCCCACCGGATGGGTGCCCACCTGGAGTGGTGCGCCGAATGCCGGGGCCGGCTGGCCGAGATCCGCGACGCCGACAACTTCCGGCACGGACCGTACCGGCAACGTCACCACGTGGATACGACTGGTTAAGACCCGGCAACGGGGACAGCCGACCGTGGTTACTCCCGGTACCCTCGGAACGTGCCCTCGAAGCCGCCGCAGCCGTCCGGACTGCGCTCCCGGATGCAGGCGCTGCTCCGCGAGGTGAGCAAGTTCGGCACGGTCGGCGGCGCCGCCTTCGCCCTCGACCTGGTGATCTTCAACGTGCTGCTCGGCACCGGCAGCGAGACCCTGCTCGCCAAGACCGTCGCCACCACGATCGCGACGACCTTCGCGTTCTTCGGCAACCGTTACTGGACGTGGCGCGACGGCCAGCACACCACCATGGCCCGGCAGTACACGACGTTCTTCGTGCTCAACGCCATCGGACTGGGCATCGCCCTCGGCTGCCTGGCGCTCAGCCACTACGGTCTCGGGCAGATCTGGCCGGTGCTGCAGAGCAAGGTCGCCGACAACATCGCCGGACAGTTCGTGGGAACCGCCATCGGCACCCTGTTCCGTTTCTGGTCCTATCGTCGTTTCGTCTTCCGGGTCACCGACGACCCGACCGGGAGTGTGACGACCCCGTCATCCGTCTCCCCGTGACCCGGCGTCATCGCCCCCGTCCCCGTAAGGTTGCTCAATGCCCTCAGCCCGTACGCTGTCGGATCGCCTCCGCCGCCTCGCCCCGGAAGCCATCGCCTTCGGCATCATCGGCGCCGGCAACACCCTGCTCTACATGGCGATCACGTACGTCCTGCTGCCGATCGGCGCGGTCAAGGCCAGTGTCGTCGGCACGGTCATCACCACGACGCTGGCATACGTCGCCAACCGCTACTGGACGTACCGGCACCACACCAAGACGGCACTGCGACGCGAATACACGCTGTTCTTCGGGTTCAACCTGATCGGCATGGTGATCCAGTCCGGTGCGATCGCCATCGGCAAGTACGGCTTCGGCCTCACCGAGGAGCACGACAAGATCGCCTTCCTCGGCGTGACGCTGTTCGGCATCGTCATCGCCACCGTCTTCCGGTTCTGGGCGTACCGGACGTTCGTCTTCCTCAAGCCGCCGGTCGACGGCCACGAGACGGTCATCGCCGAACTGGACGCGACCGCCGGACTCGCCGAACTCAGTGCGGTGGACCGAGAGCTGGATCCTCGCTGAGCTCGTCCTCCTGCTCGTCCTCCGCCGGGCTGTGCTCGATCAGCTCATAGAGCAGCGACTGCACCCGCTGGGCATCGGGGACGCCGGCCAGCACCGCCTTCTGCTCACCGATCGAGTCGACGGTCAGGGTGCCGCTGCCCAGCATCCGGTCCAGCAGCGACTGGTGCAGCGCGTGGTCGTTCACCCGGTTCAGCGGCAGGTCACGCCGCTCCCGGGCGAGCACCCCGTCCTGCAGCAGGATCCGCTCGTCGGTGAACACGTAGTGGGTGCAACGCCAGGCCAGCAGCGGATGCAGGGCGTACCGGACGCCGTACCAGAGCATCACGGCGACGACCAGCAGCAGGCCGATCCGGCCGCCCTCGGTCGGCGGCAGCAGCACCAGCGCCATCACCGCGCCGGTCACCGTCAGGGCCAGCACCAGCAGCGGGGCCACCGACGCCCTCCAGTGCGGACGGAGGTGGAGGACCAGCTCCTCCTCGTCCGACAGCACATCGTCCGGGAACGCCACGTGGTCAGCGTACGTGCAGGACGTCACCGGCCGAGACTCGAAGATCGGCGGCGTCGCCCGTACGGATCACCAGCTGACCGTCACCGTCCACGGTGACCGCCTCACCGGTCGCCTCCCCGCCACCCGGCAGCAGCACCCGCACGGTGCGGCCGATCGTCGAACACCCCCGCCGGTACTCACCGAGCAGGCCGCACATCTCCGCGTCCCCACCGGCCTCCCGCCACCCGGAGTACCACCGGTCCAGGCCGCGCAGCAGCGCCCGGGCCAGCGGGTCCCGGTCGAACTCGGCCGCACCGGCCACCCGCAGCGACGTGGCCGGCAGACCGGTCGTCTCCGGAAGCTCCTCGGCGCGCGTGCCGACGTTGACGCCGATCCCGATCACCACGGCGTCGCCGGCCATCTCGGCGAGCAGGCCGGCACACTTGCCGTCACCGTCGCCGGACGGCACCAGCAGATCGTTCGGCCACTTCAGGGTCGCCTCCAGACCCGTCGTGCGGATCACCGCCTCCCGCAGTGCCACCCCGGCCAGCAACGGCAGCCAGCCGGACCGGGCCGCCGGCACCGGCGCCCAGTCCCGGGCCGGGTCGGCCGCGCCGGGCCGCAGCAGCACGCTCAGCGTGAGACCGGCCCGCGGCGGGGAGAACCACTGCCGGTCGCGGCGCCCCCGGCCGGCGACCTGGCTCTCGGCGATCAGCACCAGGCCCTCCGGCTCGCCCGTGGCCGCGGCCGCGGCCACGTCGGCGTTGGTGGAGCCGGTCTCCGGCAGCACCTCGACCCGTTTCCAGAGGGCGCCCGGCGTGACCAGTGCCCGGGACAGGGACCGGGCGGAGAGCGGCGGGCGGTCGAGATCGGAGTACGACTCGGAGTACGACGAGGCCATCCGGCAAGCCTAGGCTTCCGGCGATCTCGGCGGTGGCCTGGTCATGCTCCCCGGGAGTGCCGGCTCACGTAGGACGGGCCGTTGTCGGACTGGGCGAACGGCCGGGGCCGCGGGCGGCGCCTCGGCTGCTGCTCGTCGGCGACCCGGCGGTTGCGGCGCGAGACACCACCCTGGGTCTCCCAGGAGCGGGGCGGACGGGCCCGCTCCGGCCGTTCCGGATCGGCGTACAGGTGATCCGGCACGGGGGTCCAGTAGTCGCCGGTGGGCGGCCGGTCGTCCGTCTCGACGACATCCGGTGGGGGATACGGCGCGTTGACCGGCTGCTCGGCCATCACCTCCTCGGAGATCTCCGGGAAGAGGTCGCCCAGCTGATCAGCGTCCCGCAGGGTCCAGGGTGTCTCGCTCTCCCACTGATCCGCTGCGATCGGTTGTCGCGCCGCGACCGGTTGTTCCGGGACGGCCGGTGGCGGCAAGGGCATCTGCCGCGCCTCGGGCGCCTCCGGCACTTCCGGCGGGAAGAACGGGCCCTCCTCGAAGAACGACGGTTCCGCCCCTGCAGCGGCCCGGCGCTTGGCCGCCCGCGCCGTGCGTTCGCCGCCACCGCCGAACAACACGGTGCGGAAACTGATCAGTGTGGCGAGTCCGCCCGCGATGAAGGCGAGCCCGGCCGCGGTCATCCAGTTCGTCACGGGGGATGTAACGAATGGGGCATTGGGTACGAAACGCACCCGTAACGACGCCCGGCACAGCGTCGCCGATATCGCTACGATCATCGCGAGTGCCCCGCCGCCGCCGACGCGTTGGAGACCACCGTGACCACGGAACCCGACATCCACAGCACCGCCGGCAAACTCGCCGACCACGCCCGCCGCACCGAGGAGGCCGTGCACGCGGGCTCCGCGCGCGCGATCGAGAAGCAGCACGCCCGCGGCAAGAGGACCGCCCGCGAACGGATCGAGCTGCTGCTCGACAAGGGATCGTTCGTGGAACTCGACGAACTCGCCCGGCACCGCTCCACCGCCTTCGGCATGGACCGCAACCGCCCCTACGGCGACGGCGTGGTCACCGGGCACGGCACCGTCGACGGCCGGCAGGTCTGCGTGTTCTCCCAGGACTTCACGGTGATGGGCGGATCCCTCGGCGAGGTGTTCGGCGAGAAGATCGTCAAGGTGCTCGACCTGGCCATGCGGATCGGCTGCCCGATCATCGGGATCAACGACTCCGGCGGCGCGCGCATCCAGGAGGGCGTGGTCGCGCTCGGCCTCTACGCCGACATCTTCTTCCGCAACGTCCGCGCCAGCGGCGTCATCCCGCAGATCTCACTGATCATGGGCCCGTGTGCGGGCGGCGCGGTCTACTCCCCCGCGATCACCGACTTCACGGTCATGGTCGACCAGACCTCACACATGTTCATCACCGGCCCCGACGTGATCAAGACGGTGACCGGGGAGGAGGTCGGCTTCGAGGAGCTGGGCGGGGCGCGCACCCACAACACCCGCAGCGGCAACGCGCACTACCTGGCCAGCGACGAGGGCGACGCGATCGACTACGTCCGGGCGCTGCTGTCGTACCTGCCGAGCAACAACATCGACGAGCCGGTCACCTACGACGAGCCGGCCGACCTCGAGGCCGCCGACACCGACCTGGCCCTGGACACCCTGATCCCGGACTCGCCGAACCAGCCCTACGACATCAAGAAGGTCGTCGAGACGGTCGTCGACGAATTCCTCGAGGTGCAGCCGCTCTACGCACCGAACATCGTGGTCGGTTTCGGACGCGTCGAGGGCCGCCCGGTCGGTGTGGTGGCCAACCAGCCGATCAGCCTGGCCGGCACCCTCGACATCGCCGCCTCGGAGAAGGCCGCCCGGTTCGTCCGCACCTGCGACGCCTTCAACATCCCGGTGCTGACCTTCGTCGACGTACCCGGCTTCCTGCCCGGCACCGGCCAGGAGTGGGACGGCATCATCCGGCGCGGGGCCAAGCTCATCTACGCGTACGCGGAGGCCACCGTCCCGAAGGTGACCGTCATCACGCGCAAGGCCTACGGCGGTGCCTACGACGTGATGGGCTCCAAGCACCTGGGCGCCGACGTCAACTTCGCCTGGCCGACCGCGCAGATCGCCGTGATGGGCGCCCAGGGCGCGGTCAACATCCTCTACCGGGGTGAGTTGTCCGCCGCGGAGGATCCGGCTCAGCGCCGGGCCGAGCTCATCGCGGAGTACGAGGACACGCTGGCGAACCCGTACATCGCGGCGGAACGGGGGTACGTCGACGCGGTCATCCGCCCGTCCCAGACCCGCGCGCAGGTGACCCGGGCGCTACGGATGCTCCGCGGCAAGCGGGAGACACTGCCGCCCAAGAAGCACGGCAACATCCCCCTCTGACCGCGGGTTTCAGACAGTCAGCGTGGGGAGCCACTGGCCGGCCAGCAGGAACGCGCCGGCGAGCAGGGCGACCAGGTTGACGACGAGGAAGAGACCGACCCAGAACAGCGCCGGCAGGTGGGTCAGCCGGGACAACTGGTCGGCGTCCGAGTCCCGCATCCGGCCGCGGGAGCGCAGCTGCTGCAGCTCGAAGACCGGCCGGATGCCGCCGAACAGCAGGAACCACACGCCGGCGTACGCGAACGCGGCCTGCACCTCGGGCTCGGCATACCAGGACACGACGAAGACGATCGCCCCGGTGATCAGCAACGAGATCACACCGAACAGGTTCCGGATGTTGATCAGCATGAGGAGCAGCAACACCACCGCCAGCCAGAGCAGCAACGTGATCCGGTTGCCGCCGAGCAGCCACGCGCCGAGAACACCGACCAGCGACGGTGCGATGTAACCGCCGAGCAGGGTCAGGATCATGCCGGGCCCGGTCGGACGGCCGGCCGACAGCGTCAGCCCGGACGTGTCGAACTCCAGGCGGATGCCGCGCAGCTTGCGCCCGGTCACCAGGGCGAACAGCGCATGCCCGCCCTCGTGCGCGATGGTCACCGCATTACGGGCCACCCGCCACACCGGGCGGATCGCCACCGCCAGGAATCCGGCGACCGCGGTGATCAACACCAGCAGGCCGGGCGGATCCGGCTGCGCGCCGAGCAGTTGGTCCCACAGGTCAGTCACACCGTCGATCGACACGCCGGGGACTGTAGCCGATTCCGCTATGCGCGGCGGCGCACGGCCACCTCGACAGGCTCGGCCTCCCGCCGTCCGAGTGCCCGGCCGGCCACCACCGCACCGGCGGCGATCACCGCCACGGCGAGGACGAAGAAGAGCGCGAGGAGCAGCCCGGTGGACGCGACGATGATGATCACGTCGGCCACCGCCACCAGCATCCACAGCGCGATCGTGGGCTTACTGCCATATCGTCGGCAGCTCATGTCACACCTCCCATCCGTGGTGCTGGATAACTACCCAACGACCCGGATCCCACGCATGGGAGGTCTGATCAGTTTGCCGTGAAACCGGCGAAAACCGCTTCGATGTCGGACTTTGCCTTGTCCCAGTCCTCCGGCGTCGTGTACCAGGACAGGTTGTACGTCGTCCCGCCGATCGCGAAGACCCGCTTCACCACACGCTGCCGGTTGCCCGACGAGGTGGTGTAGTAGAACTCCCAGTCCGCGGCCTCGCCCTTGTAGGCGACCTCGCTGATGCCGATCTCCTCGTACTGCGGGTACCGGCCGGTGTCCTGCGAGCGCCAGTAGTTCACCGGGTCGCCCGGCTCGCCGTCCACCTTGTTGATGATCAGCAGCCGGTTCTTCCACCGCAGCTGGGTGCCGTTGCCGCCACCACCGCCGCTGACACTCGACGGCACCGGAAGCTTGAACCCACTGCCGCTGTACGTCTTCCAGTTCGCCGGGATCGTCGCGGCCGCCGACGTGGTGGCCGACGGGCTGGGCGCCGCACTGGTCGCCCCGCCCTGACCGGTGGTGGCCGCCGGGTCCACACCCTGCGACGAGCTGATCCCGTTCTGGTCGAGGCCGGTCGGCTCGTCGTCGAAACCGCCGAACGCCTGCACCACGATGATGCCGATCAACAGGACGAAGGTGAGCAGGATGGCCAGCCCGATGATCGCCTGCTGACGGGTGAGCGTGGTGCCCAGGATCGTGATCCCACCGGGCCTGCGCTGCTCGGAACGAACCTCGGCCGGATTCCAGGCCCGACGCGGCGGCCGGGAGGAGTAGTTCGGCACCGACCGGTAGTCGACCATCTGGGTCGCTCCGGCGGCCGGCGGCGACTGCGGCACCACGGTGGTGAAGTCCACCATCGAGGTCTTGTCGCTGTCGACCGACGGAACCGGCGCCTGATAGACGGGCGACGGCGACACCGGAGCCTGGTAGGTCGCGGCCGGCGAGACCGGGGCCTGATACGTCGGCGCGGGAGACACGGGAGCCTGATACGTCGGCGCCGGAGACACGGGAGCCTGATAGGCCGGTGCCGGCGAGACCGCGGCCGGGGAGACCGGGGCGGGAGACACCGGAGCGGGATCGGCGACCGGGCGGGCAGCCGGGACGGAGATCGCGGCAGGCTGCTCGGGAGTCGCCTCCGGGACGTCCTTCGCCGCCGGGGAAGCCGCGACGGCCTCCTCGGCAGGCGGCGCAGAGCCCTCGACGACGGCCGGGGAGGCAGTCGTGTCCGGCTCGGCCGCCTGCACCGCAGGCTCCGTCTCAGCAGCCGTGGCCGCGCCGTCAGTCTCGGACGCTGCGTCCGCCTCGACCGGTGCGCCGGTTGCGGCCGTGGCGCCGGCGGTGGCCGTGGCGCCAGTGGTGGCCGTGGCGCCAGTGGTGGCCGTCGCGCCGGCGGCCTCGGCAGGCGTTTCGGTCGTGGCTGCCGGTGCCTCGTCAGCGGATCCGGTGGCGTCAGCCGACGGGTCCGAGGACTCCGCATCAACCGCCGGACCGGTCGCATCATCGACCGCCACAGCATCGGCCGGCGCGGCAGTGGCCAGCGCGGCAGTGGCCGGTACTGCGCCGGTCGGTGCTGCGCCGGTCGGTGCTGCACCGGCCTCCGGTTCGGCGGCCGACGTCTCCACCGCGGACTTCTCCGTGGCGGAATCGGCGGCGGAAGTCTCGGTGTCAGCAGTAGCACCCGCGTCCTCGCCGGGCGCCGGGACCGGCGTGGTGGCCGGAGCCTGGGCAGCGCCGGACTGGGCAGCGCCGGACTGGGCAGCGCCGGACTGGGCAGCGCCGGACTGAACAGCATCAACCTGAGCAGCGCCGGACTGAGCAGCGTCAGCCCGGGCAGCGTCGGACTGGGCGGCGTCGGCCGGCATGGCGGTGGTCGCCTGCTCGGCCTCGTCCGCGGCGGGCTGCTGGCCGCGCGGGGTCACCACGGGATAGCCCGAGGTGGCCTGGGCCAGGGACTGCTCGTGCTCGGGGGCCGCCTGCTTGCGCCGGTGCGCCACCACGTCGGCGGCGGTGAAACCGGTCCGCAGGGCGTTCGTCGGGGCGTTGCCGGCCGCCATCGACTGCGCGGGCGGGTTCTGCGACGGCGACGACTGCGGGTTCACCGGTGTGGTCGCCGGAGCCTGCCGGTTCGGAGCACCCATCGGCGTGGTCGGCGGCGCCTGCAGACCCGCGGCGCCCATCGGTGTGGTCGGCGGGGCCTGGCCGGGAACACCCATCGGCGTCGTGGGCGGCACCTGATGGCCCGGGGCGCCCATCGGCGTCGTCGGCGGCATCTGGTGGCCCGGAGCACCCATCGGCGCGGTCGGCGGCGTCTGACGTCCCTGGTCCTTGACCTGGGGCGTGTCGAAGCGGGTGGCGTCGAGCGGTTTCGCCGGTGGGCGTGCGCCGGGTGGCGGCACCGGCGTGCGGCCGACGGTCGCCTTGCCGGGCGTGAACGACGGCGGCGGGCCCGCGGGCATCGGCGGCGCGGGACGACCCTGCTGCGGGTCACCCGGACGGCCACCGACCGCGGACCGGCCCTGCTGCGAATCCTGCGGACGGCCACCGATGGTGGACCGGCCCTGCTGCGGGTCGGGACGACCGCTCGCGGCGGCCGGACGGCCCTGCTGCGGGTCGCCGGGGCGTCCACCGGTCACCGGCGGGCGCGGACCCGGCACCACCGGCGCGGAGCCGGTGGCGGTCCCCCAGCCGCTGCCCGGGAGCACCGGGGGCCCGCCCGGGCCGCTCGGCAGCGACGGGCGTTCCCGGCCGACGCCGGGCCGGCGCATGGTCGGGCTCATCGGGAACGAGATCTTGGAGCGGCGGCCGGCGGCGCGCGCCAGCAGGCGCTCGGCCTCCTCGGCGTCCATCCGCTGGGCGGGATCCTTGCGCAGCAGACCGTTGAGTACGGGCTTGAGCGGCCCCGCGTTCCGCGACACCGGGACGTTCTCGGTCGCGAGGGCGGCGAGGGTCGCGATCGCCGACGGACGGGCGAACGGCGACTGCCCCTCGACCGCGGCGAACAGGGTGGCGCCGAGCGACCACAGGTCGGCGGCCGGCCCGGCGGTGCCGTCCCGGGCGCGTTCCGGCGCGATGTAGGCCGGGGAGCCGAGCACCAGGCCGGTCCGGGTCACGTTGGGGTCGCCGGGCACGGTGGCGAGACCGAAATCGGTCAGCACGGTGCGACCGTCGGTGGCGATCAGCACGTTGCCCGGTTTGACGTCGCGGTGCACCACGCCGGCACGGTGGGCGGCGCGCAACGCGTTCAGCACGCCGAGACCGATCTCGGCGGCACGCAACGCGTTGAACGGCCCGTCGGCGGCCAGGGTGTCCTGCAGCGAGCGGTTGGGCACGTACTCCATGACGATCCACGGGTCGGCGTCCGTGCGCAGCACGTCGAAGACGCGGACCACGTTGATGTTGTTGAGCCGGGCGATGGCACGTGCCTCGCGCAGCGAGCGCTCGCGCATCTCCTGCCGCTCCGCCGGGGTGAGCCCGGGGGGCGGCACGAGTTCCTTGATCGCGACGTCACGGTGCAGCACGACATCGGTCGCTCGCCAGACACGCCCCATCCCGCCCTGACCGAGCGGCGCGACGAGCCGGTACCGATCAGCGACAACGGTGGGGAGAGAAGAAGACATCACGCAGAAAATACCTGGTTCTGTCGAGCGGCCGCGAATTGATCAGCCGAGTGTGGGACACGTGTCACCGGATCTCCGGGCACCCGTCGTACGCTCGGCCGATGAATGAGGAACCGCTGGTCAGCGTCGTACGGGGAAGCCTAGACGATCATGAGCTGGCCGCGTTGGTCGCCATCCTGGCATCGCGATCCACTTCGGTCAATTCCGGAACTTCGCAGGTCCCGGCCCCGGACTGGATCCGATCAGCCCGTCCGGGAGCCGCGCCGCGCACGTGGCGAGCCGCCGGCCGGCCTGTCCACAGGGGCCGATGACACGCGGTGTGACCGGATAATCTCGCGGAGTTCATCCCGACCGTGTTCGAGGAGTTCCGGATGATCCCCACAGAAGATCGCGGCCCTGACCGGCTGCGCGATTACGGTCACATGGCATTCGCCGCCGTCGAGGCCGACCCGCACGCGATGACGGAATGCGCGGCCCGGTGGAAAGCGGACGCCGACCACGTTTACGCACCGCATGCGGCCGGTGTCGTCAGCGCAATGATCGAGACGCTGGGGACGGAATCGCCATTTTCCGAACTCGAACAATTCCTGAAAGCACACGGACGGGCACAGGAAGTGACCCTGCGGAACATTCAGGGGTACGCCGCCGGCACGCACGCCCTCGCCACGGCCGCCGCTGAGATCGCCGCCCGCTTCCGGGAGTCCGACGAGGCCGCCCGGTCCCGGATCGGCGCCGCCGGCTCCGAACTCGGCACCGCGGGGCCCGGTTCACGGCGGGGCGGCGCCGATCCGGCCACGGGGTCCTGATGCTCGACGTCCCGGCCGGCACCGACTGGTCCACCCGGAACGTGGATCAGATGTGGGCGATGCTGGAGCGCCACGACGGTTCCGGCCACCGCCGCGTCCTGGTCGGCTGGCGCCGGTCGGCCGAGCTGGCCCAGCAGCACCTGGCCGGGGCTCTGCGGTACCGGGAGGCGCTGGTCGCCGTGTGGCCGCCGCGGGGCAACCGGGCGGCGGCCGCCTACATCGAACGGCTGGACGCGCTGATCGCCAGCCTGCGCGAGACGTCCGAGGCCGCGCTGACCGGTCACCGGCTGCTCGGGGCGGTCACGGTCGCCCTGGAGTCGGTCCGGCGGGAACTGGCCGGGATCCACCGGGAACACACCGCCAACCGGGTCGCCCTGGCCGCGTTCGAGGAGGCGAAGCAGCTGGCCATGTCCGGTCCGGGCAAGGCGCTCGGCCCGCCGCCACGGTCGCCGGTGGAGCCGGGGCGGCAGGCGGAGCTGACCCGCCGGGCCCGGGTGCTGATGTCCGGTCTGTGCCGGGAGCTGGCCGAGGCCCAGGCCGCCCTGGTCACCCCCGGCGGCTACCGGGCCGGCGGGCCGACGGCCGCACCGGCTCCGGCGGCCGGTCCCGGGCCGGCCGTTACGCCGGGCACCCGCACCGCGATCGGTGACGACGGGAGCCGGCCGGCGGCCGCCACAACACCGAACGGCGAATCCCGCGCGCCGGATCCACGATTGATTCCGGCGGCCGGCATCGCGGCGGCGGCCATTTCCGCGGCGGTCTTTCCCGCAACGGCGGGAATGACGGCCGACAATGCGGTTTCCCGCGGGGACACGGCGGGGAGAACGACCGTCCGCCGGACTTTCCCCGTGAACGGCATCATCGGCTCGGGGCCGGCGCAGGCCGGTTCGAGGACACGATCCGGGCCGGCCGGATCGCAGCCGGTGGCCGCGCAGGCGGGGACGGAACCGCATGCCGGATCAGGAGCACAGGCCGGGCAGCCCGGACCCGGACCAGCAGCACAGTCCGCACCGGCCGGGCCGGAGTCACGGTTCGGGCGGATCGCCGCGGAACCGCTGCCCCCGCACCGCGTGGTCCCGGCCGGCGGCGTCATCGGCGCCACACCCACCGCCCGCCCGGCCGTCCCGCGGGTGATGTCCGCGGGTGATCGGCCGGGGAACCGCGCGGCACCCCGGCCGGCCCGGCGGGGCCCGGTCATCACCGCCGACCGCGATCACCCGATCGATCCGGGACCGGTCATCGGCGCCGAAAAGCCGTGATCGCGATCCCGGCCGGAAAAGCCGAACCCGTCGCCTTAATTGGCATCATCTGAACAGGACGAACAGCGACGAAACTGCTCACGGCGTACCCCGGAAGGGTCTGACGAAAGCGGGCCGGGCGATCCAAGATCGCCCGGCCCGTTGACCGCCTTTGATCAGGCCGATCAGAGATCGGCCCGGCCGGGAGGACCGGCCGTGGTGCTCAGTGGCCGCGCACCACGTCGCGAACCTCCGCGAAGTGGCAGGCGCTCGGGTGTGCGGATCGATCGCGGATCTGCAGGAACGGGTCCTGCTGCGAGCAGATGTCCTGCGCCTTCCAGCACCGGGTCCGGAACCGGCAACCCGACGGCGGGTTGGCCGGCGACGGCACGTCGCCCTCGAGCACGATCTGGTCGCGGTGGCCGCGCAGACGCGGGTCCGGAACCGGCACCGCGGAGAGCAGCGCCTGGGTGTACGGGTGCGTCGGCTGCTCGTAGATCTGCTGGTCGTGCCCCTCCTCGACGACCCGGCCGAGGTACATCACGGCGACCCGGTCGGAGATGTGCCTGACCACCGAGAGGTCGTGCGCAATGAAGATGTACGACAGACCCAGCTCGTTCTGCAGACGCTCCAGCAGGTTGATCACCTGGGCCTGGATCGACACGTCGAGCGCGGAGACCGGCTCGTCGCAGACGATGATCTCAGGCTTGAGGGCCAGGGCACGGGCGATGCCGATGCGCTGACGCTGACCGCCGGAGAACTGGTGCGGGTACCGGTTGATGTGGTCGGGGTTGAGACCGACCGTGTCGAGCAGGTCCTGCACCGCCGCCTGCCGTCCCCGCTTCGGGACGACCTCGGGGTGGATCTCGAAGGGCTCCCCGATGATGTCGCCGACCGTCATACGCGGGTTCAGCGACGTGTACGGGTCCTGCAGCACCATCTGGATGTTGCGGCGGGCGCGGCGCAGCGCGTTGCCCTTGAGCTTCACCATGTCCTGGCCGCGCACCATGATCGAGCCGGAGGTCGGCTTCTCCAGGCCGACCAGCAGCTTGGCCAGGGTGGACTTGCCACAGCCGGACTCGCCGACCACGCCGAGGGTCTCACCACGGCGCAGCTGGATGTCGACACCGTCGACTGCCCGGACCGCGCCGACCTTGGTCTGGAAGACGATGCCCTGGGTGATCGGGAAGTGCTTGACGAGACTCTTGGTCTCGAGAACGACGTCACTCACCGAGGACCTCCCGGAAGAAGTGGCAGCGGGCGGTACGTTGCGGCGCGACGGCGTAGGCCGGCGGCGCCGGGTCCTGGCGGCACGGGTCCTTCGCGAACCGGCAGCGCGGGTTGAACGCGCACCCCTGCGGGATGGACGTCAGCGCCGGCGGCAGGCCCTGGATGACGTTGAGCTGCTGACCCTTCATGTCGAGGCGAGGGATCGACTCGAGCAGGGCCCGGGTGTACGGGTGGGCCGGCCGGGAGTAGATGTCGTAGACGCCCGCCTCCTCGACGACCTTGCCCGCGTACATCACGGAGATCCGGTCGGCGACGTCCGCGACCACGCCCATGTCGTGCGTGATCAGGATCAGGCCCATGTTGCGCTGCTTCTGCAGGTCCGCGAGCAGACCCATGATCTGCGCCTGAACCGTCACGTCGAGAGCCGTGGTGGGCTCGTCGGCGATCAGCACCTCGGGGTCGAGGGCCAGCGCCATGGCGATCATGACGCGCTGCCGCATGCCGCCGGAGAACTGGTGGGGGTAGTCGTCGACCCGGGTCTTCGCGGCCGGGATCTTGACCTGGTCCAGCAGTTCGATGGCGCGCTTCTTGGCGTCCTTCCGGGACATTCCCCGGTGGATACGGAACAATTCGGCCAGCTGGAACCCGACGGTGTAAACCGGGTTGAGAGCCGAGAGCGCATCCTGGAAGATCATGGCGATCTGGTTGGCGCGCACCTTGCGGCGCTGCTCCTCCGCGACGCCGAGCAGATCGACACCGCGGTACTTGATCTGACCCTTCGTGATGAACCCGGGAGGACTGTCCAGGATGCCCATGATCGCCTGGGCGGTCACCGACTTGCCACAGCCGGACTCGCCCAGGATCGCCAGGGTCTCGCCGGCCGCGAGGCGGAAGTTCGCGCCGTTGACGGCCTTGGCCACGCCGTACTGGGTGCGGAACTCGACGTGCAGATCGTTCACCTCGAGCAGAGGTGCACGCGGATCGGCGCCGGGAAGGACGTCGATGTGCGCTTTGGTAACAGTCACAGGGTCACCGCAACTTCGGGTCGAAGGCGTCGCGGATGGCGTCGCCCAGCATGATGAAGGCCAGCACCGTGGCAGCGAGGAAGAGCGACGGGTAGACCAGCGGGCCCGGCGCGACACGCGCGTACCGGGAGGCCTCCGAGATGGAGATGCCCCAGCTGATCGCGTCGCCCTTGAGCCCGACGCCGAGGAACGACAGCGTCGCCTCACTGGCGATGTTGGTGCCCAGCAGGATCGTCAGGATGACGATGAAGGACGCGATCGAGTTCGGCAGGATGTGCCGGAGCATCAGTCGCGCCGGGGTCGCGCCGAGCATCCGGCCGGCCGCCACATAGTCCTGGTTCTTCGACGAGATGACCGCGGATCGCATGACCCGGGCCGCGGAGGTCCAGGTCAGCAGGCCGAGCGTCATCGTCACCGCGAGAACGCCGTCGGAGTTCGGGTCCGCCGCGAGGCGGGACGAGAGCACGATGGCGCCGAGCAGGAACGGGATGCCCAGCATGATGTCGATGCCGCGGGACAGCACGGCGTCGAGCCAGCCGCCGTAGTACCCGGCCGCGAGACCGAACACCAGGCCGATCACGCCGGACAGCAGCGTGGACAGCGCACCGACGATGATCGAGTTCTGGGCGCCGTAGATCGTCTTGGCGTAGACGTCACAGCCCTGGAAGTCGTACCCGAAGTACGCCGAACCGCTCGGGCCCTTGTGCTGGTTGGCCAGCGTGCAGGCACGAGGGTCGATTGAGGTGAACAGCGTCGGCCATGCGGCCATCAGCAGGATCACGGCCACCAGGACGATCGAGATCCAGAACACCGGGCGCTTGCGGAGGTCGTTCCACGCGTCGCCGGCGAGGCTGCGCGGCTTGTCCGTCTTGACCGGCCCGGTCGGCGCGGGGACGCCCGCCCCGGGCGCTTCGACGGCGGTGATGGAGGTGGGGTCACTCATAACGGATCCTGGGGTCGAGGGCGGCGTAGAGCAGGTCGACGACGAGGTTCACGACCAAGAAGATGATCACCAGAATGCTGACGAATCCCACCACCAGGGGTCCGTCCTCGGTGCTGATCGCGCGGGCGATGTTGAAGCCGACGCCGGGGATGTTGAAGATCTTCTCGGTCACGATGGCGCCGGACATCAGGCCGCCCAGGTCCACGCCGATCAGCGTGACGACCGGGATCAGCGAGTTGCGCAGCACGTGCACCCAGATGACCCGCCGGCCGGTGAGGCCCTTGGCCCGGGCGGTCCGCACGTAGTCGGCTCGCAGGTTCTCCACCACCGAGGTCCGGGTGACCCGCAACTCGGTGGCGATGGCCAGCGTGGCGAGCACCAGGGCCGGGAGGAACAGCGCATAGAGGCTCGCGTCCCGCGTCGCGGTCGGCGGGAACCACCCCAGCTGGATGCCGAAGAGCAGCTGAGCCATCGGCGCCAGGACGACGATCGGCATCGCGAGCAGGACCAGGGTCAGGAACAGCGTGATGTTGTCGAAGGCCCCGCCGCGACGGATCGCGGAGTAGACGCCCGCGGTCACGGAGATCACCACGGCCAGGACGATGGCGATCAGGGCGAGCCGCATGGTGACCGGCCATGCGTTGACCAGCATGTCCCCGATCTTCTGACCGGTCAGCGACGTGCCGAGGTCTCCGGTGAGCAGGCCCTTCATGTAGTACCAGTACTGGGTGAGGAATGGCTCATCCAGGTGGTAACGCTCGGTCAGCGCCAGGCGCTGACTCTCAGTGATGGGTCGTTCGCCCGCCAAGGCCTGGAGGGGGTCGTCCTGGTTGGCGAACGTCAGCGCGAAGACCACAAATGTCGCCCCGAAGAAAGTCAGGACCATCTGCAGTAAGCGCCGCACGATGTAGCGGAACATACGGGTTTAGCCTCTTCCGCGGAAGAGCGCCGGCCTCGTGAGCACGGCGACGAGAGGTAGGGGGTCTAACACAGTAGTGGCGCCACGGTATCTTACGCTCCGTGACGCCACC
This sequence comes from Actinoplanes sp. NBRC 101535, assembly GCF_030269225.1. Lineage (NCBI taxonomy): Bacteria > Bacillati > Actinomycetota > Actinomycetes > Micromonosporales > Micromonosporaceae > Actinoplanes > Actinoplanes sp. NBRC 101535. The sequence continues at coordinate 299,004 of NZ_BSSY01000002.1, read as the reverse complement.
ACCGTTCGAGCGGTTAAATCAGCTGACTACTTCGATCGCGTAGATGTCGACCTTCTGGAACAGGTCGACGGTCACGTTGGTGACCTTCTCGGAGAAACCAAAGACGTTCTGGCCGACACGCAGCGGGATGACCGGCATGTCCTTGGCGAGGATGTCCTCGGCGGCCTGCCACTTGGCGATGGCCTCCTCCGGCGTCGCCGCCTCGGAACCTTCCTTGACCAGCGCGTCGAACGCGGTGTTGCTGTAGCCGTAGTAGTTCGAGGAACCACCGGTGCCGTACAGCGGGCCGAGGTAGTTCTCCATCAGCGGGTAGTCCATGATCCAGCCGAGGCGGATCAGACCCACGTTCTCCTTCTTCTCGACCTTGGTGAGCAGGTCAGCGAACTTCTGCTCGCCCTGGCCGGTGCAGTTCACACCGAGCGAGGCCTTGATCTGGTTGCACGTGGCGTCGACCCAGGCCTTGTGGCCACCGTCGACGTTGTACGTGATCTTGATCTCGGCCGGGCCCTTGGCTGCGGTGTACAGCTTCTTGGCCTCGGTCGGGTTGTACTCGCAGTTCGCGCCACAGGTGTTCTCGCGGTAACCGGCGACGACCGGGGACACGAAGGAGGTGGCGGGCGTCTGGGAGCCCAGGAAGATCTGGTCCGTGATCTCCTGGCGGTTGATCGCCATCGAGATCGCCTTACGGACGTCGACGTTCTGGTATTCCTTCAGGAACGTCGGGAAGCCCACGAACTGGAAGACCGAGTTCGGGCTCTTCTGGAACCGGTCACCCAGGTCGGCCGAGGCCGAGGCCAGCGACTCGATCGGGATGGTGGTCTGCACGTCCAGGTTGCCCGCGACGAGGTCGGCGTACTGCGCCTGGTCGTCCTGGTAGATCTTCCAGGTGATGCCGTCGACCTTCGGGATCTGACCCTTGAAGTCGGTGACCTTCTCCACGACGATCTGCGCGTCGTGCTCCCACTTGCCCTTCAGCTTGAAGGGGCCGTTGCCGATGATGGAGTCCTCGAAGCCGTCGGCGATGACGCCGTCCGACGAGAAGGCAGCCTTCGGCAGCGGGTAGAAGACGGTGTAGCCCAGGAGCGACTTGAAGCTCGCGAACGGGGCGGACAGCGACACGGTGAAGGTGGTGTCGTCGACCTTCTTCAGACCGGTCAGCTTCTTGGCCTTGGGCTCGGGGGCCTTCTGCGGGCCCTCCTCGCCATCCGGGTCCTCGGACTGCAGGTCGTCGAAGCCGGCGATACGCGTGAAGAAGTACGAACCACCCTGGCCGTTGGGGCCGTAGGCGGCGTAGTTCCAAGCGTCGATGTAGTTGTCAGCGATGACCGGCTCGCCGTTGTGGAACGTGAAGCCGCTCTTCAGCTTGACGGTCCACACCTTGTTGGTGGCGTCAGCGGTGATCGACTCGGCGGCAACCTCAGTCGGGTTGTTCTTGTCGTCGAAGTCCACCAGCGGGTAGAACAGCGACGACAGAACCTCGGCACCGTTCGACTCCGTCGTGTTCGACGGGATCAGGTGCTGCGGTTCGCCGATACCGATGATGGCTGTATTCGAAGAAGCGGCCGAGTCGTCGGACCCGCCGCTTCCGCAACCGGCGGCCAACAAGGCGATGGCGGTCGCACCGACCGCCATCTTCCATGGGCTTTTCCCAGGCATGGGAGTGCCTCCTTCAGGGGCGCTCACGAGGGGTTGTGTGAGTAGCTGCCACTGTGACACAGAGGCACGGAAACCAAAGAGCGCCGTTATCAAGCCGATATTAGCCGTTTACGTCCGTACGCAAGCCGGAAGATCGTCCATCGGTCAGATCCGACCCCTCTGAGCTGCGGGTACTCCCCTGGGTGTCCATTCGGGTACAGTACGCCGCCGAAACGATCGAAACTGGTGAACGTTTGGTTGACCTTCAGACCAGACGCCGGTCAGCGGCCCATCGTGACAGCTCGTAACGGTTACTCATCTGCAGCTTCCGCAATACGTTGGAAACGTGCGTCTCCACCGTCTTGATCGAGATGAACAGCTCCTTGGCGATCTCCTTGTACGCATAACCCCTGGCCAGGAGCCTCAGGACCTCGCGCTCCCGATTGGTCAACTGGTCCAGTTCGGGGTCGGCCACCGGCACGTCCGGCCGGGAGGCGAACGCGTCCAGCACGAACCCGGCCAGCCGGGGGCTGAACACCGCGTCGCCGTCCGCCACCCGGCGTACCGCGGCGGCCAGCTCGTCCGGCGAGATGGTCTTCGTCACGTACCCCCGGGCACCGGCCCGGATCAGGCCGATCACGTCCTCCGCCGCGTCCGACACCGACAGGGCCAGGAACCGCACCTGGGGATGGGTGCGCCGAACCTGCTCCAGCACCGCGCGGCCACCACCGTCCGGCATGTGCACGTCCAGCAGGACCACATCCGGCTGGATGGTCGCGATCCGGCTGACCGCCTCGGCCACCGTGCTCGCCTCGCCCACCACGTCGACGTGCGCCCCCAGCTCCGCGCGCACCCCGGCACGGAACATGGCGTGGTCGTCGACCAGGAAGACACTCAGCCGGCGGGCCGCGGGCTCGATCATGGGCTCGGTCATCGTGCTGACTCCTTACCGGCGGTCACGCTCTCCCGCGAAACGGGGAGCATGAGCCGCACCTCCGTTCCGTCGCCCGGCGCACTGCGGATCTCCGCCCGGCCGCCGTGGCGTTGCATGCGCCCGATGATCGACCCCCGGACGCCGTGCCGCGAATCCGCCACCCCACCCAGGTCGAAACCCGCACCCCGGTCCCGGACGAAGACACTCAGCTCGTCCTGCTCGACCTCGGCGTACAGGGAGACGGTCTGCACCCCGGCATGCCGCGCGGCGTTGACCAGAGCCTCCCGGCCGGCCGCGACCAGCGCCGCGACCCGCTCGTCGCACTGGGTGTCGCCGACCACCACGGTCTCCACCGAGATCGCGTAGGTGTCCTCCACCTCGGCCGCGGCCTGCTCCAGCGCGGCGGCGAACCGCTCACTCGGCGAGGCGGCCGGCTTGTAGAGCCAGTTGCGGAGGCTGCGCTCCTGGCCCCGGGCCAGCCGCTGCACCTCCTTGATGTCGGCCGAGTTGCGCTGGATCAGCGCCAGGGTGTGCAGCACCTGGTCGTGGATCATGGCGGCCAGCTCGGCTCGCTCCTGCTCCCGGATCCGGCCCTCACGCTCGGCGCGCAGCTGCCCGAAGGTGCGCCAGGCCAGCGGAGCCACCACCACGCCGACCCCGAGCAGGCCGACGAACGCGAAGATCACGCCGTTCAGGACCGCCGAGAGGGAGTCGCCGGGCGCGTAGACCGCGACCAGGCCGATGATGCCGACGGCGACCAGGATGCCGCCGCCGACGAACCGGAAGAGGAACGAACGCCGGTCGGTCTCCGCCACGATCGCGGCCAGCCAGGGCGCCGGGGCGGTCAGGCCGTCGGCGAGCTGATCACGGCGGCTCGGGTCGGACTGGTGCCAGATCACGCCGGCCCCGACGGTGATCACCGCGACCATCCAGCCGGCGGTGGTGGCGACCTGGTCGTCGAAGACCAGGGCCTGCAGCAGGACGACGCCGAGGCCGATCGCGGCGAACGGGATCAGGGCGGCGAAGTCGCGACGGGCCGGCTGCTCGTCGGCACGGGCCTCCTGCGGCAGCACGGCCCAGAAGGCGGCGTACAACAGAAGGCCCAGCGCGTTGAAACCCAGAAGGACCACCAGGGCGATCCGCACGGCCAGCACCGGCACGCCGAGATGACGCGCCAGGCCGGCGGCGACGCCCGCGACGATCCGGTGGTCGCGCGGCCGGAACAACCGGCGCGTCGGGGCCGTGGTCGGCGTGGCTGTGGTGGTCACCCTCCGATCGTCACACGTGCCGCCCCACCCGGCCACGGGTAAGTACCCGGGGAAACCGGGACCGGATATCTCAGGGTGGCCTCAGGGTCGGTTCCGGAAGCGACTCGGGTGGCCCGGCCAGCAGGATCGAAGGCATGAACGACGAAGCTGCCGAACCCCGCGGACCTTCCACGCCGGGCGCCGGTCCGCAGGACGGGCCGGCGCCGTCGACCGAACGGACCGAACAGTTCACCAACGTCCCGCCCTGGGTGGCGCAGGCCCATGCCGCCTTCACCCGCCAGCAGCTGGTCCGCCCCCGCGAGGGGCGTTACGTGGCCGGCGTCTGCGGCGCCCTGGCCCGGGCCACCAACACCGACCCGGTGCTCTGGCGGGTCCTGCTCGCCGTGCTCGGCATCCTGGGCGGCACCGGCGTCCTGCTCTACCTGATCGGCTGGCTGATCATCGCGTCCGAGGGCGACACCGCCTCGCCGATCGAGTCGCTGCTCGGCAAGGGCCACTCCGGCATGACCCCGCTGTCGGTGGTCCTGCTCGGCGGCGCCGCCCTGCTGACCTTCGCCTTCATCGTCAACTCGGGGGCGCGGGCCAGCATGCTCGCCGCCGCGGTGATCGTCGGCGCGTTCCTGCTGATCAAACGAGGCGGTGCCACCACGCCTGCGCCGGCGCCGGTCCCGCCCACCACGGACACGACCGAGGAACCGCCGGTTCCGCCCCGTTACGAGCCGCCTACGTTCACTCCTTCGAGCGAGGGTGTCCGCCCGCCGTTCGCCCCGCACGGGCCGTACGCGAGCTCTCAGCCCCCCTACTCGCCGCCTCCCGCGGCGCCCCGCCCGCCGAAGACACCGAAGCCGCCCAAGGAGCGCTCGATCCTCGGCCGCCTGACGTTCTTCGCGGTCGTCATGGTGATGGGTGTGCTCGCCGCGGCCGACATGGCCGGCGCCGGCGTCGCGGTCTCCGCCTACTTCGCGGCCGCCCTGGTCACCATCGGACTCGGTCTGCTGGTCGGCGCCTGGTTCGGCCGGGCCCGCGGGCTGATCTTCCTGGCCCTGCTCACCACCATCGGCCTGGTGGTCTCCACCGGCACCGAACGCTGGGGCGCCGAGTTCCGCGACAGCGTCGTCCACCCGGCGAGCCTGGCCGAGGTCGCCGACCGCTACGAGTTCACCTTCGGCAACGTCACGCTCGACCTGCGCGACGTCGACTTCGCCGGCGCCGAGCAGAACACCGCGATCGACATGAAGGTCGGCCAGCTGCGGGTGCTGCTCCCGCCGGAGGTCGACACCACCGTCGACGTCCAGGTCGGCGGCGGCCGGACCTTCCTGTTCGGCAACGAGTGGAACGGCTCCGAGTCCGAGACCCGCAGCGTCACCGACCTCGGCACCGAGGGCGCCGGCGGCGGCAGACTCACCCTCGGCCTGCACCTCGACACTGGAAACCTGGAGGTGACCCGATGAGGGCACACCGCACCGACGGCGTCTCGCTGACCTTCGCTCTGATCTTCCTGGGCGTCGCCGCATGGTGGGCGGTCTCCCAGGTGGTCACCGTGCACCTGCCCGCGGTGGGCTGGATCGTCGCGGGCGGCCTGATCCTTTTCGGCGTGATCGGACTCCTCGGGGCGATCCGCTCAGGTCGCCGCGACCAGCCCGTCCCGGAACCGGTCGTGGCCCGCGCCGAAACCCCCGGCGACCTCCCGCCCGAGATGCACGCCTCGATCGTCCAGGAACTCCTCGACGACCCGTCCGACCGCTTCGCCAAGGACCACCCCGGCGACCATCAGCGCAAGGAATGAACGTGCCACTGCCCCGCCCACCGGGAAACAACCGGCGGGCGGGGCAATATGCTCGCGGAATGACCCCGTTTCCCGCCGTGTCCTCCACATCCGTTCCCGGCGTGGGCGCCCGGGCCGCCCGTGTCCTGACCGCCGAGTTCGCCCGGCAGAACGCGGCCACGTCCGCCCTGCTGGTGGGCGCCGACCACGCCTCAGCCGTGGTCGCCGCCGCCGTCGAGGCGCTGCTCCCCGGCGACACGCTCACCCTGGTCCCCGGCGAGCACAGCAGCGCCGAACTCCTCCGCGGCCACATCACCGGCCTCGGCAGCTGGGTCGCCGATCGGGTGAAGGTCGTCGACGCCCTCGACGAGGCGCAGCCCGCCGACGTCGTGATCGTCGCCGAGCCGCTGACCGGCACCGCCGACGAGACCCGCACCCTGCTCGACCGGCTCGGCAAATACCTGGCCGACGGCGCGGTCCTCTCGGTCGCCGCGCCCGCGACGCCCGGCCGCACCGGTGGCGCCGCCGCCGAACTGTTCCGGCAGGGCGCCCTCTTCGGCGTCGGCTCCGACCTGGTGGTCCGCAACCAGCCGCCGCTGCGGGTGCACAAGCTGCGCTTCACCCCGGCCGAGGTGTCCACGGCGGCGACCCTCGCCCCCGCGTACCGGCCGTCCAGCGTGCCGGTGACCCGCACCATGCACATCGACTCCAACGGCGTCGCCGCCGTCGGCATTGCACTCGGCCTGGCCGCGCTGGCCCGCCGCGCCCGGCCCAAGTCCAAGCTGTGGCTGGTCCCCGCGCTGCTGTCCGCCCCGGTCGCGCTCTTCTTCCGTGACCCGGAACGCGACGTCCCGACCGACCCGACGACGATCATCTCCTCCGCCGACGGCAAGGTCCTCTCCGTCGAGCGCATGCACGACGAGCGCTTCGGCCCCGGCGAGTTCCTGCGCATCGCGGTCTTCCTCTCCGTCTTCGACGTGCACGTCAACCGCGCCCCGGTGGCCGGGCGCGTCGCCGACTACTTCGTCGAGGAGGGCGGCTACGCCAACGCCGCGACCGCCGCAGCCGAACACAACGTGGCCGCCTACACGGTCCTGGACACCGACCACGGCACCGTCGCGGTCGTCCAGCGCACCGGCCTGATCGCCCGCCGCATCGTCCAGCGCACCCCCGTCGGCACCCTGCTGGCCAAGGGCGAGCGCTACGGCCTGATCCGCTTCGGCTCCCGCACCGACGTCTACCTGCCGGCCGACAAGGCCGAGGCCCTGGTGAGCGTCAACGAGCGCGTAGTCGGCGGCTCCACGGTGATCGCCCGCTGGAAGACCGATCGGTCTAGCTGACCTTTTTCGGTCACGCTCTTTCTGGGGTACGACCTGGCCCCAGCACCGTGGCTCCACGCGGTCTCCCCGGTGGTCCGGCCTTTGCCGCGACCGCCGGGCTGAGATCGGTGGTCCACCACCACCCGCATCACTTTTCGCAGACCTACACCGGCCGGCCGGCTGGCTTGCTCACTGGCTGGCTGGCTGGCTGGCTGGCTGGCTGGCTGGCTGGCTGGCTGGCTGGCTGGCTGGCTGGCTGGCTGGAACGATGATCGCCCCGCACCACCCCGTGACGTCCCGTTACGCTCTGCTGACGTCGCGCATGGGCATGGGCATGGGCATCGATCGAGCAGACAGCCATGGACGACGGCTCAACCAACCCGACCCTCCACCACGGCCCACCTGTCGAAGCGGCACCAGCCCTGGACCACGGCGGACACCCCCCGATGCCGCTCAGCTTAAGTTGATCAACGCCGTGGCCGGTGACCATGCGATCCCCTTCGCCGCGGCGACTCGTCGGCCGTTGACGGCGGCGATGGCGATGGCGGTCGCATCAGCGCAGCTCAACTCAGCTGTTTGTCGCAGCGTGGGGTCATGTCCGTGATCAACTTAAGCTGGGTGGCGCGGCGCGACCGTCGGCCGTCGCTCACGGTCGTTTTCGGCGCGCGGACGGACCACAGCCGACGGCCGGACCGGTCGAGCCGTCGACTACGGCTGCTCGGTAGGACGGAAACCAGCCGTGAGCGACGGCTCGAGGGCACCCAGCCGTCGCCCACGGTCGTATTCGGCGCGCGGAAGGACCACAGCTGACGGCCAAGCCGGTCGAGCCGTCGACTACGGCTGCTCGGCAGAGCGGAAACCAGCCGTCAGCGACGGCTCGAGGGCACCCAGCCGTCGCCCACGGTCGTATTCGGCCCATGGGCGGACCGCGACCGACGGCCGAGCCGGCCGGAACGTCACCGAACCCATTCCGATCTCGGCGACGGCCCGGTAAGGCCGCGCGTTGCTGAACGGCGCCGACGCACCGGGGCGACCGGAGACGGCGCCCGGCAGACATGATCACAGCCGCGGCGAAGTCGATGGGCAGACCCATGATCAACTAAAGCGGACAACCCCCAGCCGTCGGTGGTGGCAGCGAGACGTCGCGAGAGCGGAACGAAGCCGGCGGCCCGCAAGCCGAGCCGTCGATGACCGCTGAACTGCGCCTCCCGAACAGGCATAGACGACGGCCCGACCAACCCCAGCCGTCGAATCCGGCCCGACCAACCCAGCCGCCGAACACGGCCTACCCGCGCTCCGAACGACCGTCAACCGCGGCCGACACCTCCGAGCCGTCGCAGGCGGCTCGATCACACCTCGCGAACAGCCGTGAACAACGGCTCAACCGACCCGGCCGTCCACCACGACCCACCCCGCCGAGGCGACAGCAACCATGAGGCACGGCCGCCGATAGTGGTTGCGTGACGTCGCAAGAGAGGACCGTGGGCGACGGCTCGGGGGTCTGACATACATCCGAACCGCTTCGATTCTGGACGGCTCCGTTACAGCGGCAAGTGACCGACCGGAACCTCTTCGACGAAGCGCCAGCCAGGTGCGAAACCAGGCGTCCGGGCGGAAAGCGCGCAGGGGCCGCCCCGAAACGGGACGGCCCCTGCGCGGAGTCGGGTGGTCAGACGCGCTTGGCGCGCATCCACAGGATCGGGCCGCTGACCAGGTAGACCGCGACGATCAGCACGAACGTCATGCGGGGCTGGAGCAGCGCGCCCACGATCGGGAGCAGCCACAGCCACGGCGGCAGCTTCAGCAGCCGGGCCAGTTTCGCGTAGGGGAAGCTCGACACCATCGCGAAGGCCAGCAGCGTCACGCCGCCCAGCATCACCATGCCGGGCAGGGGCAGGCCGATCAGCACGGTCAGGGCCAGCACCGCCGCGGCCATCGTCGTCGGGACGCCGCAGAAGAACCGGCCGTCCTTCGGCGAGACGTTGAAGCGGGCCAGGCGGATCGCCGCGCAGCCCGCGACGAGGGCGCTGGCGATCGCCGCTGCGTACTGCGGGACGGAGCCGGCCAGCGACGCGTAGACGACCACCGGGGCGGCCAGGCCGAACGAGCACATGTCGGCCAGCGAGTCCATCTGGGCGCCGAACGGGCTGGAGACGCCGAGTTTGCGGGCCAGCGCGCCGTCGAGGCCGTCGAAGGCGACGCAGGCGACCAGGCAGGCGGCCGCGATGCGGGCGTTGCCGTCCATGGCCAGGAAGATCGCCATCAGGCCGAGGCCGAGGCTGCTCAGGGTGCACGCGTTGACCAGGGCGAACGAGACACGACGGGACATCGTGTGCTCGCCCGGGAGTAGCGGGATGGAGGCCCCGTCGTCGGCGACGGCGGGCGTTTCCATGGGGATGCCGGGCGCTGAGACGTGCGGCCGCACGTGCTGTTCGGGACCGGTGTAGAGCACCTCGGCCCGCGTCGCCGTGGCGGCACGGCCGCCCGTGTCGGCGACGCTGCGGCGGCCCACCCGAACAAGCAGGGCCTGGCGCGCGAGCGTCCCACTGCGGCGCAGACGGCCAGCCCAACGACGCCCTGCGGGACGGGGACTATCCGTCGTACGCCGGCGCCAAGGGGTTCTCGGCACGTGCTTCCTCCATGGTGTTCGGTTGTTCCGTCGGCACCGTCGCGGGTTCCGGCGAAATTGCGGGTTACACCATCGCACAGCCGGACGGCCTTGGCGAGAGGGCGAACAGTGGTGGAACTCCACCCCTGCAGCCGCCGCGCAGACCGGCGGATGTCGCCTCGAGCCTTCCGTAGACGATTTTAACCCGTTCGGCGCAAAGCTTCCCGGCTCAGCTCGGTGAGCGGCAGTGTGGCGACCTCCGCGGGGGTGAGCCAGGCGGCTTCCGCGGTCGATCCGCCGGCCGCCTCGGTGACCGTGGCGGCGGTCGGTGCGTCGACCGTGACCTGGTAGAACGCGCGGATCACATGCCAGTCCATCGGTACGCCCTCGGGGCCGAGGGCGGCCGGGTCGTAGCGGTGGGACACGCCGAGAAGTCCGGTGATCCGGCCGTGTTGGGACGTCTCTTCATAGAGCTCGCGGGCGAGGGCGGTCTCCGGGGTCTCGCCGAAGTCGGTGCCGCCGCCGGGGAGGTGCCACTGTCCTGCGCCCGGGTAACCGTCGGCGATGCGGGTCAGCAGGATCCGGCCGGCCGGGTCGGTGGCCAGGGCGTACGCCCCGAACCGCTGGACCGGCCCGTCCGGGCGGGTGATGTCGACCGGCCCGTCGAGCTCCAGGGCCGGGTCGTCGAACCGGACGCCGAGGACACCGGCGGTGAAGCGCAGCAGCGGCCGGGTGGCCACCTGCTCCGGGTCCGCCCATTCGGCGATGTCGCTGGTGCCGTCGAGTTCCGGCCGCAGGTCGCCGCCGGTCACCGCGACGTCGTAGATGATCCGGTCGGTGTGTTCGACCGAGTCGTCGGGCAGCCGGGCCAGGTCGGAGAGGACGGCGCGCAGGCCGGTCACCCGGACGGCGAGACCGGTCTCCTCGGTGAATTCCCGGACGATGGTGTCGTCCGGGTTCTCACCGTGATCAATGCCACCGCCGGGCAGTGACCACACTCCGGGAAACGCGGCCGCCTCCGAGGCTCGGGTGATGAGCACCCGGCCGTCGGACGAGCGGCAGACGCCGTACGCCGCAGCCCTTCTCCTGATCTTCACCAAGCCGAGAATAGTCGCGTCTAGATCAGCCGCGCGGCCCGCAGCGCATCGGCTGTCACCTCGGTCAGCTGGTCGGCGGCGAGTTCGGCGACCTCCTTGAGCGGCATCCACCGGGCCTCGTCGGTCGAGCCGCCCACGTCGTGGATGGTCACCTCGGTGGGGGCGTCGACGACGACCCGGTAGAACGCCCGTACGCCGTGCCAGTCGATCGGGTAGCCCTCGGGGCCGAGGGATGCCGCGTCGCGGTGGCTGGCCACGCCGAGCAGTTCGATCAGCCGGCCCTGCTGGCCGGTCTCCTCGACCAGTTCGCGGATCAGGGCCGCGCCGGGCTGCTCGCCGTAGTCGGTGCCGCCGCCGGGCAGGTGCCAGCAGCCGGCTCCGGGGTATCCGGGGGAGATCCGGGTGAGGAGCAGGTTCTCGTACGGGTCGGTGGCGATGGCGTACGCCGCGAACCGCTGCGACCGGTGCAGACCGTCCGGCCCCTGGTAGGCGTAGAAGGACGGGAAGTCCGGCGCTTCTTCGGGCCGCAGGTCGGCCGAGGCGGCGGACAGTCCGAGGGCGGCCGCCGTGAACGGGCGCAGCCGCAGCCTCTCGGCCTCTTCGAGGGTGTGCCAGCGGGCGAGGTCGGTCGGGTGCCCGACCCGGTCGATCAGGTTGCCGCCGCGGACGGACACCGAGTAAATGAGACGGTCGGTGTGGATGGTCACGCCGCGGTGCGGCAGGGAGCGCATGTCCGCCAGGACGTCATGCAGCCCGGAGACTGCGACGGAGAGCCCGGTCTCCGCCGCGGTCTCGCGGACGACGGTGTGGTTGGGATCTTCGCCGTGATCAACGGCGCCGCCGGGCAGCGACCAGACTCCGGGGGTGCCGGATTTGGACGAGGCCCGGACCAGGAGGACGCGGCCGGCGTCGTCGCGGGCGACGGCGTAGGCGGCGATCCTGCGGAGCGGTTCCAGTGCGGGGGTCACGGGCAGGCATTCTGCCCGGATTATGTTAACTCTCGAGAACTTCTGTCGGGTTCCTGACAGTGGGATAGCGGACTGTAACTGCAGCTCAGGGCGATTTTACCCGCCCTGAGCTATTGATCCACTACTGACCGTCACTCCCACTCGATGGTGCCCGGGGGCTTGCTCGTGACGTCCAGAACGACCCTGTTGATCTCCCGAACCTCGTTGGTGATGCGGTTCGAGATGGTGGCGATCACGTCGTACGGCAACCGGGACCAGTCGGCCGTCATGGCGTCCTCACTGGAGACCGGGCGCAGCACCACCGGGTGCCCGTAGGTCCGGCCGTCGCCCTGCACCCCGACACTGCGCACGTCGGCGAGCAGCACGACCGGGAACTGCCAGACGTCCCGGTCGAGACCCGCCGCGGTCAGCTCCTCGCGGGCGATCAGGTCGGCCTGGCGCAGGATGTCCAGCCGCTCCCGGTCCACCGCGCCGATGATGCGGATCGCCAGGCCCGGACCCGGGAACGGGTGCCGCTGCACGATCTCGTCGGGCAGGCCGAGCTCCTTGCCGATCGCGCGGACCTCGTCCTTGAACAGGGTGCGCAGCGGCTCGATCAGGGAGAACTGCAGGTCGTCGGGGAGACCGCCGACGTTGTGGTGCGACTTGATGTTGGCCGTGCCGGTGCCGCCACCGGACTCCACCACGTCCGGGTAGAGGGTGCCCTGCACCAGGAACTCGATGTGCCGCTCGGCGTCCAGCTCGCGGGCCGCGGCCTCGAACGTCCGGATGAACTCGCGGCCGATGATCTTGCGCTTCTGCTCCGGGTCGGTGACGCCGGCCAGGTGACCGAGGAACTGCTCCTCCGCGTCCACCACCACCAGCCGCACGCCGGTGGAGGCGACGTAGTCCTTCTCCACCTGCTCGTGCTCACCGGCACGCAGCAGGCCGTGGTCGACGAAGACACAGGTCAGCTGGTCGCCGATGGCCTTCTGCACCAGGGCCGCGGCGACCGCCGAGTCGACGCCGCCGGAGAGCGCGCAGAGGACCTGCTTGTCGCCGACCTTCTCGCGGATCAGGGCGACCTGGTCCTCGATGATGTTGCCGGGCGTCCAGGTCGGCTCGAGACCCGCGATGTCGTACAGGAAACGCTTGAGCATCTCCTGGCCCTGCTCGGTGTGCGCCACCTCGGGGTGGAACTGCACGCCGGCGCGCTTGGCGGTGAGGTCCTCGAAGGCGGCGACCGGGGCGCCCGGGGTCGACGCGGTGACCGCGAAGCCCTGCGGGGCGACCGCGACGCTGTCGCCGTGGCTCATCCAGACCGGCAGGTCGGCGGGCAGGTCACGCAGCAGGGTGCCGCCCTGGGCGGCCAGAACGGTCCGGCCGTACTCCCGGTAGCCGGTCTGGGCGACGGTGCCGCCGAGCGCCTGGGCCATCGCCTGGAAGCCGTAACAGATGCCGAAGACCGGGACCTCGTTGTCGAACAGGGCCGGGTCGAGCATCGGAGCACCGGGCTCGTAGACGCTGGACGGGCCACCGGACAGGATGATCGCGGCGGGGTTCTTGGCCAGCATCTCGGCCACCGGCATCGAGTGCGGGACGATTTCGGAGTAGACGCGGGCCTCACGGACCCGACGGGCGATCAACTGAGCGTATTGGGCGCCGAAGTCGACGACGAGAACGGGACGCGGTGTACTCACCCGGCGAGTTTACCGGCGGCGATGAGGCCGGGATGCGATGAGGGGACGGCCCGTACGGACCGCCCCCTCGTGATCACGCTAGGTCAGGCGCGTTTGTACGTCCGCGTGGCGGTGTACTTGACATTGCCCGCTTTGTCGTACGCCCGGACCCGGACCTTCATCGTCTTCTTCTGCTTGGCGACCTTGAAGGAGAGCGAGTAGCTCGCCTTCGTGGTGGTCGCCACGACCTTGCCGTTCACCATGAGCTGGACCTTGGCGATGCCGTTGGCGTCGCTGGCCTTGCCCTTGACCGTGACGGTGCCCTTGACCTTGGCCTTGTTCGCCGGGGCCTTGGTGACCGTGACGGTCGGCACCTTGTTGTCGGCGATCACGGTCCGGACCGCGCTCCAGCGGATGTTGCCCGCCTTGTCGGTGTACCGAACCTGGATCTTGATGGCGCCGTTCCGCTTGGCCGTGTTCAGCTTCGGCTGGAAGGGCGAGGTGTAGTCCCAGCTGTGCCACTTGCCGTCGACGTAGAGGTCGACGTTGCGAATCCCCGACCAGGCGTCCTTCAGTCCGGTGGTGGAGACCGCGACGGTGCCGTGCACCTTCGCGTTCGCCGCCGGGGAGAAGGAGGTGAAGGTCGGCGCCGTGGTGTCGTTGCCCTTGGCCAGCGCGGCCTTGGCGTCGACCAGGCCGTACTTCACCCAGCTGCCGATCGGCTTGGCCGACTGGGTGATCGCGTTGCCGAGGCTCCAGCCCGCGTACTTCGGGTTCTTGGAGGCCACCAGCGCGGCGATGCCGGAGACCAGCGGCGCCGAGAACGAGGTGCCCTGCACCTTGTAGTTCCCGTCCTTGCGGCACGAGGCCGGGCTGCTGGTCGTGTCGTAGCAGTACGTCGCGTCGTTGTACATACCGGCGGTGATGGCCGGCGCGGCGACGTCCACCCAGCTGCTGCCGTAGCTGGAGAAGCTGACCCGCGAGTTGGTGCCGGTCCGGGTGTTGGTGCCACCCACGGCCAGCACGTCGGCGTACGCCGCCGGGTACTGCTTCACGGTGTTGCCCTCGTTGCCCGCGGCGGCCACGACGAGCGCGCCCTTGCCGTTGGCGTACGCGATGGCGTCCTTCAGCACCGGGTCCGATGCCGGACCACCGAGCGAGAGGTTGATGATCTTCGCGTTCTGCTTGGCCGCGTAGATGACGCCCTCGGCGATGTCGGTGTAGTGGCCGGAGCCACCCGAGCCGAGCACCTTCACCGGCAGGATCTCGCACTGCGCGCAGACGCCCGCCATGCCGGAGCCGTTGTTCGGCGCGGCGGCGATCAGCGACGCGACGACCGTGCCGTGCGGGAAGACCCCGTCGTCACTCGCGTCGTCGTCGTAGTTGTAGAAGTCGCGCCCGGGCAGGACCTTGCCCGCCAGGTCACCCACCGAGCTGACGCCGGTGTCCACCACGGCCACCCTGATCTTCGCGCCGGTCGTGGTGTCCCACGCGGCCGGCACGTTGACCTGGCCGAGTTCCCTCTGGTTGCCGGCCGTGTAGAGCGGGTCGTTCGGCGTCACGGCGGAAGCCGTGGCGACCGGGTCGATGCGGACGGAGGCCACGGCCGGGTCGCTGCGCAGCGCCGCCATGACGGCCGACGCCTTGTTGCCGGGCACCTCGATCGACTTCGCGCGTACCTCGGCGAGGAGCTTGCGGGCGAACGAGCCGCCCTTGGCGTCCGCGCTTGCCAGCCCCAGACGAGACAGGCTCGGCAGTGTCGCCTCCGCGTCGACACCGGCGCTGAGACTCACCACCAGGCGTACCGGCTCGGCCCGGCCCTCGGCCGCGGACGCGACGGACACGGGAGCGAAACTCACTCCGGCGAGCAGCGATGCAGCGGCGACGCCGACGACAGCACGCCGGTTGGAAGATTTCATACCTTGAATGCCTCCCCGTAGCGACGGTCGCGTACCGACGCGTCGCCGGGACAAAGTACCAGCGATCTCACCACTGGCAATATCGGCCATTCAGCGGGGTCTAATTCGTCGTTGAGCCGCCGTGCGTGTGCCGACTACTGTTCGCGATATGCGGAACAGCAAGATCACCTGGGCGGTGGTCATCGGCGCGTCCCTCGCGTTGCTGATCGGCGTGGGCGTCGCCATCGCGGTCAACCGTGGCGCCGAGCCGGCCGCCGCGCCGGCCGGCACCACGGCCTCGTCCGCACCCGCCGCCGCGCCGACGTCACCGGCCCCGTCGGCGGGCGCGGACATCAAGGGTCCGCTCGACCTGCTGCTCGTCGGCGTCGACACCCGGGTCAGCATCCCGGACTGGGACCCGCACGCCGACGCGATCATGCTGCTGCACGTGGACGCCGGCCTGGAGAAGGCCTACCTCTATTCGCTGCCCCGCGACCTGCGCGTCGACATCCCGGCCTACAGCAAGTCCGGGTTCGGTGGCGGCCGCCACAAGATCACCGAGGCGATGAGCCGCGGCGCCCGGATCAAGGGCACCGACAAGAAGAGCGTCGAGCAGGGATATGAGCTGCTCAGCAAGACCGTCAGCGGCTACACCGGGATCAAGACGTTCCAGGGCGGCGCCATCCTGAACTTCGGGGGCATGGCGAAACTCGTCGACCAGCTCGGCGGCGTCGACATCACCCTCGACCGCAAGGTGAAGTCGCGGCACCGCAAGCCGGACGGCACGATGCGGCCGCTGGCCTCCGGCGGCGGCGACTACACCGGACCTCAGGCCGTCTATCCGACCGGCAGGCAGCACCTGGTCGGCTGGCAGGCGATCGACCTGGCCCGCCAGCGGTACGGCCTGCCGAACGGTGACTACGACCGCCAGCACCACCAGCGGCAGCTGGTCGAGGCCATCCTCGGCAAGGCACTGTCCGGCGGCTTCGACGACTCGGCGAAGCTGGGCGACGTCATCGACGCGCTCGGCAAGTCCCTGGTCTACGTCGGCGGGCGTACCCCGTTCGAGTACGCGTACGCCCTCCGGGGCCTGACCCCCGAGAAGATCACCATGGTGGATCTGCCCGGCTCCGGTGTCGGCAACGGCAGCGGCTACCTGGGCGAACAGCTCACCAGCGAGGGCAAGGGATTCATCAAGGCACTGGCCAAGGGGCAGGCCGCGAAGTACCTCGACGCCCATCCCAAGCTGATCGATAAGTAACCTTCAGACATGAGGCGACGGGCTGGGCTGGTACTCGTTCTCCTGCTGGCCGGAGGCTCGGCCGGGTGTTCGGCCGACGAGAAGGAAACGCCGCCGGAGCCGTCCGCGGCGAACTTCCAGCCCGGCGCGGACGGCGCCGGCGACCCGTACTTCCCGAAGTACGGCAACGGCGGCTACGACGTCGCCGGCTACGACCTGGACCTGCGCTACGAGCCGGCCACCGGCAAGCTGAGCGGCACCGCCACCATCACCGCCACCGCGACCCAGGACCTGTCCCGCTTCAACTTCGACCTGTCCCATCTGACCAGCAGCGCGGTCACCGTCGACGGGGCCGCCGCCACCGCCGTCGCCGAGGGCACCGAGCTGGTGATCACCCCGGCCACCGGCATCCGGTCCGGCCGGGCGTTCACCGTCGTGGTCGCCTACGCGGGACAGCCCGGCCAGCTGGAGAACAAGACCCTCGGCAACGGCGGCTGGTTCCGGACCACGGACGGCGCGATCGCTCTCGGACAGCCGGAGTCCGCCAGCACGTGGTACCCGGTCAACGACCACCCCTCCGACAAGGCCACCTTCCGCCTCGCCATGGAGGTGCCGGACGGCCTCGAGGTGATCAGTAACGGCGTGCCGGGCACCCGGGAGACCGTCGACGGCTGGACCACCTGGCGGTGGACCGAGAACGCGCCGATGGCCAGTTATCTCTCCACCGTCGTGATCGGGCGGTACCGGATCGCCACGACCACCCACAATGACCTGCCGATGGTCACCGCGATCCCCGAGTCACTGCCCGCCGACGGCGCCGCGGCCCGGTCCCTGGCCCGCACCGGCGAGATCACCGACTACCTGGCGACGCAGTTCGGGCCCTACCCGTTCGCCGCCAACGGCGGCGTCGTCGTCGACGAGGACGAGATCCGCTACGCGCTGGAGACCCAGGCCCGGCCGGTCTACGGCGACACCTTCTTCAGCGGGGGCGTCAACACCGGCGTGGTCGCGCACGAACTGGCACACCAATGGTTCGGCGACAGCGTGGCGATCAGCCGCTGGCAGGACATCTGGCTCAACGAGGGGTTCGCCACCTACGCCGAGTGGCTGTGGTCCGAGCACGACGGCCAGGACACCGCAGAGGAGCTGTTCGACCAGAACTACAAGGCGTTCAACTGGGCCGAACCACCCGGCGACCCCGGACCCAACCGGATCTTCGGCGACGCGGTCTACCAGCGCGGCGGGATGACCGTGCACGCACTGCGCCGCACCATCGGCGACGACGAGTTCTTCCCGCTGATCAAGGCGTGGGCCGCCGACCACAAGGACGGCAACGTCACCACCGACCAGTTCATCGAGGCGGCCGAGGAGGCCTCCGGACGCGATCTCGGCACGTTCTTCCAGGACTGGCTCTTCAGCGCCGAACGTCCCCCGCTCCCCTAGACCCTTCTTCATCGGTACGCGTAAAGCGCCCCCGTCCCCGGTGCCACCACGGTGCGTCCTGTCACGCGTACGAGAAAAGGAAAAGCGACGGACCCGAAGGCCCGTCGCTCAGCTCTCCCCGCAGCTCATCGGTCCAGCACGAGCGCGACTTTCTGGAATTCCTTGACGTCGCGGTAACCGCACTTGGCCATCGCCCGGCGCAGTCCGCCGAACAGGTTGAGCTGGCCGTCGGCGCGGGCCGCGGGACCGTAGAGGACCTCGTCGAGCGTGCCGTCCGGCTCGCCCGCGATGCAGAAGCCACCGCGCGGCAGGTCCGGGTGGCTGGCCGACGAGTGCCACCACGCGCCGCCCGCCGGAGCGCCCTCGGCCAGCGACAGCGGCTCGCCGAGCATCACCGCGTCGGCGCCGCAGCCGATCGCCTTGGCGATGTCGCCCGAGGTCGCGATGCCGCCGTCGGCGATCAGGTGCACGTAACGGCCACCGGTCTCGTCCAGGTAGTCGCGGCGCGCGGCCGCGGCGTCGGCGATCGCGGTCGCCATCGGCACCCGGATGCCCAGGACGGTGTCGGTGGTCGACCACTCGTCGGCGCCGACGCCCACGATCACGCCGGCCGCACCGGTGCGCATCAGGTGCAGGGCCGTCTTGTAGTCGGTGCAACCGCCGACGATGACCGGCAGGTCGAGGTCGGCGATGAACTCCTTGAGGTTGAGCGGCTCGTCCGTCGTGGAGACGTGCTCCGCGGAGACCAGCGTGCCCTGGATGACCAGCAGGTCGACGCCCGCGTCCAGGATCACCGGGGCGAGGGCCAGGGTGTGCTGCGGCGACACCCGGACGGCCACGGTGACGCCGCCGGCGCGCATCTGCCGGACCCGCTCACCGATCAACTCCGGCCGGATCGGCTCGGCGTAGACCTCCTGCAGACGCTTGGTGGCGTCGGCGTCCTCGCCCAGCGAGGCGAGTTCCTCGAGGATCTTGGTGGGGTCCTCGTAGCGGGTCCACAGGCCCTCGGCGTTGAGCACGCCCAGGCCGCCGAGGCGGCCCAGCGCGATCGCGGACTCCGGGCTCATGGTCGCGTCCGACGGGTGCGCGACGCAGGGGATCTTGAAGGGGTACGCGTCGAGCTTCCACTCGGTCGACACGTCGTCGACGTCGCGGGTGCGACGGCTCGGAACGATGGCGATGTCGTCCAGGTGGTAGCCGCGCTGGGCGGTCTTGCCTAAGCCGATCTCCACGACGTCACGCATTGGACCTGTTCCTTATTAGCGGGAGTGGTAGTTGGGAGCCTCGACCGTCATCTGGATGTCGTGCGGGTGGCTCTCCTTGAGCCCGGCCGCGGTGATCCGGATGAGCTGTCCCCGCTCCTGCAGGTCGGGGATGGTCTCCGCGCCCACGTAGCCCATGGCCGCGCGCAGCCCGCCGATGAGCTGGTGCGCCACCCTGGACAGAGGACCACGATAGGGCACCTGACCCTCGACGCCCTCGGGGACCAGCTTGTCCTCGTTCACATCCTGCTGGAAGTAACGGTCCTTCGAGTACGACTTGGCCTGACCGCGGGACTGCATCGCGCCCAGCGAACCCATGCCACGGTACGACTTGTACTGCTTGCCGTTCAGGAAGATCAGCTCGCCGGGGCTCTCCTCGGAACCGGCCAGCAGGCTACCGAGCATCACCGTGCTCGCGCCGGCCACGATCGCCTTGGCGATGTCACCGCTGTACTGGATGCCACCGTCGCCGATCACCGGGACGCCGGCCGGGGCACAGGCCCGGGCCGCCTCCATGATCGCGGTGATCTGCGGGACGCCGACACCCGCGACGATCCGGGTCGTGCAGATCGCGCCCGGGCCGACACCGACCTTGACCGCGTCGGCACCCGCCTCGACCAGTGCCTTGGCACCGGCGTACGTAGCGATGTTGCCGCCCACGATGTCGATCGTGGTGTCCTTCTTCAGACGGGCGACCATCTCCAGCACCGCGCGCTGGTGACCGTGCGCGGTGTCGACGATGACCACGTCCACACCGGCGTCGACCAGGGCCCGCGCCCGCTTGTAGGAGTCGTCGCCGACGCCCACCGCGGCCGCCACCCGGAGCCGGCCCTGCGCGTCCTTGGCGGCGTTCGGGTACTGCTCGCTCTTGGTGAAGTCCTTCACCGTGATCAGGCCACGCAGCCGGCCGCCGTCGTCGACGAGCGGAAGCTTCTCCACCTTGTGCTTGCTGAGCAGCGCGAGTGCCTGGTCCTTGGTCACCCCCACCGGGGCGGTGATCAGCGGGGTCTTCGTCATCACGTCACGCACCTTGGCGCTGTGATCGCTGACGAACCGCATGTCGCGGTTGGTGACGATGCCGACCAGCACGCCGGACGCGTCCACCACCGGGGCGCCGGAGATCCGGTAACGCCCGCAGAGCGCGTCCACCTGCTCGAGGGTGTCGTCCGGGCTGCACGTCACCGGGTTCGTGATCATGCCGGATTCGGAACGCTTCACCAGGTCGACCTGAGCCGCCTGGTCCTCGACCGAGAGGTTGCGGTGCAGCACGCCGATGCCGCCCTGCCGCGCCATGGCGATCGCCATCCGCGCCTCGGTGACCGTGTCCATGCCCGCGGAGAGCAGCGGGATGGAGAGCTCGACGTTGCGGGTCAGGCGCGTCACGGTGTTGACCCGGCTGGGAACGACATCCGACTCACCGGGCTGCAGCAGCACGTCGTCGAAGGTCAAACCGAGCGGAACGGTGCGGGCGCTGTCAGTTTCCACAAATCATCCCTAGAGAAGAGGCGGGGTCCCATCATCCTACCCAGCTGGAACGGGGCACCCAGGCGGCGGACAGAACGTGCGGGCCAGCACACCCGCTCGGGAGGTGAGTACGGTGTGAGGGTGCAAGATGAGCCGATCGACCCGTTCAACGGCGATCCCGCCGACCCGGCCGCCGGACTCGACGACCTCAACGAGGACGCCGAGAACGAACCGCTGACCGAGGACGAGCGGCAGGACGTCCTCGAGGACCTCTCCGACCTGGAGATCTACCAGGCGTTGCTGAGTCCGACCGGCATCCGCGGCCTGGTCATCGAGTGCGAGGACTGTCACGAGCCGCACTACTTCGACTGGGACCTGCTCCGCGGCAACCTGCGTCACCTACTGAGCAGTGGGCGGCCACGGGTGCACGAGCCGGCGTACGACCCGGACCCGGATCACTATGTGACCTGGGAGTATGCCCGCGGTTACGCCGACGGCGTCCACGACACCCTGACCGAGGGCACCGACGACGACTGACCGGTCCTGCCGGTGGTCGTCGTCCATCTGCCGTCCCGTCATCGGCTCCGTCGGGACGAATTTTCGCCAGATGACCTGATTTATCATTTTTTATCGGTGGATGCCACCGACGACTGGCGTCCCGGATTCCAGGGTGAGAGTGGCTTGCGGGTGGGAACGCGAGCGGCGGCCACCGGAAGAACCGGTGACCGCCGCCCCCTCTCGACCCCCCGGGAGGAATCAGGCGACCAGCCCCGCCCGGAACCCCGCCGCCACCGCGTGCGCCCGGTCGCGGGCGCCCAGTTTGCGGAACAGTCTCCGTGCGTGGGTCTTGACGGTGTCCTCCGAGACGAAAAGCTCCCGGCCGATCTCGGCGTTGCTCTTGCCGTCGGCCATGCCTCGCAGGACCTGCAGTTCACGCTCGGTGAGCGTGAGCCGCCGCCCGGCCGGTGCGGCATCGCCCATGCCGCCCTCGTTGCCCGGCCAGGCCACCATCGGCCGGCCGGTGGCCGGATCGATGGGTGCGTCGCCGCGCTGTGCCGGGACCATCGGTGAGTTGGGCAGCATCGCCGGCACCGCGGACGCGTTCGGCACTCCCATGCCGAGCCCGTCGCGGTACTGGCCGCGTGCGGCCGGTGAGTTGGTGTTGCGGACGCCGCCGGCCACGGTGGCCGGTTGTGCGTTGGCGCCGTTGATCGGCATGCCCTGCGGGCGTACCGGCAACAGCAACAGGAGCAGCGCCTTCGCGACGACGCTGACCAGGTCGTGCTCGACGCCACGGATGACTCCTCGGGCACCCGCGGCGACAGCCGCCGCGGCTACCCGAGGGTCTTCCGCACCGAAGAGCACCACTTGCGCCTGGGGGGCGCGGGCAAGTACGCGTCGGGTGAAACCGACGCTGTCGGGTCGGGTCACGGCGGTGTCGGCCAGGACCACTTCGGCGGGCCGTTCCGCCAGTCGGATCATGGCCTCGGTCTCGCTGACCGCTGTCCGGACGACGCCGGTCATGCCGAGCCGGGCCGCGGTGGACGCGACGGTCTGGGCCGCCAGCGGGGTTCGGACGCACACGAGGACGGTACGCACAGTGATCCTCCTTCTCTCTCAGAGGAGATCACGCGAGGGCCGCAGCATTACGCGCTTTAGATGGAAAAAACGGGAAAGATAGGTATGACTTGCCACCCCTTTGCGATACCGCTCACGAAGACATCGACATGGCGCGTGTGAGTCGGCGTCAACCTGGGTACAGCCGCCAAAGGCCTGACCCAGGCCCCTCATGAGGAACGCTCCGCGGTGCCGCGCGGGAGGAGGGTGTAGATGTCGAACGTTCGCAGACTGCCCGGCCCCATCGCCGATCTTTGGGACTGGCAACGACTCGGTATTTGCCGTGGCCGGGACAGCGCGCAGTTCTTCCACCCCGACGGCGAACGCGGGTCGTCCCGCAATCGCCGCGAGGTCAAGGCGAAGACCATGTGCGGTGCCTGCCCGGTCCGGGCCGAATGCGCCGCGCACGCCCTCGCGGTACGCGAGCCGTACGGTGTCTGGGGAGGTCTCAGCGAGTCGGAGCGGCTGCGGCTGCTCGCGGTCGGCTGGGAGGACCTGGCCGATCGTCACGGACGGGTCGACCTGCTCCGGCTCGAGGCTCGCCTCGGCCGGCCCCACAAGACGGCAGTTCCCGCGCAGCGGCAGGCCCCGGCGGCCTGACGCCGTCCGGAGCGCGGCATCACCACGCGACTGACGACACGGTCCTCCCCGGAGGGCCGTGTCGACTGGTTCCGCGGTTCTTCAACCGCATCGGTGGACATGCAACCCACCGTATGAGCGACTTGCGTTCTCGAGTCGGACCGAAAGTGCGGTTTCCGGCTACTCGACGTCGATGTTGACCTGATGCCACCCGGTGGCGCCGTCGGGCGCCGGTGGCGCGGTGTCGGCGGTCTGCACGGCACCGTCGAGATCGGTCGCCCGCACCCGGAGCGTGTGCGTCCCGGGAGTCGCCTGCCAGGTGTGCGTCCACTGCCGCCAGGTGTCGGCGGACACCGTCGGCGCGAGGGTGACGGTCTCCCAATCCCCCTCGTCCACCTGCAGTTCGACCTTGGCGACCCCGCGGTGCTGCGCCCAGGCCACCCCGGCCACCGTGACCGCCCCGGCAGGCTTCGAGGCACCGTCCCGAGGACTGTCGATTCGTGACTGGGTCTTGATCGGGCCCTGCGCCGACCAGCCTCGCGGCACCCAGTAGGCATCGAAATCGGCAAATCTCGTCAGCTCGATCTCGGTGATCCACTTGCAGGCGGAGACGTACCCGTAGAGTCCGGGAACGATCATTCGGACCGGGAACCCGTGCGGCACCGGCAGCGCCTCACCGTTCATCCCGATCGCGAGCAGCGCGTCCCGCCCGTCCCGCAGCACGGCGGTCGGCGTGCCACAGGTCCAGCCGTCCGCCGATCGCTGCACGGCCTGATCCGCCTCGGGCAGCGGATCCGCCTCGTCGATCAGCGCCTTGATCGGCGTACCCAGCCACAGCGCGTTCCCGATGAGATCGCCACCCACCTCGTTCGATACACAGGCGATGGTCACGTGTCGCTCCACCATCGGGCGTTGCAACAGCTCCGCCCAGGTGATGGTGATCGGGTTACGGACCATCCCGTGGATCCGCAGCGTCCACGACGAGGGGTCCACCTGAGGGGTGACCAGCGCGGTGTCGATCCGGTAGAACTCCCGGTTCGGCGTCACCCAGGGCACCGCGCCGGAGACCTGGGCCGCGGCGGGCACGACCGGGGCGGGCTCCGCGGCCACCGGCAGCACCACCGACTGCCGGGCCGAGGTGACCGCGCGGCGCGAGCCGATCAGCCGTCCCGCGCCCCCGGCCGCCAGGGCCGCCACACCCGCGATCCCCAGACCTTTCAGAAACCGGCGGCGGCTCTCTCGGGGGTACGCGTGAACGGCCGTCCCGGCCCCCTCGTCCCGTCCCGCCTCCGCGGCGGGAGCGCCACCGCGGTCCGTGCCGCCGGCCGCCGCCGCACCCCGGTGCCCGCTCTCCGACCGCCCGTCCGCCGCCGCCAGCAGGTAGCGCAGAACGGGGACCGCCAGACCGGCACCGATCAGGGCCGGTAACGCCGCCGTGGCACCCGCGCCCGGCCGGGTCACCGCCGCCACCACGCCGGCCACCGCGAACAGCCCGATCCCGGCCACCGCCCACGGCCACCGGCGACGTCCGACAACGCCCAGCCCGTACGCGTAGCAGGCCAGCAGGATCGCCGTGCCCACCAGCAACGCGGTCTTGTCGTGCACCCCGAAGACCGCGATGCCGAAGTCCTTGACCGACGCCGGCACGTGATCGACCACCACCGCACCGACCGCGACCAGCGGGGACGAATCCGCCCCCGTGCCCGCCGCGACCGACTCGGCCGCGCCCAGCGCGACTGCGGCCGCCGCCACTCCGGCCAGGCCGGACCGTACCGTTGCCTTCACCTCACCATCCTGCCCCCGCACCGGGACCGGCGGCCGAAACTCTCAGCGCCCTCGCAGGCTGCGGACAGCTTTGAACACGCCGTATCCGGCACCGGCTGCGAAGGCCAGGAAGATCAGTCCGAGGACGACCTCGAAGCCCCTGTCCACGTCGTCGAGTGTCGACGCGAGCAGCATCAGCAGGCCGAGACCACCGAAGAGGAGCAGCCCCGGAACGGCGAAGACCAACCCCACGATCGGGCCGGCCTTGCCACCCTGCGACGGCGCCTGCGGGTGGCCGTACCCGCGCTGCCCCGGCGGCTGCGGGGCCGGGATGCGGGACGGGTCACGGGCCGGCATGGCGGCGTGCAGCTCCGGGCGTACCCGGGAGTCCAGGGCCGGCAGCAGGGCGTGCCCGTTGGTGAACAGGGTCGGCTCGAAGTGCACCTGGATGCCGTCGTGGCCGACGAACCGGCGGGCGCCGTCCGGCCAGATCAGCAGCACCGAGCACTCGTCGAAGTGGACGGTCGCCGCCGAGCCGTCACCGACCAGGCTGATCCCGCGCTCACCGGCCACCACCACGACGGACGGGTCCTCCAGCGAGGGGTACGCCGTGCCCTGCGCCACCGACTCGGACTCCCGGGGTGCCTCGGCGTATCCGGCCCAGTCCGCGCGGGTCCGCCCCGGCGTCATCAGCAGGCCGTCGGCGTGCGCGGTCACCGCGACCGCCGCCACATCGGCCACCGTGACCGCGCGCAGCTCGGCGAGCGAGTCCTCGAGCGTCTGCACGGGCCGGCCGGACAGCAGGTTGAACGCCTGTCCGGGCAGACGGGCGCCGCTCTCCTCGGCCCGCGTGGCCTCCTCGGCCCGTTGGGTGATCACGGTCTTGACGTCGGCCTCGTCGATCAGGCCGAGCCGGAACCCGGCCAGCACGTCGACGAACCCGCCGAGCACCGCGGACTGCTTCTCCGGCAGCACGTCGGCGACCGCGGTGACGACCGCACTGCCGTCGGCCCGCGGCTCGTAGTTGGTCTGCACCGTGTACGACAGGCCGCTCTCCTGCCGCAGGGAACGGAACAGCGCGCGTTCCAGGACGCCGCTGAACACCGCGGACCGGGCCTCCCGGCGGACCACGGTGTCCCAGCCGACCACGTTGGACGGACCGGAGAAGTGCGCCGGGCGTACCGGAAGAGCCGACGACGGTGCCGGAACCGGCTGCCGCCGCCCGGACGGCAGGTTGAGTTCGAGGCCCTCGGGAACGCCCGGACCGGCGATCCAGAGGACCGCGTTCTCCTTGGTGAAGTACTGCGCGACCCAGGCGCGCAGGTCGTCGGGGGTGATCCCGGTGAGACCCCATTCCGGGTACGTGGCCAGGCCGTAGTCGCGGGCCCCGTGCCGCCACAGCGCCATCGCCTCGGTCGGTCCCTCGCCCCGCCCGTTCTCCTCGGTGCGCAGGATCTCCTTCTCGGTGACCAGGCGCTGCATCGGCAGGTCGCTCAGCGCGGCGCAGACGCCGTTGAGGAACGCCACGATGTCCGCCTCGGCGCCCTGCATGTGGAAGAAGGTGAACTCCACCCCGGTGGCGCCGTTGTAGTGGTAGTCGGCGACCCCGAACGAGTGCAGCGCCAGGTGCTCGACCAGGTGGGTGATGCCCCGCCGGGCCAGCGTCTCGTCCGCGAAGCCGACCCGGAAGACCAGGCCGGCGTGCATCGGTCCGGTGGTCGGCGCCAGCACCACGGGGATGCCGCCGACCTCGAGCTCAGTGATCATCGTGCGCCTCCGAACGCCCACGTGCGTGCCTGCCGGATCCGGACGGCGGCGTCCGCCTCCTGGTGCGACCAGGGATCGGCGACGGCGAGGTTGCCGAGGACGCCGAACATCCGGGCCGTGTTGGGCTGGTCCTGGACGAGCGCGAAGTATGCCGCAAAGGTGTTCGCCGCGCGGACCCAGCCGTAGTCGCGACGGAACTCCGGGTGCAGCACCGAATGCTCGGCCACCCGGTAGAGGTCGTTGCGCATCCGCTGGTCGTGCAGCAGCGAGCCGCGTTCGGCGTCGTTGTCGGCGGTGGTGTACCGGGCGAAGAACGCCTCGGCGAGCAGCAGGCCGTGCGGGCTGCCGGGCGGGGCGGCCAGCGCCGAGTCCCGGGCGAACTCGTGCAGCTCCTCCCAGCTGCCGAACCACTTGGGCTCCAGCCCCCAGGCGAGCTCCATCTGGCCGGGCAGGTGGTGCGGCACGGCGGCGGAGAGACGGTCGTACCGGCGGCGGCTCTCGGCGCTGCCCAGCGACAGTCCGCGGGCGGCCAGCAGCCGGGCCGTCCAGACCGCGGCGTCGGACCGGTCGTACGCGCTCGCGTCGATCAGCGCCTGCTCGGCCCGGCACAGGTGGTCCCGGAAACCGGCCCACTGCTCCGGCGTCACGTCCTTGGCCCAGGCCGCGGTGCGGATCTCCCAGCCCAGGTAGATCAGGTGGAAGCCGAGCAGCGCCGACGCGGCGCCGTCCCGGGGGTCTTTGCGCAGCACCTCGCGGAGGAAGCCCTCCAGGTCCTTCTCGTCGCCGGCGGTGCGGATCAGCGAGGTCCGGTCCGCGGGGCTCACCGAGTCGAGCAGGGCACGGCACGCGGACCAGTCCCGCCGGGCGAGGGCCGCGGTCAGCACCGGGATGTCCGGATACGCGGCGGCGGGGTCGAAGACCACGTCGGAGGGATGCGACATGGCGCGCAGCATAAGCGTCGATCAACCGTCGACGCATCGGCGATACCGGCCTCAGCCGTTCGACCGACGGTTCAGGTCTCTCGGCGCCACCACGGACGGCCGGCCACCGGGGCCGGGACCGCCGACGGGTCACGGGCCGGCATCACCACCCGCAGCGCACCGGGGAAGCGCTGGTCGAGGTCCCGGACGACCTCTTCGGCGCCGCGGAACAGGGTGGGTTCGACCTTCGCCACGATCGCGTCCTCACCGACCAGATGGCGTCCGCCGTCCGGCCAGGCGAGCAGGGCGGCGCAGGTGTCGTACCGGACGGTCGCGGTGGCATCGCCGGTGATCACACTCACACCCTCGTCGCCGTGGATCAGGCGCAGCGCCCGGTCCTTACGCCCCCGGTACGCCCGGCCGCTCACCACCGGGCCGGACGAGACCGGGGCGGCGGCGTACCCGGCCCAGTCGGCGGCCGTGCCCTCCGGGGTCATCAGCAGACCCTCCCGGTACGCGTCCGCGGCCACCTCCGCCACGTCGGCCGCGGTGACCGCGCGGACCTCGGCGAGCACCTCACCGATGCCCTGCACGCCACGGCCGGCGAGCAGGTTGAACGCCTGCCCCGGCAGCCGGCCGCCCCGGGACTCGGCGTGCTTGAGACCGTCGCAGGTCAGGCCGACGACGGTGGCCACGTCCTCATCGTCGATCCGGCCGGCCCGCATCCCCGCCAGCACGTCGACCATCCCGCCGAGCACCGCCTCCCGCCGTCCGGGCAGGGAGTCGGCGTACGCGGTGATCCGGGCGGAACCGGCGGCCCGGGGTTCGTACTCGGTGCGTACCTGATCCGAGATGCCGCCCCGCAGGCGCAGGTCACGGAACATCTGGCGCTCCAGGACGTTGGCGAAGACCGCGGCACGGGCCTCACGGCGTACCACGGTGTCCCACCCCACCATGTCGCTGTCGCCGGCGAACCAGGCCGGTGCGCCAGGGGGTGCGGCCGACGGTGCCGGAGGCGCCTGCCGGACGCCGGAGCGCAGGTCCAGGCGCAGACCCTCGGCGGGACCGTCACCGGCCACCCAGAGCGCCGCGTTCTCCCTGGTGAAGAACCGGCCGATCCAGTCGTGCAGGTCCTCGCCGGTGATCCGGTCCAGGCCCCACTCGGGGTAGCTGGCCATGCCGAAGTCGCGGGCGCCGTAGCGCCACATCGGCAGCCGGTCGCGTCCCCGGCCGGCCGATTCGGCGTGCAGGGCCTCCGCCGCCTCGGCGATCCGGTCGGCCGGCGGGTCGCGCAGCACCGCGCAGACCCCCTCCAGGAAGGCGGTGATCTCGTCAGCGGTGCCCTGGGTGTGGAAGTACGTGTGCTCCACGCCGGTGGCGCCGTTGCGGTGGTGACCGGCGGAGGGCCGGCCGAGCACCAGGTGCTCGACCAGGTGGGTGATGCCGCGCCGGGCCAGCGGCTCGTCCGCGATGCCGACCCGGAAGACCAGGCCGGCGTGGGTGGGACCGCCGGTCCGGGCGACCACGGCGGGGATCCCGTCCACCTCGGTCAGCCTGATCATCGGTCTCCTCCGGCGGCCCGCTCGGCGTTGCGGCGGTACTTGGTGATGACGGTGGCGGGGTCGCCGAGCAGGTTCCACGGGTGCGCGGAGTCCAGCTCGCCCAGTTCGGCGAAGAGGGACGCGGCTGCCTGCTGGTCGTCGAGCAGCGCGAAGACCATCGCGAAAGTGCTCACGACCTCGACCCATCCATGGGTACGCCGGAAGTCCGGGTGCCACACCGCGTGGTGGGCGGCGTCGTACAGCTCGGCCCGGACGGTCTCGCCCGCCAGGTGGCCCCGGCCGGTCTCCCGCCACCGGCCGAGGTGCACCTCGGCGATCAGCACCGGCTGGTGCGCGCCGGGCGGGGCGTCCTCGGCGGCCTCCACGGCGAACCGGTGGGCACGCTCCCAGGAACCACCGCGACGAGGCGTCAGGTGGTGCAGGAATTCCACCTGTCCGGGCAGGTGGTGCGGGTCGAGCTCGGCCAGCCGGTCGTACCGCCGTCGGGCCTCGGACCGGCCCAGTTCGAGGCGCCGGGCGGTGATCAGCCGGGACACCCAGACCGCGTGGTCGCCGGGGCTGTGCGCGGCGGCCGAGATCAGCACCCGCTCGGCCTTGCGGAAGCACTCCGGGCAGCCCGGCTCGGCGCGCTCCTCGGCGTGCACCTCCCAGCCCACGTTGATCAGGTGCCGGCCGAGCAGGGCGCCGGCCGCGCCGTCGGCCGGGTCGGCGCGCAGCACGCCGCGCAGGAAGTCCTCCAAGCCGGGCTCGTCCGCGCCGGCCTGGATCAGCGCGGTGCGCTCCGCGGGCTCGGCCGGGTCGAGCAGTCCCCGGCAGGCCGGCCAGTCACCGTCGTCCAGAGCCGTCCGCAGTCCCGCGATCTTCGGGTACGCGACGGCCGGGTCCAGAACCGGGTGGTGGGGGGGCATGGCGGGCAGCATAGAGCTTCCGCGATGGCCCCTGGATTTCGGGTGATCAGGCCTTTGTCAGGACAGGCCACTCAGGACAGCAACGGATCGCCGAGCAGATGCTCGAAGGCGAGTTCGGCCGCCCCGATCAACCCGGCGTCCGGACCGAGTTCCGGCGTCCGCAACCGCACGTGTTCCCGGCAGGCGGCGAGCCCGACCCCGTTGAGCCGGCTGCGGATCTGCGCCGCCGCACCGAGATAGACGTCCCGCAGCGTGCCCCCGAAGATGACCACCTCCGGGTTGAAGATGTTCACCAGGTTGCCGACGCCGAACCCGAGCCAGTCGCCGACCTGCCGCATCGCGTGCTGGGCCTGGCTGTCGCCGCGCTGCGCGGACTCCACCACGCCGAGTACCGCCTCCCGGCCGCTGTCGCCGGTCCGCCCGGCCAGCCGCAGCAGCGCGTGCTCACCGATCTCGGTCTCCCAGCATCCGCGCGAGCCGCAGCCGCACGGCCGCCCGTACGGGTTGACGACCATGTGCCCGACCTCGCCGCCGTACCCGCCGTGCCCGGTGACCCGGCGGCCACCGGCCACGATCCCGGCGCCGACACCCGCGTCGCCGTAGAGGTAGATGACGTTGTCGCAGCCCACCGCCGCACCACGGGCGTGTTCGGCGAGGGCGCAGACGTCGGCGTGGTTGCCGGCCGTGAGCCGTCCGAGATCGCCCAGTTCGGCGCGCAGGGCCGCCCCGGCCGGCTCCTGGATCCGGCCGGCCGGTGGGGACAACCGGACCATGCCGTCCTCGCCGCGGACCATGCCGGCCACCGCGAGTCCGGTGCCCACGCACCGGGCGTCGTCCGGCACCCCGGTGCGCATCGCCCGGACGTAGCGGGCCAGGGGCCGCACCGCGTCCTCGGCGGTCATCCCGGGTGGGCGTTCGGTCTCGTACTGCTCCAGGATCCGGCCGCCGAGACCGATCCGGGCCGCCCGCAGCCGGTCCACCTCGATGCTCAGCGCGTACGCGTAGATCCGGCCCGACTCGGGCCGGACGACCAGTGACGGCCGCCCGGCCCGGTGGATCCGATTCGGCACCGCCTCGCTGACCAGTCCCGCACTGATCAGGTCGGCGGTGAGTGCCCCGATGGTGCTGCGGTTGAGTCCGAGACGGGAGGTGAGTTCCGCCCGGGACGTCGCGCCGTGGACGTGCACGTACCGCAGAAGTGTTCCCAGGTTGTGCCGGCGTACCTCTTCCTGACTGGGGCCGGCACGCATCAGCGGAGCACCGTCCCCCGTGCCGGCGCTCGATTCATCGGTTGCCCGTTGCCGCTGCTCTGCGCCGGGCCAGCGCGTCGACGCTCGCCGCTGCCAGCAGCACCAGACCGGTGAAGATGAACTTCTGGCCGGAACTGAAACCCATCAGGCCCATGCCGTTGTCGATGACCGCGATCACCGCGCCACCGATCACCGCGTTGATCACCTTGCCCTTGCCGCCGAAGAGGCTGGTGCCGCCGATGACCGCGGCGCCCACCGAGTAGAGCAGCACGTTGCTGCCACCGGTGTTCGGGTCGACCGAGCCGGCCCGGCTGACGATGAGGATGCCGCCGATCGAGGCCATGAACGAGCCGATGACGAAGACGGAGATGCGGATCCGGTCGACCGGGATACCGGCGCGCCGGGCCGCCTCGGTGTTGCCGCCGACGGCGTACACGTGCCGGCCGTACGTGGTGCGGCCGAGCACGAACGTCCAGATCACCATGAACACCGCGATGATCGGGACGACGATCGGGACGCCCTTCAGCGAGTTGATCGCCGGGTTGATCGACCGTTCCTGGGTGAGCACCCAGGTGCCGGCGACCAGCAGCAGGCCGAGCGCCACGATGCGGGTCGCGACGATGCCGAACGGCTCGGTGACCAGGTTGCGGGACGCCCGTGCCCGGTAGCGGTTGAGCTGTGCCAGGGCGAATCCGGCGACGCCGACGAGGGTGACCACCCAGCTCCAGGTCACCGACAGGTTCGACTTGTTGAGCGAGTTGACGAACTCGTCGGTGATCGAGATGTTCTTGCCGCCCTCGAGCAGGGTCAGCAGGATGCCCTGGAAGCCGAGGAAGGCGGCCAGGGTCACCACGAACGACGGGATCCCGAGCTTGGTCACCAGCAGACCGAGCACGAGACCGATGACCACACCGGTGAGCATGGCCGCCGGGATCGCCACCGACCAGGGAAGTCCCTCGTTGGTGAGCAGGATGGCCAGGACCGCGCCGCACACGCCGCTGGCGAAGCCGGCGGAGAGGTCGATCTCGCCGAGCAGCAGCACGAACACCAGGCCCATGGCGATGAAGACCACCTGGGCGCTCTGGTTGAACAGGTTGGCGAAGTTCAGCGCGGACAGGAACGTGTCGCTGCGGGCCACGCTGAAGATCAGCGTGAGGACGAGCAGGCCGAGGACGGCCGGCAGGGCGCCGAGGTCACCACCGCGGACCCGCGCCCAGTAATCGCGGACGTGGCTGGCGACCGTGGGTTTGACCGCCTGGATGCCGCCGGCCGTGGTCGTGGTGGTCGTCGTGGTCATGGCGCCTCTCCCGGCGTGATGTCGATGAACTCGGCCGGCTTCTCGGCCGGCAGGCCGAGGTCGCCGCTGCGTCCCGCGGTGATCAGTTCGACGATCTGGGAGTGGGTCACGTCCGCGGCCTTCACCTCGGCGGCCATCCGGCCGAGGTAGAGCGCCGCGATCCGGTCGGAGACCGCGAAGACGTCGTTCATGTTGTGCGAGATCAGCACGACGCCGAGGCCGTTGTCGGCGAGCCGCCGGACCAGTTCGAGGACCTGGGCGGTCTGCGCCACGCCGAGGGCGGCGGTCGGCTCGTCGAGGATGACGACCCGGCTGTTCCAGAGGACCGCCTTGGCGATGGCGACGGTCTGCCGCTGGCCGCCGGAGAGGCTGGCGACGAGCTGCCGCAGGGATTTGACGGTGCGGACCGAGAGGCTGCGCAGGGTCTCCCCGGCCATCTCCTCCATGGTGGCCTCGTCCAGGACCAGGCCGGACTTCTTCTCCCGGCCGAGGAACATGTTCTGGACAATGTCCAGGTTGTCGCAGAGCGCGAGGTCCTGGTAGACGACCTCGATGCCGAGCGCCGAGGCGTCCCGCGGGCTGTGGATCGCGACCTCGTCACCGTCGAAGGTGACCGTGCCGGCGTCGATGGTGTAGATACCGCTGATGCATTTGACCAACGTGGACTTTCCGGCGCCGTTGTCGCCGACCAGGGCGGTGACCTCACCCGGGTAGACGTTCAGTCCGACGTCGTGCAGGACCTGGACGGGACCGAAGCTCTTGTCGATCCCGCGCAGTTCCAGAAGGGGTGTCGCGGTCACTGATGGTTCTCCTTCGTCCGGTGACCGTGGTGCCCGGCTCCGCCACCTCGTCGTGGCTCCGCCGACAGCGGGAGGGGTGACACAGAGCGACTCCGGCGCCGCCCACGGGATCCGTGGACGGCGCCGTCGCGAGTCGCTGTCGCAGGCTGGTCGTCAGCCTTGGGTCAGCTGATGCCGGCCTCGGTGCACGCCGCCGCGAAGTCCGCGGTGCAGAGCTCCTCCTTGGTGACGAAGCCGTCGGCGATGACGTCCTTGACGTTCGCCTTGGTGATCGACTTCGGGGTCAGGAGCACGGACTTGACGTCCTTCTTGGACTCCGGGTCGGTCACGCTGCTGGTGGCGGTGGTGGGCGCCTCGCCCTTGGCCAGCGCGATCGCCAGTTCGGCGGCGGCGTCGGCCTCGTCCTTGATCGCCTTGTAGACGGTCATGCACTGGTCGCCGACCAGGACGTTCTGCAGGCCCTGCACCGTGGCGTCCTGACCGGTCACCGGGACCTGGCCGTTCAGCTTGTTCTTCTTCAGCACCTGGATGGCCGCGTTGCCGAGGCCGTCGTTCGCCGCCAGGACACCCTTGATGTCCTTGTTGGTGGTCAGGTTCTGCTCGAACAGGGTGCCGCCCTGGGCGTTGTCCCAGTCCGGAACGTCGGTGTCCGGGCCCTTGAGGTACTCGCCCGAGTCGAACTTCGGCTTGAGCACCGAGTCGTAGCCCTGCTTGAACAGCGAGGCGTTGTTGTCGGTCGGCGACCCGTTCAGGTACGTCACGACCGGCTTGACGGCCTTCTTCTCGGTGAGGCAGTCGATCAGGCCCTGGCCCTGCAGTTCGCCGACCTTGACGTTGTCGAAGGACACGTAGAAGTCGGCGCCGCCGTTGAGGGTCAGACGGTCGTAGTCGATGGTCGCGATGCCCGCGGCCTTGGCCTTGTCCAGGACGGCCTTACCGGTGCCGGAGTCCAGGTTGACGGTCACCAGGACCTTGACGCCGCTGGAGATCATGCCGTCCGCGAGGGTCTGGAACTGGGTCTTGTCGCCCTGCGCGTTCTGGATGTCGGCCTCGACGCCGGCCGCCTTGAAGGCGTCGGTCAGGTATTTCACGTCGGCGGTAGCCCACCGCGCGGAGCTCTTGGTATCGGGCAGGATCACGCCGACCTTGCCGACGGCCGAGCCGCCCTCGGCGCCGCCTTCGTCACTGTCGCTGTTGCTGCCGCAAGCGGCCGTGCTTCCGGTGGCCAGCAGGCCGACCGCGGCAAGGGCGAACAGTCCCTTACGCATTCCTTGTGTCCTTTCGGGGGGTAAATCCGGAGCCTTATTTCGGATTTGTCAGGGTGCGTGCTGCCTGGGAACGCCGCCGCCCTGGTGACGCCGATGGATCAGGAACCGGTTTGTTGTGCCCGGCAACGTATTCCCGTAGTGGCCTGGAACACAAGGCACAACGAGCGTCGATCCCGTACTCAGGGATAACAATCCGGCAACACGGCTGTGCGGTGATCCCGAAGGACAGTCCCGAGATAACGGGACAAGTCAGGATCGGATGGGCGCCACCGTCGCGTCGGACAGCCGGATCAGATCGGCCGGAGCGAGGGACACCTGCAGGCCACGGCGGCCGGCGGAGACGTACATCAGGTCGAGGCCGGTCGCCGAGTCGTCGATCACGGTGGGCAGGCGCCGGCGCTGGCCGAGCGGGCTGATCCCACCCCGGACATAGCCGCTGCTGCGCTCGGCGGCGGCCCGGTCGGCGAGCACGGCACGCTTGCCGCCGGCCGCGTGAGCGAGCGCCTTCAGGTCGAGGTCGCCGGTCACCGGCACCACACCGACCACGAGGCCGCCGTCCACCTCGGCGACGAGCGTCTTGAACACCCGGCCCGGCTCGATCCCGAGCGCCTCGGCGACCAGGGCGCCGTAGTTCGGCGCGTCCGGCGAGACGTCGTACGGGTGCAGGGTGTGCTCCACCCGCTCCTTGATCAGCAGGACGGTGGCCGGGGTGCCCGCCGCTTTCTTGGCCATGCGGGCACGCTACTCCCCTGGTGACCGCCGTTACGCCGCGGAGGTCAACAACACCACTGGCGCGCCGTTCATCCTGGTCAGCACCACTCCGGCCGGATTCGGACCGGACAGCTTCAGATCCTTGCGCAGCTGCTCGGGCACCAGCGCCGAGCCCCGCTTGCGGATCTCCAGCCGGCCGACGCCCCGCTCGCGCAACAGGGCCCGCAGACGCTTGAGCGAGAACGGCAGCACGTCGGTGACGGTCAGCCGGCGCGCGTACGGGGTGTCCACCGGCTCGTCGGTGTAGACATACGCGATCTCCGGGTCGGCCAGCCGACCGCCGACCGTCGCGGCGAACTCGGCCACCAGATGCGAGCGGACCACCGCCGGATCCGGGTCGTACAGGTAGCCGCCCACCGCGCCCACCGGCGCCGCCTCGACGCCGGTGCCGGTCAGCTCGCGGACCTCGCCGGACGCGCCGATCAGCGTCGCCCGCCGGGGCGCCGCGGCCAGCGGGCCGCACCAGAACGCGGCCTCGACCAGGTCGCCGCCGACGCTCACCCACTCGCCCTCGGCGCCCGGCGGCAGCAGATCGTGGTCGATGCCGGGCGCGAGCTTCAACGTGGTCAGCGGGACCCGGCCGGGCAGGCCTGCGATGAAGTCCCAGGACGGCGAGTACGACTTCGGATTGAACACCCGCCCCCGGCCGGTCTGTCGGCGGGCCGGGTCGGCGAAGACCGCGTCGTAGCGCTCGACCTCGACCGTGGTGGCGTCGGCGCACTCGACGGTGATCAGCTCGGCGAGACCGGCCGCCTCGGCGTTGGCCGCCGCGATCGCCGCGGTCAACGGGTCGGCCTCCACGGCGTACACCCGGATGCCGCGCCGGGCCGCGGCCAGCGCGTCGGAGCCCAGCCCGCATCCCAGATCCACCAGGGACCGCACCCCGGCATCCGCGAGGCGCGCCGCCCGCCGGTCCGCCACCACCGACCGCGTCGCCTGCTCCCATCCGGCCCGAGTGAAGAACATCCGGGCGGCGTCCGGGCCGAACTTGCATGCCGCGCGCCCGCGCAAACTAGCCTGGGTCAGAGCGGCCGCGGCCAGATCCGCGGGGATGCCCCGCGACCGCATGGCCGAGGCCGCCACGAGTGGGTCGGCACCGGCCAGTTCGTCGGCCGTGGCCAGGGCTTTCTCTCCGTCGGGAGAACGCAGCACGCGCAGCAGCTCAGGGGTCACACCAGGCATTCTCCCTGGCGTGACGTGTTGGCACTCTGGTTGACGGAGTGCTAGATCCGGAATAGTCTCCCCGTTAGCACTCTCAACATGAGGGTGCCAGCCGCACGGCCCGTCCGTGCGGTTAGGCACCAGGCGGACCGGCACCCGCGACGACGGCCCCGCCCGGTGGCATGAGGCATCTGACCGGCCTGACTCAAGGTCGGCGAAACCTGTACCCAGGAGGGTATGCCCGTGACTACCGCGACCAAGGTTGCGATCAAGCCGCTCGAAGACCGCATCGTGGTTCAGGCGAACGAGGCTGAGACCACCACGGCGTCCGGCATCGTGATCCCCGACACCGCCAAGGAGAAGCCGCAGGAGGGCACCGTCCTCGCTGTCGGCCCCGGCCGGATCGACGACAAGGGCAACCGCGTCCCGCTCGATGTCAAGGTCGGCGACGTGGTCCTCTACTCGAAGTACGGCGGCACCGAGGTCAAGTACGCCGGCGAGGAGTACCTGGTGCTCTCCGCCCGCGACGTCCTCGCGGTCATCGAGAAGTAAGACCTAACTGATTGCGCTCGCGCCCTGTTCCGATAACTCGGGGCAGGGCGCTGGTGCGTGAAGGGACCATAAATGGCGAAGATCCTCAGCTTCTCCGACGACGCCCGGCACCTGCTGGAGCACGGCGTCAACACGCTCGCCGACACGGTCAAGGTCACCCTCGGGCCGCGCGGTCGCAACGTCGTCCTGGACAAGAAGTTCGGTGCGCCCACGATCACCAACGACGGCGTCACCATCGCCAAGGAGATCGAGCTCACCGACCCCTACGAGAACCTCGGCGCGCAGCTGGTCAAGGAGGTGGCGACCAAGACCAACGACGTCGCCGGCGACGGGACCACCACCGCCACCGTGCTCGCGCAGGCGCTGGTCCGCGAGGGCCTGCGCAACGTGACCGCGGGTGCCAACCCGATCGGCCTCAAGCGGGGCATGGACCAGGCCAGCGAGGTCGTGTCCAAGGCTCTGCTGGCGAAGGCCGTCGAGGTCTCCGACCACAAGGCGATCGCCAACGTGGCCACCATCTCGGCCCAGGACGCCACCATCGGCGAGCTGATCGCCGACGCGATGGACCGGGTCGGCCGCGACGGTGTCATCACCGTCGAGGAGGGCTCGGCGCTGCACACCGAGCTCGACGTCACCGAGGGTCTGCAGTTCGACAAGGGCTTCATCTCGCCGAACTTCGTGACCGACGCCGAGTCGCAGGAGGCGGTGCTGGAGGACGCGTACATCCTCCTCACCACCCAGAAGATCTCCAGCATCGAGGAGCTGCTCCCGCTGCTGGAGAAGGTCCTGCAGACCGGCAAGCCGCTGCTCATCGTGGCGGAGGACGTCGAGGGCCAGGCCCTGTCCACCCTCGTGGTGAACGCGCTGCGCAAGACCGTCAAGGTCGCCGCGGTGAAGGCGCCCGGCTTCGGTGACCGCCGCAAGGCGATCCTGCAGGACCTGGCGATCGCGACCGGTGGCGAGCTGATCGCCCCCGAGCTCGGTTACAAGCTCGACCAGGTCGGCCTCGAGCAGCTGGGCAGCGCCCGGCGCATCGTCGTCGACAAGGAGAACACCACGATCGTCGACGGTGGCGGCCAGTCCGCCGAGGTCGCCGACCGGGTCTCGCAGATCCGCAAGGAGATCGAGGCGTCCGACTCCGACTGGGACCGCGAGAAGCTCCAGGAGCGCCTCGCGAAGCTCGGCGGCGGTATCGCGGTGATCAAGGTCGGCGCCGCGACCGAGGTCGAGATGAAGGAGCGCAAGCACCGCATCGAGGACGCCATCGCCGCGACGAAGGCCGCGGTCGAGGAGGGCACCGTCCCCGGCGGCGGCGCCGCTCTCGCCCAGGTCGCCAAGGAACTCGAGGGTGGCCTCGGCCTGACCGGCGAAGAGGCCCTCGGTGTCGCCATCGTCCGCAAGGCGCTGGTGGAGCCGCTGCGCTGGATCGCGCAGAACGCCGGCCACGACGGCTACGTCGTGGTGGGCAAGGTCAACGAGCTGGGCTGGGGCCACGGCCTCAACGCCGCCACCGACGAGTACGTCGACCTGGCCGCGTCCGGCATCATCGACCCGGTGAAGGTGACCCGTAACGCGGTCTCCAACGCCGTCTCGATCGCCGGCCTGCTGCTCACCACGGAGAGCCTCGTGGTGGAGAAGCCCGTCGAGGCCGCTCCGGCCCCGGCCGGCGGCCACAGCCACGGCGGTCACGGCCACAGCCACTGATCGTCCGCTCACGGAAAGGGCGCGTCCTGCGGGGCGCGCTCTTTTTGGTCCTCACCCTGCCAGGAGTGCCACAGCGCCGCGTAGGCGCCGTTCTTGGCCACCAGCTCGTCGTGCGAACCCAGTTCCACGATCCGGCCGTCCTCGACCACCGCGACCCGGTCCGCGTCGTGCGCCGAGAACAACCGGTGGGCGATCGCCACCACGGTCCGGCCGCGGACCACCGCCGCCAGCGACCGTTCCAGGTCCCGGGCCGACCGCGGATCCAGCAGCACCGTCGCCTCGTCCAGCACCAGCGTGTGCGGATCGGCCAGGATCAGCCGGGCCAGGGCGACCTGCTGCGCCTGCGCCGGGGTGAGCAGCCGGCCACCGGCGCCGACCGGCGTGTCCAGCCCGGCCGGCCAGCCGTCCACCCAGTCCAGCGCGTGCACCGCGGCCAGGGCGGCGCGGATCTCCGGGTCGGGGGCGGCGGGGCGTACCATCGCGACGTTCTCGCGCAGCGTGCCGGCGAAGACGTGATGCTCCTGGCTGACCAGCGCCACGTGGGCGCGGAGCCGGTCCGGCGACAGCTCACCGAGCGGGACCCCGCCGACCGTGATACTGCCGGACGTGGGCCGGTGCAGGCCCGCAAGCAGGCAGCCCAGGGTGGACTTGCCTGCGCCGGAGAGGCCGACAACCGCGATCCGCTCGCCCGGTTCCAGGGTCAGATCGATGCCGTGCAGCACCTCGCGGCCCGCGACGTAACCGAACCGGACGTCGCGCAACTCGATCCGGTCGTTCTCCGGTTCCCGCGCCGGTGTCCGCCCGGCCGGCGGATCGGCCGCCACCCCCAGCAGACGGGCCAGCGAGGCCGCGCCCACCTGCAGTTCGTCGAGCCAGTTGAGCAGCCGGTCGAGCGGGTCGATCAGCTGCTGGACGTAGAGCACCGCGGCCGCGGTCTGCCCCAGGGTCACCGCGCCCCGCAGATACAGCCAGCCACCGGCCAACAGTGTGATCACCAGCGGGAGCACGTAGCTCACCTCGAGCACCGGCCACCAGACGGTCCGCAGGTGCAGCGTGTACCGCTCGGCGATCCAGGACCGCCGCAGGTCGGCGTCGGTACGCCCGGCCCGCTGCCCCTGCCGCCCGAGGGCCTCCACCGTCCGGGCCCCCTCGACGGTCTCGCTGAGCCCGTCGGTCACCTCCGAGTACGCCGCGTTCTGCCGCAGGTACCCCCTCGGCGCCCGGCGCAGGTACCACCGGGTTCCGGCCACCGTCAGCGGCACCCCGACCAGCAGCGGCGCCGCCAGCAACGGGTCGAGCACCAGCAGCGCCACCACGATCAGCACCGTGGTGATCAGCGCGATCATCGTCTCCGGCACCGCGAACCGCACGCACTTCGACAGCGCGTCCACGTCCCGGGTGGTCCGGGTCAGCAGGTCACCGGTGCCGGCCGCCTCGACCGTGCCCAGCGGCAACGACAGCACCCGGGCGATGAACCGTTCCCGCAGCCGGGCCAGCACCCGTTCGCCGAGCCGGGCCGACGCCACGTGCGCGAACCGGATCAGCACCGCCTGCACCAGCACGAACCCGGCGATGGCCAGTGCCAGCCGGTCCAGTTCGGCGATCCGCGCACCGTCCTGGATGCCCTGCACCAGTTCGCCGAGGAGCCGGGGACCGGCCAGCCCGGTGCAGGCGGCGAGCAGGTGCAGCCCGACGGCGGCCTGGAACATCCGGGCATGACCGCGGTAGAGGTCGCGGGCGTACCGGCGTACCTGGGCGGTGCCGGCCACCGGGAGCGGTCGGTTCACGGCAGGTCCCCGCGCGACACCATGGCGGCGTAGCGGGGCTCCGCGACGAGCAGGTCGTGATGGGTACCGGACGCGACCACCCGGCCCTGCTCCAGGTAGAACACGTGGTCGGTACGGTTCAGCACCAGCGGACTGGACGTGCAGATCACCGTGGTCCGCCCGGCCCTCGCCGCCCGCAGCCGCTCGGCGATCAGTTCCTCGGTGTGCGGATCGACCGCGTTCGTCGGCTCGACCAGGATCATGATCTCCGGGTCGGCGAGCAGCGCCCGGGCCAGCCGCAGGCGCTGCTGCTGGCCGCCGGAGAAGGACCGGCCCCGTTCGGCGACCCGGGTCTGCACCCCGGCCGGCAGCGCCTCGACGATCTCGGTGGCCGCCGCGGCCTCCAGCGCCTCCGGGAGGGCACCGTCACCGGCCGGGTCCAGATCGGACCGCAGCCGGCCGGAGAAGAGCCGCGCCTCGTTCTCCACCACCAGGATCCGACGGCGGACCTCGGACAACGCGGCGGCGGCGAGCGGCAGGCCGTCCAGGGTGGCGCCGTCGGCGTACCGGCCCAGCCGGTCGGCGACCCGGGCCGCGTCCACCGGGTCGGCCGCGGCTATCGCGGTGAGCCGGCCCGCGGCGATCACCACCCGCGACTCCGGGTCGGCCAGTTCGCCCCGGGGCAGCGGCACCGGGGCCGCCGGATCGGGCAGGTCCGTCCGCACCCCCAGCATCGTCACCACCCGCTGGGCCGACACGTGTCCCCGGGTCAGCTTGTCGATCGCCTCGGTGAGCTGCCGCATCGGCGCGACCAGGAAGGCGGCGTACGCGTAGAACGACACCATCTCCCCCACGGTGATCCGCTGCTGCAGGGCGAACCGGGCGCCCAGCCACGTCACCAGCACCAGGAAGATCCCGGGCAGCAGCACCTGGGCCGCTTCGAGCAGCGCCTCCACCCGGGCGGTACGCACCCCGGCGTCCCGCAGCGCCCGGGACTCGGTGGCGTACCGGTCGGCCATCGCCTGTTCGCCGCCCACCCCGCGGATCACGTGCAGTCCGGCGACCAGGTCGGCCGCGTTGCCGGTCAGCCGGCCCTGCTGCCTGCGGTACGCCTCCTGCTGCCGGTGCAACGGCCGGATCAGCGCCCCGGCGACCAGCAGCAGCACCGGTACGCCGAGCAGCACGACCAGTCCGAGCGGCACCGAGACGTGCAGCAGCAGCACGGTGACGGTGACGATCGCGATCAGCCCGCCGAGGCTGCGGGCCGCGATGTCGATGGCCCCGCCGATGTGGGTGAGGTCGGAGGTGCCGATCGCGACGACCTCACCGGCGTCCAGCCGTCGCGGCAGGGTGGCGCCGAGCAGGTTGGCGTGCCGGACGGTCACCTGCACGGTCCGGAAGGAGGCGCCCAGCCAGTTCGCCACCGCGAACCGGTGCCGGGCGATGCCGGCGAGCGCGTGCGCGACCCCGACGAAGAGC
The DNA here is from genome assembly GCF_030269225.1 of Actinoplanes sp. NBRC 101535. NCBI lineage: Bacteria > Bacillati > Actinomycetota > Actinomycetes > Micromonosporales > Micromonosporaceae > Actinoplanes > Actinoplanes sp. NBRC 101535. The sequence continues at coordinate 257,280 of NZ_BSSY01000002.1, read as the reverse complement.
AGTATGAGTCCCCAGCCCAGCAGGGCGGTGCCCCGCCGCTGGGCGGCCGCGTCGATCGCCTGGCCGACGATCGCCGGCACCATCGCCTGGAATCCCATCCAGGTGACGGCCAGGCCTACGGCGGCCGCGGTGGTCAGGCGGGAGCGCCGCACGAGCCAGCAGAGGTACCGGGCGGCGGACCGGTCAACGGGACGGCCGGGATCGGCCACGGGCAATCTTCGCATCAGGCCCCGACGGTAAGGGCCGGAGCACGGGGACGGCGACTACTCAGCGATCGACGGGACTGAAATCCCAGACATGCGGAGTGCGTGCCACCAGGTTCTCCGGTGGCACCGGCATGTTCTCCGGGCTGTTACGCCATTTGGTGATGACGACGATGCGAAGATCGGTGGACGAATAGACGTCACTCGACACATGTTGTGGCAGTACCTCCAGTCCGGGTACCGCCGCGTCACACACCCAGGCCAGCAGCTCGTCGAAGCCGGTCCGGGAGGCCCGAACCTCCCACATCCGCGCGATCATGATGGCTTCCTACCCCGGCACGCTCACCGCGGTCAAACTCATCGACGAGTCGGCGGGCAGGTCCAGGCGGCTCGGGGCGACGCCGGCCGCGACCAGATGCGAGCCGAGCGCGGCGACCATCGCGCCGTTGTCGGTGCACAGCTGCGGCCGGGGCACCCGCACGGTGATGCCGTACTTCGCGGCCCTCTGTTCGGCGAGCACCCGCAGCCGGGAGTTCGCCGCCACCCCACCCCCGATGACCAGGGTGTCCACGCCGTTGCTGCGGCACGCGTCGATCGCCTTGGCGGTCAGCACGTCACAGACCGCCTCCTGGAAACTGGCCGACACGTCGGCCACCGGGACCGGCTCACCGGCCCGTTCCCGGGCCTCCACCCAGCGGGCGACGGCGGTCTTGAGACCCGAGAAGGAGAAGTCGAAACGGTGCTCCGCCTGGTCTTTCGGCGCGGTCAGGCCGCGCGGAAAGGCGATCGAGGCGTGGTCACCGTCACGCGCCGTCCGGTCGATCACCGGGCCGCCGGGGAAGCCCAGGCCGAGCAGCCGGGCCACCTTGTCGAAAGCCTCGCCGGCCGCGTCGTCGATGGTCGCGCCGAGCGGCGTCACCCCGGCGGTCAGGTCGTCGACGAGCAGCAGCGACGAGTGGCCGCCGGAGACGAGCATCGCCACCGCCGGGGCGGGCAGCGGACCGTGTTCCAGGGTGTCCACCGCAACGTGCGCGGCCAGGTGGTTCACGCCGTAGATCGGTTTCTCGGCGGCGAGCGCGTACCCCTTGGCGGCGGCCACCCCGACCAGCAGCGCGCCGGCCAGTCCGGGGCCGCTGGTCACCGCGATGGCGTCGATGTCGGCGAGCGTCACCCCGGCCGTGTCCAGAGCCCGCTGCATGGTCGGGACCAGCGCCTCCAGGTGGGCGCGGCTGGCCACCTCGGGCACCACCCCGCCGAACCGGGCGTGCTCATCCACACTGGACGCGATCGCGTCGGCCAGCAGAGTGTGCCCGCGGACGATGCCGATGCCGGTCTCGTCGCAGGAGGTCTCGATCCCGAGGACCAGGGGCTCGTCACGCATCACGCATCATCACCAGGGCGTCGGTGTTGCTCGGTTGGTAGTAGCCGCGCCGGATGCCGACCGGCTCGAAATCGTAGGTCGCATACAGCTTCTGGGCCGGCCCGTTGTCGACCGCCACCTCGAGCAGCGTCTTGCGGGCGCCGCGCCGGGCCGCCTCGGCGAGCAGCGTCTCCAGCAGCAGCCGGCCGGCGCCACGGCGCTGGGCGTCCCGGCGTACCGCGATGTTCTGCACCCAGGACTCGTCGGCGTCCACCACGGACAGGCCGGCATAGCCCAGCACCGGGCCGCCGGGCTCGTCGGTCGCGACGACGTAGAAGTGCCGCTGCGCCAACTCGTTCCAGAACATCGAGGCGGACCACTTCTCCGCCCCGAAAAGGTCCTCCTCGACCGGGAGGATCTCGTCGATGTGCCACCAGCGGAAGCGTTCGACAAGCATCAGGTCAGCACCGGTTTGCGCGCCGACGGCTCGACCGCGTCCGGCCGCCGCAGATAGAGCGGGGTCAGGATCTCGCTCGGCGCCGCCTCGCGGATCCGCTGCGCGGCGATCGCGACGAGGGCGGCGCCGGGCGGGTGCAGAAGATGCTCCTCCACGGGTACGCCGAAAACGTCCCCGTATTTCAGCGCGCCCTCACCACAGGCCCGTTCCACCGACTCGACGGACACCGCCGCGGGCTTGTCCACGTCCGGCCCGCTGACCCGCTCACCGTCCTGATAGGTCGCGTAGTAGACCTCACGACGCCGCGCATCGGTCGCCACCAGCACCCGGCCCGGACCGGCCGCCCGGCCCAGAGCGTCGAGCGAACAGACGCCGTAGGTCGCGATGCCGAGCGCCTGCCCCATGCTCGCCGCGGTCGCCAGTCCGACCCGCAGGCCGGTGAACGGTCCGGGACCGAGCCCGGCCACGATCGCGCCCAGGTCACGCGGCCGGACGCCGGCCTCGGCCAGCGCCGCCGCGATCTCCGGCGCGAGTTTCTCCCCGTGCGCCCGCGGGTCGACGGTCCGCTGCTCCACGACCCCGAACAGGCCGTCAGCGGTCACCTCGACCAGCGCCGCCGTCGACGCGGGCGTTGCGGTGTCCAGAGCTAGTACGAGCACAGGCTGACCCTAGACGGTGGCCTTCGGGTCCCAGTCGATGACCGGCCGTCCCCCGTCGGCGAGAGCCTTGTTGGCCGCGCTGAACGGGCGGCTGCCCAGGAAACCGACCCGGTTGAGCGGGCTCGGGTGCCCCGCCTCCAGCACCGCGTGCACCGGGTTGGTGATCAGGGACGCCTTCTTCTTGGCGTAGCTGCCCCAGAGCAGGAAGACGATCCGCTCGTCCCGCTCGTTCAGCGCCTTGATGGTGGCGTCGGTGAACGCCTCCCAGCCCTTGTTGCCGTGCGAGCCGGCCTTGCCCGCCCGGACGGTCAGCACCGCGTTGAGCAGCAGCACACCCTGCCGCGCCCAGCCGGTCAGGTCGCCGTCGGCCGGCTTGGCGATGTTGACGTCCTCGGAGAGCTCCTTGAACACGTTGCCCAGCGACGGGGGCTTGCGGACCCCCTCGCGGACGCTGAAGCTCAGGCCGTGCGCCTGGCCGGGACCGTGGTACGGGTCCTGGCCGAGGATCAGCACCCGGGTCTGCTCCGGCAGGCACAGCCGGTACGCGTTGAACAGGTCCTCCCGCGGCGGGTAGATCGTCTGCGAGTCGTACTCCGCCTCGACGAACTCGCCCAGTGTCGCCGTGGCGGCCTCGTCGAGGAAGGGCGACAGCTCGGTCCGCCACTCGGCGGGCAGCAGCTCGATCAGGTTCACATGTTCTCCAGTCGGTGTGCCCAGTCGCCGCCGTGCGGCACCAGGTCGATCACTCGGGTGTCGTCGTCCAGCCGGTCGATGGCGACCTGCAGGTATTCGTCGTTGAGCTGCTCCACCAGCCCGGCGCCCCACTCCACGACCGTGACCGCGTCGTCCGCCGAGGCGTCCAGGTCGAGGTCGTCGATCTCGGCGCGCGGGTCCGGCCGGTCGCCCAGCCGGTAGGCGTCGGCGTGCACCAGCGGCACCGGACCGCGGTGCACCCGCGCGATCACGAAGGTCGGCGAGGTGATCGGGCCCTGCACCCCCAGCCCCGCCCCGATGCCCTGCACCAGGGCGGTCTTGCCGGCGCCCAGCGGGCCGGTGAGCAGCAGCAGGTCGCCGGGCCGCAGCAGACCGGCGAGCCGCCGGCCGAAGTCGCGGGTCTCGTCGACCGTGGTGAACTTCACGAGATCTTCTCCAGGAAGGGGAGCAGTGCCGCGTTGACCTCGTCGGCCTTCTCGAGCATCACCACGTGGCCACTGTTGTCGATCTTCAACAACTCGGCCTCGGGCAGGTGCCGCAGGATCTCCTCGGAGTGGGTGACCGGGGTCAGGTAGTCGCGGGTGCCCACGATCACCAGCACCGGCACGCCCCGCAACGCGGACAGCGCCGGGAACCGGTTGTGGGTGTAGAGGGTGTGCAGATATTTGGTCAGCGTCTCGACCGAGGTCCTGGAATTCATCGTCTCGACGAACGTGACGAGTGTCGGGCTCGGCTTGGGCTCGCCGAACCCGTACCGCCGGGTGAGCAACCAGGCCAGATCGGAGGAGGCGATCCGGGCCCGGTCGATGGTGCCGCCGCCGAGGTGCGCCGCCTTGTCCCACAGCGGGAAGAACGGCGCGCTGGCCCGGGCCACCAGGTTGGTGATGCCGAGCTGTGTCTTGTCGACCAGCCCGGCCGAGGTGGAGATCAGCACCACGCCGGTCACCCGGTTGCCGAACCACTCCGGGTACTGCTCGGCGAACGCCATGATGGTCATGCCGCCCATCGAGTGGCCGACCAGGATGATGTGCCCGTCCGGCACCACCTCGTCGAGCACCGCGGCCAGCGAGCGGCCCAGCGCGGCGATGTCGTAGGTGCCCGACTGCAGACGCCCGGACCGGCCGTGACCCGGCTGGTCGTAGAAGACCAGGCGCTGGTCGCCGCGCTCGGTGAGCAGCTTGCGCTGGAAGTAGAAGGTGCCCATGTCCAGGGCGAACCCGTGCACGAAGACGATGGTGGGCTTGTCGTTCGCCTCGGCCGGCTCGACGATCTCGACGTGCATGTCGGTGCCGTCGGCCGCGGTCACCGTCAGCTCCTCGTCGAACACCTGCTCACCGAACGGCTCCTCGGTGTACGGGTCGCCGGGCGCGTTGACCGACCGCCGCACCAGCACCCGCTCGACCGCGAACGCGGTGGCCAGGCCGGCCGCCGCCACACCGACGGCGGCGCCGAAGACGCCGGCCACCGCCCTGCCCCGGATCACCGCTCGACCTCCCCGGTGTAACGCCGTGGCACCCGGCCACTGCCGAACCTGGTGACGATCTCGTAGTGGATCGTGCCGGTCGCCGCGGCCCAGTCGATCGCGGTGGGCTCGCCGTCGTCGCCCGGCCCGAACAGGGTGGCCACGTCGCCCGGCTGGACCGGCTCGTCGCCGACGTCGACCACCACCTGGTCCATGCAGACCCGGCCGGCGATCCGGGCCGTCACGCCGCCGATCAGCACCGGCGCGGTGTTGGACGCGTGGCGGGGCACCCCGTCGCCGTAGCCCAGCGGCACCACGGCCAGCGTCGTCTCGCGCGGGGTGCGATAGGTCAGGCCGTAGGAGACGCCCTGGCCGGCCGGCACCCGTTTGGCCATGGTCACCCGGGCCCGGGCGGTCATCGCCGGGCGCAGGCCGAACGTCTCGCCGGCCACCGGGGACAGGCCGTAGGCCGCCACACCGATCCGGACCAGGTCGAAGTGGGTGTCCGGCCGGGTCAGGGTGGCCGCGGAGTTGGCGATGTGCCGGTGCGTCGGGACGACCCCGTGCCGCTCGGCCACCGCGAGGGCGTCGGTGAAGGCGGCCAGCTGCCGGTCGACCGACTCGTGGCCGGGCTCGTCGGCGCAGGCGAAGTGGCTGAACACCCCGATCACCTCGATGTCACCGGCGTCGCGCGCCTTGGCGGCCGCGTCCACCAGGACCGGCCACTCCGCCGGGGTGGCGCCGCCCCGGGCCAGCCCGGTGTCGATCTTGAGGTGAACCCGCGCGGGCCGGCCCACCCGCCGGGCCGCCACGACGATCTCGTCGAGCAGCTCCGGCGACGCCGCAGCCAGGTCGATGTCGGCGGCGACCGCCTCGTGCAGCGGCAGACCCGGCGCCAGCAGCCAGGCCAGCACCCGGGCCGGCAGACCCGCCCGGCGCAGCTCGAGCGCCTCGTCCAGGGTGGCGACACCGAGCCAGGTCGCACCGCCGGCCAGCGCGGCGCGGGCCGCCGGCACCATGCCGTGGCCGTAACCGTCCGCCTTGACGGCGACCAGCACCTCGGCCGAGGTGCGGGCGCGCAACGCCGCCACGTTGTCGCGGATGGCGTCCAGATCGACGCGGACTTCGGCCTGCCACATGTCTTCCACCCTACTGAGGCGTATGACAGTTTCCGGCCGCCCCGGGTCAGTCCAGCAGATCAGCGAGTACCGGGCGTAGGGCGCACGCCACGTCCGACGACGACACCGGACCGCCCTGCGCCGCCCGGCGGCCGGCGAGACCGTGCACGTACGCCGCCGCGACCGCCGCCCGCACCGGCGGCACCCCGGCCGCCAGCAGCGACCCCAGCAGCCCGGCCAGCACATCCCCGGTCCCGGCGGTGGCCAGCACCGGACTGCCGGTGGGATTGGCCCAGATCTCGCCGGCCGGCGACGCCACGATCGTCCGGTCGCCCTTGAGCAGCACCACCGCGTTCGTCCAGGCCGCCAGCCGGGCCGCCGCACCGGCCCGGTCCGCGCCCGGCGCCTCCCCGGCCAGCCGCTTGAACTCACCGTCGTGCGGAGTGATCACCAGCGGGGCGTCGCGCCGCAGATCCTCGGCGTGCTCACCTCCGACCAGCAGCGAGATCGCGTCCGCGTCCAGCAGCACCGGCAACGACGTGGCCAGCACACTGCGCAGCTCGGTGCGCGCCGCGGCATCGGTGCCGAGACCGGAACCGCACACCCAGGCCTGCACCCGGCCGGCCTCGGCCACCCGGGGCGCCACCACCACCGACGGATGCGCACGGACCACCTCGCGGTGGGCGCTGCCCGCATAGCGCACCATGCCGGCCGGACCGGCGAGCGCACCGGTGGCCGAGAGCAGGGCGGCGCCGGGATACTGCTCCGAACCGGTCGCCAGACCGACCACACCGCGGTTGTACTTGTCCGAGGTGGTGCCGGGCCGGGGCCACCACCCGGCGACGTCGGCAGCCTCCGCCACCCGGACCGCCGGATCGGCCACCAGAACCGGCCCGATACCGATATCGATCAGATCGATGAGCCCGCAGCGGGTGGCCGCGGCGCCCAGCACGTGCGCCGGTTTGAGACAGCCGAACGTCACCGTGACATCCGCGGTCACCGCCTCACCCGGCACGTCACCGGTGTCCACGGCCACCCCGCTGGGCACGTCGACAGCCACCACCGTCGCCCGCTCCCCGGTCCGCCCGCGCAGGTCACCGAGGCGGCGCACGATCGCCACGGCAGACTCCCGCAGGCCGCCGCTCGCCCCGATCCCGACGATGCCGTCCAGCACCAGATCGGCCCGGGCGGGCAGCTCCCCGGTGGTGAACCCGCCGGCCGCGCGCAACGCCGCCACACCGGCCAGATGCACCCGGTCCGGGTTCAGCAGCAGGGCGCGGACCTGAGCCCCACGACGGGCCAGCGCCGCGCCGGCATAGAGCGTGTCGCCGCCGTTGTCACCACTGCCGACCAGCAGCAGCACCCGGGCGCCGTAGACGCCGCCGGCCGCCTCCAGCAACAGCGCGCATCGCCGGGCCAGACCGGCCGCTGCCCGCTGCATCAGCACGCCCTCCGGCAGCCGGGCCATCAGCGATTTCTCCGCCGCACGGACGTCCGCGACCCGCCACGCCTGACGCATGTGCCCTCCCAGGGGTCAAGTCCCGGTCTCCGCGACCACCATTGCGGACGCTATCCCGCCGTCGTGGGACAGCGAGAGATGCCACCGCCCGATCCCGCGCGCGGTCGCCGCGGCGGCGACCGTACCGGAAACGGTCAACCACGGCCGGCCGTCCGGATCGGTGACGATCTCGCAGTCGTGCCAGCGCAGACCGGCCGGCGCGCCGAGAGCCTTGGCCACGGCCTCCTTCGCCGCGAACCGCGCGGACAGCGACTCCGCGGACCGGGGACCACCGGATCCGGTGACGCGTTCGGCCTCGGTGAAGAGGCGGTCAGCGAGCAGCGGGGTGCGGTCCAGGGCACGGGCGAAACGCTCCACCAGGACGACGTCGATGCCGACAGACACGATCACACCGGTCACCCTAGCGGTGGGTCCGGCTGCTTCCAGCGTACGAGTGACCGCACCGCACCGCCCAGACCTCGGCACCGACCAGGTCCACAAGGCCTGTGGACAACCGGATCCCGGCGCCCGGTGGGCTGTCCACAGGGCCGCCCCGGCGCCCCGGCCCGGCCCCTACCGTCGGCGCATCCCCATCCCGTACGTCCCACCCGCCCACCTCGCCACCGGAGGCCGCCGATGAATCCCGATCCGCACGCCGACACCGCTTCCGTTTTTCAGGCCGCCACGGTTTTTCAGGCCGACACCGCCGACCTGCGCCGGCACGCCGCCGACGTCGAAGCGACCGCCCGTCGACTGGACGGCGCCGGTGCCGCCGCCCCGCACACCGAGACGACTCCCCGCTGGGCCACCGCCACCGCCGCCGATCTCGCCGCCGGCGCCGCCCGCCGGTCGCTCGCCTTGATCGGGAACGACACCGCCGAGACCGCTCAGCGGATCACCGCCGCCGCCCGGGCGTATGAGGAGGCCGACGCCCGAGCCGCCACCCGCCTGCGGCTGACCCGATGAGCACACTCGTCCGCGCCCGGTTGCGGGTGACCCGATGAGCACCCTCGTCCACGCACGGTTGCGGGTGACCCGGTGAGCGCTGTCGTCTACGCCCGGTTGCGGGTCACCGATCCGGGCCGGTGGTGGGCGGCCGCGCTGTCCTGGCGCCGCTGGGCGGCCGTCGCCGGGGTGCTGGCCGCCGAGTTCGAGCCGCTCGCCGCGGGCCTGCGGGCGATCTGGTCCGGTCCCACCGCCACGGCCGCCGGGTCCCGGCTGCGCGGGCTACGACGGCGTCTCACCCTGTTCCGGCTCTTCTGCTGGCGGGCCGACCAGGCGCTCAGCGAGTTCGCCGCGGCGCTCGACCGGGCTCGGGCACTGCTCGACCGGGCCCGGACCCGGGCCGAAGCCGCTGGCCTGATCATCGACGACACCGGCACGGTCCGGTCCCGTTCACCGGAGTCAGCGGATTCGGCCTCCGCCACCACGGCGGGTTCGGTCTCCGCCGCCGCGGGCCTGGCCGCGGCCGACCTCGCCGCGGCCCTGACGGTCGCCGCCGGCGCCGACGAGTCCGCTGCCGCCCGGTTGCACGAGCTCTCCCCCGAGGCCGCCGCGCCCCAGGGAGCCGGCCGGCCCGGCTGCACCGCGTCGCCGGCCGAGGTCCGCCGCTGGTGGGCCGGCCTGACTCCGGCGGAACGCAACTGGCTGCTGGTCACCGAACCGGGCCCGCTCGGGTCCACCGACGGCATCCCGATCGCGGACCGGGACCTGGCGAACCGGCTGCTGCTCCCGGACCACCGCGCCGGCACCGCCGACCGCGGACTACGCGACGGCCTGGACGAGTTGGACGCCCGGCTCGGCGACGACGCCGGACGCCGGGCCTACCTGGTGGGCCTGGACGTCGCCGGTGAGGGCCGGGCCGTGGTGGCGCTCGGTGATCCGGACCGGTCGCGGTCGGTGCTCACCCACGTACCGGGCATGACCTCCGGTCTGGCCTCGATCGGTGGTGAGCTGACCCGGGCCGGGCGGGTCGCCGACCGGGCTGCGGAGCTGGGACCGGCGAGTGCGGCGAGCGCCGTGCTGTGGCTGGACTACGACGCCCCGGACTTCCTCGACGAGGCGTTCTCCGACCGGCAGGCGATCGCCGGTGCGGCCGGTCTGCGCCGGTTCCAGGAGGGTCTGCGGGTCACCCACGAGGGCCCGGCGGCGGTGCAGACCGTGCTCGGGCACAGCTACGGCTCGCTGGTCGTCGGGGAGGCCGCCACCGGACCGCTGGAGGCCGATCGGCTGGTGTTCGTCGGGTCGCCCGGGGTCGGCGTGCGATCAGCCGAGCAGTTGAGTGTCCCGGCCGACCAGGTCTGGTCGTCGACGTCGAGGACCGACGTCATCCAGTACGCCGCGCTCGCCCCGGCCGGACTCGCCCGCGACCTGGCGATCTCGGGGGCCGTACCGGTGGTCGGGCCGGCGTTCGCCTTCGGCCGGCCGGAGCGGGATCTGTGGTTCGGCACCAACCCGAGTGATCCGGCGTTCGGCGGACGGGTCTTCGCCAGTCAGCCGGAAGCCGGCCACCTGGGCTACTGGGAACCCGGACGGCCGGCTCTGGATGCCCTGGCCACCCTGGCCCTGGGCGACACACCCGCGGAAGGCCGGTGAGCCGCGGCTCACCGGCACATCACTCGACGGTGACCGACTTCGCCAGGTTGCGGGGCTGGTCCACGTCGTGGCCGCGGGCGGCGGCGATCTCGCAGGCCAGGATCTGCAGCGGAACCGTGGTCATCAGCGGCGCCAGCAGGGTCGGGGTGTGCGGCACCAGGATCAGGTGGTCGGCGAACTGCGCCACGTCGTCGTCGCCCTCCTCGGCGATGACGATGGTGCGGGCGCCCCGGGCCCGGACCTCCTGGATGTTGGAGACCATCTTGTCGCGCATCACGCCGCGGCCCTGCGGTGACGGCACCACGCAGACCACCGGCGTGCCCTGGTCGATCAGGGCGATCGAGCCGTGCTTGAGTTCGCCGGCGGCGAAGCCCTCGGCGTGCATGTAGGCCAGCTCCTTGAGCTTGAGCGCGCCCTCCATGGCCACCGGGAAGCCGACGTGCCGCCCGATGAACAGGATCGTCGAGGCCTCTTTGAGGTCCCGGGCCAGCGCCCGCACGTCCTCCATCCCGTCGAGCAGCGTCCGCAGGTTGTCCGGGGTGCGGCGCAGGCGGGAGACCACGGCGGCGACCTCGTCGGCGTACATCACGCCGCGGATCTGGGCCAGGTGCAGGCCGATCAGGTAGCAGGCGACGAGCTGGGTGAGGAACGCCTTGGTGGAGGCGACCGCGACCTCCGGGCCGCCGTGCGTGTAGAGCACCGCGTCCGACTCGCGCGGGATGGTGGAGCCGTTGGTGTTGCAGATCGCCAGGACGCGGGCCTTCTGCTCCTTGGCGTGGCGCAGCGCCATCAGGGTGTCCATGGTCTCGCCGGACTGGCTGATCGCGATCACCAGCGTGGAGCGGTCCAGGATCGGGTCGCGGTAGCGGAACTCGCTGGCCAGCTCCACCTCGCACGGGATGCGGACCCAGTGCTCGATGGCGTACTTGGCGACCATGCCGGCGTGGAAGGCGGTGCCGCAGGCGACGATGAAGACCTTGTCGACGTCCCGCAGGTCCTGGTCGGTGAGCCGGACCTCGTCCAGGATGATCTCGCCGCGCTCGGAGAGACGGCCCAGCAGCGTGTCGGCGACGGCCTGCGGCTGCTCGGCGATCTCCTTGAGCATGAAGTAGTCGTAGCCGCCCTTCTCCGCGGCCGAGGCGTCCCAGTCGATGTGGAACTCGGTGCCGGTCGCCGGGGTGCCGTCGAAGCCGGTGATCTCGATGGCGTCCGGGGTGATCAGGACGACCTGGTCCTGGCCCAGCTCGATCGCCTCGCGGGTGTGCTCGATGAACGCCGACACGTCGCTGGCCAGGAAGTATTCACCGTCGCCGCGGCCGACCACCAGCGGCGAGTTGCGCCGGGCGGCGACCACCGCGCCGGGCACGTCGACGTCCACGGCGAGCAGCGTGAACGCGCCCTCCAGGCGGCTCACCACGTGGCGCATGCCCTCGGCGAGCAGGGCCGGCCCGTCCTGGGCGCCGGACTCGCGCAGCGCCCGCATCTCCGCGGCCAGCAGGTGGGCCGCGCACTCGGTGTCGGTGTCGCTGTGGAACTCGACGCCGGTCGCCTCGAGCTCGGCGCGCAGCCGGGCGAAGTTCTCGATGATGCCGTTGTGGATGACCGCCACCCGGCCGTCGGCCGACAGGTGCGGGTGGGCGTTGCGGTCGGTGGGGCCGCCGTGGGTGGCCCAGCGGGTGTGCCCGATGCCGGTGACGCCGGCGGCGATGCCGTCCGTGGCGCGCTCGGCGAGCGCCTTCTCCAGGTTGGCCAGCTTGCCGGCCTTCTTCTCGGTCAGGACGCTGCCGCCGTTGATGACGGCGACTCCAGCGGAGTCGTATCCGCGGTACTCCAGACGGCGGAGCCCGTCCAGGACGATACTCAATGCCGGTCGATTGCCAACGTAACCCACGATCCCACACATGACGGGCAGCGTAACCGACTTTCGCTCATCCGTCATGCTCGTGGGGCGCACTTTCGAGCATCCCATCTGATCGGAACATCGGGCATCCTCCCATCGGTCAGCTCGTCCCGGCAAACTCGGACGCCCGGGGAACAGCCGCGTACGCCTGTCATCCGTATGGGTGGGTGACGGGGACGGTGCGCGACTGACGTACCGTCGGCTACGGCACCGTCACGGCGGCCCGACCGGGAGGACAGATGAGCGACCAGAGCGATCCGCCCCAGCCGCCCCAGCCGCCCCGTCCGCCGCAGTTCAATCCGGGTCAGGCCACACCGCCGTCCGGCGATCCCGCCACCTCGCAGTTCCCGCCGGCGCAGTTCCCGCCCGCGCCCTACGCGCCGCCGACCGGAGCACCCGCCGGGGACTACCCGCCGACCTCGTCGTTCCCGCCGGTCAACTACGCGCCGCCGGGCCACCCGCCGGACTACGGCACCGCGTCCCCGCCCGGTTCACCCCCGCCGGGGTACGGCCAGGGTGGATACCCGCCGCCGGGATACGCCCCTCCCGGGTACGCCCCGCCGCCCCCGCCGCGGCGCAGCAACGCCCCGCTGATCGCCGTGATCGTGGCCATCACGGTGCTGCTCTGCGGCGGCGTGATCACCTCCGGGGTGCTGCTGGTCCGCAACACCGTCGACTCGGCGAAGGAGGCCGTCGCGCCGATCCTCGACCCGACGCTGCCCACCGGCTTCCCGACCGGTCTGCCCACCGATCTCCCCACCGGCCTGCCGACGGACCTGCCGACCGATCTGCCCACCGGGCTGCCCGACATCCCGGGCATCGGCGCAGGCCGGGAGATCAAGGTCACCTACGAGGTCACCGGTGACGGACCAGCCAAGATCCTCTACACCGAGCAGCTCGGCGGTGCACCCCAGGTCCTCGACGACGTCGACCTGCCGTGGACGTTCACCGCCACGGTGCAGGTGCCCGCACTGCTCTCGATCACCGCGCAGCGCAGCGGCGGCGACGACGGCGAGATCGCCTGCAAGGCCACGATGGACGGCGAGATCGCGGCACAACGGTCGGCCAACGGCGCCTGGGCCACCACGACCTGCAACAAGTTCGTGTTCGACTGAGCGTCGGACGACGCCCCACGGCATCGAGAAGACCGGTGACGTGAGCGTCGGACCACGCCTCACGACATCGAGGAGACCGGTGACCACAGCGCAGCCGGGAGATCCGCTGGTCCAGCGGATGCGCCCGTTCGGGACCACGATCTTCTCCGAGATGTCCGCGCTGGCGGTCCGCACCGGCGCGGTCAATCTCGGACAGGGCTTCCCGGACACCGACGGTCCGCCCGAGATGCTCGCCGCAGCGGCCGAGGCGCTGGCCTCAGGTGCCAACCAATATCCGCCACTGCCCGGGATCCCCGCCCTGCGCGCCGCGATCGCCGACCACGAGCAGCGGTTCTGGGGCCTGACCCGCGACCCGGACACCGAGGTCGGGGTGACGGCCGGCGCCACCGAGGCGGTCGCCGCCACCGTCCTGGCCCTCTGCGAGACCGGTGACGAGGTGATCTGCTTCGAGCCGTACTACGACTCGTACGCGGCCTCGATCGCCCTGGCCGGCGCCGTCCGCCGGCCGGTCACCCTGCGTCCCGGGCCGGACGGGCGGTTCGTGTTCGACGAGGCCGAGCTCCGTGCCGCGTTCGGCCCGCGGACCCGCCTGGTCCTGCTGAACTCGCCGCACAACCCCACCGGCAAGGTCTTCACCCGCGCCGAGCTGGAGCTGATCGCGGACCTCTGCCAGGAACACGACGTGCACGCCGTCACCGACGAGGTCTACGAGCACCTGGTCTTCTCCGACGCGGCCACCCCGCACCTGCCACTGGCGTCCCTGCCCGGCATGCGCGAACGCACCCTGCGCATCTCCTCAGCGGGCAAGACCTTCTCGTGTACGGGCTGGAAGGTCGGCTGGGCCACCGGTCCCGCGCCGCTCGTCTCCGCGATGCTGCGCGTCAAGCAGTTCCTGACGTTCGTCAACGCCGCGCCGCTGCAGCCCGCCGTGGCGGTGGCGCTCGGACTGCCGGACGACTACTTCCACGACTTCACCGCCGGCCTGCAGGATCGCCGGGACCGTCTGGTCGCCGGGCTGACCGAGGCCGGGCTGCGGGTGCTGCCGTCCGAGGGCACCTACTTCGTCACCGCCGACATCCGTCCGCTGGGCGGCGTCGACGGTGTCGAGTTCTGCCGTGATCTGCCCCGTCGTGGCGGGGTGGTGGCCGTGCCGACCCAGGTCTTCTACGACGATCAGGACGCCGGGCGCCACCTGATCCGGTTCGCCTTCTGCAAGCGGTCCGACGTGATCGACGAGGCGGTCCGCCGTCTCAAATCCCTGACCTGACGTGCGAAACGGCCCCGGAGGCGTCCTCCGGGGCCGTTCGTCAGATCAGGATCGGTCAGGCCGGGCTGGCCGACCGGACCTCTTCCGCGATGACCTCGGCGACGCTGCGCGCCTTCTCCTCGGTCGCGGCCTCCACCATCACCCGGACCAGCGGCTCGGTGCCGGACGGGCGCAGCAGCACCCGGCCGGTCTCGCCCAGGTCCGCCTCGGCGAGCGCCACCGCGGCCTGCACGGTCGGGGCAGCCGCGCCGGCCTCCCGGTCGCCGACCTTCACGTTGATCAGGACCTGCGGCAGGGTGTGCACGACCGAGGCCAGGTCGGCGAGCGACTTGCCGGACGACGCCACCTGCGCCATCAGGTGCAGGCCGGTCAGCACGCCGTCGCCGGTGGTGGCGAACTCCGGCATCACGATGTGCCCGCTCTGCTCGCCGCCCAGCGCCAGGCCGCCGCTCTGCAGCTCCTCCAGCACGTACCGGTCGCCGACCTTGGTCTCGATCAGCTTGACGCCGGACTGCTTCATCGCGATCCGCAGGCCCAGGTTGCTCATCACCGTGGCGACGAGCGTGTCGCCGGTCAGGGTGCCGGCGTCGCGCATGGCCAGCGCCAGGATCGCCATGATCTGGTCGCCGTCGACGACCTCGCCGGACGCGGTGACGGCCAGGCAACGGTCGGCGTCGCCGTCGTGGGCCAGGCCCAGGTCGGCGCCCTCACGGATCACGGCTTCGCGCACCTTGTCCAGGTGGGTCGAGCCGCAGTTCTCGTTGATGTTGATGCCGTCCGGCTCGGCGTGGATCGCGATGACCTCGGCGCCCGCCTCGCGGTACGCCACCGGCCCGACCTCGCTGGCCGCGCCGTTCGCGCAGTCCACCACGACCTTGATGCCGTCCAGCCGGTGCGGGATCGAGTCGACGAGGTGTTTGATGTACGCCGCGTCGCCGTCGAGCAGGTCGTGGACCCGGCCGATGCCGGCTCCGGTGGGACGGCCGACCAGCCCGTGCCCGTCCTCGATCGCCTTCTCGATGCGCTCCTCCAGCTCGTCCGGCAGCTTGGTGCCGCCGGCGGCGAAGAGCTTGATGCCGTTGTCGGGCATGGCGTTGTGCGACGCGGAGAGCATCACACCCAGGTCGGCGTTGGTCTCCCCGACGAGGAACGCGACCGCCGGTGTGGGCAGCACGCCGACCCGCACCACGTTCGCCCCGGCACTGGTCAGGCCGGCGACGACGGCGGCCTCCAGCATCTCGCCGCTGGCCCGCGGGTCACGTCCCACGATGGCCATCGGCTGGTGACTGCTGTCAGTCTCGACCAGGACTCTGGCGGCCGCGACGGCGACCTGCAGAGCCAACTCCGGAGTGAGCAGGTCGCCGTTCGCCAGTCCGCGAACGCCGTCCGTGCCGAAGAGTCGCCCCATAACGGCTTCCTTTCGCCGGTAACACGCTGACCTCAAGCCTGCAACAAGGGTGCCGCTGTTCAGGAGTACCGGAACGGCTAGTTGGGGAGGGAAGTGAAGTAGAGCAACGACGGCTGTGCTGAGCCTTCGAGGCGGAACAGCGGGGGCTGTGGCCGGCCCCCGCGGTGAAACAGCGATGGCCCTCGTGGTGGAACACCGACGGCCCCGCGGTGAAGCGGCGACGACCGCGGTGAAACCACGACGGCCCCACGGTGAAACACCGACGGCCGAGCACAGCCCCCGTGAGACGGGGGTGCACTCGGCCGTCGATCAGAAGCGGCGCAAAAATCAGCGCTTCGAGTACTGCGGAGCCTTACGGGCCTTCTTGAGACCGTACTTCTTGCTTTCCTTGACGCGCGCGTCACGGGTCAGGAAGCCGGCCTTCTTCAGGGCGGGGCGGTCGTCGGGCTCGACGGTGATCAGGGCGCGGGCGATGGCGAGACGCAGCGCACCGGCCTGGCCGGTGATGCCGCCGCCACGCAGGTTCGCGATCACGTCGAACTGCTCGGCGCGCTCGGCCGTCACCAGGGGCTCACGGATGAGCTGCTGGTTGACCTTGCTCGGGAAGTAGTTCTCGAGGTCGCGGCCGTTGCAGGTGATCTTGCCGCTGCCGGGCACGAGGCGCACCCGGACGATGGCCTCCTTGCGGCGGCCGACGGTCTGGACGGGACGGTCACCGGGACGCGGGGCGCGGACCGGGGCCGGCGCGGCCGTCTCGACGACGACGACCGTCTCAGCGGGCTCCTCGACGGTCTCGACGACCTCGGGCTCGATGATGTCAGTCATGCTGGTGCCTTCTCCCGCGCTCACTGCGCGATCTGGGTGATTTCGAACGGCTGCGGCTGCTGGGCAGCATGCGGGTGCTCAGCGCCCGGGTAGACCTTCAGCTTCTTGATGATCTGGCGGGCGAGCTTGTTGTGCGGCAGCATGCCCTTGACCGCCAGCTCGATCGCCTTCTCGGGGCGCTTGGTGAGCAGCTCCTCGTAGCCGATCTGCTTGAGACCACCCGGGTAACCGGAGTGGCGGTAGGCGACCTTGGTCTGCCGCTTGTTGCCGGTCAGAGCGACCTTGCCAGCGTTGATGATCACCACAAAGTCGCCGGTGTCGACGTGAGGGGCGAACGTCGGCTTGTGCTTACCGCGCAGGAGAGTGGCGGTGTGGGTAGCCAGGCGGCCCAGAACGACGTCAGAAGCGTCGATAATGTGCCACTGACGCTCGATCTCACCCGGCTTCGGGCTGTACGTACGCACAGAATTACCTTGTCTCGTCGTCGGTCTGGGGCGCGCGCTGGTCGCATCGAGTCGATGCGTCAAGCGACCCCGCATAGGGACCACTCGCAACAGTCGCACAACAGCAGGCAACAGTACCCGGCTACGCGGCGCGTGGTCAAAACAGGCAGTGTCTAGGGCACTAGGAACCCGGCGAGCGTTCTGGTTGCAAACACTCAGCCCTGGCGGAACCCCAAACGAGCCAAGCATACTCGATGCGACGAACGCCCCCGAAGCGGGTGGGTCAAGTCACCCCGACGCCTCTTAGCAGGCTTGAAACAAAAGGGACGCTCGACCGAAATTCGCCCCCGGCACGCTTCGGTGCATGGCCAATGGAGGCGACCCGAAGACTACGCGGCCCGGTTATGGCCGACGCCGCGGCTCCGGGCGTTCCATGGGAGGACCATCGTCAGGGTTGAGGACGGACCTGACGATGTCCGCCGGGCCGGCTCGCCGGTTCGGCGAGGAGGAGTCGCGGCGTGCCCCGGACGGAGGCACGGCGAAGAACGCAGGCGTGACATGGGAGCGGGTCGACGCTGAGGACGGCGGGCTTCGAGCGTGCCCTTCGGTGGACCGTTCGGCCACGCCGCGACTTCTCGCCCCGGGGATCGGATGATCGACCGGACCCCGGGCACACGACGGACGGTGCTGACCGCGGCCGCGCTTGCCGAACCGGCGGCGTCGCTGTCCGGATACACGATCGGCGTCACCGCCGACCGCCGCAAGGACGAGCTCGCCACCCTCCTCGAGGCCCGCGGCGCCCGCGTGGTGATCGCCCCCGCGCTGCGCATCGTCCCGATCGCCGACGACGCCGAGCTGCGCGCCGCCACCCGCGCCTGCCTCGACGATCCACCCGACATCGTGCTGGTCAACACCGGCATCGGCATGCGCGGCTGGCTGGAGGCCGCCGAGGGCTGGGGGCTCGCCGAACCGCTGCGGGCGGTGCTCGGCCGCGCCTACCTGGTCGCCCGCGGGCCCAAGGCCCGGGCCGCGGTCCGTGCCGCCGGCCTGAAGGATCACTGGTCACCCGAGGGCGAGGGGTACGAGGAGGTCGTCGACCACCTGACCACCCGCGGCCTGACCGGGCTGACCGTGGCGATGCAGCTGCACGGCGAGAGTCAGCCGGAGTACACCGCCGCGCTCGTCGCCGCCGGCGCCCGGGTGATCGAGGCGCCGGTCTACCGCTGGGCGCCGCCGGCCGACCCGGCCCCGCTGCACCGCCTCGTCGACCTGATCATGGCCAAGCTGGTGGACGCCGTGACGTTCACCTCGGCGGCCGCCGTCCAGGCGGTGCTGCGCGCGGCCGGGACCGGCGCGGACGCCCTGCTGGACGCACTGCGCGCCGACGTGATGGCCGCCTGTGTCGGGCCGGTCACCGCGGAACCGCTGCGCCGGCAGGGTGTGCCGGCTGTCACGCCCGGACGGGCCCGGCTCAGTGCGCTGGTCCGGACCGTCGTCGACGAGTTGCCCCGGCGCGCGGTCAATCTGGAGATCAACGGTCATGCGCTGACCCTCCGCGGACACGCGGCGATCGTGGACGGCGAGTTGCGCCAGTTGGCCCCGGCCCCGATGGCGGTGCTGCGGGCCCTGGCCGAATCCCCCGGCCGTGTCCTGTCCCGGGCGGCGCTGTTGCAGGCGCTGCCCCGGGGCGCCGACGAGCACGCGGTCGAGATGGCGGTGGCCCGTCTCCGCGCCGGTCTGGCCCTGCCCGGCGTGGTCCAGACCGTGGTCAAACGCGGCTACCGGCTACCTGTCTGACCCCACCGGGCGACTCGGGGTGGGGCGCAACCGCTCACGCAGGCCGCCCGGCGGCTCTCGCGGGTTGGACGCGTAGCGGCCAGCGGGAGTCGCCGGGCCCTCGGCGGGAGCGACGGTCCGCACCACCCACCCCGCTACGACATCGATCCTCCGACTTTGATCTTCAAAAGCCGGGGGATCGTCAGAGGTCTGACCGGATCCGGGAGTAGATCACCAGGTCCACCCGTCCGCCGTGCGTGATGCCCGCGCTGCGCGCGACGCCCTCGCGGCGGAACCCGGCCTTGACCGCGACCCGGTTGCTGGCGATGTTGCCGGTGGCCACGCGCAGTTCCGTGCGCTCGAAACCCAGCTCCTGCAGCACCCAGCGGGCCAGGATCGACGTCGCCTCGGTGACCACGCCCCGGCCCCGGGAACCGGGCATCGCCCAGTAACCGATTTCGGTCACCCGCGCTGTCCAGTCGGTGCGTTTGAGGTCGATCAGGCCGGCGAAGCGCCCCTCCGCCTCGATCGCCCGGACCAGGCCCGCACCGCCGATCCGGGTGCCGGGCGCGGTCCTGGTGATGAAGGTCAGGGCGTGTTCGACCGTGTAGTCGTGCGGCAGCGGCAGCCAGCGCTGCGTCGTCGCGTCGGTGACCCCGGTGACCAGATCCTCCGCGTCGGACACGCGGAGGTCCCGCAACACCACGTTCCCGCCGCGCAGGATCCGGTCCGGGAACCGGGGGATCCGCCTAACCGACCGGTGCCGGGTGGCCCTTCTCGTGCTCGGCCACCAGGGTTGCCATCGCATGCTCGACCACCCCGATCAGTACGGCCTTGACCGAATCACGATGCCGCGCGTCGCACATGAGCAGCGGCACGTGGGCGGGGATCGCGAGCGCCTCGCGGACCTCCTCCGGCTCGTAGCGGGGCGCGTCGTCGAAACAGTTGACCGCCACCAGGTACGGCAGGTGGCGGTTCTCGAAGTAGTCCAGAGGCGCGAACGCGTCGGTCAGACGCCGGGTGTCGACGAGCACGGCCGCGCCGACCGCGCCCCGGATCAGCTCGTCCCACATGAACCAGAACCTGGTCTGTCCGGGCGTTCCGAACAGGTACAGGATGAGATCGTCGGCCATGGTGATCCGGCCGAAGTCCATCGCCACCGTGGTGGTGGCCTTCCCCGGCACCTTGGAGGCGTCGTCGATCCCGGCGCCGGCGGAGGTCATCACCGCCTCGGTGGTCAACGGTTCGATCTCGGAGACCGCACCGACGAGAGTCGTCTTGCCGACGCCGAACCCGCCGGCAATGACGATCTTCGCGGAGGTGATCTCCGTGGGTTGTGTCGCCGCCCGATCAGAGCTTGCGAAGTCCACCTAAAACCCTTCCCAGCAGGTCCATCCGCTCCGAGAATCCGGTTCGGGGAGCGGCACTGTGCAGCGTGAGCAGCCCGTCGGCCACCATGTCGGCGACGAGCACCCGGGCGACCCCGAGCGGTAAGCGGGTGAGCGCCGCGAGTTCAGCGAGCGATTGGGCCTTGGGCTCGCACAACAACGCGATGCGGTACTTGTCGTGCCCGGCGAACCGTGCCTCCTGCACGGCTGCCGAACCCGCGACCAGGACCGCCTCGATCGGGATGTCCCGGATCGGTTCGGTCCGGCCACGGGTGACCGCGTACGGCCGCACCAGGTTGCCCCGGGGATCGTGCGGCTCTGTCATGTCGCGGTCACCTCGTCTCCACCGGAGCGGTCGGCCCCGGCGTCTAGTAGCTGACGGCCTCGCGACGCGTCGGCGACAGCGCCGCGCCGACGCGTTCCACCAGGAGGGCCATCTCGTAGCCGACCTGGCCGACGTCGCTGCTCCGCGACGCCAGGACGGCCATCGACGATCCGTCGCTGATGGACATCAGGAAAAGGTATCCGCTGTCCATTTCGATGATGGTCTGCTGCACCGCACCGGCGTCGAACATCCGCGACGCGCCGTCGGTGAGGCTGACCACGCCCGACGTGATCGCGGCGAGCTGGTCGGCACGGTCCGCGGGCAGGTCCCGGGACG
Organism: Actinoplanes sp. NBRC 101535; assembly: GCF_030269225.1. Taxonomy (NCBI): domain Bacteria; kingdom Bacillati; phylum Actinomycetota; class Actinomycetes; order Micromonosporales; family Micromonosporaceae; genus Actinoplanes; species Actinoplanes sp. NBRC 101535. Next base: position 236,431 of record NZ_BSSY01000002.1, on the reverse strand, counting down.
AGGCCAGCAGGATGCCGTCGGCGGAGACCGCCACGACGTGTGCGATGCCGGCGACACTGTCGGCGAAGTTGCTGAGCAGCCAGCCCATGTCGTGCATGGTGGGGGGCCTGGTCACTGATCATTCTCCTTAGGAGCCCATGTTGCTGCGGCGGCGGTTTCGGCAACGCCGTCCGTCCGCCCCCGTTGCACGCCGCGGTGGTACGCGGACAGTAGTCCACGGACGTCGTCCGGGCTGCGACGCTGTTGAACCCGCTGCACACTCTGCACCCCTCCGGGCACGAGTTGCGCCTGCGGAACCCGCTTCGGGAGGCCGGTCCGGGTCGTCCCGGCGTGCTGCGGCTCGGCTGCCGCCCTGGCACGTTGCCACCCGTCGTCGGCCGTGGTCTTCCACCTATCCTCCACCGCTTCCCGGGGCCGGGGCACGGTGATGGTGGGCGGTGGCGGCAGAGGCGGCAGGGGAACGCCGCTCGGCGGTGGCGCGTATCCGGCGGTGGGCATGCCGCGCCCGTCGTCGGCCGTCTCCCCGTCGAACCAGCCCTGCTGCATCTCCATCTGGATCGGCGCCGTGGCGGCGGCCGGGGCGGGAGCCGGGGTGGGCTCCGGCTCGGCCGGCGCGGGGAACGCCTCGAACGAGGCGCCCCAGCCCGGGGTCTCCCCGGTGTCCTGCGGGACCCGGGTGGGCAGTTTCGGACGGCCGGTGGTGGGTTTCAGGTCCAGTTCGGCCGGTGGCGGCGCGTGCCGGGTCGCCCGGTAGGCGGGCTCGGCCGCTCGGGGTGCCCGGTTCGCCGGCCGGGACTCCACCGCGGGCACCGGCCGCGACCAGCTCACCGGGCGGGCAGGCGGCGCGGGCAGGCCGGGCATGATGACGATGTCCGCGGGCAGCGACACCTCGGCGATGGTGCCGCCCTCCGGGCCGGGGCGCAGGTCGATGCCGATGCCGTGCCGGGCGGCGAGACGGCCGACGACCGCGAAGCCCATCAGCCGGAAGGTGCCGGCGTCCACGTCGGACGGCGCGTGCAGCCGCCGGTTGATCTGGTCGAGCTGGTCGGCGGAGATGCCCAGGCCGTGGTCCTCCACCTGCACCAGCACCCGGTCACCGGACCGGCTGCCGTGCGCCATCACCACGGTGTTGGGCGGGGAGAAGCGGGTGGCGTTGTCGAGCAGCTCGGCGATCAGGCGGACCACGTCGTTGACGGCTGCCGACGCGACCGAGATGTCGGTGTCGATGCTGCCGAACTCGATCCGGTGGTAGAGCTCGACCTCGGACTGGGCGGCCCGGATCGCGTCGACCAGCAGCGCGTCCTCGCGGCGCGGGGTGCCGACCTCGGCGCCGGCCAGCACCAGCAGGTTCTCGTCGTTACGGCGCATCCGGGTGGCCAGGTGGTCCAGCTCGAAGAGCCGGGCCAGGCGTTTCGGGTCCTCCTCGTTGCGCTCGATCTGGTCGAGTTCGCCGATCATCCGGTCGACCAGGGTCTGGCTGCGCCGGGCCAGGCTGAGGAACATCGTGGACAGGCTGGCGCGGAGCGAGGCCTGTTCGGCGGCGACCCGGACGGCCTCCCGGTGCACCATGTTGAACGCCTCGGCGACCTGCCCGAACTCGTCGCGGTCGACGATCCGGATCGGGTTCCTGGTCTGCGCGACGATCCGGTCGACACCGCCCTCGCCGAGGTTCTCCGCGTCCTGCAGCCGCTGGACGACGTCCGGCAGGTCGCGGTTGGCCACCGCCAGCGCGCCCTCGCGCAGCCGGCGCACCGAGATGTGCAGCGAACGGGCCAGGTAGAAGGCGAGCGCGACGGCGATCAGCAGCACCAGCAGCACGACGACGAACTCGATCGTGGTGCGCCGGGAACTGGCCGTGCTGGCGGAGCCCGCGACCGCGGCCACCTCCGCCTCGATCTGCTGCTCGGCGCCGCTGAGCAGGGCGACGACGTCACCGAAGACCTGGGCGATCTCCTCCGGGGAAGCGGTGTTCGGACCGGTCAGCCGGGCGGTCACGGCGTCCGCGCGGACGACCTCCTCGTCGCCGAGGACCGACTCGACGAGGGCGATCTGCTGGGTGTCCGCGACGGCGCGGAAGTCGGCCAGTGCGTCCGCGCGGATCGCCTGGGCGGAGATCAGGGCGCGTTGCCGGTCCGCGCCGGCGTCCCCGGTGAGCCGGGCCACATACGCCTGGACGGCCTGCTCGGCGGCCGCCGCCTCGATCTTGCTGAACGCGGCCAGTGCCCGCAGGCTGTCGGCGACCACGCCGGGCTCGGCGACCCGGCTGACCACCGTCTCGTACCCGGACAGGCCGGTCAGGACCACGCCGTACCGCTTGGCGGTCTCCGACACGTTCCGGTCGGCACGCCCGCCGACTCCGGCGCGGATCGCGGCGAGCCCGGCCAGCGAGTCGTCGACGCCGTCGAGGCGGGCGGCGACCTCGGCGGGGACCTGCTCGATCGCCGAACGGTCGGCGCGGATCAGCTGGATCTGCGTGTCGACGGCCTTGACCGCCTCCCGGAAACCGGTCTCCTGGGTGGCCGGCACCGCCAGGTAGCCGACCGCGGTCATCCGCTCCTCGTGCAGCAGGCGGGTCAGTTCGGACAGGTCCGATCCGAGTGCGGCGAGTTCGGTCACCCGGCCGGCGTCGCCGGCGCGTTCGCCGACCTCGATCAGCCGGACCGTCGCCAGGACCAGCACCGCGGCCAGCGGCAGGACGAGCAGGCCGGCGAGTTTGCCGCGGATCCCCAGGCCGCCGCGTCGTGCGGGCAGAGCCGCGAATCCCGTGCTCACGACATCTCCTTCGCGGTCGTCCCGGCTGAGCTCCACCACGTCGGACGGCTCATCGGACGCTGCGGTCCGGCCTCGTCCGATGCCCACAGAAGGGCCCGCGCCGTTTTCGGCACGGCGGCGATTTCATCAGAACGCCGGACCGTTTGGGAAGCCTGGATCCTCCCGCGAACAACCCGCGTGTCCGGGTGATAGGCGCGCGCGCGAGCGCGGCATCGCCGAGCTCCCGGGGTTGACGTGCGCGAATACCTCACTCGCGACCTTCCGTGATCACGCGCTCACCGAACACCATCTCGATTTCAACCACTATGTGGGACGATCATCCCGCGACCTCGGTTTATCGCGGCTCATCCGCCGTCCCACGGTGGCGTCTCACGGTGGCAAGGATCGGCGCGACGCGACGGACTCGTTGTCCGTGTCGCGACAGTGTCCACTGCGGACGAACGCGTGGCAACTACCGATATACGAGTCTCGAATGACGGAGTGTGATCACGCAGTAGTCACGCCGATCGATCACCCATGATCGAGACTTTAGGATTTCTTAAGAAGCGGACGCCTGACTGGCGTGTCACGCCGAATATTCCGTAACGTGCTCACCATGGCATTTCGGAGCTGGGTGAAGCTGTCGGCCGCCACCGCCACCGCCGCTGCGGTGGTCGGCGCCGGCCAGCTCGGCATCGCTTACGCGCTCACCCTGGTGCGGTTCGACCGCGTCATCGAGGTCACTGCGCGTGATCAGTGGACGTCGCAGCTCGCCTGGGTCGCCTGGATCGCCATGACCGCCGCCGCGATCGGCGCCGTGGTCGGCGTGAGTCTGCGACAGCGCTGGCTGCCCCAGCCGGTGGGCACCGGCGGCGCACTGGTGATGGGCCTGTCCGCCGCCCTCGGCGCGCTGGCCACCCTCCCGCTGACCATGCAGCCGGCCCGCGCCGCGCAGGTCACCGGGGTGCACCCGGCCTTCGTCATCGGCGTCTGCGCCGGCCTCGGCGCGGCGATCGGCATCTTCGCCGCCTGGGCCGCCGCGGCCCGGCCCGCCGCCCGCTGGAACATCGTCGCCCTGACCGTTCTGATGTGGATCGTCGCGCTGATCTCGATCGGCCCGTCGCTGAAGCCCGGCGGCGCGACGATCACCTCGCGGCTCGGTGTGCTCGAGGGCGACCTGATCCCGGCCGCGCTCAGCGGGCGCACCCCGTTCCTCACCATGCCGACCCTGGCCCTGCTCGCCGGCCTGGTGGTCGGCTGGACCGCCCGCGGACACCGGATGCCGGTCCTGGCCGTGGCGCTGGCCGGGCTGCCCGGCCCGGCCCTGCTGACGATGGCCTACCTGATCGCCGGCCCCGGCTCCGGCGGCGCGGGCTTCACCCTGAGCCCCTACTGGGCCGCGATGACCGCGGCCGGTGCCGGCGTGCTGGGCTCGGTGCTCGCCGCGATCGTCCGGCCCGCGCCCGGATCGGGCCGCCCCCGCGACGACCGGCCGAGCAGCCCGTCGGCCCCGGTGGTCGCCACCCCCGAGCCGCCGGCCCCGGACACCACCGCTTCCGCTCCTGAGGCGGACAACCCGCTCCCCCGGCGCGACGTGCCCACCCAGTCCGCGATCGCCCAGGCCGCCGCGGTCGCCGCCCAGCGCCCCGACGAGCAGCTCCGCCCCTCGGACACCGGCATCTTCACGACGTCCGGCCGCCCGCACCCGCTGGCCGACCTCGCCTCGGCGTCCGGTCAGGCTACGGTTCCGCCGCAGGCCCCGCGCGGTCAGACCTACGGCTCGGCGCAGGGCCAGACCTACGGCCAGCCGCAGGAACAGCCGACCTCGCCCGCCCAGCCGGATGCCGGGCCCCGCTTCTCCGGCCAGCAGCCTCCGGCCGAGGGCCGCGCCTCCTCGATCCGTGGCGGCTGGCGCTCCCGCCGCGAGGCGACCCCGGCGTCCCCTGCCGCGGCCACGACGGCGTCCCCGGCCGGCGATCCCGCATTCGACGGGTTCGCCGCCGCCCAGTCCGGGACGGCCACGCCGCCGGGCCGCGCCAAGCCCGGCGAGGGCGACTACGTCGACTGGGTGAACGGCCTCGGCGGCGCGTGAAAAGCATGCGGAAAAACGCGTGACAGATAGGCGAACGCCGATGGAATGATGCGGCCGGGAGGTACCGCACCGACTCCCCGCCGGTGACGATGAGCCATGTCCGGGTCGCATCCCCCGATGGCATCGGAGTCCGATCATGACCATCCTCGGCCGTTTCCTCCTCACCGTCTCCCTCGCCGGCGCCGCCCTGGTGGCACCCGCCGTCGTAGCTCCCACCAGCACCGACGCCGCCCAGGCCGCGGTCTACTCGACGTGCACCATCAGCCGCTGCACCGACGCGCGGACCGCGCGGACCGGCTGGTCCTCGCTCAGCTGGCCGACCACCGCGGGCTGGTACGCCTGGCCGTACGGCAACTACAACTACACCGGCGGCACGTTCCAGAACCGCGAGGGTCAGCTGCCGGCCGGCGCCTCCTACGGCGAGTACGACGTCTACTCCCGGGCCCGCGGGGCGTCGCGGGACGCGTACCGGATCGTGGTCAACCGCAGCACCAAGGAGACCTGGTTCACGCCGGACCACTACGTCACGTTCTACAAGCTCTGACCCCCTCCTTCCGGGGTACGCCGTGAGCGCCGTACCCCGGAAGGAGGCGGTGACTCAGGTGGCCGTGGTGATCGGCAGGTGGACGCGGGCGCCGGATTCCCGGAACTCCGACGACTTGGCCCGCAGTCCGGCCGCCCGCAGCTCGTGACTGATCTTCATCGAGCAGAACTTCGGCCCGCACATCGAGCAGAAGTGCGCCGTCTTGGCGGGCGCCGCGGGCAGCGTCTCGTCGTGGTACGCGCGGGCCGTCTCCGGGTCCAGGGCCAGCTCGAACTGGTCCTCCCAGCGGAAGTCGAACCGCGCCCGGGACAGCGCGTCGTCCCACTCCTGCGCGCCCGGGTGCCCCTTCGCCAGGTCCGCCGCGTGCGCCGCGATCTTGTAAGCGATCATCCCGGCCTTCACGTCGTCCCGGTTCGGCAGTCCGAGGTGTTCCTTGGGGGTGACGTAGCAGAGCATCGCCGTCCCGAACATGCCGATCATCGCGGCGCCGATCGCCGACGTGATGTGGTCGTAGGCCGGGGCGACGTCGGTGGTCAGCGGGCCCAGCGTGTAGAACGGCGCCCCGTCGCAGATCTCAGCCTGCAGGTCGACGTTCTCCTTGATCTTGTGCATCGGCACGTGGCCGGGGCCCTCGACCATCACCTGCACGTCGAGGGAACGGGCGATGCCGGTCAGCTCCCCCAGTGTCCGCAATTCGGCGAACTGCGCCTCGTCGTTGGCGTCCGCGATCGACCCGGGACGCAGCCCGTCGCCGAGGGAGAACGTGATGTCGTACTCCCGGAAGATCTCGCACAGCTCCCGGAAGTGGGTGTAGAGGAAGTTCTCCCGGTGCTCGGCGAGACACCAGGCCGCCATGATCGATCCGCCCCGGGACACGATCCCGGTGACCCGTTCGGCGGTCAGCGGCACGTGGGACAGCAGTACCCCGGCATGGACCGTCATGTAGTCGACCCCCTGCACGGCCTGTTCGATCACCGTGTCCCGGAACAGTTCCCAGGTCAGTTTCAGCGGGTCGCCGTTCACCTTCTCCAGGGCCTGGTAGATCGGCACGGTTCCGATCGGCACCGGCGAGTTCCGGACGATCGCCTCCCGGGTCTCGTGGATGCGCGGCCCGGTGGACAGGTCCATCACGGTGTCCGCACCCCACCGGGTCGCCCAGGTCAGTTTCTCCACCTCCTCGGCGACCGACGAGGTGACCGCGGACGTGCCGATGTTCGCGTTGACCTTCACCAGGAACCGGGAGCCGATCACCATCGGCTCGGACTCCGGGTGGTTGACGTTGGCCGGGAGCACCGCGCGGCCGGCCGCGATCTCGTCGCGGACGACCGACGGCGGCACCCCTTCGCGGATCGCGGCGAACTCCATCTCCGGCGTGACGATCCCGGCCCGCGCGGAGGCGAGCTGGGTGCGCCCGGTCCGCCACGGGGTGCGCAGCGGCGGCAGTCCGGCCTCCGGGTCGCCGCCCGGTCCGGACGTGTCGTAGAGCCGGACCGGCGGGTGGTCGCCGCTGAGGACGACCTCGGTGAACGGCACCCGGATGTCCGGTCGCGGACCTTCCACATAGACCTTGCGTCGCACGATCAATACCTCCACAAATATGGATGAAAGCGGCACGCTACGGCCGCAAGAAGCCACCCTGCGACGTGCAGGAACGATCTAGACCGACCAGCCGAAGTGATCAAGCGGCCCGGGACCGGCGCCCAGCCGCCACGAACCACCGCCGCGCAGACCCCGGCGCACATACGCCTTCGCCGCCGCGACCGCCACCGGAACCGGATCACCCGCGGCCAGCCGCACCGCGACCGCCGACGAGAAGGTGCACCCCGAACCGTGGTTGTTCCCGGTCGGCACCGGCTCACCGGGCAGCGCCGTACCCACCCCACCGGCGTGCAGCACATCGAGCGCCGTCTCGCTGCCGGTCACCACCACCGCGCGCGGCCCGAGCGCCGCCAGTTCCGCCGCCGCCGCGAACATCTCCCCGGCCGTCTCGATCGCCCTGCCGAGGAGGGCACCGGCCTCGTGCCGGTTCGGTGTCAGAACGTGGGCGTACGCCAGAAGCACGCCGACGACCGCAGGATCCGCCAGCCGGCTGCCGGCGGTAGCCACCAGTACCGGGTCGACGACCAGGTTCGGCAGGTCCCGGGCCCGGGATGCGATCACCTCCGCGACGGCCGGGTCGGACACCATGCCCACCTTGACCGCGGCCACCGGCAGGTCCGACAGCACCGCGTCCAGTTGCGCCGCCACGATCCCGGCCGGCACCGGATGGATGGCCGTCACGCCGAGGGTGTTCTGCGCGGTGATCGCCGTCAGGACCGACGTCCCGTACGCCCCGAGTGCCGCGAACGTCTTCAGATCCGCCTGGATGCCCGCGCCGCCACCGGAGTCCGAGCCGGCGATGGTCAGCACCACCGGCGGTGTCACGACCCGCTCCCCCGGACGAACCCGGCCACCAGCGTGCGGGCCAGGGCCTCCGGCGACGCGGACCGCATGAGCGCCCCCATCACCGCGATCCCGGCCGCACCGGCGACGGCGCACGCGGCCGCCCGGTCCGCCGAGTCGATCCCGCCGAGAGCCAGCCACGGCACACCCGGGCGGCGGAACGTCAACCCGATCGCCGGGCCGTACCCCGGTTTGGACTCGGTCGGGTACACCGGGGACGCGGTCACGTAGTCCACACCGGACAGGCTCTCGGTGCCGTGCCAGGAGCGGCCGACCAGCGGCACCCCGTCCGGCACCGGATCACTTCCGGTCAGGTGCACGGCGGTGCCGCCCAGCGGGTCCACACCGGCCACGATCAGGCGCCGCGGTGGCAGCAGCGACCGGAGCCGCGTGGCCAGGGCGGTGCGGTCCGCGTACCCCAGGTCCCTCTCCCGCAGGATCACCCACCCGGCGCCTCCGCGGACCGCGGCCCGGACCACCTCGGTCAACGGCCCGGCGGCGGATCTCCGGTCGGTGAGCACGACGAGCCCGCCCGGGGTCACCATCGTGCGATCCCGTCGTCCGGTGTGGACGCCAGCGCGTGGAACCGGCGCGGGATGCGCCCGGCTCCGCGGGCGAGCCGTCCGGCGGCCACCGCGTGCCGCATCGCCGCGGCCATCGCCGGCGGGTCGTCCGAGCGGGTGATCGCGCTGGCGATCAGCACCGCGTCGCAGCCGAGCTCCATGGCGAGAGCCGCGTCCGAGGCGGTGCCGATCCCGGCGTCGAGCACCACCGGCACGTCCACGCTCTGCCGGATCAGCTCGATGTGGTGCGGGTTCGCGATGCCCAGACCGGAACCGATCGGCGAGCCGGCCGGCATCACCGCGGCGCATCCGGTGTCGGCGAGACGCCGGGCCAGGATCGGGTCGTCGGTGGTGTACGGCAGGACCGTGAAACCCTCCGCCACCAGGGTCTCGGCCGCCCGCAGCAGCTCCACGCCGTCCGGCAGCAGGGTCCGCTCGTCGCCGATCACCTCGAGCTTGATCAGGTCGGTGCCGAACGCCTCCCGGGCCATCCGTGCGGTCCGCACCGCGTCACCGGCGGTGTAGCAGCCGGCGGTGTTCGGCAGCACCCGCACACCGGCCCGGTCGAGCATCGGCAGCAGTCCCGGGCCGGCCGCGTCGACCCGGCGCAGCGCCACCGTGACCAGCGTGGTCTCCGACACCCGGATCGCCTCCTCCAGGACCGCGAGGCTCTGCGCGCCGCCGGTCCCGAGGATCAGCCCGTTCGGGGGCAGGAAGTCACCCATGTCAGCCGCCCTGCGAGGCGGTGAGGACCTCGACCCGGTCACCGTCGGCCAGCTCGACCGCCGGCCACGTCGACCGCGGCACCACCGTGCCGTTGACCGCGACCGCCACCCCGCGGTGCGCATCGGTGATCTCCGCGACCAGGGCCGCCACCGAACATCCGTCGGGCCGGCTCTGCGGCCGCCCGTTGACCGTCACGCGCATCCGTTCCTCCCGGGTGCGAAGTCGTCGAGGAAGGGATCGTCCGAGCCGGTGAGCACCAGGTCGGCGACGAGCCGCGCGGTGATCGGCGCGAGCAGGATCCCGTTGCGGTGGTGCCCGGCGGCCACCACCGTCCGTGCGTCGAGCCGTCCGAGGAGCGGCCCGTTGTCCGGTGTGCCCGGCCGGTGCCCGACGGTGATCTCGGTGAGCGTGTGCTCGGCGAGTCCCGGAACCAGGTCGAGGGCGGCCCGCAGCAGGTCGTGCACCCCGCCGGCGGTGGCCGCGGAGTCACCGCGTTCCTCCTGGGTCGCACCGACCACGATCTCGCCGTCGGCACGCGGCACCAGATAGACGTGCCGCCCGTCGGCCGATCCGTCGATCACGTGCCGGAGCAGGCCCGGCTCGCCGCGCAGCCGCAGCACCTGACCCTTGACCGGCCGGATCGGCAGTCCGGTGAGCGCTGCCGTCCCGCATCCGGCGGCGACCACGACGGTGTCCGCCGCCACCTCGCCCAGGTCGGTGATCCGCCGGGCGACGATCCGCCCGGCCAGTGCGCGGCGCAGTGCCGCGACCACCCTGCGGGGATCGGCCTGGACCTCGTGCGGGGCGTGCACGCCGGCCCGGATCCGGGGTGACAGCGCCGGTTCCCGGTCGCGGACCTGCGACCCGGTCAGCGGCTGCAGCTTCTGGTGCCGCCACTCCCGGGCCGCTTCGACGTGGTCGTCCGCGGTGAGCGCCACCCCGAGCGTGCCGGTGGTGTCGTAACCGACGTCGCCCAGGCCCGCCGCGAACTCCGGCCACAGCGCGAGCGACGCCTCCAGCAGGCTCTCCAGCCGCGGATGTTCGAAGGCCGACTCCCGGCCGGGGGCGAGCATCCCGGCCGCGACGTGCCAGGCGCCCCCGGTCCCGTCCGGCTCGGGGTCGTAGACGGTGACCTCGGCGCCGCGCGCCCGCAACGAGCGGGCGATCGACAGGCCGATGATCCCGCCGCCGATCACCGCGATCACGACAGCACCGCCAGGAACTGCGCGACCGCTCCCTTCGGGTCCGCCACGAAGGCGGAGACAGCCGCGACGCCGTGCACCCCGGGCAGGGGCAGCCGTTCCGCGGTGATGCCGCCGATCGCCACGACCGGCGTCCCGGGAACGGCGGCCGCGACCGCGGCCACCCCCTCCGGTCCGAGCGGCGGCGGCAGTCCGTCCTTGGTGGACGTGGGGAACGCCGGTCCCACACCCAGATAGCTCGCGCCCGCCGCGACGGCCGTCCGGGCCGCCTCCGGGGTCCGGCAGGTGGCGCCCACGACCGCGTCCGGGCCGAGCACCCGGCGGACGGCCTCGACCGGCAGGTCGTCGGCGCCCACGTGCACGCCGTCCGCACCGGCCGCCAGGGCGACCCCCACCCGGTCGTTCACCAGGCACAACGCCCCGGCCTCGCGACAGAGCCGGACGGCGGCGACGGTCAGGGCCCAGGCCTGGGCATCGGTGGTCTTGACCCGGATCTGGACGGCGACGCCGGGCTGCGCCGCCCCGCGGACGACGTCCAGCGAATCGGTGATGACGTGCAAACGGGGAAAAACAGATGCGTGCATGACGCACTCCTCCCTGCGCCGGCATGACCCGGATCAGGTTCGACGGTCGGGGGCCGCATCAGCCCCCCTCTCAGCCCGGTGCCCGGACTCCCGTGGGGTTTTCGTTTGTAGTCGGACCATAACCCGACTCCGCGACGAAAATCTAGCGCACGTCCCAGACCGGCTCGGGCACCTCGGTGACCTCACCGTCGGAGTTGAACAGCACGAAACGATCGAAGGACCGGGTGAACCAGCGGTCGTGGGTGACCGCGATCACGGTGCCCTCGAAGGCCTTCAGGCCCTCCTCGAGCGCCTCCGCCGACGCCAGGTCCAAGTTGTCCGTCGGCTCGTCGAGCAGCAGCACCGTGGCGCCGGAGAGCTCGAGCAGCAGCACCAGGAACCGGGCCTGCTGGCCACCGGAGAGAGTCCCGAAACGCTGATCACCCTGGGCGGCCAGCTCGTAGCGGTTGAGGACCTTCATCGCACCCGCCCGGTCCACTCCGGAGCGATGTTCGTCACCCCGCCACAGGATCTCGACGAGTGTCTTCTCCAGCAGCTCCGGACGGTCGTGGGTCTGCGAGAAGTGGCCCGGCCGGACCCGTGCGCCGAGACGAACCCGGCCCTGATGCGCCACGTGTGCCAACGGCGCACCGTCGACCGGCTTGTGCTCGGCGTCCGGCTCGGTGCCACCGGCCGCGAGCAGCCGCAGGAAGTGCGACTTGCCGGTGCCGTTCGCGCCGAGAACCGCGACCCGGTCGCCATACCAGATCTCCAGGTCGAACGGGAACGTCAGGCCCTCCAGCTCCACCTGCTCACACATCACGGCGCGCTTCGCGGTGCGGCCACCGCGCAGGTTCATCCGCAGCGACTGGTCCTTGGGCGGCAGCGGCGGCGGCCCGGGCTCCTCGAACTTGCGCAGCCGGGTCTGCGCCGCCTGATAACGCGAGGCCAGGCCGTCGTTGAAGGCCGCCTTGTTCTTCAGGGTGAAGACCAGCTCCCTGAGCTTCTCGTGTTCCTCGTCCCAGCGCCGGCGCGTCTCCTCCATCCGGTCGTGGCGGTCGCCGCGCGCCTCGTGCCACGAGGCGAACCCGCCCGGATGGGTCCAGGCGCCGCCGCCCTCCACCGCCACCACCCGGTCGGCGGTCTGCGCCAGCAACTCCCGGTCGTGCGACACGAAGAGCACCGATTTCGACGACTCCCGCATCCGCTGCTCCAGCCAGCGTTTCGCGGGAACGTCGAGGAAGTTGTCCGGCTCGTCGAGCAGCAGCACCTCGTCGGCACCCCGGAAGAGCAGATCGAGGGCGAACCGCTTCTGCTCGCCGCCGGAGAGGGTCCGCACGATCCGCTCCCGGGCCTCGTCCCACGGCGTGCCGAGGATGGCCACCGAGACGGTGTCGAAAAGCACCTCGGCGTCGTAACCGCCGCTCTCACCCCAGTGCGTCAGCGCGTTCGCGTAGGCCAGCTGCGACTTCTCGGTCTCGTCCAGGGCCGCGGCGGCCGCGCGCAGCCGCGCACCCGCCGCGCTCAACGCCGGCGCCACCAGGGACAGAGCCAGGTCCTCGAGGGTCCGGTCGTCGCCGATCATGCCGATGAACTGGCGCATCACACCCAGCCCGCCGGAGCGCGCGATGCTCCCGGACTGGGCCGGGATGTCGCCCGCCACCATCCGCATCAGCGTGGTCTTGCCCGCCCCGTTCGGCCCGACGAGCGCCACCTTGGCGCCCTCACCGACCCGGAACGACACGTCGGTGAACAACTCCCGGCCGTCCGGGAGCACAAAACCGGCGCCGGCCACATCCACGTAACCCATGACGGGCATCCTCCCTGGGCGGACGTCGCTCAGTCAGCCGAATTTCGGGTGACCCGGAGCACCCGGAACCCCTTCTGACTGGCCACCCGCTGCACGTCCCAGTCGTGGGCGACCAGCCAGGAGTGCAGCGAGTCGCCACCCAGGTGCTTGTTGATCACCAGCCAGGCGGTGCCCTCCGGGGCGAGCCGGGGCATCCAGCGCTCCAGCAGCACATGCAACTCGGCCTTGCCGATGTGAGTGGGCGGGTTGCTCCAGATCTCGTCGAAGACCACGTCGTCCGGCACCTCGTCGGGTGCGGCCACCCGGATCCGGCCGGACGCCTCCAGTGCCTTCGCGTTCTCCTCGGTCAGCTCGCGAGCCCGGGAGTTGACGTCGACCGCCCAGATCACCGCCTTCGGCGCCTCCACGGCCAGCACGGCGGCGATCGGGCCGTAACCGCAACCGAGGTCGAGGAAGGTGCCCTCGACACCGGCGGTGGGCAGGTCGGCCTTGCGCAGCAGCACGGCGGTGCCCGGGTCCAGCCGTCCGGCGGAGAAGACACCGTTCGCGACGGCCAGGCGGTAGTCCCGCCCGGCGACACTGAACTCGATCTCGCTCCGGCGCAGCGGGGCACCCGGCTCGGCGGTGAAGTAGTGGTCGGCGCTCACCCCGCCAGTCTCCCGCCGCACCACGACAGGCGGCACGGCGGGGTGCCGGACAAACTGTGCGTTAATAGATCGTCGTGCGCGTCTAACCTCGGGCGATGCGGTACGCCACCCCGACGCGCTCCGCCCATCGCGCCGCCCCCGCCGGCCTCGCCCTGTTCGTGAGGCTCCCCGGACCCATCGGTCAGCACCGCTACCGCCCACGGGTCCGGCCCCGGCCGCAACGGCACGTGCGGCATGAGCCCGACAAGACCGTCCACCTGCTCAACCGCGGCCTCGCCGCCCTGATCGTGCTGGGCATCTGCGTGATGCTGGGCATCCTCGTGTTCGCCGACCAGCGACGCGCACCGTCCACCGGCGACAACGACACCGGAGGGGCCGACCGGCTGATCGCGTCCCGCACCGCCGACCCGGTGCCGCTGACCGCCACCGAGGTCTTCCCGACCGGTGCCGCCGGATTCGTGGTCGGCGCCACCGACGTCCGGACCGACTGCACCACTGCGGTCACCGGCGCGCTCCGCGTGGTCCTCGCCGGCACCGACTGCTCACAGGCGGTCCGGGCCGAGCTGACCGCACCGGACGGGCACCGGGTCACCGCGGGCGTCCTCAACCTGCTCGACGAACGCGGCGCGGCCGGCGTGGACGAACGGGTCGGGCGCCTGGTCGAGACCGGAGACGGCGGCTTCACCGCGATGGCCGGCACGGAGATCCCGCCGGGAACACCGGTGGTCTGGCGGGTCCGGGGGCACTACCTGCTCTACGGGGCGATCACCGGGCCCGGTGGCGAGCCGGCGGCGACCGACCGGGCGGCTGTCGACCGGATCACCGCCACGCTGCTCGACGGGCACCTCGGCGAGACCGTTCTGGGCGCCCGCAGCCGCTGAGCCGTCACCGAGCGGCGGGCCTCAGGCTCGCAGACGGCGGGTGGCCTCGGCGCGCGACGCGTACTCGGTCTGGTCGGGGTAACCGACCGCGATCAGGGTCAGCCCGTGCGCCGGGGCCACGGTCACCTCACTGGACCGCTCCCGCAGGGTGAGCAGCCTGGCCGGCCACTCCGGCTCACGACGGCCGTCGCCGACCGTCAGCATCGCGCCGACCAGGCTGCGCACCATGGCCTGGCAGAACGCGTCGGCCTGCACCGTCGCCACACAGACCCCGTCCGGATCCCGGCGCCACTCCAGCCGGTTGATCGCCCGGATCGTGGTGGCGTGCTCCTTACGCTTGCAGAACGCGGCGAAGTCGTGCTCCCCGAGCAGACCCCGGGCCGCGGCGTTCAGACGGTCCAGGTCGAGCGGTCGCAGCCAGCCGAGGGTGTCGTGGCGACGCAACGGCTCCGGCCCGGACGGGACGTCGGAGACGCGGTACTCGTACCGGCGGAACGTGGCCGAGAACCGGGCGTCGAACGTCTCCGGCACCGGCGTCACCGCGCGGACCCGGGCATCCGGGGGCATCAGGGCGGCCAGCCGTCGCAGCAGTGAGCCCTCCAGCTCCGTCCACTTCGCCACCGGCAGCTCGATGTGGCAGACCTGACCGGTCGCGTGCACCCCCGCATCGGTACGCCCTGCGACGGTCAACCCGAGCGGGGTCTCCGCGTGCTCGGCGCCCAGGAGACGTCGCAGCGCCTCGACCAGGACACCCGCGACGGTCCGCCGGTTCGGTTGTACCGCCCATCCCGAGAACTCGGCGCCGTCGTACGACACGTCCAGTCGCAGGCGAATCGCTTCCGTCATCCCGCAGCGCGCTCCTCGGCCGTTCTCCACGGCGCTGTGCTCAGCCCGTACGTCTTCATACCGCTGGTGAAACAGATGAGGCCCGGCACCCCGAAGGATGCCGGGCCTCACCGAAGTGGAACTCAGGCCTTGGACTCGTCGCCCTCGACCTTGTCGCCCTCGGCGCCCTTGTCACCGGACGCGCTGACCGGAGCCTCGGCGTCCTGGTCGGCGTCGGTGTCGGCGTCGACGCTCTTCGGCGTCTCTTCCTCGGGGGCCAGAGCCTCGACCTTGGCCTGCTGCGCGGCGGCCTTGCGGGCCTCCTTGGACGGGCCGGTGACGGCCGCGACCTGCAGCTCCTCGACCAGCTCGATGACGGCCATCGGAGCGGCGTCACCCTTGCGCGGGCCGGTCTTGGTGATCCGGGTGTAGCCACCAGGACGGTTCGTGTACCGCGGAGCGATCTGCTCGAACAGGGCGTACACGACGTCCTTGTCCTTCACGGTCGCCAGGACGCGACGGCGAGCGTGCAGGTCGCCGCGCTTGGCCTTCGTGATGAGCTGCTCGGCCAGCGGGCGCAGCCGGCGGGCCTTCGTCTCGGTGGTCTTGATCTTCCCGTGCCGGAACAGCTCGGTGGCCAGGTTGGCCAGGATGAGCTTCTCGTGCGCCGGGCTGCCGCCGAGGCGGGCACCCTTGGTGGGCGTGGGCATTTCCGATGCTCCTTGGTTGTGGCGGCAGCCGAGCTTACAGCTGCTCGGTCTCGCGGTAGTCGTCGGTGTCGTAGTCCACGTCGCCGAACGAATCCACGACGTGCGCGGGGTCGAAGGACGGCGCGCTGTCCTTCAGGCCCAGGCCCATTCCGGCGAGCTTCATCTTGACCTCGTCGATGGACTTCTGGCCGAAGTTCCGGATGTCCAGAAGGTCCGCCTCGGTGCGCCCGATCAGCTCACCGACGCTGTTGATGCCCTCACGCTTGAGGCAGTTGTAGGACCGGACGGTCAGGTCCAGTTCCTCAATCGGCAGGGCCAGGTCGGCAGCGAGCTGCGCGTCCTGCGGCGACGGGCCGATGTCGATGCCCTCGGCGGTCTCGTCCAGCTCCCGGCACAGGCCGAACAGCTCGACGAGGGTCGAGCCGGCCGACGCGAGCGCGGTCCGCGGCGAGATCGACGCCTTGGACTCGACGTCGATGATCAGACGGTCGAAGTCGGTCCGCTGCTCGACACGGGTCGCCTCGACGCGGTAGGTGACCTTGAGAACCGGCGAGTAGATCGAGTCGACCGGGATCCGGCCGATCTCGGCGCCGGCGCTCTTGTTCTGCGCCGCCGTGACGTAGCCACGGCCACGCTCGACGGTCAGCTCCATGTCGAGCCGGCCCTTGCTGTTCAGGGTCGCCAGCTTCAGATCGGGGTTGTGCACGGACACACCGGCCGGGGGCTGGATGTCACCGGCGGTGACGTCGCCCGGGCCCTGCTTGCGCAGGTACATGCTGACCGGCTCGTCGTGCTCGGAGCTGACGGTGAGCTCCTTGACGTTCATGACGAGCTCGACCACATCCTCCTTGACACCGGGGATGGTGGTGAACTCGTGCAGCACGCCGTCGATCTTGATGCTGGTGACCGCCGCGCCCGGGATGGACGACAGCAGGGTCCGCCGCAGCGAGTTGCCGAGGGTGTAGCCGAAGCCCGGCTCCAGCGGTTCGATGGTGAACCGGGAACGGGTCTCGCTGAGCGACTCCTCCGAGAGGGTCGGCCGCTGGCTGATGAGCACGCTGTTCTTCCTTCTGTCGGGCCACCCGCTATTTGATGGCCGTCCGTTGATTCCCCAGAGGTGCCGGCCGACCGGCCGGCACCTCTGGAAGAGCTGCTACTTGGAGTAGAGCTCGACGATCAGCTGCTCCTGGACCTGCGTGTCGATGACAGCGCGGGCCGGGAGCGTGTGGATCAGGATCTTCATCTCGCTCGGGATCGGCTCCAGCCAAGCCGGAACCGGCCGGGAGCCGGCCTGGGCCTGCGCGACGACGAAGGGGGTCATCTCCTTCGACTTCTCGCGGACCGAGACGATGTCGTGCTCCTTGACGCGGTACGACGGGATGTCGACCTTGTTGCCGTTCACCAGCATGTGGCCGTGCTTGACCAGCTGGCGGGCGGCGTCACGGGACGGCGCGTAACCGGCCCGGTAGACGACGTTGTCGAGACGCGTCTCGAGGATCTGCAGCAGAACCTCACCGGTCTTACCCGGCTTGTTCACGGCTTCCTCGTAGTAACCGCGGAACTGCTTCTCCAGCACGCCGTACGCACGACGGGCCTTCTGCTTCTCGCGGTGCTGCAGCAGGTACTCGGTCTCCTTGACCCGGCCACGGCCGTGCTGGCCGGGCGGGAAGGGACGCGACTCGAACGGGCACTTCGGCCCGTCGCACTTGCTGCCCTTGAGGAACAGCTTCATCTTCTCGCGGCGGCAGCGCTTGCAGTCCGCACCTGTGTAACGAGCCATCTTCAGCTTCCCCCTAGACCCGGCGACGCTTCGGCGGGCGGCATCCGTTGTGCGGCTGCGGCGTGACGTCGGAGATCTGCCCGACCTCGAGGCCGGCGGCCTGCAGCGAACGGATGGCGGTCTCCCGGCCAGAACCGGGACCCTTCACGAACACGTCGACCTTGCGCATGCCGTGCTCCATCGCCCGACGAGCGGCGGCCTCGGCGGCCAGCTGCGCGGCGAACGGAGTCGACTTGCGGGAGCCCTTGAAACCCACCTGGCCGGACGAGGCCCAGGAGATGACAGCACCGGTCGGGTCGGTGATCGACACGATGGTGTTGTTGAAGGTGCTCTTGATGTGCGCCTGCCCGTGGGCGACGTTCTTGCGTTCCTTGCGCCGGACCTTCTTGACTGCGGCCCCTGCGCGTGCCTTCGGTGGCATAAGTCAGTGCGCTCCTATTACTTCCGACCGGGCTTCTTCTTACCGGCGACCGTCCGCTTCGGACCCTTACGGGTACGAGCGTTGGTACGGGTCCGCTGGCCCCGGACGGGCAGACCCTTGCGGTGACGGATACCGGCGTAGCAGCCGATCTCGACCTTGCGGCGGATATCCGCAGCGACCTCGCGGCGCAGGTCGCCTTCAACCTTGAAGTGGGACTCGATGTAGTCGCGGAGCTGGACCAGCTCCTCGTCCGTGAGGTCCTTGGCGCGCTTGTTCAGGTCAATGGCGGTAGCGGTCAGTGCCTCGACGGCACGGGTGCGACCGATCCCGTAAACGTAGGTGAGCGCGATCTCCATCCGCTTTTCGCGGGGGAGGTCAACGCCGACGAGTCTTGCCATAAGTGGGCATACTCCTCAGGTTCACTCGGAGGTCTATGCCCGTTCCACCCCGCCTGCCCGGGCGGGCCCCGGCCTCCGACCGGGGGTGCCGCCGCGATTCACCCGGAGGTGAGACTGCGGCGGGGACGAGCTTGTGCTGTGGTGCGGATCCTGCTGCGCGGAGGCTTGTCAGCCCTGGCGCTGCTTGTGGCGCGGGTCAGTGCTGCAGATGACCATGACCCGGCCGTGCCGCCGGATGACCCGGCAGTTGTTGCAGATCCGCTTGACGCTCGGCTTGACCTTCACGGTTTGCCTTAACTCTCAGTCAGACGGGATGTGGAATCCCCCGCGACCCGTTACTTGTAGCGGTAGACGATGCGCCCACGGGTCAGGTCGTACGGCGACAGCTCGACGACGACCCTGTCCTCGGGAAGGATGCGGATGTAGTGCTGCCGCATCTTGCCGGAGATGTGTGCCAGGACCTTGTGACCATTAGCGAGCTCCACGCGGAACATTGCGTTCGGCAGGGGCTCGATCACTCGGCCTTCGATCTCGATGGCTCCGTCTTTCTTTGGCATGTCCTCCGCTACCTGACATCGGGATCTGGGGTAGGCGTTCACAACGTCATCCCCGGGCTCGAAAAGAGCCCGGACCAGCCGCGGCCCCCTCGGTCCTCGAAGCGCTTGAGGACATGAAGGAGAGGACGCTGTGCGCCAGCGAGCCAGTCTACGCGCCCACGACAAGGACACCAAACCGAGGGTTCCGCAACCCGGACTCGGGCGTGTCTGCACTCGACATCTATGACGATATCGCCTCAGTGGTGGCGTTTGCCCCGGTTGTTGAAGTGCGCCAGGACAGCGAGCACCAGCGGGATCAGAACCCAGCCCGGCCAGAAGTACTGCATCTCCCCCGAGGACATGCTGGTGAGCGCCCAGACCAGGGTGCAGATCACGAAGACGCCGAACATCCCGGAGGCACCGGATCTCCTCGGGGCGTCCGGCCCACCCTTGGCCACCGGAGACGGCGCCTGCGCGGCCGGCTCGACCTGGGCGGCCCGCACCGGGATCGTGCCCGGCAGATCGTCCAGCAGGCCGTCCAGATCGCCATACGTCCGTGCGGCGTAGGCCCGCTGGACCCGCTCGTCATACTCGTCGAGGTCCAGGCGGCCCTCGTCGAGAGCGCTCTTCAGCTGATCCGCGACCTGCTGTCGGTCCTGATCGCCGGCTCGCATCCCCTCACGCCCCATGCGCACCAGCATGCCAGGCACGAACCACCGACGCCTATGCCGCTCTCACGTCCCCGGTGACGGCCCGGAACCCCGGACCCCACCCATGGAACACCTAGGGCTGTCGCGCGGTCACCAGATCGCCGAGACGGGCCCGGCCGCCGTCGGTGGCGGTGGTCACCCACACGCCGTCCTCCAGGAGCGCCATGGTGTGCTCGACGTGCGCCGCGCGGGAGCCGTCCCGGGTCACCACGGTCCAGCCGTCCTCGAGTTCGAGCGTCCGCGGCGAGCCCATCGTGATCATCGGCTCGATCGCCAGGGCCATGCCCGCGATCACCCGGACGCCCCGGCCCGGCTTGCCGTGGTTGAGCACGTGCGGATCCTGGTGCATCTCGGTGCCGATGCCGTGGCCGCCGTAGCCGTCCACGATGCCGTACCGCCCCGCCTTGCGGATCACCTTCTCGATGTTGAACGAGATGTCGGTGAGCCGGCCCCGGCCGTTGGCGACGCCCCGCGCCGCCGCGGCGATGCCGGCCCACATCGCGTCCTCGGCGACCTCGGCCATCTTCAGCAGCGCCGGGTCGGTCTCGCCGACGCCGACGGTGATCGCCGAGTCGCCGTGCCAGCCCTCCAGGATCGCGCCGCAGTCCAGCGAGATCAGGTCACCCTCACGGAGGACCTGCTCCTGGCTCGGGATGCCGTGCACGACCTGCTCGTTCACCGACGCGCAGATCGAGGCCGGAAAGCCGTGGTAGCCCTTGAACGACGGGACCGCACCGTGGTCGCGGATCACCTTCTCGGCGATCGCGTCCAGGTCTCCGGTGGAGACGCCCGGGGCGACCGCCTCGCGCATCGCGGTCAGCGCCGCCTCCACGACCAGGCCGGCAGCGCGCATGAGCCCGATCTGCTCCGGCGTCTTGAGCTGGATGCTGAGTTCCTGACGACCCATCTCAGCCGCCGTAGGAACGCAGAGCGTCGATCGCGCGGACGGTGACGTCCTCCACCGGGCCGGTCGCGTCGATACCCACCAGCTTGCCCTGAGCGCCGAAGAAGTCGACCAGCGGCGCGGTCTTGTCCGCGTACTCCACCAGGCGGTTCGCGATCGTCTCAGCCTTGTCGTCGTCGCGCTGGAACAGCTCGCTGCCACAGCGGTCGCAGATGTCGGTCTTGCTCGTCGGGTCGAACTCGACGTGCCAGATCTTGCCGCAGCCGCGGCAGGTGCGCCGGCCGGAGAGCCGGCGGATGACCTCGTCGTCGTCGACGACGAGTTCCATCACGATGTCCAGCGCCGTGCCCAGGTCGGCGAGCAGCTTGTCCAGCGCCGAGGCCTGCGGAACGGTCCGCGGGAACCCGTCCAGCAGGAAACCGTCGCTGGCATCGGGCTCGGCGAGCCGGTCGCGGACCATGTTGATGGTGACCTCGTCCGGGACCAGCTGTCCGGCGTCCATGTACCGCTTGGCCTCGACGCCGAGCGGCGTCCCCTGCGACACGTTGGCCCGGAAGATGTCCCCGGTCGAGATCTTCGGTACGGCGAGATGGGCGGCGATGAACTCAGCCTGGGTCCCCTTGCCGGCCCCCGGAGGGCCCACCAGTACCAGCCGCACCTACATCGCCTCGCTTCGGAAAGGAGAAGCCACGCCCACCATCGACACCAGAGCCCCGCGGCCCTGCGCCCCCACTACCGGAGGAACCCTTCGTAGTTCCGCTGCATGAGCTGGCTCTCGATCTGCTTCACGGTCTCCAGACCCACACCCACCATGATCAGCACAGCGGTACCACCGAACGGGAAGTTCTGGTACTGCTGCTGATTCAGCCAGATGAAGAAGAAGTTCGGCAGAACCGAGATCAGACCCAGGTAGAGCGCACCCGGAAGAGTGATCCGGCTGAGGATGAAGTCCAGGTAGTCAGCGGTCGGCTTGCCCGGGCGGATACCCGGCACGAACCCACCGTACTTCTTCATGTTCTCCGCGACCTCAGTCGGGTTGAACGTGATCGACACGTAGAAGTACGTGAAGAAGATGATCAAGAGGAAGTAGACACCGATGTAGAGCGGGCTGGTCGGGTCGGCCAGCCAGTTCTGGATCCAGACCTGGTACTTGTTCAGGTTGTTCTGGTCGAAGAACTGCAGGTACAGCTGCGGCAGGTAGAGCAGCGAGGAGGCGAAGATGACCGGGACGACACCCGCCTGGTTCACCTTCAGCGGGATGTAGGTCGAGGTGCCGCCGTACATCCGCCGGCCGATCATGCGCTTCGCGTACTGCACCGGGATGCGCCGCTGCGCCTGCTCGATGAAGACCACCAGCGCGATGATGACCAGAACCAGACCGATGACCAGCAGGAACTTGCTGGTGCCGCTGGTCTCCTTGATGCTCCAGCCCTCACCGGGAAGGCGGGCCGCAATCGAGGTGAAGATCAGGACGGACATGCCGTTGCCGACGCCACGGTCGGTGATCAGCTCGCCGAGCCACATGACCATGCCGGTGCCGGCGGTCATCGTCATCACCAGGACGGTGAGGGTCAGCCACATCGGCAGACCGGTCTCCTCCGGGATGATCTGGTAAGCCGGGTTGTCCTGGTCGCAGACGTTGCCGAACAGCTGGCCCGTGCGCGCGAGCGCGACGAACGCGGAGGCCTGGAGAACCGCGAGGCCCAGCGTCAGGTAGCGGGTGTACTGCGTGATCTTCGCCTGGCCGGACTGGCCCTCCTTGCGGAGCTGCTCCAGACGCGGGATGACCACGGTCAGCAGCTGCAGGATGATCGACGCCGTGATGTACGGCATGATGCCCAGCGCGAAGACCGAGAGTTGGAGCAGAGCCCCGCCGGAGAAGAGGTTCAGCAGGTTCAGAACCTGGTTCCCGGACTGCTCGGTGAGCTTGAGGCACTCACGCACGTTGGCATAGGACACACCGGGGCTGGGCAATGTGGCACCGAGCCGGTAGAGCCCAATAATGGCTACCGTGAAGAGTAGCTTCTTCCGCAGGTCAGGCGTCCGAAGCGCGCTCGAGAAGGCGGACAACAACTGATCCTCCTGCGTGGTCGCCACACTCTGGTTGCGGGTTCCCGGAAAAACTTCGGGCACACATCATTAGCAGCCGTATAGGCCGCCAGCGGAGCACTGTATCAGCTAGGCCGAGAGCACAACCACCGGCACCGTATAGCCGATGTCCCAGTACAACACAACTGTCCCGCTTCGTGGCCGCACCGCTTGCTTACGCCACGAAGGGAAGCCATGCTCCACCGTGCCCGGTCACCCCCGTGCCCGAGACAGCCTCACATTACGGTACGACATCGCTCGATCGAAGAGCTGTAATCGGCCGACCGCCTCCTGTGGCCCGTGCCGCAATTTTCCGTCCCCTGTGTGCCGGGGACGGGGCGGACCGCAATCGTCGCCTCACGCGCCGCACAGACCCCTTCACAGCATGCCCGGAGTCACCGGTTCGCCCCACTGTCCGGGAAACGCACGAGTGTCCGGGAAACGCACACGCCGCTGATCGCCCCAGGGGACATGCGAAGAGGCCGTGACCCCGGTCTCCCGGTGTCACGGCCTCTCGATGCCGCTTACGCCTTACAGCTCGGTGACGGATCCACCAGCTGCGGCGATCTTCTCCTTGGCCGACTCGCTGAACGCGTGGGCCGAGATGGTCAGCGAAACGCCGCCCAGCTCGCCCGAGCCCAGCACCTTGACCGGCTGGCCCTTACGGACGGCGCCGGCCTGAACCAGCTCCGCCGGGCCGACCTCGCCACCGCTGGGGAACAGCTCGGCGAGACGGTCCAGGTTGACGACCTGGAAGATGACCTTGTTGCGGGGCTTGTTCCGCAGACCCTTCATCTTCGGCAGGCGCATGTGGATGGGCATCTGCCCACCCTCGAACGCCGCCGAGACGTTCTTGCGGGCTCCGGTGCCCTTGGTACCGCGACCGGCGGTCTTGCCCTTGGAGCCCTCACCGCGACCCACACGGGTCTTCGCGGTCTTGGCACCGGGCGCCGGGCGCAGGTGGTGGACCTTGATCGCCATTACTCGACCTCCTCGACAGTGACGAGGTGGTTCACCACGAAGATCATGCCCCGGATCTCGGGACGGTCCTCCTTGACCACCACATCGTTGATCCGCTTCAGACCGAGCGAACGCAGCGAGTCCCGCTGGTTCGACTTACGGCCGATCCCGGACCGGATCTGGGTGACCTTCAAGCGGGCCATCAGCGCACCGCCGCTTCCGCGCGCGCCGCCAGCATGGCAGCCGGCGCCACATCCTCGACCGGCAGGCCACGGCGAGCCGCGACCTTCTCCGGCGACTCGAGACCCTTCAGAGCCGCGACCGTGGCGTGCACGATGTTGATCGGGTTCGAGGAACCCAGGCTCTTCGACAGGATGTCGTGGATGCCCGCGCACTCGAGCACGGCACGCACCGGGCCACCGGCGATGACACCGGTACCAGCGGAAGCCGGCTTGAGCAGGACCACACCGGCCGCCGCCTCACCCGTGATCGGGTGCGGGATGGTCGCGCCGATGCGCGGAACCTTGAAGAAGTGCTTCTTGGCCTCTTCGACACCCTTGGCGATAGCCGCGGGCACCTCCTTGGCCTTTCCGTAACCGATACCGACGGTACCGTCACCGTCGCCGACGATCACCAGGGCGGTGAAGCTGAAGCGACGACCACCCTTGACGACCTTGGCGACACGGTTGATCGCGACGACCCGCTCGAGGTGCGGGGTCTTCTCGACGGGCGCGTTGCCGCGGCCGCCCTCGCGGCGGTTGTCCCGGCGGTTGCCACCCTCGGTGTTACCGCCGGACCCGCCGCCTCGGCGCTGCTGACCAGGCATTGGTCAATTCCTCCTAGAACTCGAGTCCGGCTTCGCGGGCGGCGTCCGCAAGCGCGGCGATCCGGCCCGCGTACTTGTTGCCACCGCGGTCGAAGACGACCTTGGAAATGCCCGCGGCCTTGGCCCGCTCGCCCAGGAGGGCGCCGACCTTGCCCGCAAGAGCGCTCTTGTCGCCCTCGGTGCCACGGATCGTGGTGTCGAGGGTCGAGGCCGAAGCCAGCGTGTGGCCCTTGAGGTCGTCGATGATCTGCGCGGTGATGTGCCGCGCGGAACGGGTGACGACCAGGCGGGGACGCTCGGCGGTGCCCCGCACGTTCTTGCGGACCCGGAAGTGCCGACGCGCCTTGCCGACGGCACGCGTGGCGGCAACCCCGCCGCCGTTGCGGCGCTTGAGCAGCGTGGCGGTCACTTCTTACCTGCCTTTCCAGCCTTGCGGCGGATGACCTCGCCCTGGTACTTGACGCCCTTGCCCTTGTAGGGCTCCGGCGGGCGGACCTTACGGATGTTCGCGGCGACCTCACCGACAAGCTGCTTGTCGATGCCGGCCACAGTGAACTGGGTCGGCTTCTCCACCGAGAAGGTGATGCCCGCCGGCGGGACCACGACGACCGGGTGCGAGAAGCCCAGAGCGAACTCCAGGTCCTTGCCCTTGGCCGTGACGCGGTAACCCGTGCCGTTGATCTCGAGCGTCTTCTTGTAGCCCTCGGTGACGCCCAGGATCATGTTGGCGACCAGGGTACGCGAGAGGCCGTGGAGTTCCTTGGCCTTACGCTCATCGTTGGGGCGGTTGACGTGCAGCTCGGCGCCGTCCTGCTCGACCGTGATCGGTTCGGCGACGGTGTGCGAGAGCTCGCCCTTGGGGCCCTTGACCTTGATGGTCTGCCCCGTGATGGTGACGTCGACACCGGCCGGCACCGGGATCGACTTACGTCCGATTCGCGACATGTCTAAGTCTCCAGTTACCAGACGAAGGCGAGGACTTCCCCGCCAACGCTCCGCTTGCGGGCCTGCTTGTCGGTCAGCAGTCCCTGGGACGTCGAAATGATCGCGACACCGAGACCACCGAGCACGCGGGGCAGCTCGTCGGACTTGGCGTAAACCCGCAGGCCAGGCTTCGAGACGCGCTTGATGCCGGCGAGGCTGCGCTCACGGTTCTGGCCGTACTTGAGCTCAACGACCAGACGCTTGCCGACAGCGCCCTCCTCGGGCTCCTCAGCCGCCCACGAGGCGATGTAACCCTCGGCCTTGAGGACCTCGGCGATGTTCGCCTTGATCTTCGAGTAGGGCATCGTCACCTTGTCGTGGTACGCCTGGTTGGCGTTACGCAGACGCGTGAGCATGTCTGCGATCGGGTCCGTCATCGTCATGGGTATTCGTCAACCTTTCTCGCCGGGGTTCCCGGGTTGGCCCCAGGCCTACGGCGAAGCGGTATTACTAAGTCGGTTACCAGGAGGCCTTGGACACGCCGGGGAGCTCACCGCGGTGGGCCATGTCCCGGACGCAAACCCGGCAGAGGCCGAACTTGCGGTAGACCGAGTGCGGACGACCGCACTTCTGGCAGCGGGTGTAAGCACGCACGGCGAACTTCGGCTTCGCGGCCGCCTTGATGATCAGCGCCTTCTTAGCCATGCTCAGTTCTCCTTGAACGGGAAGCCCAGGAGCTTGAGCAGCGCCCGGCCCTCGTCGTCAGTCGTGGCGGTCGTGACCACCGTGATGTCCATGCCCCGAGGACGATCGATCTTGTCCTGGTCGATCTCGTGGAACACCGACTGCTCGGTCAGGCCGAAGGTGTAGTTGCCGTGGCCGTCCAGCTTGCGCCCGTCCAGACCACGGAAGTCACGGATACGCGGCAGGGCGATCGACAGCAGCCGGTCCAGGAACTCCCACATCCGGTCGCCACGAAGGGTGACCTTCGCGCCGATCGGCATGCCCTCACGCAGCTTGAACTGCGCGATCGACTTGGTCGCCCGCCGCACCAGCGGCTTCTGACCGGTGATCGTGGTCAGGTCACGGACCGCACCGTCGATCAGCTTGGCGTCCCGGGCAGCCTCGCCGACACCCATGTTCACGACGACCTTGACCAGGCCGGGGATACGCATGGGGTTGTCGTACTTGAACTGCTCGTTGATGGCCGACGCAACCTCGGAGCGGTACTTCTCCTTGAGGCGCGGCAGCGTCTTGGTCTCGGTAGCCGCAGTCATCAGAGTTCCTTACCGGTCGTACGCGCGATACGGACCTTGTTGCCGCTCTCGTCGATCCGGTAGCCGATCCGCGTCGGCTTGCCCTGGTCGTCCAGCACCTGCACGTTCGAGATGTGGACGGGGGCTTCCTGGGTGACGATGCCACCGGTCTTCGAACCACGCTGGGTGGTGCGGATGCGTTCGTGCTTCTTGATCCGGTTGACGCCCTCGACCAGGACCTTGTCCTGCCGCGGGAAGGCCGCAATGACCTTGCCCTTGGCACCCTTGTCCTTGCCGGCGATGACGACGACCGTGTCGCCCTTCTTGATCTTCACGGTCAGAGCACCTCCGGCGCCAGGCTGATGATCTTCATGAACCGCTTGTCGCGCAGCTCGCGCCCGACCGGGCCGAAGATGCGGGTGCCGCGGGGGTCCCCGCCGTCCTTGATGATGACGGCGGCGTTCTCGTCGAAGCGGATGTACGAGCCGTCCGGACGCCGCTTCTCCTTCGCGGTGCGGACGATGACAGCCTTGACGACGTCACCCTTCTTCACACCAGCGCCGGGGATGGCGTCCTTGACCGTGGCCACGATGACGTCGCCGATGCTCGCGTAACGGCGACCGGAGCCACCGAGCACCCGGATGCACAGGATCTCCCGGGCACCCGTGTTGTCGGCGACGCGCAGTCGCGACTCCTGCTGGATCACGTCTGTCTCCTATGTCTGCCAGTTCTCCGGGTCCTTGCCCGAAGCTTGGCGGAACGCTGTGGGCCGCTGGGCCGGCCGTAACCGGCCCAGCGTACTCACTTGGCCTTTTCGAGGATCTCCACGATCCGCCACCGCTTGGTGGCGGAGAGCGGACGGGTCTCCATCAGGAGAACCCGGTCGCCGATGCCCGCCGCGTTCTGCTCGTCGTGCACCTTCAGCTTGCGGGTACGGCGGATGACCTTGCCGTACAGCGCGTGCTTCACGCGGTCCTCGACCTCGACCACGACGGTCTTGTCCATCTTGTCGCTGACCACGAGACCCTCACGCACTTTGCGCTGGGCGCGCGGCTCAGTAGCGTTCTCGCTCATGCCGTCACCTCATCCGGCGCGACCGAGAGCCCCAGCTCGCGCTCACGCATGATCGTGTAGATCTTCGCGATGTCCTTGCGGACGACCTGCAGTCGACGGTGATTGTCGAGCTGCCCGGTCGCGCGCTGCACACGAAGGTTGAACAGCTCCGCCTTGGCCTCCCGCAGCTTCGCGATCAGCTCCTCTTCGGAGGACTCGCGCAGCTCGGATGCCTTAACGCCCGCTGCCATCAGCTTTCACCCACTTCGCGCGTCACGATGCGGCACTTCATCGGGAGCTTGTGGATCGCGCGGCGCATCGCCTCACGCGCGACCGTCTCGTTCGGGAACGACATCTCGAAGAGAATGCGTCCCGGCTTGACGTTCGCCACCCACCACTCGGGAGAACCCTTACCGGAACCCATGCGGGTCTCGGCAGGCTTCTTGGTAAGGGCCTGGTCCGGGAAGATCGAGATCCAGACCTTGCCGCCACGCTTGATGTGACGGGTCATCGCGATACGCGCCGACTCGATCTGCCGGTTCGTCACGTACGCCGGCTCCAGAGCCTGGATACCGAACTCGCCGAAGACCACTCGGTTGCCGCCCTTGGACGCGCCGCTGCGGTCCGGGTGGTGCGGCTTCCGGAAGCCCTTCGGGGGCTTACGGGGCATCAGCACGGGTCAGCCCTCCTGCTGCGTTTCAGCCGCAGCCGGAGCAGCGGCGGTGTTGTCTGCGGTCGCCGCGGCCTGCTGAGCAGCGCGGCCGGCCTCGGTCCCGCCGGCGGTCGTGCCGGACGAACCGGAACGGCCACGACGCGGGCGCTCGGGACGGTCGCCGCGGTCCCGGCGCGGACGCGCGGGAGCCTCGGTGACGACCTCGCGACCCGGAACGGCGTCGCCCTTGTAGATCCAGACCTTCACGCCGATGCGGCCGAACGTGGTACGGGCCTCGAAGAAGCCGTACTCGATGTTGGCCCGCAGCGTGTGCAGCGGAACGCGACCCTCACGGTAGAACTCCGTGCGGCTCATCTCCGCGCCACCGAGGCGGCCGGAGACCTGAACCCGGATGCCCTTGCAGATCGGGTTCTTCATGGCGGACTGCATGGCCTTACGCATCGCCCGGCGGAAGCTGACCCGGGAGGACAGCTGCTCGGCGACGCCCTGGGCCACCAGCTGCGCATCCGACTCGGGGCTCTTGACCTCGAGGATGTTCAGCTGGACCTGCTTGCCGGTGAGCTTCTCGAGCTCGCCGCGGATCCGGTCGGCCTCCTGGCCCTTACGGCCGATGACGATGCCCGGCCGGGCGGTGTGGATGTCGACACGAACCCGGTCACGGGTCCGCTCGATGTCCACCTTGGAGATGCCGGCGCGCTCGAGGCCCTTGGACATCATGCGGCGGATCTTGACGTCCTCGCCGATGTAGTCCTTGTAGAGCTTGTCCGCGAACCAGCGGCTCCGCCAGTCGGTGGAGATGCCGAGACGGAACCCGGTGGGGTGAACCTTCTGACCCATTACTCGGCACCCTCCGTGCTCTGGGACTCGGCAGCCTGCGGCTCAGCCGGCTTGGACGCCTTCTTAGCCGCGGTCTTCTTCGCCGGGCGGGCCACCTGGACCGCCTCGACCGCAATGGTGATGTGACTGGTGCGCTTGCGGATCCGGTACGCGCGGCCCTGGGCCCGCGGACGGAAACGCTTCAGCGTGGGGCCCTCGTCGACGAACGCCTCACTCACGAGGAGTGCGTCGGGGTCGAGCCGCTCGTTGTTCTCCGCGTTCGCGATGGCGCTGGCGAGCACCTTGTAGACCTGCTCGCTGGCGGCCTGCGGTGCGAACTGCAGAACGGTGAGCGCCTCCTTCGCGGGCAGACCGCGGACGAGGTTGACCACCCGGCGCGCCTTGTTCGGCGAGATGCGCACGTGTCGCGCAATCGCCCGCGCGCCCGGAAGCACCGGAGCGTCGCCCTTAACTGGCATCGCTGTAGCTCCTAAATCCTCTGATCCGTGTATCTGCTTAGCGCCGACGGCTCTTGCGGTCGTCCTTCTCGTGACCCTTGAACGTGCGGGTCAGAGCGAACTCGCCGAGCTTGTGCCCGACCATCGCCTCAGTGACGAACACCGGGACGTGCTTGCGGCCGTCGTGCACGGCGATCGTGTGCCCGAGCATGTCGGGGATGATCGTCGAGCGGCGCGACCACGTCTTGATGACGTTCTTCGAGTTCTTCTCGTTCTGGACTTCCACCTTCTTGAGGAGGTGGTCGTCGATGAACGGGCCCTTCTTCAGGCTGCGAGGCATCTTTTAACTCCCGTTACCCGCGCTTGCGGGTTGCGTAGCGGCGGCGAACGATCAGCTTGTCGCTCTCCTGGCCCTTGCGGCGGGTACGGCCCTCCGGCTTACCAGCCGGGTTGACCGGGTGGCGACCACCGGAGGTCTTACCCTCACCACCGCCGTGCGGGTGGTCGACGGGGTTCATGGCGACACCACGGACGGTCGGGCGCTTGCCCTTCCACCGCATACGGCCGGCCTTACCCCAGTTGATGTTCGACTGCTCGGCGTTGCCGATCTCGCCGACGGTCGCCCGGCAGCGGATGTCGACGCGACGGATCTCACCGGAGGGCATACGCAGCGTGGCGTACGCGCCCTCACGGCCGAGCAGCTGGATGCCGACGCCGGCCGAACGGGCCAGCTTGGCGCCGCCGCCGGGACGAAGCTCCACACCGTGGATCGTCGTACCGACCGGGATGTTGCGCAGGGGCAGGTTGTTGCCCGGCTTGATGTCCGCGCCCACGCCCGACTCGACGCGGTCGCCCTGCTTCAGGTCCTTCGGGGCGAGGATGTAGCGCTTCTCGCCGTCGAGGTAGTGCAGCAGCGCGATGCGGGACGTGCGGTTGGGGTCGTACTCGATGTGAGCGACCTTGGCCGGCACGCCGTCCTTGTCGTTGCGCTTGAAGTCGATGAGCCGGTACTGCCGCTTGTGGCCACCGCCCTGGTGCCGCGTGGTGATGCGGCCGTGGACGTTGCGACCACCCTTTTTGGGCAGCGGAACCAGCAGAGACTTCTCCGGCGTCGACCGGGTGATCTCGGCGAAGTCGGCGACGCTGGAGCCGCGACGGCCCGGCGTGGTCGGCTTGTACTTACGGATTCCCATGATTCACAAACCCCTTAGCTGACCGGGCCGCCGAAGGCCTCGATACGGTCACCGTCAGCCAGCTTGACCATCGCGCGCTTGGTTGCCTTGCGCTGACCCCAACCGGTCTTGGTGCGCTTGCGCTTGCCCTCGCGGTTCGCGGTGTTCACGGTCAGCACGCGGACGTTGAAGATCTGCTGAATAGCGATCTTGATCTGCGTCTTGTTCGCGTCCGGGTGAACCTGGAACGAGTACCAGTTCGCGTCGAGCAGGCTGTAGCTCTTCTCGGAGACCACCGGAGCGACGATGACGTCGCGCGGGTCGGCGATCGTGCTCACTTGTCGCCCTCCTCGGACTTCTCGGAGCCGCCCAGGAACTCGTCGAGCGCGACCTTGGTGAAGACGATCTCGTCGGCGACCAGCACGTCGTACGTGTTCAGCTGGCCGGACTCGATGAGGTGCACCGTCGGCTCGTTGCGCAGCGACACCCAGTTCAGCTCGTCCTGGCTGTCCAGCACGACGAGGACCTTGGTGGTCTGTGCGACCTTGCGCAGCGTCGCGATCGCGGCCTTCGTCGACGGCTTCTCGCCGGTGACGAACGACTCGACCACGTGCAGGCGGCCGTCACGGGCCCGGTCCGAGAGGGCGCCACGCAGAGCGGCGGCCTTCATCTTCTTGGGGGTCCGCTGGCTGTAGTCGCGCGGCACGGGACCGTGCACGACGCCACCGCCGGTGAACTGCGGCGCGCGGATCGAGCCCTGGCGGGCGCGACCGGTGCCCTTCTGCTTGTAAGGCTTCTTGCCGCCGCCGGCGACCTCGCCGCGCGACTTCGCCTTGTGCGTGCCCTGGCGGGCCGCGGCGAGCTGCGCCACGACGACCTGGTGCATCAGCGGGATGTTCGCCTGGACGTCGAAGACGCTGGCGGGAAGCTCGACGGAGCCGGTCTTGGCGCCCTCGGCGTTGATCACGTCAACCGAGCTCACTTGGCACCGCCCTTCTTCTTCGCCGCGGTACGGACCAGGATGAGCCCACCCTTGGGGCCGGGCACCGCGCCGCGGACCAGGATCAGGTTGCGCTCGGTGTCGACCGCCTGGATCGTCAGGTTCTGCACGGTGAAGCGGTTGCCACCCATACGGCCGGCCATCCGGACACCCTTGAAGACGCGACCGGGGGTCGCGCAGGCGCCGATCGAGCCGGGCGAGCGGTGCTTGCGCTCGACACCGTGGCTGGCGCGCAGGCCGTGGAAGCCGTGACGCTTCATGACGCCGGCGTAGCCCTTGCCCTTGGTCTTGCCGGTGACGTCGATCGGCGCACCGACCGGGAACGCGTCCACGGTGACTTCCTGGCCGAGCTCGTACTCGCTCGCGTCGACGGTGCGCAGCTCAACGACGTGCCGACGGGGCGAAACGCCCGCCTTCGCGAAGTGCCCGTTCTTCGGCTTGCTGACCTTGCGGGGGTCAATCGAGCCGTAAGCGAGCTGGACTGCGGCGTAGCCGTCCTTCTCATCGGTGCGGACCTGGGTCACGACGCACGGGCCGGCCTGCACCACGGTTACCGGGACGACCTTGTTGTTGTCCCAGACCTGGGTCATGCCGAGCTTGGCGCCCAGGATCCCCTTAACTTGCCTGTCCATTTGTCTGGATCCCTACAGCTTGATCTCGATGTCGACGCCAGCCGGAAGGTCGAGGCGCATAAGCGAGTCGACCGTCTTCGGAGTCGGGTCGATGATGTCGATCAGTCGCTTGTGCGTGCGCATCTCGAAGTGCTCGCGCGAGTCCTTGTACTTGTGCGGCGAACGGATCACGCAGAAACGGTTGATCTCCGTGGGCAGCGGCACCGGGCCCGCGACCTGCGCCCCCGTACGCGTCACCGTCTCAACGATCTTCCGCGCCGAGGAGTCGACGACCTCGTGGTCATAGGCCTTGAGCCGGATGCGGATCTTCTGTCCCGCCATGGTGGCTTCTGTTTCCTTCTCTCGATGCCGCTACGTGCGAAAGCGGGTGGCCTCCGCAGCCCGCAGGACCGTTGATCCTGCGTTGTCCGACCCCCGCGGTCGGGCGTGTCGCGCCTTGTCACAGAATGCTGGGCACTCTGAGCACCGCTTCAGTCTCCCGAAGCGGATTGATCGCGGGGATCAGGGATGTCGGGCGGCAAAAATGGATCACACCCGGACACCCGGCGAGGGTGGGTACCTGAACGAGCCAGCTACCCACCCCGCGCGGACGCAACCTGACTAGTATGCCCGATGTTCTCTGGCAATGCTAATCGGGGTCACCGATGGGGGTTGCCGACGGCCGAATCGACCGCGAACAACCCTCACATCACTTGTTGATCTTCGTGACCGTTCCGGCGCCGACGGTGCGGCCACCCTCACGGATCGCGAACTTCAGGCCCTGCTCCATGGCGATCGGCTGGATCAGCTTCACGGACATGGAGGTGGAGTCGCCGGGCATGACCATCTCGGTGCCCTCGGGCAGCGTGACGACGCCGGTGACGTCCGTGGTGCGGAAGTAGAACTGCGGCCGGTAGTTCTGGAAGAACGGGGTGTGCCGGCCACCCTCCTCCTTGGAGAGGATGTAGACCTGGCCCTCGAACTCCGTGTGCGGGGTGCTGGTGCCGGGCTTCACGACGACCATGCCGCGCTCGACGTCCTCGCGCTT
The DNA here is from genome assembly GCF_030269225.1 of Actinoplanes sp. NBRC 101535. NCBI lineage: Bacteria > Bacillati > Actinomycetota > Actinomycetes > Micromonosporales > Micromonosporaceae > Actinoplanes > Actinoplanes sp. NBRC 101535. Next base: position 203,041 of record NZ_BSSY01000002.1, on the reverse strand, counting down.
GATGCCGCGGAGCAGCAGACCGACGTTCTCACCCGCGCGGGCCTCGTCGAGCAGCTTGCGGAACATCTCGATGCCGGTGCAAACGGTCTTGGTCGACTTCTCGCGGATGCCCACGATCTCGACCTCCTCGTTCGGCTTGAGGATGCCACGCTCGGCGCGACCGGTCACCACGGTGCCACGACCGGTGATCGTGAAGACGTCCTCGATCGGCATGAGGAACGGCTTCTCGGTCTCACGCTCGGGCTGCGGGATCGCGGTGTCGACCGCGTTCATCAGCTCGAGGAGCTTGCCGGTCCACTCGGGGTCGCCCTCGAGCGCCTTGAGCGCCGAGACGCGGACGACCGGAAGGTCGTCGCCCGGGAACTCGTAGGTGCTGAGCAGCTCGCGGACCTCGAGCTCGACGAGCTCCAGGAGCTCCTCGTCCTCGACCATGTCGCTCTTGTTCAGGGCGACGACGATGTACGGAACGCCGACCTGGCGGGCCAGGAGCACGTGCTCCTTGGTCTGCGGCATCGGGCCGTCGGTCGCGGCAACCACCAGGATCGCGCCGTCCATCTGCGCGGCACCGGTGATCATGTTCTTGATGTAGTCGGCGTGGCCGGGGCAGTCCACGTGCGCGTAGTGACGCGTCGCGGTCTGGTACTCGACGTGCGCGATCGAGATCGTGATACCGCGGGCCTTCTCCTCCGGCGCCTTGTCGATCTCGTCGAACGGCGTGTAGGGGTTCAGGTCCGGGTACTCGTCGTGCAGGACCTTCGTGATGGCCGCAGTCAGCGTCGTCTTACCGTGGTCGATGTGACCAATGGTGCCGATGTTGACGTGCGGCTTAGTCCGCTCGAACTTCGCCTTCGCCACTGGTGTCCTCCTGTGGACTGATCATTACTTTTCGCCCGGCACGCCGGATAAGGCGCTCAGGACTCTGTCGACTGCTAGTGCACGTGCGGCCCTCGACAGGCCGCACGTGCCTCATCGGTCAAGCACAGATGTCAGGCACCTGTTGCTTTAGCGATGATCTCCTTCGCCACGTTCGCGGGAACCTCGGCGTAGGAGTCGAACAGCATGCTGTAGCTAGCCCGGCCGGCAGTCTTCGACCGCAGGTCGCCGACGTAGCCGAACATCTCCGAGAGGGGCACCAGAGCCTTGACGACGCGGGCGCCGTGGCGCTCCTCCATCGACTGGATCATGCCACGCCGGGAGTTGAGGTCGCCGATGACGTCACCCATGTTGTCCTCAGGGGTGGTGACCTCAACGGCCATCATCGGCTCGAGGAGAGCCGGGTCGGCCTTGCGGGCCACTTCCTTCATCGCCATGGAGCCGGCGACCTTGAAGGCCATCTCGGAGGAGTCGACCTCGTGGTACTGACCGTCGACCAGCGTGAACTTCACGCCGACCAGCGGGTAGCCGGCGAGGACGCCGTACTGCAGGGAGTCCTGCGCACCCGCGTCCACCGAGGGGATGAACTCCTTGGGGATACGGCCACCGGTCACCGCGTTCACGAACTCGTACGTGGGGCCGTCGGCGTCGAGCGGCAGCGGCTCCACGTTGACGACGACCTTCGCGTACTGGCCCGAGCCACCGGTCTGCTTCTTGTGGACGTACGTGTGCTTCTCCACGGTGCCGCGGATCGTCTCGCGGTACGCCACCTGCGGCTTGCCGATGTTCGCCTCGACGTTGAACTCGCGACGCATGCGGTCGACGAGGATGTCGAGGTGGAGCTCGCCCATGCCGGCGATGATGGTCTGACCGGTCTCCTCGTCGTTGAAGACCCGGAAGGTCGGGTCCTCCTCGGCGAGGCGCTGGATCGCGGTGCCCAGCTTCTCCTGGTCGGACTTGGTCTTCGGCTCGATGGCGACCTGGATGACCGGCTCCGGGAAGGTCATCGACTCGAGGATGACCGGCTTCGCCGGGTCGCAGAGCGTGTCACCGGTGGTGGTCTGCTTCAGACCCTGGACGGCGATGATGTCGCCGGCCTGCGCGGTGGCGCGCTCCTCACGCTTGTTCGCGTGCATCTGGTAGATCTTGCCGATCCGCTCCTTGCGGTCCTTGGTGGAGTTGACCACCTGGGTACCGGTCTCGAGCGTGCCGGAGTAGACCCGGACGTACGTCAGCTTGCCGAGGTGCTTGTCGGTCTGGATCTTGAAGGCCAGCGCCGAGAAGGGCTCGTCGTTCGACGGCTTGCGCAGCAGCGGCGTCTCGCCGTCCGTCGCGGTGCCCTCGATGGCCGGGATGTCCAGCGGCGACGGCAGGAACTCGACAACGGCGTCCAGCATCGGCTGCACACCCTTGTTCTTGAACGCCGAGCCGCAGAGCACCGGGTTGGCCTTGCTGGCGATCGTGGCGCGCCGGATGGCGGCCCGGATCTCCTCGACCGACAGCTCCTCGCCCTCGAGGTACTTCTCCATCACCGCGTCGTCGACGTCGGCCAGGGTCTCGAGCAGCTTCTCGCGCCACTCGGCGGCCTGCTCGGCGAGATCCGCGGGGATCTCCTCGACCGCGTAGTCCTCACCCTTCTGGGTCTCACCACGCCAGGTGAGGGCACGCATCTCGATCAGGTCGACGACACCGATGTGGTCGCTCTCGAGCCCGATCGGGATCTGCAGGACGAGCGGGGTGGCGTTGAGCCGGTCGATCATCATCTGCACGCAGCGGAAGAAGTCGGCACCGGTCCGGTCGAGCTTGTTGACGAAGCACATCCGGGGGACGTCGTACTTGTCCGCCTGACGCCACACGTTCTCGGTCTGCGGCTCGACGCCGGCAACACCGTCATACACCGCGACAGCACCGTCGAGCACACGCAGCGACCGCTCGACCTCGACCGTGAAGTCGACGTGGCCGGGCGTGTCGATGATCTGGATCGTGTGACCCTTCCACTCGCACTTGGTGGCGGCGGAGGTGATGGTGATTCCGCGTTCCTGCTCCTGCTCCATCCAGTCCATGACGGCAGCGCCCTCGTGGACCTCACCGATCTTGTACGTGATGCCGGTGTAGAACAGGATGCGCTCAGTCGTCGTGGTCTTACCAGCGTCGATGTGCGCCATGATGCCGATGTTGCGAACCTTGGCGAGCGCGTCTGCGGCGGCCACTTCCATCCCTACTTTTCTTCGTCGTCGTCTCGTGGACCGGTACGACTGCCACGGCCCGGCGGTGTGCCGGGCCTCAGCAGGGTCTTACCAGCGGTAGTGCGCGAAGGCCTTGTTGGACTCCGCCATCTTGTGGGTGTCCTCGCGACGCTTGACAGCGGCGCCGAGACCGTTGCTGGCGTCGAGCAGCTCGTTCTGGAGGCGCTCGATCATGGTCTTCTCGCGGCGGGCCTTGGAGTACTGGACCAGCCAGCGCAGACCGAGAGTGGTCTGACGCGGGGTGCGGACCTCAACCGGAACCTGGTAGGTCGCGCCACCGACACGGCGGCTGCGGACCTCGAGGGTCGGCTTGACGTTGTCCATCGCGCGCTTGAGGATGACCACCGGGTCGGTGCCACTCTTCTCGCGCGCACCCTCGAGGGCGCCGTACACGATGCGCTCGGCGAGCTGACGCTTGCCGGCGACCAGGATCTTGTTGACCAGCTGAGTCACCAGCGGGGAGTTGTACACCGGGTCTGCGACCACAGGGTGGCGCGGAGCGGGTCCCTTACGCGGCATATCAGCTCTTCTCCTTCTTCGCGCCGTAACGGCTGCGGGCCTGCTTGCGGTTGCGGACACCCTGGGTGTCCAGCGAACCGCGGACGATCTTGTAGCGGACACCCGGGAGGTCCTTCACACGACCGCCACGCACGAGCACGATCGAGTGCTCCTGGAGGTTGTGGCCGACGCCCGGGATGTAAGCCGTGACCTCGATCTGGCTGCTCAGCTTTACGCGAGCCACCTTGCGCAGTGCCGAGTTCGGCTTCTTGGGGGTAGTGGTGTACACACGAGTGCACACGCCGCGCCGCTGAGGGCTTCCCTTCAGCGCCGGCGTCTTCGTCTTGCTCGTCTTCGCCTGGCGGCCCTTGCGGACCAGCTGCTGGATCGTGGGCACCGGGTTTCTCCGCTCCCTTCGGCCGCTTCCTGTTGTACGGCCGCACCGTGTATTTCTGCCTCTGTGTGCCAGGGGCTCCTCGACGAGGAACCTCCGACACCCGCGGTCGGGCGTGTCGTCCGGCTCACGGTCCCGCCACGCGCGAAAACCTCACGCGCACCGGGTCTTGTCTTTGTCGGGGCAGGCATTCGTGATGAACCCTGCCCGTCGTGGTGCTTAACCCGCCGTAGCTTCCGATTCGGGCGCACGCACGAGTTGCCCGGGCGAGCCCGGGCACGAGGGGAAAGAGTACCCACCCCAGGCACCCAGGTCAAAATGACTTCAGGCTCCCACGATGGACATCTCCGTATACCAGTGTACCGGGTGCCCCTTCGTGACAACGCCGCGGTGCCGGATCCGGCGCCGACACCCCGGTTCGGCTCACGCCAACTGCATCAGCAGGGACAGCGTCAACGCGAGCAAGGCTATTCCTCCGCCGATCGCTGCGCACCAGATCCCGGAGAGAGCGAGGGCCCGTCCGGTGAAGCGCACCCGGCCCGGACCACCGGAGCGGCGGATCTGCCGCAACGCGATCGCGCCGGCCGCCACCGCCCCGGCACAGGCCAGCACGGCCAACAGCGTGAACGCTCCGGCCACCCACCCGCCCCAGCCCTCGGAGGCGCCGGCCAGACCGAAACAGGCCACCAGGAACGACACCAGGATCGAGGCGATGCCGGCGATCAACGAGCCGGTCGCCAGACCCGACGTGATCGGCACGACACGCAGCTGGGCCAGCCCGAACCCGGTCCCGGCCACCGGGTCCACCCGCTCGAGCTCCCAGCCCGCCGAGGGCGGCGGAGGGGGCGCGGGAGCGTACTGCTGGGGAGGTCCGTAGTACGGCGGCGAACCCGGCTGCTGCGGTGGATAGGCGGTTCCCGGGTGCTGCGTCATATCGAAAGCATGTCACCCGTACGAGCCGCGGCGCAGCCCACCCGGTCCGCCCTCGGGTCAGTCGGTGCCGGGTGCGAAGTCCTGTCCCCCGGGCACGGTGGCCAGATGCAGCAGCCCCGCGATCGAGGCGATCACCAACGCGGTCAGCGCCAGAATGATGCCGGCCCAGGCCAGACGCCGGCCCACTCGCAACCACACACCACCGGTCAGGAAGCCGCCGGCGGCATAGGCCTGCCGCGACGCCTGCCGGGCCAGCAGCAGCGCGATGGTGGCCGGGATCACCCCACCGACGAACGGTCCGGTCAGCAATCCCACCAGACCGAGGGCGAAGACGGCCCGCGCTTTCGTCGAGGGCACCGGATCCGGGTCCCTCGGATGGCGGGTGGGCACGACGGGCATCACGGGCAGGGTCACCCACCCATCTTAGGAACCCGGGAACGCCGAAGGGCGGCCGCGCAAACGCGCGACCGCCCTTCGCAGAGAAACCCTTAGCGGTACGACCCGAAGTCGAAGTCGTCCAGCGGCACAGCCTGCCCGCTGGCCGGCCCGAAGCCGTAGTCGGTCTCCGGGTACCCGGTCATCGAGTACACCTTCGCCTTGGCCTCCTCGGTCGGCTCCACCCGGATGTTGCGGTACTTGGAGATACCGGTACCGGCCGGGATGAGCTTACCGATGATGACGTTCTCCTTGAGGCCCACCAGCGAGTCGCTGCGCGAGTTGATCGCAGCGTCGGTGAGCACCCGGGTGGTCTCCTGGAAGGAGGCCGCCGAGAGCCACGAGTCGGTCGCCAGCGAGGCCTTGGTGATACCCATCAGGACCGGGCGACCGGCGGCGGGCTCACCGCCCTCGCCGACGATCCGGCGGTTCTCGGACTCGAAGAGCGCCCGGTCGACCAGGATCCCGGGGAGGAACTCCGCGGCACCCGAGTCGATGACCGTCACCCGCTTGAGCATCTGGCGGATGATGATCTCGATGTGCTTGTCGTGGATCAGCACACCCTGCGAGCGGTAGACCTCCTGGACCTCACTGGTCAGGTGGACCTGGACCGCGCGCGGACCCATGATGCGCAGCAGCTCGTGCGGGTCGATGGTGCCCTCGGTGAGCTTCTCGCCGACCGCGACGTGGTCGCCGTCGTGGGCCCGGAGCTTCACGCGCTTGGAGATCTTGTCGTAGACGATCTCCTCGCTGCCGTCGTCCGGGATCACGATGATCTTGCGAGAGCGCTCGCCGTCCTCGATGCGGATGCGACCGGGGGTGTCGGCGATGGGCGCCTTACCCTTCGGCACGCGGGCCTCGAAGATCTCCTGGACACGCGGCAGACCCTGGGTGATGTCCTCACCCGCGACACCACCGGTGTGGAAGGTACGCATGGTCAGCTGCGTGCCGGGCTCACCGATGGACTGGGCGGCGATGATGCCGACCGCCTCACCGATGTCGACCGACTTGCCGGTCGGCAGCGAACGGCCGTAGCAGGCCGCACACACGCCGAGCTTCGACTCACAGGTCAGGACGCTGCGCACCCGGACGTTCTCGACACCCGCGGCGACCAGCTTGTCGACCAGGATCGAGTTGAGGTCGTCACCACGCGACACCACACGGTTGCCCGCGGCGTCGTCGATGTTGTCGGCCAGGGTCCGGGCGTGCACACCGGTCTCGGCGTGCACGTGCACGACCAGGGTGCCGTCCGCCTCGCGCTCGCCGACCTGCATCGGGATCGCGCGCTCGGTGCCGCAGTCCTCCTCGCGGATGATGACGTCCTGCGAGACGTCCACCAGACGACGGGTCAGGTAACCCGAGTCGGCGGTACGCAGTGCGGTGTCCGCCAGGCCCTTACGGGCACCGTGCGTGGAGATGAAGTACTCCAGCACGGTCAGACCCTCGCGGTACGACGAGGTGATCGGCCGCGGGATGATCTCACCCTTGGGGTTGGCCACCAGACCACGGATCGCGGCGATCTGCCGGAGCTGGAGGAGGTTACCGCGAGCGCCGGAGTTGATCATGACCCAGAGCGGGTTCTCCTGCGGCAGCGCGGTCTCCATCTCCTTGGAGATCTCGTTCGTCGCCTTGGTCCAGATCTCGATGAGCTCGCCGCGACGTTCCTCGGCGGTCATCAGACCACGCTGGTACTGCTTGTCGATGCGGTCGGCCTCGACCTGGTAGCGGGCCAGGATCTCCGGCTTGCGCGGGGGACCGATGACGTCGCCCATACCGATCGTCACACCGGACCAGGTGGCCCAGTGGAAGCCGGCCTCCTTGAGCGCGTCCAGGGTCGCGGCCAGCGCGACCTTGGGGAAGCGCTCGGCGAGGTCGTTGACGATCGCCGACAGCTGACCCTTGCGGATCTCGTAGTTCACGAAGCGGTAGCCCGGGGGCAGCGTCTCGTTGAAGATCACCCGGCCGAGGGTGGTCTCGACGAGCAGCGGCTCGCCCTCGGTCCACTCCTCCGGAGCGTCCCACTTCTCGCTCTTGGCGCCGTTGTCGACACCGATGACGTCCCGCAGGCGGATCTTGACCTTCGCCTGCAGGTGCAGCTCACCGTTGTCGAAGGCCATCCGAGCCTCGGCGTCCGAGCTGAACACCCGTCCCTCACCCTTGGCACCGGCCGTGAGGTGGGTCAGGTAGTACAGACCGATGACCATGTCCTGGGTAGGCATGGTGACCGGCTTGCCGTCGGCCGGCTTGAGGATGTTGTTCGACGACAGCATAAGGATCCGGGCCTCGGCCTGCGCCTCGGCCGACAGCGGCACGTGGACCGCCATCTGGTCACCGTCGAAGTCGGCGTTGAACGCCGTACACACGAGCGGGTGGATCTGGATGGCCTTGCCCTCGACCAGCTGGGGCTCGAAGGCCTGGATGCCGAGGCGGTGCAGGGTCGGTGCACGGTTCAGCAGAACCGGGTGCTCGGAGATGACCTCTTCGAGGACGTCCCACACGACCGGGCGCTGACGCTCGACCATCCGCTTGGCCGACTTGATGTTCTGCGCGTGGTTGAGGTCCACCAGGCGCTTCATCACGAACGGCTTGAACAGCTCCAGCGCCATCTGCTTCGGCAGGCCGCACTGGTGCAGCTTGAGCCGGGGGCCGACGACGATGACGGAACGACCGGAGTAGTCCACGCGCTTGCCGAGCAGGTTCTGACGGAACCGGCCCTGCTTGCCCTTGAGCATGTCGGACAGCGACTTCAGCGGGCGGTTACCCGGACCGGTCACCGGCCGGCCGCGGCGGCCGTTGTCGAACAGCGCGTCGACGGCCTCCTGCAGCATCCGCTTCTCGTTGTTCACGATGATCTCGGGAGCACCGAGGTCGATGAGACGCTTGAGGCGGTTGTTCCGGTTGATGACCCGGCGGTACAGGTCGTTCAGGTCGGACGTCGCGAAGCGGCCACCGTCGAGCTGCACCATCGGGCGCAGGTCCGGCGGGATGACCGGAACGCAGTCCAGGACCATGCCGAGCGGCGAGTTGCGGGTGTTCAGGAACGCCGCGACGACCTTCAGCCGCTTGAGCGCCCGGATCTTCCGCTGGCCCTTGCCGCTGCGGATGATCTCCCGAAGGTTGTCCGCCTCGGCGTCCAGGTCCATGTTCTGCAGCAGGGCCTTGATGGCCTCGGCGCCCATGCCACCGGTGAAGTACTCACCGAAGCGGTCGCGCAGCTCGCGGTAGAGCAGCTCGTCGGTGACCAGCTGCTTGGAGTCCAGCTTGCGGAAGGTGTCGAGCACCTCGTCGAGCCGGTCGATCTCGCGCTGGGCCTTGTCCCGGATCTGGCGCATCTCGCGCTCGCCGGCTTCCTTGACCTTGCGGCGCACGTCGGCCTTGGCACCCTCGGCCTCGAGTTCGGCCAGGTCCTGCTCCAGCTTGGCGGCCCGCTTCTCGATCTCGGAGTCGCGGCCGTTCTCGGACTGGCGCTTCTCGGCGAAGATCTCGTTCTCGATCGTGGACATGTCGCGGTGACGCGCCTCGGCGTCAACGCTCGTGATCACGTACGAGGCGAAGTAAATGATCTTCTCGAGGTCCTTGGGCGCGAGGTCCAGCAGGTAACCCAGCCGGCTCGGAACGCCCTTGAAGTACCAGATGTGCGTGACCGACGCGGCCAGCTCGATGTGGCCCATGCGCTCACGCCGGACCTTCGAGCGGGTCACTTCGACGCCGCACCGCTCACAGATGATGCCCTTGAAGCGGACGCGCTTGTACTTACCGCAGTAGCACTCCCAGTCCCGCTGCGGACCGAAGATCTTCTCGCAGAAGAGTCCGTCCTTCTCGGGCTTGAGGGTGCGGTAGTTGATCGTCTCGGGCTTCTTGACCTCGCCGTGCGACCACTGCCGGATGTCGTCAGCGGTAGCAAGGCCGATGCGCAACTCGTCGAAGAAGTTGACGTCGAGCACTTGGACTATCCCTCGTGTTTCGTTGCTCGGGTGAATTCAAGGCCGGCGGGTGCGGCCCCGGGCTCCTCGCGAAGTCCCGGGGCCGCTTCCGTCAGATCTCTTCGACGCTGCTGACGCCCTCGTTCGGGCGGCGCGACAGGTCGATGCCGAGTTCCTCCGCGGCCCGGAAGACCTCGTCGTCGGTCTCACGCATCTCCAGGGCAACACCGTCGCTGGAGAGCACCTCGACGTTCAGGCACAGCGACTGGAGCTCCTTGAGAAGCACCTTGAACGACTCCGGGATTCCCGGCTCCGGGATGTTCTCGCCCTTGACGATGGCCTCGTAGACCTTCACTCGGCCCAGGACGTCGTCGGACTTGATGGTGAGCAGTTCCTGCAGGGCGTAAGCAGCCCCGTAGGCCTGCATGGCCCAGCACTCCATCTCGCCGAACCGCTGGCCACCGAACTGCGCCTTACCACCCAGCGGCTGCTGCGTGATCATGGAGTAGGGGCCGGTCGACCGAGCGTGGATCTTGTCGTCGACCAGGTGGTTCAGCTTGAGGATGTAGACGTAGCCGACCGAGATCGGGTCCGGCAGCGGCTCACCGGAGCGACCGTCGAACAGCTGCGCCTTGCCGTCGCCGTTGACCAGGCGCTTGCCGTCCCGGTTCACCAGCGTCGACTCGAGCAGACCCTTGATCTCCTCCTCCTGGGCACCGTCGAAGACCGGGGTCGCGACGTTGCTGTCAGCGGGGGACTCATGAGCCTCGATGGCGCGGAGCTGACGCTTCCACTCCTCGTCCTCGCCCTCGATCGACCAACCGGTCTTGGCGATCCACCCGAGGTGGGTCTCCAGAACCTGGCCGATGTTCATACGCGAGGGCACACCCAGCGGGTTGAGCACGATGTCGACCGGGGTGCCGTCCTCCAGGAACGGCATGTCCTCGACCGGCAGGATCTTGGAGATGACGCCCTTGTTGCCGTGCCGGCCGGCGAGCTTGTCACCGTCCTGGATCTTCCGCTTCTGGGCCACGTAGACGCGGACCAGCTCGTTGACGCCAGGGGGAAGCTCGTCGCCGTCCTCGCGGGAGAACGTACGGACACCGATGACGGTGCCGGTCTCGCCGTGCGGAACCTTCAGCGAGGTGTCCCGGACCTCCCGGGCCTTCTCACCGAAGATCGCGCGCAGCAGCCGCTCCTCCGGGGTCAGCTCGGTCTCGCCCTTGGGCGTGACCTTGCCGACCAGGATGTCGCCCGGCACGACCTCGGCGCCGATCCGGATGATGCCGCGCTCGTCGAGGTCGGCGAGCATCTCCTCGCTGACGTTCGGGATGTCGCGGGTGATCTCTTCCGGGCCCAGCTTGGTGTCGCGGGCGTCGACCTCGTGCTCCTCGATGTGGATCGAGGTGAGGACGTCCTGCTGCACGAGGCGCTGCGACAGGATGATCGCGTCCTCGTAGTTGTGGCCTTCCCAGCACATGAACGCGACGAGCAGGTTGCGCCCGAGGGCCATCTCGCCCTCGTCGGTGCAGGGACCGTCGGCGATGACCTGGCCGGCCTCGACCCGGTCGCCTTCGAAGACGACGGGCTTCTGGTTGACGCAGGAGCCGGCGTTGCTGCGACGGAACTTGTGCAGCAGGTAGGTCCGGCGGTGGCCGTCGTCCTGGTGCACCGTCACGTAGTCGGCGCACAGGTCCTCGACCACGCCACCGACCTCGGCGACGACCACGTCACCGGCGTCGACAGCAGCGCGGTACTCCATACCGGTGCCGACGAGCGGGGACTCGGCCTTGACCAGCGGCACCGCCTGGCGCTGCATGTTCGCACCCATGAGGGCGCGGTTGGCGTCGTCGTGCTCGAGGAACGGGATCATCGCGGTGGCGACCGAGGTCATCTGCCGCGGCGACACGTCCATGTAGTCGACCTCCGTGCCGGGCACGTAGTCGACCTCACCACCCTTACGACGGACCAGAACGCGGTCCTGCGCGAAGGTGTTGTCGCTGGACAGCACGGCGTTCGCCTGCGCCTTGATGAAGCGGTCTTCCTCGTCGGCCGTGAGGTAGTGCACCTCGTCGGTGACGACACCGGCCTCGACCTTGCGGTACGGCGTCTCGATGAAACCGAACGGGTTGACCCGCGCGAACGTGGAGAGCGCGCCGATCAGACCGATGTTCGGTCCCTCGGGGGTCTCGATCGGGCACATCCGGCCGTAGTGGGACGGGTGCACGTCACGGACCTCGAAGCCGGCCCGCTCACGGGACAGACCACCCGGGCCGAGCGCCGACAGACGGCGACGGTGGGTCAGACCCGCGAGCGGGTTGGTCTGGTCCATGAACTGCGACAGCTGCGACGTACCGAAGAACTCCTTGATCGCAGCCACCACGGGGCGGATGTTGATCAGGGTCTGCGGCGTGATCGCCTCGACGTCCTGCGTGGTCATACGCTCGCGGACGACGCGCTCCATGCGGGAGAGGCCGACGCGAACCTGGTTCTGGATGAGCTCGCCGACCGTGCGCAGACGCCGGTTGCCGAAGTGGTCGATGTCGTCGGCCTCGTAGCCTTCCTCACCGGCGTGCAGCCGGCAGAGGTAGTCCACGGTCTTGACGATGTCTTCCTCGGAGAGGGTGCCCCGGACGATCGGGACGTCGATCTCGAGCTTCTTGTTGAACTTGTACCGGCCGACCTTGGCGACGTCATACCGCTTCGGGTTGAAGAAGAGGTTGTCGAGCAGGGTCTGCGCGTTCTCCCGGGTCGGGGGCTCGCCGGGACGCAGCTTGCGGTAGATGTCGAGCAGAGCCTCGTCCTGCCCGGCGATGTGGTCCTTCTCCAGCGTCGTCATGAGCAGCTCGGACCACCCGAACCGCTCACGGATGCGGTCCGCCGACCAACCGACGGCCTTGAGCAGGACGGTGACGGCCTGCCGGCGCTTGCGGTCGATGCGGACACCCACCGTGTCGCGCTTGTCGATGTCGAACTCCAGCCAGGCACCCCGGCTCGGGATGACCTTGACGCTGGTGAGGTCGCGGTCGGAGGTCTTGTCCGGCTCCTTGGTGAAGTACACGCCCGGCGAACGGACGAGCTGACTCACCACGACCCGCTCGGTGCCGTTGATGACGAACGTCCCCTTGGGGGTCATCATCGGGAAGTCACCCATGAACACGGTCTGGCTCTTGATCTCGCCAGTGGTGTTGTTGGTGAACTCCGCGGTCACGAACAGCGGGGCACAGTAGGTCAGGTCCTTCTCCTTGCACTCCTCGATAGAGGCCTTGACCTCGTCGAATCGGGGAGCCGAGAAGGACAGCGACATGGTGCCGGAGAAGTCCTCAATGGGACTGATCTCTTCGAGGATCTCTGCGAGGCCCGAGTGGGCGTGCGGGTCGTCCGTCGTCCGGGCCTGCCAAGCCTCGTTGCCGACCAGCCAGTCGAAGGAGTCCGTCTGGAGGGCGAGGAGGTTGGGGACCTCTAGCTGCTCGGTGATCCGGCCGAAAGAGACCCGGCGGGGTGCGTAAGCGCTCGACGTACGGCTGGTCTTCGCAGGGCGGGAAGCTGCCAAGATGCGTCCTTCCGAGGACCGGTGCTGCTATGCGGCTGAGTTGCTGATGCAACTGGTCTGCGTGCACTCCAATGAGCCCCCGGAAATTATCCACATGGATATCCCGACAGGCATCAAGACAGAAGGCAGCGCAAACTAGCAGTGTAGCCGCTCGGCTAACCGCTGTCCAGCCCACATCCGAAGAAGGCCTGCGGAACGTGTCCCCGCCACGCTGACCTGCGCATCCATGGTCAACGCCGATGGCGGGGCCGCTCAAGAAACGCGGCAACTCTCCTCGGGTGCCGGCCACGGGATCGGTGGAAGCCCGATTACCCACAGCCTGGCTGTCGCAAGCGCGGAAACTTGCTGATGTCAGCGTGCCTGCCCGCCGACACTCAGTCAAGGGCTGAGACGCGGGTCGGACCCCCGCGGTTGTCCACCCGCCGCACCAAAGGGACCTTAACGCATGAAACGCGTGCTTTGACAGCCTTTGCCGCCCGTTCGAGTGGCGGCCGTTTCAGCGATTGCTGACCTGCGGAGACACTGATGACAACGACGATGGCGGAGACCCGTTACGGATCCCCGCCATCGACGAACAGCTCTGTGGAGCGTTAGATCACTTGAGGGTGACCTTGGCGCCTTCGCCCTCGAGCTTGGCCTTGGCGGCCTCGGCCTTCTCCTTGTTGACGCCCTCGAGGATCGCCTTCGGCGCGCTCTCGACGGTGTCCTTGGCCTCCTTGAGGCCCAGGCCGGTCAGCTCACGCACGACCTTGATGACCTGGATCTTCTTGCCGCCGTCGCTCTCGAGAACAACGTCGAAGGAGTCCTTCTCCGCCTCGGCCTCGGCCGGAGCAGCAGCGCCACCGGCGGCCGCGATGGCAACCGGAGCGGCAGCCTTGACGTCGAAGACGTCCTCGAACTGCTTCACGAACTCGGAGAGCTCGATGAGGGTCATTTCCTTGAACGCGTCGAGCAGCTCGTCGGTGCTGAGCTTCGCCATGTCGGCAACCTTTCCTAAGTGCTTACTTTGAACGTTTAACAGGTCACGCGAGGGCTCAGGCCTCCGCGGAACCGTCCTTCTCGCGCTCGGCCCGCAGAGCGTCCACGGTGCGCACTGCCTGCGACAGCGGCGCCTGGAACGTAGCGGCAGCCTTGCTCAGGTTGGCCTTCATGGCGCCGGCCAGCTTGGCCAGCAGCACCTCACGGGACTCGAGGTCAGCAAGCTTGTTGACATCGTCAGCCGTGAGAGCCTTGCCCTCGAAGACGCCGCCCTTGATGACGAGAACGGGGTGGGCCTTGGCGAAGGCACGAAGGCCCTTGGCCGCCTCGACCACATCGCCGTTCACGAAGGCGAGCGCGGTAGGACCGGTGAACAGCGCGTCGAGGCCCTCGATGCCAGCGTCGGTCGCCGCACGCTTCGCGAGCGTGTTCTTGGCGACCTGGTACTTGGCCTCGCTGCCCAGCGAGCGACGAAGCTCGGTGAGCTCCTTCACGGTGAGACCGCGGTATTCGGTCAACACGGTGGCCGCGGAGCCACGGAAGCTCTGCGTAAGCTCGTCAACAGCCGAAGCCTTGTCGGCCCGGACCGGCTTGTCCGCCATGTCCCTCCTCTCTCAGTGCTACAGCCACTGGTCGAGAGGGTCCGCACAAAGCAAAACGCCCCGGCGCAGGGGCACGGGGCGACAGATGGCACACGCGAGGTGGCCGCACAATCACGAACCGTTCGCCCTGCGCAGGTCGCCCGCTCTTGCGGAACCTTCGGCCGCGGCCTCCGTCGTGATGACGGCTGCTGCGGCGACCAGCGGTCTATGGGTGGAACTTCAAGACATGAGGGTACGCGCACCGGCCGCCCACACCAAATCGGGGTCGTCCCGCGGCGCACCCAGGTAGTTCGCCAGCCCCGCACACTGAGGCCCAGCCCGCCTGATCAGGACCGTCCACGACGCAGGCGGCCGTAGATCGCGAAGGCCACCGCACACCACAGGAGCGTGTGGACGACCAGGCCGGCCAGGGTCCCGGCGTCCGGTGCGGACTCCGCGCCCAGTGCACGGGCGGTGGACATCACCGGCGGGACCAGCCACGGGACGACCGATCCGCGCAGACCCAACACGATCGCCAGCACCGAACCGGTGACCAGCACCACCACGCCGGGCAGCACCCGGCGGGTCACCACCCGGGCGGCCAGCGCCCCGAGCGCCAGCGCTCCGAGCAGGGCCAGCAGGTGCGCCAGCACGCCGAGCAGCACCCCGGTGAGGACCGGCGGCTCGGTGGAACCCGCCAGCGGCCCGCGGATGCCCCGGAACGGCCACGGCGCCACCATCGCGAGCAGACAGACCCCGCCGGCGAGCAGGGCCGCGGCCAGCAGACCGGCGGTGGCCTCCCGGACCGGGCCGACCGTCAACCGGGCCAGCCGGCGCTGGACGTCGGGCTCGGTGTCCAGGACCAGCTTCACCAGCCAGGCCAGGATCGGGAAGAGCATCACGGCCGAATACCCGTACGCCGAGGAGGCGGACGAGGCGCCGCCCCCGTAGAGGAGGGACAGCACCGCCAGTACCGCGATCAGGGGCGGCAGCGCACGGCCGGACCTCACGAAACCGGTGACCCGCATCCGGGTGAGCGCGATCATCGGTCCTCCACGGGCGTGTGCTTCTCGCGTACCCCCAGAACGCGGTGACCGGAGGCACGCAGCCGGACCACCGCCTCGTCGGCCTCGCGCCGGGCGACGGCGACCTCCACCACCACGTCGTCCTCTCCCCCGCCGGGATCGTCCGTGGCGTCCCGGTGCAGTTCACCGTCCCGGACCGTCCAGTGGATCGCGCCGGGCAGGCCGGCGACCTCACCGCGGTGATCACTCACCAGGACCACTCCCCCGGCCCCGGTCACCTCGGCGACGATCTGTGGCACGAGCGTGCGGGAAGCGGCGTCCAGGCCCTCCCAGGGCTCGTCCAGGACCAGCAGACCCGGCGGGGCGAGCAGAGCCTGCGCCAGACCGACCTTCTGCGCGGTGCCCTTGGAGAGGTCGGCGAGCGGGGTGTCCACGTGCTCACCGAGCCCCAGCCGCTCGATCCACGGGTCGGCGGCGGTCACCGGAAGACCCCGGACCGCGGACATCGACCGCAGATAGTCGACCGTGGTGAACGGCTGGGCTGCCGGAAAACGCTCGGGCACCCAGCCGACCACCCGCGGACGATCCCGGATCACGCCCCGGCCCGGGTGCAGGACACCGACGGCCAGCTGCAGCAGCGTGGACTTGCCGGCGCCGTTGTGGCCGAGCACCACGACCGTCCGGCCGGGCTCGACGGTCGCCTCGACTCCGCGCAGCGTCCAGTCGGCGCGGCGGGCATAGCGGAACCAGATTCCCTCGAAACGCACGGCCGGTAGCCTGCCATGAAAAAAGCCCCCGGGGTGTCCCCCGGAGGCTCGTCTCATGGTGCGTGAGGCGCTCAGGCCTCGCTGTCGCTGCGCAGGTTCTTCTGCGCGTTCGGGTCGACCTGCACGCCGGGGCCCATCGTGGTGGCGACGGTGACCTTCTTGAGGTACTTGCCCTTGGCTGCGGACGGCTTCGCCCGCAGGATCTCCTCGAGCACGGCGGCGTAGTTGTCCACCAGCTGCTCGGGCGAGAAGGACGCCTTGCCGATGATCAGGTGCAGGTTGGAGTGCTTGTCCACCCGGAAGGTGATCTTGCCGCCCTTGATCTCGTTGATGGCCTTCGTGACGTCCATGGTCACGGTGCCGGTCTTCGGGTTCGGCATGAGGCCACGCGGGCCGAGGATCCGGGCGATCCGGCCGATCTTGGCCATCTGGTCCGGCGTCGCGATCGCGGCGTCGAAGTCCAGCCAGCCACCCTGGATCCGGGCGACGAGCTCGTCGGTGCCGACCTCGTCGGCGCCGGCCGCGACGGCCTCCTCAGCCTTCGCACCCTGGGCGAACACGATGACGCGGGCGGTCTTACCGGTGCCGTGCGGCAGGTTGACGGTGCCGCGGACCATCTGGTCGGCCTTACGCGGGTCGACGCCCAGACGCATCGCGACCTCGACGGTGGCGTCGAACTTGGTCGGGTTCGTCTCCTTCGCGAGCTTGATCGCCTCAGCCGGCTCGTAGAGCTTGGTGGCGTCGATCTTCTCGGCGGCCTGACGGTAGGCCTTGCTGCGCTGTGCCATGTGACTTACTCCTGTGGTTGCTGGCGGGACCGGCTTGACGCGGCCCCTCCCACTGACATCGCCGGGGATCCGGCGATCAGACTGGCGGCCCGGGAGGAGATCCTCACCGGGCCGTATTCAGTTCGCAAATCAGATCTTGGTGACCTGGTTGAAGTTCAGCTCGACCGGCGTCTCGCGGCCGAAGATCGAGACCAGGACCTTGAGCTTCTGCTGGTCCGCGTTGATCTCGCTGATCGAGGCCGGCAGCGAAGCGAACGCGCCGTCGGTGACGGTGACCGAGTCACCCACCTCGAAGTCCAGCACCTTGATCTCGGGCTTCGCCTTCTTCTCCTCGGCCTGCACGGCCGGGGCCAGCCACTTCAGCACCTCGTCGAGCGAGAGCGGGGCCGGACGGTCCACCCGGTCGGTGGCGCCGACGAAGCCGGTCACACCGGGCGTGTTGCGGACACAGGAGTAGGACTCCGGGCTCAGGTCCATCCGGACGAGGATGTAACCCGGGAAGACCTTGGCCTGCACCTGGTTGCGCTTGCCGTTCTTGACCTCGACCTCTTCGCGGGTCGGGACCTCGACCTGGAAGATGAAATCCTCCATGTCGAGGCTCGTGATCCGGGTCTCGAGGTTGGTCTTGACCTTGTTCTCGTAACCGGCGTAGGAGTGCACCACGTACCAGTCGCCGGGCGCGTAGCGCAGCTTCTGCCGCAGCTCCTTGACGGGGTCGTAGTCCTCGTCAGCCTCGGGCGCCTGGGCCTCGGCCGTCGAATCGTCGGCCACCTCGACCGACTCGTCGGTGTCCGGCGACGACTGCTCGTCAGCAGACTGCACGGTCTCGTCGTCGTACTCAGGCACGTTCGCTCACTTCCAGATAACGTCTCGTCGGTTCAGGGCTCGCCCGGACTAGCCGAGCGCCCAGAGGATGGCCTTGCCGAACCCGTAGTCCAGGCCCGCCACGATGGCCGTCATGACCACGACGAAGACGATCACCACACCGGTGTAGGTCAGGAGCTCGCGCCGCGTCGGCCAGATGACCTTACGGAGTTCGCTGACGACCTCACGGAAGAAACCACCGATTCGGCTGAGAGGACCACGCCTACGCGGCTTCTTCTTGGAGCCCTCCGCGTCGTCGGCAGAACGCTCGGCGACCGCAGTCCCACCACCGCTGGTGACCGAAGAGTCGGCGTCGTCCGGAACGTCACCACCGTCGGCGGCGTTGGCGAGCACCTCGTCGTCGCCCGGGACGTCGTCACCGGGCCGGTCCTTCTCGGCCACTTCGCCCTACTTCCGTCGTCGGTGGAGAACTTTCCTGTCAGCGCTCGACCGGACGCGGAATTTGTGCGAACCGCGCACCGGGCGGGCACGTCTAGGAGGGTTGCGCAGGGGTGACAGGACTTGAACCTGCAGCCTGCGGTTTTGGAGACCGCTGCTCTGCCAATTGAGCTACACCCCTATGCGGGACCGTCATCGCTAGGATTCAGTGCCCCACGGCGCATCAGTGTACGGGTAAGCCGGGCGTTATCCCAACCCGGGTTGTCCCACCCGGGGCTTACCTCTTCCTGACAAGCGCCTGCGCCAATGAGAGTACCTTGTCGCCGTTGCAGGTCGCAGTGAGGCTCAACCTGGTGTGTCCCTCCGCGGTGACCTCCTTCACCTTCGCCGACACCACGACCTCGGTGCCCTCGTCGGTGTCGGGCACCGGGACCGGGCGGCTGAACCGCACGTTGAACTCGACGACCGCGTCCGGGGCGCCGGCCCAGAAAGTGACCGCGCGGCCCACCAGAGCCATCGTGAACATGCCGTGGGCGATGACGCCGGGCAGGCCCACACCCGTGGCGATCCGCTCGCTCCAGTGGATCGGGTTGAAGTCTCCCGAGGCGCCCGCGTAGCGGACCAGGTCCGCCCGGGTCACCCGGAAGGTCTGCGGCTCGAGGCTCTCGTCGGTCATCAGGACTCCTCGGCGCGCTGGACGAGCTTGGACCAGACCGTGACGACGGGCTCGCCGGCCTCGGTGGTCACCTCGGTCCGGGTGGTGATGAACTGGTGGCCGCCGCGGCTGCTGATCTCGTCGACGCTGTTGACGCACACCAGGGCGTCACCGGCCACGATCGGGCGGGTGTAGGCGAACTTCTGGTCGCCGTGCACCACCCGGCTGTAGTCCAGGCCCAGAGCGGGGTCGTCGACGACCTGCCGGCTGGCCGACATGGTGATGGCGATCGGGAAGGTCGGCGGGGCGACCACGTCCGTGTAACCGATCGCGCGGGCTGCCTCAGGATCGTGGTACTCCGCGTCGGTGGCACCGATCGCCCGGGCGAACTCGCGGATCTTCTCCCGGCCCACGAGATAGGGCGCGGTGGGCGGCCAGATGCGGCCGACGAATGACTGGTCCAGGGGCATGCCCCACAAAATACTCTGCGCCGCCCGGAAGAATCCGGACGGCGCAGAGTGAAAGATCGGGGTGTTGCGATGGATCAGCGCGTCTCGCGGTGCAGGGTGTGCTTGCCGTCACGCGGGCAGAACTTCTTGAACTCAAGACGGTCCGGGTCGTTGCGCCGGTTCTTCTTGGTGATGTAGTTCCGGTCCTTGCACTCCGTGCACGCCAGGGTGATCTTCGGACGGACGTCGGTCGCCTTGGCCACGGCGGGGTGCCTTCCTGCTAACGGGTTCTAACTGACAGCAAGCCAGCGTAGACGCTTGGTCTGCCGTTCTGCAAAGTGGGGTCCCCGGGTGGGGTCCACAGAAAAGTAGCGGTGGCCGGACTTGAACCGGCGACACAGCGATTATGAGCCGCTTGCTCTGCCATCTGAGCTACACCGCCGAGCCGGGCTTATAGTCCAGCGCCGGGCAGGGCGGGAACGAAACCCGGTAGAGCCCCCTTACGGAATCGAACCGTAGACCTTCTCCTTACCATGGAGACGCTCTGCCGACTGAGCTAAGGGGGCTTGCCGCTTGCGATCACTCGCTCGCTGCAGGAGTAACATTACACGGCCTCGCGGCCGGGGTGAAATCAGTACCCCCCTCTCGGCGAAACGCCTGCTCAGAAGGCGAGTCAGATGACCGCCCGGAGCCGCCTGATCTCGCCGGTGGGGGTGGATTCCAGCTCCGTCTGAGCGCTGAGCCAAGCCTCCAGCCGCTCGTACGGCAGAGGACGGCTGAAGAGGTAACCCTGACCGATCTCGCAGCCCATCTCCTCGAGCAGCTCCAGGGTCAGTTCGCTCTCCACACCCTCGGCCACCACGGCGAGACCGAACTCGCGGGACAGGCCCACCACGGCCCGCACGATCGCGAGATCACCGGTGTCGGTCGCCATGCCCTGCACGAAGTTGTCGTCGATCTTCACCTCGTGCACCGGCCACTGCCGCAGGTACGCCAGGGAGGAGGCACCCGTCCCGAAGTCGTCCACACTCAGCCGCACCCCGAGGTCGCGCAGCCGGTAGAGGCTGGGCAGCACCCGCTCGATGTCGCTGAGCATGCCCGGCTCGGAGATCTCGAACGTCAGCTGCCCCGGCTCCACCCGGTGCTCCTCCAGCAGCTCCCCCACCAGATCCGGGAACCGGGAGTCGAGCAGGGTCCGGGCGGACAGGTTGACCGAGATGGAGAGCGGGCGATCCGCCGCCGCCCAGTCCCGGCAGCGGCGCAGGCCGGCGGTGAGCACCACCTCGGTCAGGCGGGCCAGCTGCCCGGTGTGCTCGGCGACCGCCACGAAGTCCTCGGCCGCCACCTCGCCGTGCGCCGGATGCACCCAGCGGGCCAGGCACTCCACCCCGACCACGTGCCGGTCGGCGAGCGTCACCTTGGGCTGGAACCAGACCTCCAGCTGGTCGTTGTCGAGCGCGCGCCGCAGATCCGCCGCGATGCCGAGCCGGCGGACCACCCGCGACTCCAGGGCCGGGTGGAAGGGCTGCACGCCGTACGGCAGGGCCTTGGCGGAGTTGGCGGCCAGCTCGGCCCGCTGCACCAGGCTCTCCGGGTCCGACCCGTGGTCGGGGTAGACGGCGAGCCCCACGGCGGTGTCCACGTCCAGGGTGAGCGAGCCGACCGTCATCGGGCCGCGCAGGCTCTCCCGCATCTGGGTGGCGAGCGCGATGGTCGCCTCCAGGCTCTCCGCCCGCAGGGTCACCACGAACTCATCGCCGCCGATCCGGCCGACCAGGGCACCCGGGCCGGCGATCGCCCGCAGACGTTCGGCGACCTCGGCCAGCAGCTTGTCACCGGCGGCGTGACCCATCGACTCGTTGACGTCGCGCTGGCCGTCGACGTCGAACAGCAGGACGGCGACGACCTCGTTCTCCACCTGGACGGTGACGGACTCGGCGAGCGCGTCGAGAATCCGGCGGCGGTTCGGCAGGGCGGTCAGCCGATCGTGGTACGCGTCGTGGCGCAGCCGGTCGACCAGCCGCGAGTTCTCCACCGCGACCGCCGCGTGTGCCGCGATGGTCTCCAGGATCTGCACGTCGGTGTCGCGCAGCGTCGCGTACGGCCCGAGGCGGTTCACCACCTCCAGGGTGCCGATCACCGTCTGCCCGGAGCGCAGCGGCACGACCACGACGTCACGCAGGCCGGCCCGCCGCAGCGTGCCCCGCAGATCGGTGGTCTCCTCGAACTGGCTGCCCACGGCGACCGCGGAGCGGGCCGTGACGGCGCGCTCACGGATCTCGGCGGGGGTGGGTGCGATGTCGAGCAGACCGGCCTCGTCGTCGACCCGGGCGGTCAGCAGGACCTCGGGGTAACGCCCCTGCGCGGAGAGGTAGAGCGTGGAGAACTCGGCCCGCATCAGGGCCCGTACCCGCCCCAGCAGCACGTCCGGAAGGCCACCGTCGGCGGCCTGGTCGCGGACCGCCAGGGTGAGCTCGTAGACCTCGGCCAGGGTCCGGTGCTGGCGGAAGAACCCGGCGACCGACCGGAAGGCCAGCACCAGGGCGGTGATCAGGATGATCAGCAGAATCGCGGCCCACGGCGTCGCCTCGAGCGTGACCAGGAAGACCAGGCCGATGACGATGTTGATCGCGGCGATGATGAACGCCGGGACGCTGGACCTCAGGACCTCTTGGCCGGCCCGTGAGCCCTGCACCACCCGGAAGACGGCGGCCACCGCCATGTGCGAGGTGACGGCACTGGCCATGGCGGCCACGAAGAGCACCACCCAGGCACTCGGATGGGTGCCGTCGGTGCGTGGGAAGACGGCGACGATGAGCACCGCGATGGTGGCACCGGCCGCCGTCTTCACGACGTTGAACCACAGTTTGGTGGGTTCCAGCCGGTTCTGCAGATGCGTCGCGAGAGCCGCGAACGTCATCGCCAGGACGACCGTGACCGACGGCAGGAAGTGCAGCGCCAGGACGAGAGGAATCTCGGTGACGA
Source organism: Actinoplanes sp. NBRC 101535 (assembly GCF_030269225.1). Lineage (NCBI taxonomy): Bacteria > Bacillati > Actinomycetota > Actinomycetes > Micromonosporales > Micromonosporaceae > Actinoplanes > Actinoplanes sp. NBRC 101535. Next base: position 180,695 of record NZ_BSSY01000002.1, on the reverse strand, counting down.
CGATGAAATACGTCTGCCGCCGAATATAGATCTGCGTAACAGCCGTGTTCGCGATATAAGCGCCTATGGCGACGCAGACACCACCGAACCAGGCGTCATACCACTCCGGATCTGCGACCCAGAGTCCGATTATTCCGATGAGTGCGAAGACCGCCAGTGGCCCCGTGATCAACCATGATTTGGCCTGGGAACGACTGGCCGGTACCCGAGACCCGGTCATGGCGCTCCCTGCCTCCTACTTCCACCGGCGGTGCATAGGGTGGCGCTATCTGTCAGCCCCAGCCCGTTTCGCCGTTGGTGTAGACCGTCGTAGTGGGTTCGCCCGTTTCATAAGTGGCTGCTTGCGCAGCGGCAGCGCCGCCGAACACCGCGGCCAGCAGGAAAACGAGGCCCGCGGTGAAGCGGGCCATCTTCCTTGCAGACATAGTTGGCTCCTCGTGGGGGGAGTCGCATCGGTTGGGGGGTTCCATGATGGTGCCACACCGGTTGTGCGACGGGGAGTGTCCACCGGCGGGTCGCCACGAGGTACCGTCAAATCCTGGCCGAACGGTTGAGTAAGGGTGTCGTTCCATACCCTCACAATTGACAGCTTTGCGTCCGATTTAAGGGATAAGTGAGTGACACTCACGCCAGATCGAACGGCAGAGCCGACACCACGCCGACGTCACGGCGAGTCGCGAAATCGTGACGCTCCCCGCATGCAGGGATCGCTCTCCGTGAAGTCAGCGACCGGAGAGCGATCGCGAAAGCCGGACCGCGGCCCATGGTGACCGCCGCACGGAGCACCAGCGCGGTGTCCAGACCCGGCGTGATCGTCAGAAGCGCACCGAGCACGCGAACGAGAGAACCGCATCAGCCAGATCCACGGCGGAACCCTTCGCGGGTCTTCAGCGGTGCGGGCGGAACCTGACGAGGGCGACCATCACCAGGACGATCGCGAGCAGCGCCAGACTGGTCCGGGACTGCCCGGCCGGGAGCAGGGCGCCCACCATCAGGATCATCACGGCGACGCCCATCAGCAGGTGATAGCAGCCGCCCTCCCAGGAGGTGGCGAACGCCCGCGTGATCAGCGCCGGCACCCGGCCGCCGAGCAGCATCCGGGCGCCCAACGCGGCAAGAGCGAGGCCGATGAGGCCGCCGAACACCGCGGGCGCCATCGGCTCAGTCTCCTCGGCCCGGGCCCACGGTTCATCCCCTTCCCGCGCCCCGGACCGTGATCCACCACTCAGCGGTAGTTGTCGAACTGCAGCGCGACGCCGAAGTCCTCCTGCTTGAGCAGTGCGATGACCGCCTGCAGGTCGTCCCGCTTCTTGCCGGTCACCCGCAGCTGGTCACCCTGGATCTGCGCCTGCACACCCTTGGGACCCTCGTCCCGGATCTTCTTGCTGATCGCCTTGGCCTTGTCCGTCTCGATGCCCTCGACGACCTTCAGATCGATCTTGTACGTCTTGCCGGACTGCCGCGGCTCACCGGCGTCCAGCGACTTCAGCGAGATGTTCCGCTTCACCAGCTTCTCCTTGAAGACGTCGAGCGCGGCCGTGGCCCGCTCCTCGGTCTCCGAGGTGATGGTGAACGCCTCCCCCGACTTGGCGAGCGTGGTGTTGGTGCCCCGGAAGTCGAACCGGGTGCCGAGCTCCTTCTCCGCCTGATTGAAAGCGTTGTCGACCTCCTGCCGGTCGACCTTGCTGACGATGTCGAACGACGGGCTGGCTGCCATGATCAAACTCCTGCGACTGGGTTCGTGTCGATGTCGTCGCCCGGGCCGGTTCCGGCCCGCGACATGCCGACCGTACCCGGTTGCGAAGGCGGGTGGCGGTGCGGCTATTCTTATGTCCGCTGCTGCGGGAAACCGCGGTGGATGCCCAGGCGGGTTGCCCGAGCGGCCAATGGGAGCGGACTGTAAATCCGTCGCGAAAGCTACAGAGGTTCGAATCCTCTACCCGCCACAGGCAGGCAGGAAAGCCCCTCACCACGGTGAGGGGCTTTCTTCATTTCTCACCCCGTTCGGGCTCGCGGAAGTGGTGGGCCAGGTCGGCCGCCAGGCGGGTCAACTCCTCGCCGGCCTCCAGCACGAAGACCGCCCGCGCCGACCACGAGGTGGCGTTCAGGGAACGGCTCACTCATGTCGGCGAGCATAGAGGGAACGGCGGGGTCCTACGCCGACCGCGACAGCCGCCTCTCGACGTCGTCGCGCAGGCCGGCCGGCAACTCGTCCGCGTCCAGCAGCCGACCCAGCCGTGACGCGTCATGCATGTAGATCTCGAACGCCTCGGTCACCGTCACCCCATGGGCCGGCCGCGGCCGTACCTCGATCCGGTCACCGACCCGGATCGCCCCACTCTCCACGATGCGGAGATAGGCCCCGGTCCGGTTGGCCTCCGCGAACCGCTTGATCCAACGCGGCTCGCCCATCCGGTGCTGGAACGTCGCGCACGGAATCCGTCCGAACGTCACCTGCAGCACGACCTCAGGGCCGACCGCCCAGCGCTCCCCGATGACCGCGCCCAGCAGGTCCACGCCCTCGGTCGTCAGGTTCTCCCCGAAGAGCCCGTGCGGAAGGTCCCGCCCCAAGGTTGCCGACCACCACGCGTAGTCCTCCACCGCGTACGCATAAATCGCCTGATCGTCCCCGCCATGATGATCCACGTCGCCGATGTAGTCACCGATCAGCCCGCTGTGCAGACCTGTCGTTTTCGGGCCGGGCGGGCGCACCGTCACCGGGTGGGTCACCGGGCGTTTGCCGATGCCCGTCGCCGGCACGTTCTTGGCGGGGTTGGGTTCGGCGCCGCCCATGTTCAGGGACAGGATGACTCCGCTGCTCATGACGCGTTTCCCCCTCAGCTCGGGTCGGCCCCGAAAGGCTCAGGTCATCCTCCCGTCCCCGAGAGGGACCCGCATCCGATTTCTACAGCCCCCAGGCTTTGGCGATCCGGGCCAGGCTGTCGGTACGGGTGGCCGGGTCGTAGACGGTTCCGGCCAGCATCAGTTCCGCCGCACCGGTCCGTTCGACCAGCTGGTCGAGGGCGGCGACCACTTCGTCGGCGGTCCCGGCGAACTGGGTGCCGGGCAGGGACGCGAGGACCGCCTGATCCATGTCGGACAGTTCGCGCTTGGCGGCCTCTTCCGGCGAGATGATCGGGCCGAGGCGCCCGGTCCGCAGGCTCAGCGCCATGATCCGGCTCGGGCCGGCGAGGTACTGCGCCTCTTCGGTGGTCTCGGCGGCCATCACCGACGCGCTGACCATCAGGTGTGGTTCCGGGAACTGCGCGGAGGGCTGGAAGCCGTCGAGGTAGAGCCGTGCGGCACTGTCCACGTCGGAACTCATCGCGAAGTGATATGCGTAACAGAACGGCAGGCCCAGTCTTGCGGCGAGCTGCGCGCCGTAGGTGGACGAGCCGAGGATCCAGATCTCCGGGTAGCTCTCCTGCACCGGTGTTGGCCGCAGCCGGGGCGGGGTCGGCGACAGCATCGACATCAGGGTCTGCAGGTGTTCCGGGAACTTCTCCACCGTCAGGTACGGCGAGACGCCCCGTAACGCCATCGCGGTGGCCTGGTCGGTGCCCGGCGCGCGGCCGATGCCCAGGTCGATCCGGTCCGGGTAGAGCCCGGCCAGCAGGGAGAACTGTTCGGCGACCACGAACGGCATGTGGTTGGGCAGCATCACGCCGCCGGAGCCGATCCGGATCCGGGAGGTGTGCGCGCCGACCGCGCCGAGCAGGACCGGCGGCGAGGTGGAGGCGACGGCCGGCATGTTGTGGTGTTCGGCGACCCAGAACCGGGAGTAGCCGAGGTCGTCGGCGGCCTTGGCGATCTCGATGGTGCCGCGCAGGGCGTCGGCGCTGCCGTGGCCTTCGCGGACCGTCGCGAGGTCGAGCACGGACAGGGGAACGCGGTGGGATGCGCTCATGAGGCAATCCGTTCTGGTGAGTACAGGAGGTCGAAGCCCTCCCGGATCAGGTGGTGCAGGCCTTCGACGCCGGTGTCCGGGTCCCATCGGGGGCAGACCGTGTTCAGCACCGTGCGGGCGGTGTTGACCAGTAGGTCGAGGTGCAGGTCGTCGATCGGCTGCCGGGTTGCGGCCCAGGCGCGTACCGCGTCCCAGAACCGGTCGGCGACCTCCCGGGAGCAGCAGCCGTCCAGTTCCGGGGAGGCGCGCAGGACGCGCCGTTGCCGGGCCATCCGGTCGGCGGTGGCCGCGGTGTATCCCAGGATCAGTTCGCGCAGCGCGGTCCGGATCGGTTCGCCGGACGGTCGTGCCGTGGTGAGTTCGGCCCAGAGCCGCGGTTCGTCAGGGTCCGGGTCGAAAAGGACCGACTCTTTGGCGTCGAAGTAGTTGAAGAACGTGCGCCGGGAGATCCCCGCTTCGGCGGCGATGTCGTCGACCGACACCGCGTCGAAGCCGCGCTCACCCATCAGTCGCAGGGCGGTGTCGCGTGCCGTCCGCCAGTTGTCGAGTCTGCTCTGCCGCACGTCTCGACCGTAGCTCGACTTGCACTCAGTGCAAATCCAAACAGACCTTTTGCGGGGTACGCCTCCGTGAGAGTCCCGTCTCCCCGCCGGCCCGGGCGCGACCCCCTCAGGCGGGATCGACGGCCAACGCCGTGGACGGCTGGACGCCGGCGTTCCGGTCGGCACGGGCCAGTGTGTTCTCCGGAAGAGCCGCCACCGCCGCCGCGATCAGCAGACCCGCCGCCGGGTAGACGAACGCCCAGACCAGCCCACCCGGCTGGTCCACGATCAGCCCGACGACCGCGCCGCCGGCCGCACTGCCCGCCACCGAGACGGTGACCAGCCAGGTGTACGCCTCGTTCAGCATCCCGGCCGGGGCGATCCGGCTGACCAGGTTGTTCTCCACGGTCAGCGCCGGCGCGATGGTGGCGCCCCCGACCACCAGCGCCGCACCCAGCCAGACCGGGCCCGGCATGAACGGCAGCACCAGGAAACTCACGCCCACCCCGGCCAGCAGCCAGGCGAACTGGCGGGTCAGCGCCATCGCCGGACGGCGGGTGCCGAACCAGATGCCGCCGACCGCACTGCCCAGCCCCCAGACGCCGAGCAGGACCCCGGCCAGCGACTCGCCGCCGCCGTGCTCCGACGCCCAGGCGGTCACCACCACACCGGCCGCGCCGAACGCGTTGCCCAGGGCTGCGATGCAGACCAGCAGTACCGGGAACCCGCTGACCCGCAACGGCCCGAGCCCCCTCGTGGCGTGTTCCGCCGCGGTCGCGCCGTGCCGCCGCATCACCGGCAGCCGCACGATCCACGCAGTGCCCGCCAGCGTGGCCACCGCCGAGCAGATCAGTGCCGCCTCCGGGCCGCCGTCCGACGCCATGAGCACCCCGACCAGGATCGGCCCGAGCACGAACACCAGCTCGAACAGGGACGTCTCGGCGGCCATCGCGGCGGACCGCAGTTCGAGGTGCCCACTGCCGGCCGACGTCATGTCGGTCCAGGCCCGGCGGATCGCCGCGGTCAAGGGTGGGTACGTGGCACCGGCCACCGCCGTCGCCACGAAGATCAAGCCGACGGATCCGCCGCGGTGGTGCGCGGCCAGGATGACGGCGACCAGGGCGAGCGGGTGGACGACCGCGGTCGCCAGCAGGATGGGCGCCGCACCGATCCGGTCGGCGAGGCGCCCCGCGATCGGGCTCAGCGCGGCGCCGGACAGCGCGTAGACCCCACCGGCCAGACCGGCGACGGCGTACCGGCCGGTGACCTGTTCGACCAGCATGAGCAGGGCCAGCGCCGTCATGCCCAGGCCGAGCCGGGCCGAGATGCCGGCCACCAGCAGGGTCGGTCCGCCCGGGAGCCGCCACACGCCGAGGTACTGACGCAACGCGGTCACGGGCGGACCTCCGGAAGGAGCAGAAGTGAGGCGGGACGTCACCCGAGGCTAGCTTCGGCCGGATATTTACACAGCTGAAATAGTCCTGGTGTCGCGCTGCTCACTACCCCTTGCTACCGACGGCTTCCGGTGAGTGCGGCCTGCTCGTGGAGCCGGCGGATCCGCTCCTGCATCGGCGGGTGCGTGGCGAAGAGGGAGGCCATACCCCCACCCCGGAACGGGTTGGCGATCATCAGGTGGGCGCTGCTCGTCAGGGTGCCGTCGGCCGGGAGCGGTGCGCGTTGCGTACCGAGATGAATCTTCTCCAAGGCACTGGCGAGCGCAAGCGGATCGCGGGTCAGCGTGGCGCCGGAGGCGTCCGCCTGGAACTCCCGGTTCCGGCTGATCGCGAACTGGATGATCGTCGCCGCCAGCGGTCCCAGAATCATCATGAGAAGCAGCGAAGCCGGGTTCGGCCCGTCCTCGTCGTCCGCGGAACCGAACGGCAGGAAGATCGCCAGCTGCGCCAGCATGGTCACGATGCCGGCCAGCCCCGCCGCCACACTGGAGATCAGAATGTCCCGGTTGTAGACGTGCGACAACTCGTGACCGATCACCCCGCGAAGCTCGCGCAGGCTGAGGACCCGGGTGATCCCGACCGTGACGGCCACTGCGGCGTGCTCCGGGTCACGGCCGGTCGCGAACGCGTTGGGCTGCATCGACGGCGAGACGTAAAGCCTCGGCATCGGCTGGCCGGCGTCTCGGGAGAGTTCCCGCACCATCGCGTACAACTCGGGGAACTCGGCCTCGCTGACCGGCTGCGCGCCCATGGACCGCAGCGCGATCCGGTCGGAGAAGAAGTAGCTGACGGCGTTGGTCACCAGCGAGACGACCACGGCGAGCACCAGACCCGTGCCGCCGCCCAGCCAGTAACCCACGGCCAGGATCAGGCTCGTGAGCAGACCCAGCAGAGCTGCCGTCTTGAGACCGTTGTGTTGGCTGTGCACTGTCACTCCTTCGAACGCTTGGGTTCGTACTTGGAGAACAGCTCCCACCTCCGCATTTCATCCGATTACGCGTTGTGAGTTCGCTGTGTGCAGCCCGTCACAACGGTTCGTCCTGCCCGGTCGGCCGATCCAGCCTCGACCGACATTTCGCCGCTGGGGGGACCGCATGACCGAGGAGCAGCTCCTGCTGCGCCGACACCACCGGCGCACGTTCGAACTCCTCCCGGTGGAGGGCCTACTGCCCCCGTTCCTGCTCTTCGCGGGTACGGCCGTGATCCGCACCGGGCCGGCCGACTACCACTGGTTCCCCGTGCCGGCGAACATCACCATCGGGTTCTGGGCCCTGCTGGTGCTGCCCGCCTTCGCGAATCAGCGCCACGACCCGGCGCCGACCAGCACCTACTAGCTGTATCGCAGTAGGGGCGGAGCGGTCAGCGACGGACGAGAGAGCGCGTGTCGAGTGCGAATCGGAACGGGAACTCGGAGGTCAGACTCGCGCCGGTGTTCGCGACGGTCTCCTCGACGTAGTGCCGGCCGTCGAGACGCCGTCATCCAGCGCGTTCGCCAGGCGGCGGGAGAGGCGCTGATGGCTCATGCTCGGCGCGGGGCATCGACGGCACGTCGGCATCCAGGTCGAGGTCGGTCTCTCGTCCGCCGGTCAGTCCGGGCACCTGAGGGCTCCGCACGGTCCAGCCGTACTGGCCTTCGTGGCTGTAGATGAGGTCGATCGCCTTCAGGTCAGGCACGTCCGATCACCTCCGCGGCTTCGTCCAGGCTCAGGCCGACTTTATCGGGCGAAAACGATCTCGATGGATGCGGGCGGGGTCAGAGGAGGGCGTTGAAGAGGGCCTGCGGGGCGAACCCCAGGGCCACCGCGGCCACCACCGTCAGCGCCAACGTCAGGCGGACCGGGAACGGGACCGGAACGTGCGGATGGGTGGCGGCGTCCAGCAGGACCGGGTCTGCCGCCGAGAGGCCCACCCGGGGCGGCAGCGTGTAGAGCACGGTGCCCACCCGCACGTAGTAGGCCAGCGCCACCACCGCGTTGACCACCACCACCGCCGCCAGCCACGTCCAGTTCGCAGCGACCAGGGTTTCGACCACGGTCAGCTTGGCGAACAGGCCGGCCAGGCCCGGGGGTAGGCCTGCCAACCCTGCCAGGGCCAGCACCATCGTGGCGCCCAGCCACGGGCTGCGACGGCCGGCGCCGCGGTAGTCGTCCAGGGTTCCGCCGTCGTCTCCGGGTAGGCGGAGGGCCGACAGCACGCCGAAGGCGAGCAGTTCCAGGATGACGAAGAAGACGGCGTACGCCAGGGCCGCGGCCACCCCTGCGGAGCCCAGGGCCAACGCTGCCAGGATGTAGCCGGCCTGCGCGACCGACGACCAGGCCAGCAGGCGGACCATCCGGGACTGCCGGAGGGCCACCAGATTGCCGATGGTCATCGTGAGTACGGCCAGGACCGCCACCACCGCGCCGGTGTCCAGGCGGGCGACCACGGCGGCCAGGGCCAGGACGCCGCCCAGTTTTGACGCCGTGGACAGGTATGCCGCGACCGGGATCGGGGCGCCGTCGTAGACCGTCGGGGCCCAGGCGTGCAGGGGGACCGCGGCCACCTTGAAGGCGAGGCCGATCACCAGGAGGGCGGCGCCGACGCCGGCCAGGGCGGCGAACGGTGGGGCCGCCGGGAACGGGGCGGTCAGGTGGATCGAGCTGGTGGCGGCGTAGTGCAGGGCCGCGCCGAGCAGGGCCACCGCGGTGGAGACCACGCTGACCAGGAAGAACGTCAGCGATGCCGCGGCCGGGGCGGTCGTTACGCGTTCGCCGGGGGCGAAGCGGCGCAGGCCTACCAGCACGTACAGGGGAAGGGTCAGGGTTTCCAGGCCGACGATCAGGGTGATCAGGTCGCCGGCGTAGCCGACCACCACGCCGCCGGTCATCGAGCAGGCCAGCAGGAAACAGAACTCGCCTGCGGGGGCGACGCCGAGGCGCAGGGCCGGTGTCGAGAAGACCAGGACGGCAGCGGTCAAGGCCGCGAACAGTGCTGCGGCGACCGCCGCGGGCCAGGTGGGCAGCCAGGAGCAGCCGCCGGGTACGCAGAAGGTGGGTTCTGCCGTGGCGGTGGCGAACGCGGTCACCGCCACGGCCACGGTGCCGAGCAGGGTGGCGCCGACCGTCACGACCCGGCGGCCGGTGAACAGGTCGGCCAGCAGGGCCAGGACGGCGGTGCCGGCGGCGGCGTACAGCGGCAGGAGGGCCAGGTGACCGACGGTCTGACTGCTCACGGACGGCCTCCCGTCAACAGGCCCTCGAGCGGCAGCGACACGTCGGACAGCACCAGCGCCGGCAGCAGGCCCACCGCCAGTGTCAACAGCACCAGCGGCGCCCAGGCGAACCATTCCAGACCGGCGATCGTGGGGCGCATGGCGCGTACCTCCGGAGTCGCCGGGCCGTGCGTGACCTGGCGGAGCAGGCGCAGGAAGTAGGCGGCGGTCAGGGCGCCGCCGATCGCGGCCACCACCGCCAGGGAGGTCCAGAACACGCCGCCGACGCGGACCGCGGCGACGACCGCGAACGCCTCGCCCCAGAAGCCGGCCAGGCCGGGCAGGCCCAGCGAGGCGATCGCCGCGAAGCCGAGCAGGCCGGCCAGCCGGGGTGAGCTCTCCCGCAGGCCGCCCAGCTGGTTGATCGAACCCGTACCCGAGCGCTCCTTGATCGTGCCGACCAGGAAGAACAGCAGGCCGGTGATGAGGCCGTGCGCCACGTTGCCGATCAGGGCCGCCTCCAGGCCGATGGTGGTGAAGGTGGCGATGCCGAGCAGCACGAAACCCATGTGACCGACACTGGAGTAGGCGATCAGCCGTTTCAGCTCGTGCTGGCGCAGGCAGATCAGCGCGCCGGCGACGATCGCGATCACGGCGAGCAGGCCGAGGACCGGGCCGGCGGCGTGGGCCGCGTCCGGGGCGACGCCGAGACCGACCCGGATCAGGCCGTAGGTGCCCATCTTCAGCAGCACGCCGGCCAGGATCACCGAGCCGACCGTGGGCGCCTCGGTGTGGGCGTCCGGCAGCCAGGTGTGCAGCGGCCAGAGCGGGGCCTTCACCGCGAACGCGATCAGCAGCAGGGTGAAGGCGAGCGCCTGCGTGCCCCGGCCGAGGGTGTTCTGGCCGGTCAGGGCGACCAGGTCACCGGTGCCCGCGGCGGCGAGCACGGTGACCACGCCGAGCAGCAGCAGCACCGAGCCGGCCAGGGTGTACAGCACGAACTTGCGGGCCGCCCGGCGGCGTTCCGGGCCGCCCCAGCCGGCGATCACGGCGTACATCGGCAGGAGGACGACCTCGAAGAACACGAAGAACAGCAGCAGGTCCAGCGCCAGGAAGGTGCCCAGCACCCCCACCTCGAGGACCAGGAGCAGCGCGGCCAGGGCACGTCCGCTGCCGCCCTCCGGGACATTCTTGACCGTGTACGCGCAACAGAGCACCGTCAGCAGCCCGGTGAGCGCCACCAGCGGATAGGAGACACCGTCCACACCGAGGTGGAAGTCGAGTCCGAGTGCCGGCACCCACGGCACGTGCACGTCCGTCCACGGGATCAGCGCGGGTGGACGATCGTCGAGTGGCGTGTACGCGAACCACCCGAAATCAGTCGGCCGCATGACCGGGACGACCAGTGTCAGCAGGAACGTCAGGCCGGCGAAGACGGTGGCGACGACCCGGGCCTGCCGGTCGCGGGCACTCGGCAGCACGGCGGTGACGATCGCGCCCAGCGCCGGGACGACGAGGAGCGCGACCAGCAGCACCTGCGCGGCCGACCAGTCCGGGTCGAGGTAATCGCGGTACATCAGATCAGGGCTCCCCACCACGCGACGAACCCGAGGACGAGGGCGCCCGCGCAGACCGCGAGCACCGCGGCGGGCAGGCCCACCCGGTGTGCCAGGGCGAGCAGGCCACCGAGCCGGCTGGTCAGCGTGCCGGTGCCGTGGACCGCGGCGTCGACCACCCGGACGTCACCGGCGGTCACCAGGCGGGCCAGCGCTCTCACCGGCACCACGACCAGCCGGTGCTGGACGTCGTCGAGGCGGAACCCGGCGGCGAACAGCGGACGGAACCGGCCCAGGGCGCGCGCCGGGTCGACGCCGGGTGCCGCCCACCAGAGCCACCATGCGGTGCCGGCGCCGGTGACGAGCAGCAGCATCGGCAGGGCGACGGCCACCCCCAGGTGCGGATCCTCCAGTTCCAGGGCGGTCCGGAAGCCGGGGGCGAACGCGGCCAGGCCGAGCAGCGCGGCCGGGACGGACAGCACGATCAGCGGCCACCGCATCGTGGCCGGCGGGTCGTGCGGGACGTCGGCGCCCGCGTAGTGGGCGTCACCGAAACCGACAGCCCATTCCGTCCCGTGCCCACGGTTCGTGCCGAGGAAGGCCCGCAGCAGCAGCCGGGTCGCATACCAGGCGGTGATCCCGACGGCGAGCAGCGCGGCCACCCAGACCAGCCAGCCGGCCCAGACCGGCGCCGGCCCACCGCCCTCGGTGGCGTGGGCGGCCGCGGTCAGCACGTTCTCCTTGGACCAGAAACCCGACAGCGGCGGCAGGCCGGCCAGCGCGCCGAGGCCGATCACGAACGCGGTGAAAGTGACCGGCATGTGTTCGCGCAGGCCACCCATCCGGGACAGCAGGTTGGTGCCGACCGCGTGGATCACCGCCCCGGCGGCCAGGAACAGCAGCGCCTTGAACGCGGCGTGGGTGAGCAGGTGGAACAGGGCCGCGGCGGGCGAACCGACGGCCAGCGCGCCGGTCATGTAGCCGATCTGGCTCACCGTCGACCAGGCCAGCACGCGTTTCAGGTCGTCCTGGGCGGTGGCGGCGAGCGCGCCGAGCAGGATGGTGACCGCGGCCGACACGGCGAGCACGGCCAGCGCGACCGGGGACTGTTCGAAGAGCGGGTAGAGCCGGAAGACCGCCCACACTCCGGCCGCGACCATGGTGGCCGCGTGGATCAGGGCGGAGATCGGCGTCGGTCCGGCCATCGCGTCCGGCAGCCAGGTGTGCAGCGGGAACTGGGCGCTCTTGCCGGCCACCCCGGCCAGGATCAGCAGCAGCGCGGCGGTCAGGGTGCCCGGTGAGTAGTCGGTGGTCAGCACGCCCGGCAGCCACGAGGTGCCCGCCCCGGCGATCAGGATCGCGATGCCCAGCAGGAACCCGACGTCACCCACCCGGGTGACCAGGAAGGCCTTCACCGCGGCGGCGGGCGCCTCCGGCAGCCGGCGGTCGTGACCGATCAGCAGGTAGGAGCAGGCGCCCATCACCTCCCAGCCGATCAGCATCCAGATCAGGTCGTCGGTCGCGACCACCACCAGCATCGCGGCGGTGAAGACGCTGATCTGGGCGGCGTAGGGGGCGTACCGCGCGTCGTCGTGCAGGTAACCGACCGAGTAGATCTGCACCAGCAGAGCGACCAGGCAGACGGCGATCGCCAGGTAGGCCGCCCCGGCGTCGACCATCGTGCCGAAAGTGACGGTCAGGATGCCGAAGTCGTCGGGAACCCAGAAGGATTCCTCGGGCGGGACCTGAGGATCGAAGGCCAGCCGGATCGCGAGCAGCAACGCCCCGGCCGCCCCCGCGACACCGAGGATCGCGGCGATCCTCCTGCGTGGTCCCTCCCCGTCGCCCGGCGGCAGCAGGAGACCGATCAAACCCATGATCAGGAGTACGAGCGGAAGCAGGGGTCCCGCGACATCCACGCTCACCCGGCCACCCGTTCCTCGTCCGCGTCAGCGTCCAGCCGCACCTCGTCGGTGATCACTGCCTGCCGCATGCGGTAGAACTGCAGGACGATCGCGAGTCCGACGCCCACCTCGGCGGCGGCCAGCACGATCACGAACAGGGCGAAGACGCCACCGGTCGGGCCGGCCACGCCCTGGGCTGCCGGGGCGGCCCACGACTCGACGAGCACGCCGGACAACGCCGAGCGCACCGAGACGTCCGCGGTGACCAGGATCAGGTTCACCGCGTTCAGCATCAGCTCGACCGCCATCAGGACCAGGATCGCGTTCCGGCGGCGCAGAACGCCGTAGACACCCAGGCCGAACAGCAGAGCACCCACGACGTAGGGGATGACGACGTGCATCAGGCGTCCACCCCGTTCGCGTTTTCCGTGCTGCCCGTGCTGCCCGTGCTTCTTCTTGCGCCGAGGTCGGGGCGGGACAGGATGATCGCGCCGACCAGGGCGGACAACAGCAGGATCGACAGCACCTCGAACGGCAGCACCCAGGCGCCGAAGATCTCCTCGCCCATCCGCTCGGCGGTGGCCGGATCGGGCGCCGGATAGCGCACCCAGCGGAAGGCGTCGGCGAACAGCGCGGACAGGCCCAGTCCGGCACCGGCGCCGACCAGCGCGGCGGGCAGAGCCGGGCGGTCCAGATTGGCGGACGGGCCGATCGGGGCGCGGGTCAGCATCACCGCGAACAGCAGCAGCACGACGACCGCGCCGATGTAGACCAGGATCTGCACCCAGGCGACCAACTCGGCGCCGAGGACCAGGTAGAGGCCGGCGAGGGCGCCCAGGCTGACGACCAGGTAGAACCCGGACCGCACCAGGTGGCTGGAGGTGACGACGAGCGCGCCCGAGCCGACGGCCACCACGCCGAGGGCCAGCAGCAGCACGTCCGCGACGGTCACCGGCCGGGCTCCGGGTTCGGGTTCTCGGGATCCGGCTCCGTTGACCGGGGTTCCTGCACGGAGCGCTGGGGGGCGGTCCCCGTGGCGCGCGAGGGTGGGACGGCTCGGGGTGCGGTTGTGGGAGCGGTAGCTCGTACAGCGGAAGGTCTTGCGGTCTTGGCGGCAGTGGCCGCGCCCGGGCCCGCGGCCTTGCGTGCCGCGGTGGCCTCCTCCTTGCTCGGCTCACCGAGCACGTCGTGCGCGGGCGGCGGAGGAACGGTGCGCATCCACTCGCCCAGCCGGTCCTTGTCGTGCAGCAGGGACAGCACGTCGGTCTCGGCGTATTCGAACTCGGGCGTCCAGTGCAGCGCGTCGAACGGGCAGACCTCGATGCAGATCCCGCAGTACATGCAGAGGGAGTAGTCGATGTCGAACTTGTCCAGCACGTTGCGCTGGCGGGCGCGCGCGGCGCCCGGGACGACGACCTCCTCCTTGTGCGAGTCGATGTAGATGCACCAGTCCGGACACTCGCGGGCGCAGAGCATGCAGACCGTGCAGTTCTCCTCGAGCAGCGCGATCACGCCCCGGGAGCGGGGCGGCAAATCCGGTTCGACATCCGGGTACTGCTGCGTCGTGGAGCGCCGTGTCATCGTCTTGAGCGTGACGGCAAGCCCGTCGAGCAGGCCTTTGCCGGGCGCGATGCGGTCGCCTTCATCACTCACAAGGAGATATCCTGCCCCTCTCGCCCGAGTGACGCGACCTCACCCCCGGTGGATCTTCCGGTACGGTGAGCGAACGGGTTGAGCGATCCCGCCTGGAGGCCCCGATGACCGCTGCCATGAGCGATGTCCCACCGGCGGACGGCTGGACGGTCGAGGATCTCGACTCCTTCCCGGAAGACGGCGTGCGTCGCGAGCTACTCGATGGAGTCCTGCACGTGTCCCCCTCCCCTGCACCGAGTCACCAGGTCATCGCCGGTCGGCTGATGGTTTTCCTGGAGGAGAACTGTCCGGATCACTACCACGTCAGCCAAGCGAACGACGTGATCCTTTCGCCGCAACGGGTCTTCATACCCGATGTCCTCGCTACCACCGATCTGGCAGCCAGCCGCAATGCGAAGTTCATGGCGGACGAGGTCGTTCTGGCGGTCGAGATCATCTCGCCACGGTCACAGAGCATGGACCGGGTGATGAAACCCGCCCTCTACGCGAAGGCCGGAATTCCGTTCTACTGGATGATCGAGGTCAAGAACGGCCTGACCGTGCACACCCACAAGATCGACTTTGACGAGAAGATCTATAAGCCGACAGGCAGCTTCACCGACACGATCACGCTCGATGAGCCCTGGCCCATCGAGATCTCCATCGCGCGGCTGACCCCTCGTCACATCTGATCATGTGAGGGTCTTCACGGCGACGGTGAGGACGAGCTGGGCCAGGGCGACCGGGACCAGGATCAGCCAGCAGAGGCGTTGCAGCTGGTCCTCGCGCAGGCGGGGATACGTCACACGGAACCAGATGATCACGAAGGACAGGGCGAAGATCTTCAGCAGGGTCCAGAGCCAGCCCAGGTGATCCTCGAACGGACCGTGCCAGCCGCCCAGGAACAGGACCGTGGTCAGGGCCGCGATGACGACGATGCCGACGTACTCGGCGAGCAGGAAGAACGCGAAACGCAGGCCGGTGTACTCGGTCATGTAACCGAAGACCAGCTCGGAGTCGGCGATCGGCATGTCGAACGGGGGACGGCGGATCTCGGCCAGACCGGCGACGAAGAAGACCACCGCGGCCGGGGCCTGCCAGATCAGCCACCACGGGCGCCACGCCTCGACGATACCGGGCAGGCTGAGCGTGCCGGCCGCCATCGCGACGCTCGCGGCCGCGAGCACCAGGGGCAGCTCGTAACCGAGCATCTGCGCGGCGCCGCGGACCCCGCCCAGCAGGCTGTACTTGTTGGCCGACGCCCACGCCGACATCAGCACCGCGACCACCCCGATGCCCAGCACCGCCAGGACCAGGAACAGGCCGATGTCCAACGGCTGGGCGACCAGGCCCGGGCCGATCGGGATGGTCAGGATGACTATCAGGTACGGGAACAGGGCGACGATCGGTGCCAGCCGGAAGATCGTGCGATCAGCATCGCGCGGAGTGATGTCCTCCTTCTGCACGAACTTCACGCCGTCGGCGACGAGTTGCGCCCAGCCGTGGAAGGCGCCGGCGTACATCGGACCGACCCGGCCCTGCATATGCGCCATGACCTTGTGCTCGGCCTGCCCGATGACCAGCGGCAGCACCAGGAAACCGGCCATCACGGCGGCGATCCTGATCAGCAGGTCCAGCCAGAGCGGCATCAGTCGGTCCCGTCCTCGGCACGACGCGGCGGACGGGCCGGACGGGCCGGACGGGCCGCGCGAGCCGGCGCCTCCGGTGCGGGCACCTTGCCCTTCATCGGGCCCCACTCGTTCGGGTCGGGGACACCCGGCGGGCGCATCGGCGCGCGCTTGGCCGCGCCGCCCTCCGCCTCGCCCGGCTCCTTCGCGCCCGGCCACGGTTTCGCGACCCGGGACGCCAGCACGAACTCCTTGCGCAGCGGGTGACCCTCGAACTCCGGGGGCAGCAGCAACGGCCGCAGCCCGGGATGCCGGGCGAACCCGATGCCGAACATCTCGTGCGTCTCACGCTCGTGCCAGTCGGCGCCCGGATAGAGGTCCACCAGGGACTCGATCACCGGCTCGGCGCGGGGCACCCGGGCCCGCAGCAGCAGGCCGTGCCGCCGGCGGGTGGACCACAGGTGGGCGATCACCGAGAAGCCGCCGTCCAGTTCGTCGACGGCCGACAACCAGTCGAAGAAGTCGCAACCCAGCGCACCGGCGTCGCGGGCCGCCTCGGCGGCGAACCACCATCGGGCGGCCGGCACGTCGACCACGGCACGCGCGTGCCCCGGGCCGCCACCGGACACCGAGGCGACGACCTCGCCGGTCCCGGCGTCCTCGGTCGCCAGCAGAACGACCAGCCGCTCACCGACCTCTTCGGGCGTCATGCGTCACATCCTATGATCCGAGCGGGACCTGTAACCTTCCGCCGGGTGGGGACGTATCCGCGTCGATGACTTCCATCGCCGACTCTCGATCGGATCAGCCGCGTGCCACGCGGGACGATCCGCCGTCCTTCGACGAGCTCTACGCCGCGCACTACGCCGGCCTGATCGTGCAGTTCTACGCGTACTTCGGGGACCGGCAGGAGGCCCAGGACGTCGTCCAGGAGGCGTTCTGCCGGGCACTGGCCCGCTGGCGGACCGTCTCGACCTACGAGGACCCGGTCGCCTGGGTCCGCAAGGTCGCCTGGAACCTGGCGGTCAGCCGGTGGCGACGGGCCCGGACCGCGCTCGGATTCGTCCGCCGGCAACGCCTGGAGGAGCCGCGGACCGACGGCCCCGGACCGGACCGGGTCAGCCTGGTCGCCGCACTCGGCACCCTGCCGCCGAAACAGCGGCGGGCGCTGGTCCTGCACTACCTGGGTGACTTCACGGTGGCCGAGATCGCCGAACGGGAACGGGTCGCCGACGCCACCGTCCGGTCCTGGCTGCACCGGGGGCGTACCGCGCTGGCCGCCGAGTTCGAGGGGGAGTCCCGGTGACCGACATCGACCAGCTCTTCGCCGAGCTCCGCACCCGGACGATCGCCGAGGTGCGGCCACCGTCCGTGGACACCGTCCACCGGATCGTGCGGCGCCGCCGGGCCGTCCGGAACGCCGTCGCCGGCACGGTCCTGCTGGCGCTGGGCGGAACCGGCCTGCTGCTCCTGCCGGGTGAGCCGGAACCGGACGCGCCGGACCCCCGGGCGGGGTACGGCACCATCGCCGCCGCCACCGTGAAACTGGACGTGGCGACACCCCGGCTCGGCGCCCTGGTCACCGATCTGGGTGACGGCACCTGGCAGCACCGGCTGGAGCTGATCGGGGCCACCTACCGGACGACGCTGACCTGCGTGGGGGCCGGCGAGATCACCGCGGTCCTGACCCCGGCGGGCGGCGACCCGTCACGGGTGGTGGTGCCGTGCACCGCGGAACCCCTGGAAACCATGATCGATGTGGTTCTCGGCGGGGACCTCGGGACGCTCACCACCGAGGTCGTGCCGGACGACGTGGCCGCGGAGAGTGCCGCGTTCGCGTACACGACGGCGCTCTCCACGGCTGATCAGGACCGGCTCGGCAAGCTGGCCGGCGGGGTGGTCGGCGGCCTCACCACACCCGCGTTCGTCCTGGGCGACACGACGCCGGCGATCGAACAGCGCCTGACGGGCGCGGCCTATCAGGCCACGGCGGCGTGTGCCGGCACCGGCAGCGCGACGTTCACCGTGGTGGCGACAGGCGCGGACAACACGGAAACGGTCCTCGGGCAGACCCGGGTGACGTGCTCCCCCGCCCCGAAACCGGTGACGGTGACCGTCACCTATCCGGCCGGGGCCACCGCACTGGCACTACGGCTCGCCCCGGAGGCGGACGCGTACGGCCAGGCGGTCGGTGTGGTCGGCTACCGACCGACCTGAAATTGATCGACTGATTACCGCAACCGGCCGGGCGGGGCGGGCGTGTAATGGCCGTGACAGCCACAGCCAGCACCGGAGCGGAGGCACGGATCGTCGTGCGCCGGGAACCGCCACCGTCCTTCGACGAGGTGTACGCGGCCCACTACGCGGACCTCGCCGTGCAGCTCTACGCGTACTTCGGGGACCGGCAGGAGGCCCAGGACATCGCGCAGGAGGCGTTCTACCGAGCGCTGGTCCGGTGGGGTGGCATCGCCGAATACGACGATCCGGTCGCCTGGATCCGCAAGGTCGCCTGGAACCTGGCGGTCAGCCGGTGGCGACGGGCCCGGACCGCGCTCAGCTTCCTGCGGCGGCAGCGGGCGGCCGAGACGCACAGCGACGGGCCGGCCCCGGACCGGGTGGCCCTGGTCGCCGCGCTCGGCACACTGCCCGAATCGCACCGCCGCGCGGTCGTGCTGCACCACCTGGCCGACATGAGCGTGGCCGAGATCGCCCAACGGGAAGGCGTCGCCGCCGGAACCGTGAAGTCCTGGCTGCACCGCGGGCGGACCGCGCTCGCCGCCCACTTCGACGTCCACGACAGCACCGGAGGCACCCGATGAGCGACCGGATCGACCAGATGCTCGCCGACTTCCGGTCCGAAGCGCTGCCCGCGGTCCAGCCGCCGGGTACCGCGCCGCTGCGCCGGGCGGCCCGGCTGCGCCGCGCCGCGATCACCTCGGCGGCCGCGGCCGCGGTCCTCGGCATGGCCGCGCTGGTGGCGGTGGTCCGCCCGCCGACCGGGGCGGCACCGGCCGCCGACACCCCCGCCCCGTCCCGGCCGCCGGTCTACACGACGACCGCCCTCACCGACGCGGTGGAGAACGCACTGAACTACGAGACCGACCGGATCTGGACCGACCTCACCGACGGCACCCCGGTCGAGGCGACCCGAAAGACGCTCGGCGGGACGTACGACCTGACGGTCAGCTGCCCCGGCATCGGCGCGATGGAGGTGTCGGTCGACGCCGACCCCATCGTCACCACGGTCCCCTGCACCGACTCCGGTACGCCGATGACCATCCCGGTCACCGTGCCGGAACCGAACGGCGAACTGGCCGTCCGGATCGTCCCGCACGTCGCCGGGCCCCGCCAGGCCGCCGTCGGTTACCGCCTGGAGATGACCGCCGAGGACGTGACCCGGTGGACACAGGCCGCCGAGGACGCGCTGCCCCTCGGCGAGAAGCAGCGGTCCCGCGAGATGTACCTGCTCGGATCCAACCCCGGGACGGCGGACTCCAGCCTCGAACCCGGCACCTACCGGATCACCATGATCTGCCTCGGGTTCGGCAGCGCCGTCCTCCAGGCGGGTGACGCGCCCCTGGAGGACGGCGAACCGCAGGAGGGCGAATCCGACGACGTCGCTACCATCCCCTGCACGGTGACCGGCGGTAGACCAGTCACGGTCACCTACGACGTCACCGACGGCCTCAGCACCTTCCTGCGGCCGGACGGCACCGCCCGCAACACCAGCGTCGCGGCGCTCATGATCGAGAAGGTATGAGAGCACACCGTCGGAATGTGGCCCCCTCGGGGAAGGACTACCCTTTCGCCTATGTCCGTTGCACGCCGGGTGCGTATCGGGACGCGCTCCTCCCCCATGGCTCTCGCCCAGGTCGACCGGGTCCGCCGGATGCTCGCCGAACGGCGGCCCGAGATCGAGGTCGAGGTGCTGCCCCTGTCCACCAGCGGCGACCGCTGGCAGGGCTCACTCGCCGACCTCGGCGGCAAGGGCGCCTTCACCAAAGAGGTGGACCAGGCGCTGCTGGACGGCCGGGTCGACCTGGCCGTGCACTGCGTCAAGGACGTGCCCGGCGATCGGCCGGCTCCGGCCGGCACCGTGCTCGCCGCCTACCTGACCCGCGACGACGTGCGGGACTGCCTGGTCGACCCGGCCGGCCGGCGGATCGAGGACCTTCCCGCCGGGGCACGGATCGGGACTTCGGCCGTACGCAGAATGGCGCAGCTGGCGTTGCACTGGCCGCACCTGACCCCGGTGCCGATCCGCGGGAACGCCAACTCCCGCCTGGCGAAACTCGACGCGGGCGACTACGACGCCCTGCTGCTGGCGGTGTCCGGGCTGCACCGGATCGGCCTGCCGGAGCGGATCACCCAGCCGATCGACGTGGACACCTTCGTGCCGGCGGTCGGCTCGGGCACGCTGGTGCTGCAGTGCCGGCAGGACGACGAGGCGGCCCTGGAGACGGCGACGCTGCTCGGCGACCGGAACACCGCCCGGGAGACCGAGGCGGAACGCACCATGTTGCACATCCTGCAAGGCAACTGCCATTCGCCGATCGCGGGGTACGCCCGGACCGAGCCGGACGGGCGGATCAGCCTGCGCGCCCGGGTGATCAGCCTCGACGGCAAGACGGTGCTCGACGCCCACGAGTGGGCGACCGACCCGCTGGTGCTGGGCACGTCGGTGGCGGCGGCACTGCTCCGGCAGGGCGCCCGGGAGATCCTGGAAGACGCCGCCGGACGCTAGACATGTTTCGTGGTCAGGGCGCGAAGCCCGTCCGCGTGGTGATTTCGGGCGCGCTGGACGCCCGTATTCACCACACCCGTGGCGGTGTGTTGATTATGGGCGCGCTGGACGCCCCAAATCACCACACCCCTGGTGGTGTGGTGAATACGGGCGCGCTGGACGCCCCAAATCACCACACTGTTGTGGGTGTGGTGACTTCGGGCGTGCTGAGCGCCCGAAATCACCACGGAGGCAGACCCTGACTGCGAAACGTGTCTAGGCGCCGGGTGGGGCCACGATCGGGGCGGTCAGCGACGCGACGTCGCGGGCCGCCAGCGGGTCCGGCCGGTGCACCCCACCGGGGCCGGACTGCTCGGCGGCGATCTTCTCCTGCAGGCGCAGGATGCCGTGCAGCAGCGCCTCCGGCCGCGGCGGGCAGCCGGGCACGTACACATCCACCGGGATGATCTGGTCGACGCCCTTGGTGACCGAATACGAATCCCAGTAGGGTCCGCCGCTGTTCGAACAGGAACCGAACGAGATCACGTACTTCGGCTCGGGCATCTGGTCGTAGAGCCGCTTGATCGCCGGCGCCATCTTGTCGGTGACCGTGCCGGACACCACCATGAGGTCGGCCTGGCGCGGGCCGTGCGCAAACGGGATGACCCCCAGGCGCATGAAGTCGTGCCGGCTCATGCTGGACGCGATGAACTCGATCGCGCAGCAGGCCAGCCCGAAATTGAACACCCAGAGGGAGTAGCGGCGCCCCCAGTTCAGCACGAACCGGATGGGTTCCCCGAGTACTCCTGGCAGACCGGCCACGGCGTCAACCTACTGCATCGGGGTAGGGCATGCTCAGCGTCATCGGCGTACGCGCATTGACCAGTCCTTTGCTGTACGCGAAATCGGTGACGTCGTGCAGCGTCTGGACATAGGTCATCATCCGCTGGTAGGCGAGGGTCTCTTCGCGGTTCTCATCGGAGACCTCGACGTCCTTCTCGCCGTCGATCAGGTCCTGGACGTCGATGGTCGAGACCCGGAAACCCTCGATCGCGTTGGACGCGGCCACGGCGTCGGCGGTCAGGAACTTGCGCAGGCCGAGAGCCCATTTCGCGGGGCGGGACTGCAACACGTGGCGCAGGTCCCGGCGCATCTGCTCGATGCCGGTGAGGACGGCCTCGTCCTTGCCGGACAGGGCAGGCACCGGAAACAGCACTCCGCCACCATATGACGCAATCATGGCGTCATCACATCAGCGTTGGGAGTTCGGCGGCGATACCGTGCGTGTCGGCCGGATATGGCAGAAACAGCAAACCGGGCACTGCGCCGGACACTCCGCGAGCCCGCAGCCAGCGGCATATCCAGCCAAAACGCCGCGGAGAAGTGCACCCGGGCGAGGTACCACGGGAGAGGGACGACCCCTCTTCATCGACGCGCATCGTAACCATGATCGGCCCTCGCCGCCTACGCTCGCCGCATGACAAGCGTTGCGGCCGGCGTCGCCGCCAGTCATCCGGCGACCACACGCACCGGGATACGCATTCTGGAAGCCGGGGGCAGCGCGGCCGACGCCGCGGTCGCCTCCGTGCTGGCCTGTTGCGTCGCCGAGACCGTCTACACCGGGCTCGGTGGTGGCGGCTTCGCCACCTACTTCGACGCGGCCACCGGCGAGGTCACCTGCCTCGACTTCTTCGTCGCGGTGCCCGGCCTCGACGGCGACCGCAAGGCCGAACCGATGGTCACCATCGACGTGTTCTTCGGCGGGCTGCCGCAGGCGTACTCGATCGGCGGGGCCAGCGTGGCGGTTCCCGGCGTGCCGGCCGGCCTCGGTGAGGTGCACCGGCGGTGGGGGCGGCTCCCCTGGCGGGACGTGGTGGCCCCGGCGGCGGGACTGGCCCGGACCGGGGTGCTGCTGCCGGCGGCCCACGCACGCAGCCTCGCATCGTGTGCGCCGGCGCTGGCGTGGGGTGAGGGGGCAGCGCTGTACCAGCCGGGCGGGCGACTGCTCCAAGGCGACGAGCTGCTGTTCCACCCGGGGCTCGCGACGGCGATGGACGTGCTGGCCACCGACGGCCCGGAGATCTTCTACACCGGGCCGTACGCCGCGCTGCTCGTCGACACGGTCCGGGCGGCCGGCGGCACGATCGGGCCGGCCGACCTGGCCGGATACCGGGTGGAGTCGACGGTGGTGGACTGCGCGATGCTCGCCGGGCACCGGGTTCTCGCCCGGCACGACCTGAACCGGACCGTCGACACGATCGGGGCGCTGCCGGCCGACCTGTCCCGGCCGGGCCGGGCGCCCGGGGTGGCGTCGGCGCTGCGCAACACCGGGGCGCAGCGGGTCGGCGACACCACCAACGTGTCGGTGGTCGACGCCGACGGCAACGCGTGCGTGATCACCACGACGTTGGGGCTGGGCGCGGGGATCTGGCTGCCGGGACTGGGCATCAACCTGAACTCGATGCTCGGCGAGGGCGAACTGCTCACCGAGGAACTGGTGCCGGGGCGGCGGATGGCGTCGTACATGTGCCCGCTGGTGGTGGTCGGGCCGACCGGTGACCTGGTGGTGGCGGCCGGCTCGGCGGGCGCGTCGCGGATCCGGACCGCCCTGGTGGACACGCTGCTGGGTGTGCTGGTGGACGGGTTGAGCGTGCCGGAGGCGGTGGGCCGCCCCCGGTTCCACGTGGTGGAGGAGACGGTGCACGCGGAGGCCGGGTACGCCCCGGCGGAGTTGGCGGAGCTGCGCGGGGCCGGCTGGCAGGTGGTCCAGTGGCCGGACGCCAACCACTACTTCGGCGGCGTCTCCGCGGTGGGCCTGGCGGGCGCCGCCGGCGACCCTCGCCGCGGCGGTGTGGGCCTTCTCCTTCACCCGTAAGGTGGTAGGAACGCGTTCCTACCAGAGTTATGGTGGGGATATGAGCGCGCGAAAGCTGTCGATCTCGGTGCCGCCCGAGGTCGAAGAGACGATCAAGGCGGCGGCCGCCGGGGAAGGTAAACCGGTGTCCGCATGGCTGGCCGAGGCCGCCGTGGAGAAGGCCCAAGTCGCAGCATTGCATGCGGCGGCTCGTGCCGCCTCCCGGGAACTGATCGCGGAGTACGAGGACGAGCACGGAAAGTTGCCGGAGGAATCGCGCCGGCGGGCCCGGAACTTTCTCAGCGAGGCCGGGCTGCTCGATGACGAACCGTGGCAGGCCGCGAGCTGATGCGTGCCGTCGTCTACGACACCGGAGCGTTGCTCGCCGCCGAACGACGCAATCCGGACTTTCTCGCCCTGCACGATGAACTGACCATCGCTCACCTCCGGCCGATCGTGCCGGTCGTGGTTCTGGCGCAGGCCTGGCGCGGCGGCCCACAGCATCAGATCTCCCGGGTCCTGAAGGGCTGCGACATCCGGCCGGACGACGAGCGGACGGGCCGGGCCGCTGGGGTGGCCTGTGGCGCCGCGGGGACCGCCGACGTCGTGGACGCGATCGTCGTCACCACCGCCGTGCAGTATCAGGCCGCCGTGGTGACCAGTGATCCCGGCGATCTCCACCGCCTCGCCGATTCCCTCGGCGTGAAACTGCATCTCTTCACCGTCTGACCGGAACAGCGCGGATAGCAGCGGGTCACATGGTGCGGGCGGCGGTGGCGGCGGCGTTGTCGGCGATCTCGCGGAGGGCCACGTCGAGCGGGGTGGCGGTGAGGCCGAAGGTGCGCTCGGTCAGGGACGCGTCGAGGATGAACGGGGCGTAGAACTGGTAGTCCATCTCGGCCAGCTCGTGGGCCATCGGGACGGCCAGGCCCGCGGTGCGCATCACGAAGCGCGGAAGTCTGTGCAGGGTCAGCGGTGCCACGCCGGCCAGGGCGCAGTAGCGGTCGGTCAGCTCGCGGATGGTGAGCGGGGCGACTGACGGCACGTGCCAGGCCTTGCCCCAGGCCCGGTCGTCGGCGGCCAGGGTGATCAGGGTCTGTGCCATGTCGCCGGTGTAGGTGAAGCTGTGCGGCAGGTCGACGTCGGCCGGGGCCATCGCGGAGCTGCTGCCCTTGAGCAGGGCGGGCAGGATCACCGCGGAGAAGACGCTGTTGGCGCCGCCGCCCACGTAGTCGGAGGCCCGCGCCTCGACGGTGCGGACGCCACTGGCCAGGGCGTCCTGCCACATCTTGATCCGGATGCGGCCCTTGCGGCCGGTGGCGGCGAGCGGGCTGGTCTCGGTCATCAGGCCGCCGGGCTGCGGGCCGTAGCCGTAGAGGTTGCCGGTGATGGCGTAGACGGCGCCGGCGGAGCGGGCCGCGGCGATCATCGCGTCGTTCATCGGGAACCAGAGCTTTGCCCACTCGGTGTATTTCGGGTTGGCGCAGTTGTAGACCACCTCGGCGCCGCGGGCCAGGTCGGTGAGGCGGGCCCGGTCGGCGGCGTCGGCGGCGACGCGTTCGATCAGCGGGTGGTCGGGGCCGCTGCCGCTGCGGGTGACGACCCGGACGCTCTCCCCGCGGTCGGCGAGGCGGCCGGCGACCGCGGAGCCGATCGGGCCGGAACCGATGACGAGATGCTGGGCCATGGTGATCTCCTTTGCGAGCAGTGCTCTCTGTTGAGAACAACAGTCCCACAGGGGCCGACCGAAAAGCAAGAGCACTGCTCTCGTTGTGGCACACTGGGCGCCATGAGCGCCGCCAACCTGCGGGCCCGCGTCCGGGCCGAGATGACCGAAGAGATCAAGACGGTGGCTCGACGGCACCTGGCCACCGACGGGGCGAACCTGTCACTGCGGGCCGTCGCCCGGGATCTCGCAATGGCGTCCTCGGCGGTCTACCGCTACTTCGCCAGCCGGGACGAGCTGCTCACGGCACTGATCATCGATGCGTACGACGCGGTCGGTGAGCGGGCCGAACAGGCCGCGGAACGGGGTGCGACCCCACTGGCGAAATGGCTCGCGGCGGGACACGCGGTCCGCGACTGGGCGCTGGAGCACCCGCACGAATGGGCGCTGATCTACGGCAGCCCGGTGCCGGGATATCAGGCGCCGCAGAACACCGTGGTCCCGGCGACCCGGGTGCTGCTCCTGCTCGGGGCGACGCTGGCCGAGGCGTACCACGCCGGGCAACTGACCGAGCCGGCGACGACGACCACCGGCGGGTACGCGGACGAGCTGACCGAACTCGCGGCCACGTACTACCCCGGGCTGCCCGGCTGGGTCGTCGGCGCCACGATCAGCGGGTTCTTCCACCTCTGCGGCGCCATCAGCTCGGAACTGTTCGGCCAGCTCAACCACTCGGTCGACGGGGACCGGCGGGGCTTCTTCGAGTTCCAGATGCGCGGGGCGGGGCGGCTCGCGGGCCTGGTGGGCTGACGCCAGGCGTACTAGATGACGGGTGTCCAGAAGGCCTTGGTCATCACGACGCGCTCACCGCGCATCGGTACGCCCTCGGCGAGCAGCCTGGCGCGGGCCTCCTGCTCGTGGCCGGGCGGAAGCCCCCCGGAACTGTTGACCACCCGGTGCCAGGGCACACCACCACCGTGCCGGGACATGATGCCGCCGATCTGCCGGGGTGAGTTGCGGCCGGACCGGTCCGCCAGGGCGTCCGCGATCGCGCCGTAGGACGTCACCCGGCCCTCCGGAATCCGCTCGACCAGGCTGAGGACCTCTTCGACGTACTCCTGAGGTGTCATCACCCGCCACGATATGGGATCTGACGCGGATCGACGGTACCCGGCCGAGCACAATGGGCCTGGTGCGGGAAGTGGTGACCGGCGCGCGCCGGATCGTGGTGAAGGTGGGGTCGTCCTCACTGACCACCGCCGAGGGTGGCATCGACGAGCAACGGGTCGACGCCCTGGTCGACGTGCTGGGCAAGCTGTCGGCCGACGGCCGGGAGGTGGTCCTGGTCTCCAGCGGCGCCATCGCCGCCGGCCTGGCCCCGCTGCATCTGCGCCGCCGGCCGCACGACCTGGCCACCCAGCAGGCCGCCGCCTCGGTGGGCCAGGGGCTGCTCATCGCGCGCTACACCGCGGGGTTCGCCCGGCACGGCCTGACCGTCGGCCAGGTGCTGCTCACCGTGGACGACGTGACCCGGCGATCGCACTACCGCAACGCCTATCAGACCCTGCGCAAGCTGCTCGACCTCGGCGCGCTGCCGATCGTCAACGAGAACGACACGGTCGCCACCGAGGAGATCCGGTTCGGCGACAACGACCGGCTGGCCGCCCTGGTGGCCGCGCTGGCCGACGCCGACCTGCTGCTGCTGCTCTCCGATGTGGATGCGCTCTACACCGGCAGCCCGGCCGACCCGGCGTCCCGGCGGATCCCGCTGGTCGCGGGCGACACCGACCTGGCCGGTGTCGCGATCGGCGCGGCCGGCAGGTCCGGCGTCGGCACCGGCGGCATGGTGACCAAGGTCGAGGCGGCCCGGATCGCCACCGGTTTCGGCATCCCGGTGGTGCTGACCGCCGCGCCGCTGGCCGAGGCGGCGCTGGGTGGCGAGGAGGTCGGCACGCTCTTCCAGGCGGCGTCGAGCCGTCCCGCGGCACGGCTGTTCTGGCTGGCCCACGCCACCACCCCGCGCGGTCGCCTGCACCTGGACCCGGGCGCGGTCGCGGCGGTGGTCGCCCGGCGCAAGTCGCTGCTGCCGGCCGGGATCACCGCGGTGGACGGTTCGTTCGCGGCGGGTGACCCGGTCGACCTGATCGACGCGGATTCCGGCACGCCGGTGGCCCGCGGGCTGGTCAACTACGACGCGGTGGAGTTGCCCGCGCTGCTCGGACGGTCCACGCCGGAGTTGGCCGCGTCCCTCGGGCCGGGATATGAACGAGAGGTCGTCCACCGGGACGACCTGGTGCTTCTCTGAGATCTGGAAGGTCAACCATGAGCGTGCTGGAGCAGGCGTCCGCGGCCCGGGTCGCCGCCATCGACCTCGCCGGAGCCACCCGCGCCGAGAAGGACGTCGCCCTGCTGCTGATGGCCGACCGCCTGATCGAACGGTCCGACGACATCGTCACCGCGAACGCGGTGGACATCGCCAAGGCCCGCGAGGACGGCCAGAGCGAGGCGATGATCGACCGGCTGGCGCTGACCGCGGAGCGGATCGTCGCGATGGCCGACGGCCTGCGGCAGCTGGCCGCCCTGCCCGACCCGGTCGGTGACGTGGTGCGCGGCTCCACCCTGGCCAACGGTCTGGAGCTGCGGCAGGTCCGGGTGCCGTTCGGCGTGGTCGGCATCATCTACGAGGGCCGGCCGAACGTGACCGCGGACGCCGCCGGCATCTGCCTCAAGTCCGGCAACGCGGCGCTGCTGCGCGGTTCCGGTTCGGCCTTCTCGTCGAACGCCGCGATCGTCTCGGTGCTGCGCAAGGCGGTCGCCGACGCCGGTCTGCCGGTGAACACCATCCAGCTGCTGGACGCCACCACCCGCGACTCGGTGAAGGAGCTGATGCGGGCGCGCGGCCTGGTCGACGTGCTGATCCCGCGCGGCGGCGCCTCCCTGATCAAGACGGTGGTGGAGCAGTCCACGGTTCCGGTGATCGAGACCGGGGTGGGCAACTGTCACGTCTACGTCGACGCCGCCGCCGACCTGGAGAAGGCGCTGGCCGTGACGCTGAACTCGAAGACGCAGCGCCTGTCCACCTGCAACACCGCCGAGACGCTGCTGGTGCACGCCGAGGTCGCCGACGCGTTCCTGCCGCTGGTCCTGGAGGAGCTCGAGGTCAAGGGCGTGACCGTGCACGGCGACGCCCGGGTGGCCGGCTACAGCGACTCGGTGGTCCCGGCCACGACGGAGGACTGGGAGACCGAGTACCTGTCCGCGGACATCGCGGTGTCGGTCGTCGACTCCCTGGACGACGCCCTCGACCACATCCGCCGGTACGGCACCGGCCACACCGAGGCCATCGTGAGCGAGTCGACGACCGCGACGCGCCGGTTCACGGCCCGGGTGGACGCGGCCGCGGTGATGGTGAACGCGTCGACCCGGTTCACCGACGGGGGTGAGTTCGGGTTCGGGGCGGAGATCGGCATCAGCACGCAGAAACTGCACGCCCGCGGGCCGATGGGGCTGCCCGAGCTGACCTCGACGAAGTACGTCGTGACCGGCAACGGGCACACCCGCTGACCGTTCGGCCAGCCAGGCCGATACGCCCGTTTTGCTGGGACTAACCGCAATGCGGATGATGTCCGCTTTGCCCGCTGGCAGAGTAAGCGCCGCAGCCGGTCGACACCGGCTGTGGACGAAGCGTTGATCCACCCGGATGAGTCTGGTCGTCGTATCCGGGTGGGGAGCTAGCGACGAAACCGGCGTCCTCGGGCGCACCACGTGAAACGGCGCGGTGCATTGCACGGGGAGAGTAAGTAAATTGTCCTTGTCGACCTCGATGAACACGCAATCCGTCCCGTCCCCGGACGCGACACACGGCGAATGCGTCGCCATCGTCGGACTCGGATACGTAGGCCTGCCGACGGCACTCGCCTTCGCAGCCGCCAGTAACCAGGTGATCGGCCTTGACGTCAGCACCAAACGGATCGCGGACATCGAGCGGGGCAACGTCGACCTGCTCGCGTCCGACCACGACCGGCTGCGTACCCACCGCAACACCCCCGCCCTGACCCTGACCCGCTTTCCGGCCGCCATCGCGCAGGCCGGCACCGTCATCGTGTGTGTGCCGACCCCGGTCGACAAGCACCTGGTGCCCGACCTGACCGCACTTCGCGCCGCCTGCCGGACCGTCGTCGACGAGGCCGTGCCGGGCCAGCTCATCCTGCTCACCTCGACGACGTACGTGGGCACCACCCGCGACCTGCTGATCAAGCCCTTGGAGGAGCGCGGCTTCGAGGTGGGCCGGGACGTGTTCGTGGCGTTCGCGCCGGAACGCATCGACCCGGGCAACTCGGTGTACCCGCAGGAGCGCACCCCCCGCGTGGTCGGCGGCGTCACCGCGGCCTGCACCGCCCGCGCCACCGCGGTCCTGTCGCTGGTCACACCCTCCATCCACCAGGTGGAATCGCCGGAGACCGCGGAGATGACCAAGCTGCTGGAGAACACCTTCCGCGCGGTCAACATCGCCCTGGCCAACGAGTTCGCCGACGCCTCCCGCAGCATGGGCATCGACATCATGGAGGTCATCGCGGCGGCGGCCACCAAGCCGTACGGGTTCATGCCGTTCTACCCGGGCCCCGGCGTGGGCGGCCACTGCATCCCCTGCGACCCGCACTACCTGCTCTGGCAGATGCGCGGCGAACGCCGGACCGCTCCGCTGGTCGAGTCGGCGATGTCGCTGATCGCCGGCCGGCCCCGCCAGGTCGTCGAGCGGGCCCGTGAGGTCCTCGCCGAACGCGGACAGCCGATGAAGGGCTCCCGGGTGCTGGTCGTCGGGGTCACCTACAAGCCGGACGTCGCGGACGTCCGGGAGTCGCCGGCCCTGGAGATCATCGAGGAGCTGCTGGCCTCCGGTGTGCAGGTCGCCTACCAGGACGAGCTCGTCGACGAGCTGACTGTGCACGGGCGACGGATGCGGACCGAGACCGACCCGGCCGCCACCACCTGGGACCTGGTCCTCGTGCACACCGCGCACCCGGACGCCGACCTGACCTGGCTCGCCGGGCAGCCCGCGGTCCTGGACACCACCTACCGTCTGCCGGGCTTCCCCACCCGCCGGACGCTCTGACTCTCCCTCCCCCGCTCCCCCTCGCACCCGGTGGCCACTCCCGGGTGAACGGAAAGGCCCACCCCATGCACGGCATGCTGCCGCTGATCATCGCTGCCTGTTGTCTGTCCCTGGTCCTCATTGGCGCGACCGCCGCCCGTCTCGGCTTCCGCCGCGGCAAGAAGGCGACCGACGCGTGAACGACGAAACCCCGAAGAACCGCCTGAGCGTGGTGTACCGGGAACCCCGGGCACTCGTCATCGCCGCCGTCGTTCTGGTACTGCTCGGCACCTGGAGCATCCACCACGTCATCGCCGTGGACGGCTACGTCTCCACCGGCCGGGCCGCCCTGAGCGTGATCTGGGCGCTGCTGTTCCTCATGCTCGCCTGGCAGCTGGCCTGCTCGTACTTCGAGCGGCCCCGGACCGTCACCGACGAGCAGTGGGATGAGCTGGAGAACCTCAGCATCGCGGTGATCATGCCGGTCTACAACGAGGACCCTGCGATCGTCCGCCAGTCGATCGAGTCGATGCTGGCGCAGACCCGGCCGCTGCAGGCGATCAGCGTCTGCGACGACGGCAGCGACCTGGTCGACTACACCGAGCTCGAACAGTGGTTCCACCAGGCATGCCGGGACGCCGACGTCAGCGGCTACTGGACCCGCACGGTGAACCGCGGCAAACGCCACGCCCAGATGGCCGCCCGTGAACACGTCGACTGGTGCCACATCTACGCCCTGGTCGACAGTGACAGCGTGCTCGACCCGTACGCCACCGAGGAGGCGGTCAAGCCGTTCGCCGACCCGGAGATCATGTCGGTCGCGGCGATGGTCGGTGCGGCCAACGTCCGGCAGAACCTCTTCACCCGGGTGATGGACCTCTGGTACGTGGCCCTGCAGTTCACCGACCGGTCGATGCTGTCCCAGTTCAAGTCGGTCCTGGTCAACTACGGCGCGCTGGCCTACTACCGGGCCGAGGTGGTGGACGACAACGTCGACGCGTACCTGAACGAAACGTTCAACCGGCAGGAGATGCGGATCAGCGACGACTCGCTGCTGACCCTCTACGCCCTGCTCAAGGGCAAGACCGTGCAGCAGGTGACGGCGTGGGCGTTCACGTATATGCCGACCACCTTCCAGCACCACAAGAACCAGCAGATCCGCTGGATGCGAGGCTCGTTCATCCGGTCGATCTGGCGATTCCGGTACCTGCCGATGAACCGCTTCGCCTTCTGGGGACACCTGCTCAAGTGGTGCCAGTACGCGCTGGCGACCGCCGGCCTGATCGGTGTCCTCGCCACCCAGGACCTGAGCAACCATAAGACGGTCGGGCTGCTCCTGCTGATCCAGGGCGGCATCTACTACGGCGTGATGCTGCGGTATCTCACCATCCGGCGCAGCACGGAGTCGACGGCGTACCAGATGGGCACCTGGCTCCTCACCCCGCTGGCCGCGATCTGGGCCGGCACGGTGCTGCGGGTCTGGCGCATCTATGCCATGTTCACCTGTGTGAACATGCGCTGGGGCACCCGCGGCAAGGTCGAGGTCACCGCCGAGGCCTGACCCTCCCTTGAAGATCAGCGACAGGCCCGCAACGCCGTGAGCGTCATGTTCACGTCGAACAGCGGGCCTTCGTTGCTGTCCCAGGCACCGTCGCTGCGCTGCGTCTCCGCCAGCCGTTTCCGGGCGCTCTGCAACAGCCAGTCGTCGCCCAGGTTGACCCGGCGCAACGCGGCCGCCATCGACGCCACATCCGCCGGGGACATGTCCGGCAGCCGGTCGCCGAGCACCTGCTGCACCCGGGCCGACTCGTAGAAGAACTGCTGCTGATGGAGCAGACCGGCCGCGTGCCAGCCCGCCGCCAGGAACGACGGCCATGTGCCGTCCGGCCGCACCTGCGAGACCACCCAGCCGGCGGCCCGGGTCAGCGCCTCACCGTAGGGCGCGCGGGTCTGGCGCGGGTCGGCCTCGACCGCCGCCGACGTCAGCCAGAAACCGGCCACCGACGTCAGGTAGAGGGTCGCCTCGGGATCACCGGGCATCGCCCACGGTGGCGCCTCACCGGCCAGCGCCTCATGCTCCTGCCAGGTGCCGTCACCCCGCTGCGCGCCGGTCAGCCAGGCGAGCGCCCGGTCGACCACCGGACCACGCAGACCACCGAGATCGTCCAGCTCGCTGAGCCGGAAACAGGTGGCATCGATGGACGGCACCGCACCCTCGGCGGAGGCCGGCCAGCCGCCCTCCGGCATCTGCCCCGAGGCGATGCGGTCGACCACGTCGTCGGGCGCGGGCTGACCGGTGCGGAGATAGGACAACCGGGCCCGTTCGATCGGGTCGCCGTGAGCGACCACGTACCCGATCGCGGCGTCAATATCGACCACGCTGCGACGCTACCGTTCGTCGCCGACTTTCGCCGGACCGAAAAGACTTCTGTCGCAATGGTCCGTTTCGGTGGTGCCGTCATCACTCTGAGGAGTCAATTTCATGACCCCCCAGAGTGACAAGCATCAGTACGACGGAAGCGACGGGTCAACCGTGTTGACCCAGGAGACGATGCCACCCTGGACATGCACCGCGTCCTTGAACCCGGCCGCCTTCAGCGCCGCGAGCGCCTCCGCCGACCGCACACCCGACTTGCAGTGCAGCACGATCTGCCGGTCCTGCGGGAACTGCGACAACGCCGTACCCGAAAGGATGTCGCCCTTGGGGATCAGCGTCGCCCCCGGGATCCGGTTGATCTCCCACTCGGCCTGCTCGCGCACGTCGACCAGGAAGATGTCCTTGCCGGTGTCCTGCCAGTCCTTGAGCTCCCGGGCCGTGATGGTCGCACCGGTCGCCGCCTCCTGTGCCTCGACCGAGACCGCGCCGCAGAAGTCGTCGTAGTCCTCCATCAGATCGGTCAGCGTCGGGTTGTCCCCGCAGAGCACGCAGGCCGGGTCCTTCCGGACCTTGATCTTGCGATATTCCATCTCCAGGGCGTCGTAGACCATCAGACGGCCGACCAGCGGCTCACCGATGCCGGTGATCAGCTTGATGGCCTCGTTGACCTGGATCGAGCCGATCGACGCGCAGAGCACACCGAGGACACCACCCTCGGCGCAGCTCGGCACCATGCCGGGCGGCGGGGGCTCCGGGTAGAGGCAGCGGTAGCAGGGACCGTGCTCCTCCCAGAACACCGACGCCTGACCGTCGAACCGGTAGATCGAACCCCACACATACGGCTTGCCGAGCAGCACCGCGGCGTCGTTGACCATGTAGCGCGTCGCGAAGTTGTCGGTGCCGTCGACGATCAGGTCGTACTGGCTGAAGATCTCTTTGACGTTGTCGCGGTCCAGCGCGGTGTTGTGGATGACCACGTTCACCAGCGGGTTGACCTCGGCGATGCTGCGCGCCGCCGACTCCGCCTTGGGCGTGCCGATGTCGGAGACGCCGTGGATGATCTGACGCTGCAGGTTGGACTCGTCGACGGTGTCGAAGTCGATGATGCCGAGCGTGCCCACACCCGCGGCGGCGAGATAGAGCAGCGTCGGCGAGCCGAGACCGCCCGCGCCGACCGCGAGCACCTTGGCGTTCTTCAGCCGTTTCTGCCCGTCCATCCCGACGTCGGGGATGATCAGGTGGCGTGAGTATCGACGAATCTCAT
The DNA here is from genome assembly GCF_030269225.1 of Actinoplanes sp. NBRC 101535. Taxonomy (NCBI): domain Bacteria; kingdom Bacillati; phylum Actinomycetota; class Actinomycetes; order Micromonosporales; family Micromonosporaceae; genus Actinoplanes; species Actinoplanes sp. NBRC 101535. Next base: position 146,906 of record NZ_BSSY01000002.1, on the reverse strand, counting down.
CGATGCTCAGCTCAGCGGCCGGCTCGACGAGCGGGGGCAGAGCCACAGTTCACTCCCCGGGTTTCGGTGGTTTCGGAGGTAAGGATCGCCTGCCATTGTCGCTCGTACACGGCGGATGTGCCCATGACGTCGAACACGGCCCGACATGCGGGATCGCGGAATAATCAGGAGGCCGGCTCACCGCTGTACCGTTCACCGTCCAGATAGGGCCACTCGTTCGGGACGCAGCCGCGCAGGCCGTACGTCTGCGGCATCATCACCGGCGCCGGCTCACCCCGGCCCGGACACGTCTCGTGACCGTGCCCCAGCTCGTGGCCGACCTCGTGATTGACCGCGTACCGCCGGTACTTCTCCAGCTCACCCTCGTAGTCCGGGATCCCGCCGGCCCACCGGTCCGCGTTGATGATCACCTGCCCGGGGAGCCGGCACGACGTGAACCCCTCGGTCTCCAGGCCGCCGGTCGCGCACATCACCTCCGACGTACGCGCGGACGCCAGGTAGACGGTGAAGTCCGCGCCGGCGGCGGTCGCGACCCGGCGCATCCGGAGACGGCCGTCGGAGACCCAGCTGCGGTCGTCGCCGAGAATCAGATCCAGGGCGTCGGCGAACTCCCGGGGGGCGGGCTCGGCCAGGGTCTCCTCGACGGCCACCCGGAAACGGTGCAGGCGTCCGCCGGTGCCCAGGACCGGGCCTCGGGTCTTCGCGTACCGGAAATCCCCTGCCTTGCCCTGGGTCTCGGGCTCCGCGGTAGGCGTCTGCTTTTCCGCGGGCTCCGTGGGTTCGAGTTCCTTCTGGTCAGGCTCGTTCTGCTCGGGCTCCTTCTGCTCGGGCTCTCTCTGTTCGGGCTCGGCCACCGCGGGGACGGCGTCCCGGACCGGATCGACCGTCCGGGACCGCTGCTGCAACAGGTGCGCGCCCACCAGGACCAGTGCCGTCACCACCACCACGTAGGCGACCGCGACACCACGACGGCGACGGCGCACCCGGGGGCTGGGGCCGGCCTTCTCCGTCTCCGCACTCGCCATCACGGTGCGCAGGAAGGCGTCACCCGACTCGGACGGGACAGCCGGGGACTCCCGGGTGGCGGTGTCGTCGACGGGTGCGGGCGCGGCGGCCACAGCGGGCAGCAGGACCTCCGGGGCGGCGACGTTGGCCACCGGGGCGGACTCCAGCAGACCGGGCGGCGGCCACAGGTTGTCCGGCAGTTCGGCGGGCAGACGGACACTGTCCGGCAGGCCGGTGGCGGGACGGTTCGTGGTCCGCGGATAGCGGGCGTCGGCCTCCAACGTGGGATCCGCGACCCGCCAGGCGGGAAGATGCGCGGACGGAGCGCCGGACGAGGTGCCGGGAAGTCCGGTGTGCGGGTTGGCGGGTTCGACGGCACGTTCGGCGGCCCAGCCGATCGGATCCGGCGGGGTCAGGGAGTGCGGGCGGTTGCCGTTCGAGGGATGCTGCGGACCGGCCGGAGGGCGCGGCCCGAAGGGGGTGCCGGCTGGGTGCGGCGAGCACCGGGCAGGCGGATCAGGCAACAGGGGTACGGGCTCCGCCCCCAGAATCGCGTCGTCAGGATCGGCGGGTCGAGTGGTGGCGGCATGGCCGTTCGCAAACCCGTTGTTCGCGCCCCCACCGTTCGTAGATCCGCCGTTCGTGGGTCCGCCGTTCGTGGGCCTTCCGTTCGTGGGTCCGCCGTTCGTGGGCCTTCCGTTCACGTTTCCGGGGGAGCCGTTCCGTGCGGCGGAGGTCGAGCCGGAGTTCGGGTTCTGGACGGAGTTCGGGTTCAGGACGGAGTTTGGGTTCAGGACGGAGTTCGGGGCGGCGCCCGGGCCGGCATTCGCGCCGAAGCCGGTACCTGGGCCGAAGCCGGACCCGGGCGCGGCGTTCGGGATGGCCTGGGCCCCGGGTGCGCTCGTGTGTCCGTTGCCGTTGCCGTTGCCGTTGCTGTTGCCGTTGCCGTTGCCGTTGTGCGGTGCGTTGCCGTTGTGCGGTGCGTAGCCGTTCGCCGGAGCCGGAGGATTCGCGACGGAGGGAACGGCGGCCGGAGGATCGGCAGTCGGCGACGCGAAGGGTCCGGACGGGGACGATTGCGGGCCGCCCGGTGAAAGGCGCTGGGTACCGTTGGCGGGCGCAGGCTGACCCACGGATGTCTGGTGGCCCACGGATGTCTGGTGACCTGCGGATGTCTGGTGACCCGCGGCTGTCTGGCCGGTGGCGGATGTGGCGGCAGCTCGAGCCGCGGCGGCTTCGGCAGCTGCCGTGCGTGTGGCCGCGGTTTCGAGGGCTGCGGCATGGGCGGCTGCGGCACGGGCCGCGGCGGCGCCCGCGGCCGCGATGTGGTCGGTGGCGGTTCGGGCTGCCACGGCGTTCTCCGCGGCGGTCTGGTCGGTGGCGCGGCCGGCCGCGGTACGGTCGGCGGCCGCGCGGATGCCGGCGGCAGCCCAGGGCTCGGCGGCCAGGTCGACGGCTCGGTGCGACGTCTCGGGTGAGGCGGCGGGCCTTTCCCGGCGGACCGTGGTCCTGCGCGGTGCGGCAGTCCCGCCCGGTGCACCGGTCCCGCCCGGCGTAGCAGTCCCGCCCTGTGCAGCGGTCCTGCCCTGTGCAGCGGTCCCGCCCGGTGCAGCGGTCTGGCGCGCTGCGGCACCCTCGTCCGAGGTGCCGGGCCTGATCGCGGCGAGGTTCCTGTCAGCGCTGTTCGGGGTGTCGGGCCGGCCCGGGGTCGTGGACGAGTCCGGGCGGGTCATGTTCCGGCGAGGGCGGGAGGTACGCGGCGGCGGAGGCTGCTCGAGAGCGGTCGGAGTCTCGGGAATCAAGGACTCCGTCGGCATCATGCCGGTGTCGATCACCGCGGGCCGGGTCCAGCGGCGGCGTGGCCGATCAGGACCGGAACCGCGGGCGGTTTCCCGCGCGCCGCCGCGACCGTTCGCCACACCGGCCGTTCCAGCGGTCCTCGCGGCTCCACCACTTCCGAAGGTGCCGGAAGCTCCCGAGGTACCAGAAGCTCCCAGGGTGCCGGCAGTTCCGGAGGTGCCGATAGTTCCCGAGGGGCCGGCGGTGCCGACGGGCGGTGTGCCCGCGGTCCCCGCCGAATCGGAGACATCGGGTTCGCCGGAGGGGCGGGCGGGGGTGAAAGCGCCGGGCTTCGCGGAACTGGTCGTCTTGCGGGCGGTCGGCTTCGACGAAGTGGGAGTCCGGCTCGATGTCGACTTCACCGCGGCCGATGAACCCGCCGTCGGCGCCGAGGGAGCGGCTGACGACTTGAGCGTCGTCTTGACGGGGCTCACCGACGGCGTGTTCGTCTTGCCGTCGACGGTGGTGCCCGGCTGCTTCGCCGGGGGCCTGCCCGCGGCGCCGGGACGAGCCGCTGCCGCTGAAGGCCTGTTCACGGCCTTGGCAGCGGCCTTCGGTGGCGGCTTGATCGCACCCGCGCCAAGACTTGAACCGGCACCGGTTGCGGACCGGCCTCCGGCGTCCGGCCTGGACAGGGACTTGGCGGGAGTGGAAGGGCTGGACTTCGGCGAGGGCGGCTCCGCGGGGCCGGACGTCGAGGTCACCGATTTCCCGCTCACCGTCTTGGCCGGCCCAGTCTTGGCGGTCACGGTTTTGGCCGTCACCGTCTTGGCAGCCTCGGACTTCGCCGCCAACGTCTTCGCGGTCCCGGGCTTCGCGGCTACCGGCTTCACGGTTACGGACTTCGCGGTCACGGACTTCGCGGGCCTGGTGGCCGCCGATTTGGCGGCTTTCGCGGCCACGGACTTGGTACCGGGTGACGTGCCGGATGACACGGCGGCCGTCGTTCGTGAGGACACCGACTTCGCCGCGGCCTTGGCGGCTGCGGTCCTGGTCGTGGCCGTGGCGGTTGACGACGTGACGGTGGCGGTCCGGGAACGCGCCGATCCTCGGGCCGCAGATCCACCGGAGCGGGCGTCGGCGGACCGGGCACCGGCACTCGGGGCGGCGCCCGCCCGGCGGGACGAATCCGGGGCGGCCTGGCGGGACGAATCCGGGGCGGCCTGGCGGGACGAATCCGGGGCGGCCGGGGAGGTGCTCGTGCGGCGGGGCGGTTCGGTGGAGGCCGTGACCATGGTTCTTCCCGTCGCCGTCGCGGGGACCGTTCGTGTACGGGACCGCACCGGCGGTTCTCCGCTGCCTCGCGTGAACGATGGCGTTCCGTCCCGGCTCAACCGTTCACCTGCTTCCGTGCCGCGTACTCGCGTCCCGCGTGCGTCGGTCTGGGCCGCGACGTCAGCCTCACTGTCGACGCCGGTCACGCGTGCGGCCGCGGTCGGAGACAATCCGGCCAGCAGGGCGGCTTCGACGCGGGAACGTTCGGCGAGCGCACGCCGGTCGAGGATGGAATCATCCGGACCAGCGGGGCTATTTGTCGCGTTTGCCATAGCAAGCGATAGCCTGCCACGACTCGCCGCTTGTCACAGGAGTTTCGGATTTCCGCACCGGAATCCGGTCGTGGCCCCTCCAGCCCCACCCCGAACTCCCCGCACACCGCGGCGACCCGGCCGGGCCACGGGCCCACGAGGCCGGATCACACCGGCCGGCAGGAACAGCCGCGGATCAGAGGCGCGGACCGGAGAGCGACCGGTCGTTGCGGCGCGGCCAGGAGTACGGCAGGCAGCCGCGCAACGTCAGCGTCTGCTGCACCATCACCGGCGCGGGACCGCCGGCCTTCGGGCAACCCTCGTGGCGATGCCCCAGTTCGTGGCCCACCTCGTGGTTGATCACGTACTGGCGGTACTGGGCCAAGTCGATCTTCGCCGACAGGTACGGGGTTGAGGACAGCCGCCAGCGGTCCAGATTGATGATCGCTTTGCCGGTCGTACGGCAGGACGTGTACGGCACCCCGTCGATCCGGATGTTGGTGCCACCGCGCAGGCACATGGCGCCCGCCGTCTGCCGGGTGGCCAGGTACACCGTGAAGTCCGCCTTCTCGGTGCCGGTCACCATCTGCAGCCGCAGTCTGCCGTCGCCGATCCAGCTGCGGTCGTCACCGAGGATCGCGCGGACCTGCTCGCCGAAGGCGGACACGTCCTCGCCGCTGCCCTTCTCCACCGCCACCCGGAAGCGGAGCAGGCTCCCCTTGGTGCCGAGCACGGGACTGCGCAGGTTCGCGTACGAGAACTCGCCGGAACCCCTGGTGGGCACCTTGCCGGACAGACGCAGCACACCGGGCGCCGGGAAGGTCGTGGCCGAGGGCGAAGCCGAGGCGGAGGTCTCCGACGGCACCGCCATGGTCTCGGTCGGCACCGGCGAGACCGCCGGGACGGGTGAGGTGTCCGCCGCCACCGGGACCTGCGGTACGTCCGCGGCGATCCGGTCACCGAGCAGTCCGGCGACGAGCACCATCAGCAGGGACGCGACTATCACCAGCCAAGACTTACGTGTTCTCTCCTCGGCTGTCAGAGCTTCGGCGGCGACCACCTGAGAGAGGTCGAACCTGGTGGCGCGGGCGACCATCCGGGGAAGGCCGACTTCGGTGGCGCGGCGGAACAGGGTGGCGAGACGGGCGATCATCGCGTTGCAGCCTGGCACACCCGGCCCCGCGTTCCCACCCGAGACAGACCTTAAGGACAAAGTTGTGCTGAGCAGCACATATCTCAGGCCGCGGTGGCGCGCACGTCGTCGAGCATGCCGACGACCGCCCGGGCGACCAGCGCGGGACCTCCATCTGGGCGACGTGACCGACGCCCGGCAGGATGAGCAGACGGCCGTCCTGCACCGTCCGGGCCACCTGCGCAGGCACCCGGGGATCGACCAGCCTGTCGTTGAGACCGCCGATCACCAGGGTCGGCACCTCCACCCGCGAGGCGAGCCGCCACTGCGAGTTCACCCCGGGCAGATAGGCCCGCAGGAAACTGCTGACCAGGCCGCGCAGCGTGCCGAGGTAGGCCTTCGGGTAGTGGGCGACGGTGTACCGGAGCTGGATCTCCTCCATCGCCTCGGCCCGGCGTTGCGGATGCACCTTGCTGGTGTCACCGAAACAGGCGGCGAGCACCTGTTCGGCCATCTGCTCGGCGGTGAGCCGGGTCAGCGCCCAGGCCATCAGGCGTTCCGCGCCGGGCACCGCGAGCAACGGCAGGACCGGGCCCTGCGCGGTGCGGCGCGGATCCAGGAACGGCATCGCCGGCGAGACCAACGTGAGGGTACGCACGAGGTCCGGCCGTAACGCCGCCACCCGCACCGAGATCGAACCGCCGAGCGAATTGCCGATCAGGTGGACCGGCCCGCGGCCGTCCTGCTCGAGGTATTCGATGAGGATCGCGGCGAACGCCGGAATCGAGTATCGCGGGATGGCGTCGCTGTACCCGAAGCCGGGCAGGTCGACGGCCTGACCGTCGAGCCGGCCGGCGAGCAGCGCGGCGAGGTCGGTGAAGTTCTGGGACGAGCCGCCCAGCCCGTGCACGTAGACCGCGGGCTCGGCCCCCGGCGCGACGGCCGGAGTGTCGCGGACGTGCAGCATCGCGCCGCCGACCGTGACCCGGCGTGCGGGCCACGGCGGCGGTGCCTCTCCCTCTTCCGGCGACAGCACGCTGTCGTCGGCAAGCACCGCGCCTCTCATCACGCCAAGAGTGCCTCGAGCCGGCGGTTGACGGCGGCCAATGTGGCGCGAACCATCGCATGCCGATCGTCACCGGTCACCACGGCCGAGCCGGCCAGTTGCTCGACCCACCCGCCGGCCGACGAGAGCAGCAGCACCACGACGGCGACCTGCATCGATCCGAACGACACCTGGGCGGCGTGCTCGACGAAACAGCGGGCCGGCCCGTCGGTGTGCCGGGAGGTGGAGAGCAGGTCGTCGACCGCGCCGGCGGTGGCGGTGGCGCACAGGCGCAGGAGGTAGCCGTCGACCGCGGGGCCGGTGGCCACGCCGGCCGCGGTCCGTCCGCCGGCCTGCAGGCGCACCTCGACGGTGGCGTCCGCCCCGAACGTGTTGACGTGCACGTTCTCGATCACGACGCGGGGGCCGGGGTGGTCGCCCGGATCCAGCGGCCGGGCCTTGCTGCCGTCGAACGGCACGGCCGCAGCGGCGAGGTCGGTGGGCCTGGACCCCGCGCCACGATCACCGGCACGGGCAGTCGCGGCACGGTCGGTGGCCCGCGACGACCCGGTGAGGGACGACGCGGCGAGGTCGGTGGCTCGGGACGCCGACGGACGGTCCGTGACCCGGGCCGCCGCGGGTGACACCGGAGCCGACGACAACGGCGCCGGACGCGAGGGCGCGGCCGGGGGTGCCGAGGCGGGCGCCACCGGGGCCGGCGGTTGCGGTGGGAGCATCGGCTGCGGCGGCGCCGAGGCGGGTGCGGACGGCATCGCGGACACCGGCGCGGACGCCGAGGCGCGATTGATCTGACCGGGCACGAACGGGGCCGGGCCGGGACCGGGCGCCGGCCGGGACGGGGCGTTGCGGGCCAGGGCGGCGGCCAGGCCGTCGCCGGGCAGGTTGGCGTCCAGGCCCATCCGGTCCTGGAGCAGGCGGGCCACCTGGCGGCTCACCTCGGCCGGGTCGGCGCCGTCGGAGAGGTCCAGGCGCAGGCTGTGCGCGCCGGCCGGGGTGGTCCGCAGCGCGGCGTCGCGGACCCCGTCGACCTCGCGGACCGCGGCCAGGATGTCCTGGACGTCGAAGCCCTCCTGGCGTTCCTGCACCGGCAGCACGTCGCCGCGGCGCAGGTGCGTCGCGATGCGGGCCAGGGCGGGCACCTCGGCCGAGGGTTCCCCGGCGGGCGCCTCGGGAACGCCGGGCATCTCGAGCTGGCCCGGGACGCGCTGCGGGAGAGCGCCGTTGGCCTCGGCCTCCGCATCGGCGGCGGATCCCGCGGAAAGCGGGGATCCCGCGGAAAGCGGGGAGGCGGGCGAGGCGGGTGCCTCGGGCTCACCGGCGAATCCGGGGAACGAGGTCGGGGCCGGCTCGAACGACCGGCGGCCGAAGCCGGGCGAGTCGTACGCCGACCGGGCCGCACCGGTCTCCTCGTCGGTCGGCAGTTTGTCGCCGACCAGGGCGCTGTCCACCCGGAGACCCTGCGAGAGGGTGTCGCTGACCAGGGCGTGCCGGGAGCGTTCCGGACGGTCCGTGTCGTTCTCCTCGGGCTGCGCCCAGCCGGGACGGCCGGCCGGCATCGGCGGGCGCGCCATCGGCACCGAGGCGCGCTGCGCCGCCGGGGACGGCCCGCGGTAGGAGTCGTCCAGGTCGCCCTCGTACGGGTACGGCGGGGCGCTGCTCGGTGAGGGCGCGTCGAAGCCGCGTGCGCCGGCGCCGGACGTCGGGGCGGGGCCGTGTCCCGGGCCGTCGGGTCCGGGAGCGCGCCGCCGGCCGAGGATGTCGGCGAGACGGCCGCGTTCGGACGTCCCCTGCCAGGTCTGCTCGCCGGCAGCGCCGGGGGTCTGCCAGGTCTGCTCGCCCGGAGTCGCCCCGTTCGGGGTCTGCCAGGTCTGCTCCCCCGGTGTTCCCGTCCCGGAAGGGGGAATCTCGGGAGAATTTTCCGGGTAGCCGGACGGTGCCGGGATGCCGGACGCGGGCGCCGAGCCATAGGTGCGTTCGGGTGGGAACTGCTGCCGGCCGAAGCCACGCGTGTCCGACGAACGCCGCCATGTCGGCACGTCCGCCTCCTGCTCCGCCGCCGTGCCCGCGTTCGTCCACGGTCCGTCGGCGTTGGCCCAGCCGTTCACCCGTGTGCGGTCACGCGAGTCGGCACCGTTGCCACCCACTGCGGCTCCGGCGTCTCCGGAATGCCCTGTTTCATCCACCGCGTGCTCCTCGCTCGCCCCCGCTGAGGCTACCGTGTGGTTGCAGTGGCGATAAGTTGCAGCGTCGCGACAATTGCCCGCACGACCGCGACAAGCGCCGATCCGGGCAGTCCGATACGACAAACCGCGGGGACCCGACCCCCTGGAGGTTCGAAAGAAATGACCGCTGCGTCCAGCGGGGCACCGCCCACCCGCCCCACCCGTCTGCCACGTTCGGCCCGCCGCAAGCAGCTTCTGGCCGCCGCGCAGCAGGTCTTCGTCGCCCACGGCTACCACGCCGCGGCGATGGACGACATCGCTGAGAAGGCGGGCGTCTCGAAGCCCGTCCTCTATCAGCACTTCCCCGGCAAGCTCGAGCTCTACCTGGCGCTGCTGGACACGCACTGCGACGCGATAATCGCCAAGGTGCGGGGTGCGATGCTGGCCACTCCGGACAACAAGGAGCGGGTGAAGGGCGCCGTCCGGGCGTATTTCGACTTCATGGACCACGAGAGCGAGGCGTTCCGTCTCGTCTTCGAGTCGGACCTGCGCAACGACCCGCAGGTGCGCCAGCGGGTCGAGCGGGTCGAGCAGGGCTGCATCGCCGCGGTGACGGACACCATCATCTCGGACACCGGGCTGCGTCAGGACCAGGCCGAGCTGCTCGCCTCCGGGCTCGCCGGGGCCGCCGGACAGGCCGCCCAGTTCTGGTTGGCGAACGGCCGGCGTACGCCCAAAGCTGAAGCCGAGGCCCTCGTCGCCGCTCTGATCTGGCGTGGGATCGCCAGCTTCCCGCTCCAGGGCGGTTCAACGGCCGGTACGCCGCCGGAAATCGGATAGCCTTTCGATCGGTAGACGGTTGACAGAGGAGGGCCCCGTGGAGGTCAAGATCGGCGTGCAGCAGACGCCGCGTGAGCTGGTGCTGGAGAGCGCTCAGACCCCGGCGGAGGTCGAGCAGGCTGTTTCCGAGGCGCTGGCCAAGGACGGCATCCTGTCGCTCACGGATGAAAAGGGCCGCAAGGTGATCATCCCGGTCGCCAAGCTGGCGTATGTGGAGATCGCCGAGGCGACACACCGCCCCTTCGGGTTCACGACCCGCTGAGGGCGAAAAACACAGTTGCCGGGAGGGCACCCTGGTCCCAGGGTTCCCTCCCGTAACTTTGCTCTCCGGTGCGTCTGCCTCCTGGTCGGGTAGACTGGCGCTGTCGCCGTTCTCGTCGATCTGTCAAATCGACCGAGCTGGGGTTTTCACCACACGGCGACCGCGCGTGCGGCCCGCTTCTGGCGTGTGGCCCGCGCCCTACACAGACCGCGCCCCAGAGACACCGACGGGCGCACCACGAGAGGGCACCCGTAAAACTTCATGACCGACAATGAGCAAGCTCTAGTTCCCGTGACCAGCCGTGCTCCGGTTCGTCCGGACAGCCCGACGTTCGCCGATCTCGGCGTCCGGGCCGAGACCGTGGAAGCCCTGGCCCAGGCCGGCATCACCCACGCGTTCGCCATCCAGGAGTACACCCTTCCCATCGCCCTGCGCGGCACCGACCTGATCGGTCAGGCGCCGACCGGCACCGGCAAGACCCTCGGCTTCGGTCTGCCCCTGCTCGAGCGCGTCCTCGCCCCGTCCGAGGGCGCCGACGGCCAGCCGCAGGCCCTGATCGTCGTGCCGACCCGTGAGCTGGGCATCCAGGTGGCCCGTGACCTGGCCGCCGCGGGCAGCACCCGCGGCGTGCGGGTGCTGGCGATCTACGGCGGTGTGGCCTACGAGCCGCAGGTCGACACCCTCAAGAAGGGTGTCGAGATCCTGGTCGGCACCCCCGGCCGCCTGCTCGACCTGGCCAAGCAAAAGCAGTTGAAGCTCGGATCCGTGCGGGCCCTGGTGCTCGACGAGGCCGACCGGATGCTCGACCTGGGCTTCCTGGAGGACGTCGAGAAGATCCTGGCGATGCTCCCCGCGCAGCGTCAGACGATGCTGTTCTCGGCGACCATGCCGGACCCGATCGTGGCGCTGTCCCGCCGGTTCCTGCGCAACCCGATGACCATCCACGCCGGTCACACCACGGAGAGCGCCGCCTCCCCGCTGACCAAGCAGGTCGTCTACCGCACCCACCCGCTGAACAAGCTGGAGATGGTGGCCCGGATCCTGCAGGCCCACGGTCGCAGCCTCACGATGATCTTCACGCGGACCAAGCGGGCCGCCGACCGGGTCGCCGAGGACCTCGACTTCCGCGGTTTCGCGGTCGCGGCGGTGCACGGTGACCTGGGCCAGGGCGCGCGGGAGCGTGCGCTGCGGGCGTTCCGCAGCGGCAAGATCGACGTGCTGGTCGCCACCGACGTCGCGGCCCGTGGCCTGGATGTGTCCGGTGTCACCCACGTGATCAACTACGACTGCCCGGAAGACCCGGAGACCTACACCCACCGCATCGGCCGGACCGGCCGTGCGGGCGCCACGGGTGTCGCGGTCACCTTCGTCGACTGGGAGGACATGCCGCGCTGGGTGCTCATCGACAAGTCGCTCGGGCTGAGCATGCCCGAGCCGCCGGAGACGTACCACACCAGCGCCGCGCTCTACGCCGACCTGGACATCCCCACCGACATCTCGGGCACCCTGCCGACCGCCGAGCGCAGTCGTGCCGGGCTGTCCGCCGAGGTCGAGGAGGACCTGGGCACCGTCGGCCGGCGCCGCGACGGTGGGCGCAACAGCCGGACCCGTTCCGGCGGACGGCCGCCGCGGGCTGGCTCCGCGCCGGCCGAGACCCCAGCCGCCGAGGTGGAGACCTCCGACCGTCCCAAGCGCCAGCGTCGCCGGCGCCGGGTGGTCGAGGACGAGGCCGCCGTCACGGGTACGCCCGCGGCCACGCCCGCCACCGCCCCGGAGACTCCGGCGGTGACCTCGCCGGCCGAGGCACCCACCGGTGCGACCGACACGGCCGGGGCACCCGCCGGTGCGACCGGCACGGCCGCCGCCGCGACGGAGACGGCCGCGCCGCGGACCCGGTCCCGGCGTCGCCGGTCGGCCGCGACCACCATGCTGTTCTCCGACGTGACCGAGGGCGGCGACACCGCTCCGGCGCCGGCCGAGAAGGCCACCGAGACGATCACGGAGAAGGCGGAGAACGCCCCCGCGACCGTCACGGAGAAGACGGAGAACGCCCCCGCGACCGTCACGGAGAAGGCGGAGAAGGCCCCCGCGACCGTCACGGAGAAGACGGAGAAGGCCCCCGAGACCGTCACGGAGAAGGTCGAGAAGGCCGCCGGGACCGTCGTGGAGAAGGCGGAGAAGCCCGCCCGGGCCGCTCGCAGGACCGCCGCCAAGGCCGCCGAGAAGGTCGTCGAGGCAGCGGAGAAGGTCGTCGAAGCCGTCGCCGGCACGCCCGCCGAGGGCGAGAGCGCCGCGCCGCGCCGTCGCCGCCGCACCCGCAGCACCGCCGAGGCGGCCGACACCGCCGAGGCCGGCGCCACCGAGGCCTGATCGAGTTCGAGAGGGCACGTCGACCGTGCCCTCTCAGGACCAGATCCGGCCCAGTTCGTCCAGCACGTCGACGTTCAGCCGGTAGGCCGCCGACACCTCGTCGATGAAGGCGTCCTGCTCGGCGTGTGACCACGGTGCCGCGTTGAGCCGGTCGCGATAGTGCGCCCGGAACATCCCCGGGTCCACGCCGTCGAAGACGAAGAACCGGTGGCCCTCCCCGCGGAACCCGTACGCCTGCACCACCGCCTGGCCGAGCCACTGCCCGCCGGACAGGTCGCCGAGGTACCGCGTGCAGTGATGCGCCACGAACCCGCTGGCCCGGTCGAAGGCCGCCGACCGGATCCGGGTGCAGTACGTCGTCGTGGCTGGCAGCGCCGTGATCCGGCTCTGCCAGCGCGGACCGTACAGAAACCGCAGGTCGGCTTCGAGGGCCGGGAGCCGGACCAGTTCCGGGAAGACGAACCGGCCGGCCACCGGGTCGTCAGCCATCGCGGACGCGGCCGGCTCAAGCGTCTCGTAGATGAACCAGTGCTGCGCGGCCAACTCGGCGTAGGCGGCCATCGGCAGGGCACCAGCGGCCAGCAGATCGACGAACGCGCTGCGCCGCGACTCCAGCTGGGTGCGTTCGCGCAGCCGCCAGGAGAGCTGACGCGTCTGCGACGGGTCTGCCGTCAACGACAAGGTTTCACCTCCGGTCCGCCGAACAAAATACCCCCGATGCACAGCCCCGTGGGTGCTCCGAACGTCCCGGGCAGAATGGTCGTCATGCCAGAACCGCTCGATCAAGTATTGGCCGAGGTCCGCGAGTTGCTGCTCGCGCCGGGTCTCACCCGGGCCGTGGCGGCCGGCCGTCGCCGCGGGTCGGCGCCGTCGGTCGTCCGGGCCCAGGTGCGCCCGGTCACCCTCAAGCACGGGCGGAAACTCCAGATCGTCACCGACGACGGCGCCCGCCCGTTCACCCGTAACGTCGCGCCCGGCGACGAGGCCGCCGAGGCGGTCGACGCGCTGCTGGCCGAACCGTTCGGCAACTGGCACGTGGAGACCGAGTCGGCGACCGTCCAGGTGCGTGTCACCAAGAAGGGTGACGCCCAGGTGCACCGGGCGGGCGCGGTCGCGCCGGCGACGCCGCAGGAGCACGACCGGGCGAAGCAGTGGCTGCTCGACCCGGGTGATCCGCTGTTCGAGGTGATCGGTGGCAACGCGGCGAAGCGCCGGCAGATCGACGCGTTCCTGCGGGCGCTGGCCGCGACGCTGCCCGAGGAGTTGCCGACGCCGCTGCGCGTCGTCGATCTGGGGTGCGGCAACGCCTATCTGACCTTCGCCGCGTACCGCTATCTGGCCGGCCGGGGCGCGCAGGTCCAGGTCGTGGGGGTCGATGTCCGTGAGGATCAGCGGGTACGCAACAGCGACGTCGCGACCAGGCTCGGATGCTCCGCCGACGTGACCTTCGTGGCGGGCACGATCGAGGACGCGGAGCTCCCGTTCACGCCGGATCTCGTGCTCGCCCTGCACGCCTGCGACACCGCCACCGATCAGGCCCTGGCCCGCGCGGTGCGCTGGGAGTCCCGCTGGGTACTGGCCGCGCCGTGCTGCCACCACGACATCGCCGCGCAGCTCAAGGGCAACCCGGCGCCGTCGCCGTACGCGGAGGTGACCCGGCACGCCATCCTGCGGGAACGGTTCGCCGACGTGCTGACCGATTCGCTGCGGGCCGGCCTGCTGCGGCTGAACGGCTACCGGGTGGACGTGGTGGAGTTCATCGACTCGGCGCACACCCCACGGAACCTGATGCTGCGGGCGCGGCGGACGGACGCCGCCCCCACCGAGGATCAGCGCGCCGAGTACGACGCGCTGACCACCCAGTGGGGCGTGAAGCCCGCCCTTGCCGCAATGCTCTAACCCGTGTGTCGATTTGGGGCGCGTAGCGCGCCCCAAATCAACACAGCCAGAAGCGTGTGTTGATTTCGGGCGCCCTGGGCGCCCGAAATCAACACACCGGGGTCAGCGCTTCTTCTTCTTGAGGGAGAGCAGCTCCCAGCCGCCTTCGGGCATGTCGTCGGTGGGGTCGGCGCGCAGGTTCATCGGGTTGGCCATCCCGATGAAGAGCCCGTCACCATCGACGATCATGTTGCGGATGCCGTAGTTGAGGTAGTTGCCCAGCCCGTTGGTGTCGATGGCGGTGGCGGGCTGGTCCGGTGCGGGGAACATCCACAGGTCACCGCCGAACTCGGCCGGGTCGGGCCCGGTGGTGCCGTCCGGGACCAGGTTGTGCACCAGGTAACTCCAGTCCATCGTGCCGACGAAGAGTCTGCCGTCGGTGACCGCCATCCGCCACGTGTAGTTGTTGAACGCGTGACCGAAGCCGGACGTCCCGTACACCGGGGTGTAGTTGGTGGAACCGGCCGACCAGGTGCCGGCCGTCGTGTTGTAGACGGGCAGCTGGGTGGCGCCGTACAGCAGTTGCACCTCCTGCTCGGCGGTGCCCAGGTTGCGCCCCCGGAAGATCGAGATCGCCCGCTGGGTGTACCGCACCTGGAGCTTCTTCGCCTCCTCGGTGGGCTGCGGGAACAGCTTCTGGTGCACCTTCGTGGCCTTGGTCGGGACGTGCATGGTGCCCCAGTACAACCATCCCCCGTACGAGGCGACACCGCCGAGCCCGTAGGTGGCCGCGGTGATCCGGTCCGGCTCGTACGCGCCGACGTTCCACACCTGCGCCCAGCCGGCCGCGTCCTCCGGGTTCAGGCCGGGTGCGCCGTCGGCGAGCGGCGGGCTGATCCAGACGCCGGCCATCTTGGCGGTCGACGTGCCGGAGCCGTCGGCCGGCCAGCTGGTGGCGGCGATCCGCCCGTCGTGCACGGACAGGTCGGCGGCCTGCACGGGCAGGTCACCGACCGAGACGAAGTCGAACGGTGACGACTTCGAGCCGGTCCAGCGGACCACCGCCCCGCCCAGCGCGCCGTTGCGGCCGATGCCCACGCCCAGGTACAGCGCCTTGCCGTGCTGCAGGAAGGTCCGGATGTTGCCGTACTCGTCGTAGGTGTGCGAGCCGAGGAACCGTTTGGTCTTCGCGTCGAACGCGAACATGTTGAGCCGCTGGTCGGTGGTGGGGCCGCCGAGCAGCACCACGTCCTTGAAGTTGCCGGCGGCGCGCAACCCGATGGTGTGTGCCAGCCGGTACGCGTCGTCGGCCGAGGCGCGGGTGATCTCCGACGACTTGTTCACCGACTTCTTCGTCCTCGCGTTGTAGAGCCAGACCTGCGGGGCGCGCATGTCGCCGACGGTCACCGGGATCTCCGGGTCGTTCTTCACGATCTGGCTCTCGCCGTACTCGCAGACCCAGTCCTCGTTGACGACCGGCACGATCACGCCGATGGTGGCTCCGGTGGTCAGGCAGTGCACGTTCGCGCCGGTGCCGAACCAGACGTCGTCGCCGGTCTTGGTCAGGCCCCAGACGTACGCCTGGTTGACCTTGGCCTGTCCCTCGGCGCAGGGCGGCCCGGCCGGATAGACCACGCCGACGCCGTTGAAGCACTCGTCGGCCTTCGCCTTGGCGAGCAGCTTCATGTCGTATCCCGGCTCCGCGGACTGCGCATACGCGGGCGCCGCGGCCGAGGCCACGGCGAGAACCACGCCGGCGGCCAGCGCCATCAGTTTCACCGAGCTGTCTCCATTCGCTTCACACGGGCGGAGACCCGGTCGGCCCATCCGGCCGGGTCGTCGAAGAGCAGGAACTCGCCGACCTCGGTGAGCCGTGCCACCGGGTCGAGGAGGAGGTCCTCGTAGGCGAGGGTGTGCAGCATCGCGGGCGGGGTGTCGGCGAGCGCCTGCTCGGCCTGGCCGCTCATGAACGCGCAGAGGTGCACGTACCGTCCGGGGTCGGTGCCGCGTTCGCGCAGCCGTTCGGCGGTGATCCGCTCCGGCATATAGGGCAGCATCTCGGCCGGCACCTCGTCGCCGGGCCGCACCTGGAACGGGTCGATCCCGTACCGGTTGAGGGCTTCGACCCGCAGCTGCACCATCTGGAACGACGAGTGCCGGCTCATCGACTTCGCGGTGTCCACCCAGTTGCGGGTCAGGTAGACGATCCGCGCCTCCGGGTAGCTGTCCAGCAGCACCTTGGCGATCTGGCTGGACCCGCCGGACCGTTCCACCCAGCGCCGCCGGCCGAGCAGGCCGGCGAGCAGGTCCAGGAAGAGGGCGTGCTGGCGGGCGAGGCTCTGCCGCGGGAAGTCCGGCACCCGGGCGGCCAGCCGGTCGTAGAGCGCGTCCGGGTCGCCGGTCAGCTTGGCCAGGGTGATGCCGAGGATCCGTGGCATGTCCTGGCCGTCGGACACCCACCGGCCGGTCGGCGGGTAGTGCCGGACCTCCTTGGGGGCGAGACCGATCCGGAACAGGGTGGCCACGTCGGCGCGCGGGCTGGCGAGCAGCTCCCAGTACTCCTGGCCGGACATCTCCGCGGTGCTGTCGCGCCACGGCATGGACATGAAGAACTCCTGGGCGGAGAGGGTGTCCGGCTCCTCGTGCACCAGGTCCGACAGCAGCGTGGAGCCGCATCGGCCGTTACTGATGATGATCGATCGCTCCATCACTGTCCTCCATGGAATTCGGTGCGCAGCCAGTCGGTCACCGCGGCCCGTACGTCGTCCGGCCGGTCCACCAGCAGGGTGTGCCGTTCACCGGGGAACACCCGGGTCCGCACCCGGGGCAGCAGCAGCCGCGCCTCCCCGGCCATGTCGTGCACCGGGGACCGTCCGCCGTACAGGCAGAGCACCGGGCAGGCGATCGCGGACAGCGAGGACGGCTCGGGCAGCGTGCTCTCCGGCAGTTCGGTGCGCAGCCCGGTGGCGACCAGGGCCGGCTGCCGGACGCGCAGACGCCGGCGCATCCGGTCGAACCAGTCCACCGTCGGCGGGCTCGACTCGACGGCGACGATCCCGGACACCCGCTCCGGGTGGCGGGCCGCATAGCCGAACGCCACGGTGCCGCCGAACGAGTTGCCGAACAGCAGGACCGGCTCCGGCTCGGGGGCCAGCAACGCCTCCAGGTCGTCGACGAAGTCGGTCAGCGCGTACCCCGCGGGTGGATGTTCGCTGCGGCCGTGACCACGCAGATCCTGGAGCAGAACCCGGAAGCCCTGTTCGACGAGCGGGTTCGCCAGGGTGAAGTACCAGCTGGCCATGGTGTCGGCGGCCAGACCGTGCAGCAGGACCGCGGTGGGCGGCGACAGCACGCCGGGTGGGGTCAGCTCCTGGACGTGCAGCCGGATACCGTTGGCCTCGACGAAGCTCACCGGCTCGCCCCGACGATGTGGTCCACGAGCTGGCCGACCCGCAGCTCGCCGACCGAGGCGACGTCGAGGGTCGCGACGAACCGGGCGAAGTTCACCTCGGTGTAGCGGGCCTGCAGCCGGCCGGCGAGCGCGACGACGTCGATGCTCTCCATGCCGAGGTCGTCGCGGAACGTGCTGGCCGGGGTGATCGGGGTGTCCGGCTCGAGGTCGCCGAGCACGGTGTGCAGGATCCGGGTCACCTCGGCGGTGACCGATGCGGTGTCGACGGGCATGACAGGTCTCCTCATGACGGCTCCGGACCCCAGGTCCAGGCGACGGTGTAGCGGCGCGGGGGCAGATCCGGCGGGTTGCCCACCTCACGGTGGGCGACGGTGTACGTGCGGCCGCCGACCCGCACGGTCAGGCCGTCCACACCGGATCCGGTGACGGCGAAGTCCCGGGGACGGCCGCCCAGCCCGGTGCCCTCGGCCTTGGCCGCGGCCTCCTTCGCCGCCCAGAACCGGGTGAACCAGAGATCCCGGCCGCCGTCCGCGGAGAGCCGCCCGAGCAGGGCGATCTCGGCGTCACCGCAGGCCAGGCGGATGGTGCTGTCGTCGACCGGGGTGATCTCGGCGGCGTCGATGCCGACGCCGGGACCGTCCGGGTCGTCGCCGGGACCGTAGGGGCGGGCGATCGCCACACCCAGATCCGCGCAGTGCGCCAGCGAGACGTCACACGGGCGCAGACCCCGATTCTCGCGTACGGCGACACGCGGCCGCCCGTTCGGTTCGTTGGTGACGGTCAGCTCGATCGGGTACACGTCGGTGTGCCCGGCCTCCCACTGCCGGAACCGCACCGCGTCCTTCACCGCGATCCGTCCGAGCAGCCACTGTTTGCGGGTCGCCGGGGGTTTGCCCTCGTACTCGCGTCCGCCGTCGGCGCCGAGGATGCCGCGGGCCGCCATGCCCCGTGTGACCAGGTCGGTCCAGTACTCGTAGGCGAGCGTCCAGCCCTCCGGCTGCGGCTGCGACATGGCGTGCCGCTGCGGGAAACGCTCGGCGATCCGGGCCGTCGGGTGACTGTCGAACCGGCGGTCCACCACACCCTCGATGACCGCCCAGATCCGGCCACCGGACGACAGCTGGGCGTCGCCGACGATCTGGTCGTGGTCGCAGACCCGGATCCGGGCCACCACGTCCAGGACGGTTCCCGGCGGCGGGAGCGGCCCGGCGAAGCTGACCCGGCCCAGCCGGACCGGCAGGGCGACCGTCCGGTTCGGCTGGGTACTGATGATCCAGTTCCCGATCAGCTGGAGCGCGTTGTCGAGCACCGCGCCGGGCACCGCGGTGGCGGTGACCTGGCCACGGACGTGCCGGTCGCCGAACGCGTGCACGGCGGTGACCGCCTGGAACAGCGGGCCGTGGAACATCAGGCGTTCGGCGTACATCCGCTCGGCGCTGATCGTGGCGGGCCGTTCGGAGGCCGGATCGTGGCGCCAGACGGCGGTGCTCGGCGCCGGATAGTCCGGGGCCAGTTCCACGGTGGACCGGGCGTACGCGCCGAAGACCACATCGACCTCGTTGCGCCCGGACGGCCGGACGGTGATCTCGACGTCCTGGGCGGGCGCGGCGATCAGCCACCGGTTGAAGCGGGCGTCCCGGATGGCGACCGCGCGCATGCCGGGGGCGGCTGCCGCGGCGGCGTCGAGCATGTGCTGAGCGACCGTGGTGGCCGGGACGACCGGCCAGCGGTCCTCGGGTTCCGGCCAGTCGTCGGGGAGGGCGTAGAAGCAGTGGTCCTTCAGATAGGGCATGGCCTGCATGGAGACCGTCAGCACCGATCGCCGTTCGGACGACGAGGCCGGGCGGGCAGGGTTCGCGGGCGGCGTTGCGGGCGGCGTTGCGGCCGGGCTTGCGGCCGGTCTTGCGACCGTTCTTGCGGGCGGGTTCGCGGGCGGGTTCTTCGCCGCGGAGATCATGGTGACCGCGTCGGTGGCCGTCTCCTGGAGGAGTGCGGCCAGCTCGGCCGCGGCACTGGAATGCCCCGCGAGCTGGCGCAACGCACCGAGCATCGTGTCGGTGGCCGCCACTGGGGCCGGCTCTTTCGAGACCGGCTCTTTCGAGACCGGCGCCTTCGAGACCGGCGCCTTCGAGACCGGCGCCTTCGAGACCGGCGCCTTCGAGACCGGCGGCGGCAGAGCCTTGGCCGGCGGCGCCGGGGGCATGGGCGGATGCGGTCGCGGCCGGGAAACCGGCGGAGCCGGCGCAGTGGTCGGATGCGGTCGCGGGCGGGCTGTGCGGGAGATGTTCAGGACCTGGGCGGCGTCCGTACCCAGGGAGAGTTGCGGACCGCCCAGGTCGAGCCGGACCGCCGGGCCGGTCCCGGCCTTCGGCATCGCCACCCGGGCACCGTCCACGGACCGCGCGGGGCCGCTCTCGAGCGGGCCGAAGTCGGGATCGGCGCCCTCCACCCAGAGGGCCGCCGCCACCCGGCGCAACTGGTCCAGGCCGGAACGGCGGGTCACGTTCACCGGCATCGCCAGGTGGTCGCGACCGGCCAGGTTGTCGCTGATCAGCGAGGCCAGCTGACCCGCGCCGACCTGGAGGAACACCCGGAACCCGGCGTCGTACGCGGCCGCGATCGTCTCCCGGAAACGGACCGGAGTGATCATGTGACGGATGAAGGTCTCGCCGACCCGGGCCGGATCGGCGGCCGGGAACGGCGCGGTCAGGGTGGCCGACCAGACCGGCGCGTCCGGTTCGGTGATCTCGAAGCGGCCGAGGGCCTCGCCGATCGCGCGCAGACCCGGCTCGAACGCCGGCGTGTGGAAGGCCGACCGGAACGGCAGCGCCTGGCACATGATCCGGCGGTCGCGCAGGTCCTCGACGAGCCGGTCGACCATGCCGCTCGGCCCGTTGACCACCACCTGGCCGGGCGCGTTGTCGTGGGACAGCACCACGCCCGGATAGTCCGCCAGCACCGGCGCGATGTCGGCGGCGCCCGCGCCCACGGCGGCGAACGCGTGCCCGGCGACCTCGACCGACTGCGCGTCGAAGGCGTGCAGGAACTCGTCCACACCGCGGGCGCTCATCAGGCCGCTGACCCGGGCCGCCGTCCATTCGCCGAGGCTGTGTCCGGCGTACCCGTCAGGTCTGATTCTGATCTGCCGCAACGCGGCGGTGAGCAGCACGCCGGCCTCGACCAGTCCGGTGCCGTGCCGGCCGAGGTCCGCCGAGGACCACTCCCGGTCGGGTAGTCCGAACCGGGCCGCGAGGTCGGCGGTCCGCGGCGCGAACTCGGCCTCGACGCCCGGATAGACGAAGAGCACCCGGCCGCCGCCGGTCAGCAGCGGTCGCGGGGCGAACCAGATGTCGCGCCCGCCACGCCACGGCTCCCCCTTGCGGACCAGGCGCCCGGCCAGGGCCAGTCGCTGTCCGGTCGGGTTCGCCACCGCGACCCGGCAGGGACCGTCGCCACCCGCACGTCCGGCGGCGACCCGGTCCGCCAGCTCGGCGGGGTTCGCGGCGGCCGCCCGCAGGATCCGTTCCGGTTCGCTGACCACCGCCGACCGGGCCGGTGGCGTCCACTGTTCGAGGATCACGTGCGCGTTGATGCCACCGAAGCCGAACGCGTTCACCCCGGCCCGTCGTGGACCGTCCCAGGTCCGGGCCTTGTCGATGGTCGCGAAGCGGGTGTCGGCGAGCTCCCGGCGCGGGTTGTCCACGTGCAGCGTCGGGAGCAGCACCCCGTGGTGCACGGCGAGCGCCGCCTTGATCAGGCCGGCGATCCCGGCGGCCGGCATGGCGTGCCCGATCATCGACTTCACCGAGCCGACCACCGCCCGGGAGCCGCCCCGATGCGGTCCGAAGACGGTGGCCAGCGTGGTCAGCTCGGCCGCGTCCCCGGTCGGGGTGGCCGTGCCGTGTGCCTCGAGCAGGCCGATCGCGTCCGGGGCGGTGGGGTCCAGACCGGCCGCCGCCCAGGCCCGTTCGATCGCGAGCACCTGGCCGGAGGTGGCCGGGTTGAACATGCTCGCCGACCGGCCGTCGCTGGAGACACCGGTCCCGCGGATCACCGCGTAGATCCGGTCGCCGTCGCGTTCGGCGTCGGCCAGCCGTTTGAGCACCACCATGCCGGTGCCCTCACCGATCAGCAGACCGTCGGCGGCCGCGTCGAACGGCCGGATCCGGCCCTGCCGGGACAGCGCCCCGAGCTGCGAGAACACCGACCAGAAGCTGATGTCGTGCACGTGGTGCACACCACCGGCGAGCAC
Organism: Actinoplanes sp. NBRC 101535; assembly: GCF_030269225.1. Lineage (NCBI taxonomy): Bacteria > Bacillati > Actinomycetota > Actinomycetes > Micromonosporales > Micromonosporaceae > Actinoplanes > Actinoplanes sp. NBRC 101535. Next base: position 125,162 of record NZ_BSSY01000002.1, on the reverse strand, counting down.
CACGTCGAGCTTGCCCGCGGCCAGCTCGGCGATCCCCTGGTCCACGGCGAGCAGCGACGACGCGCAGGCGGCGTCCACCGTGTACGCCGGGCCGCGCAGGTTGAGCCGGTTCGCCACCCGGGACGCGGCCAGGTTGGGCACCAGACCGATCAGGTTCTCCGGCTGGCACGGGCCGAGCTGCTCGTCGAAGCGGCGGCGCACCGCGGCGACCTGGTCGTCGGTGAGGCCGGGGATCAGTTCGCGCAGGATCTGCACCATCTGGGTGGGCAGCCGCACCCGTTGGGCGTGCCGGGCCTGCCCCGGGCTGAGCGTGCCGCCCCGGCCGACGATCACACCGATCCGGTCGCCGGTGGGCATCCGCTCACCGCCTCCGGCGTCCTCGATCGCCGCGGTCGCCACGTCCAGCATGAGCAGCTGGTCGGGCTCGATGTCGTCGACCGAGTTCGGCATGATCCCGTAGCGCAGCGGCTGGAAAGTGGCGAACTCGTCGACGACCCCGCCCCGGTTGCAGTAGAGCCGGTCGGGACGGTCGGCGTTCGGCGGGTCGTAGTACGGTCCGCCCCAGCGTGCCGCCGGGACCTCGGTGATCGCGTCCCGGCCCTCGGTCAGGTTGCGCCAGTAGGTGCCCAGGTCGCCGGCGCCGGGCAGGATCGCGGCCATCCCGACGATCGCGGTCGGTTGCACGGCGCTCACCAGCCCGAGGCGGTGTAGACGACCGAACCGTCGGTGCCGAAGGCGAGCTCGCGCATCAGGGCGAGCGCGCCCTCCTCGGGGTCGATCAGGTCGATGCCGCGGCGGGCGTACTCCTGGGTGAGCTCCGGGGTCACCATCCCGCCGTGTCCGGAACCGGGTGCCCACGGACCCCAGTGGACGGTGAGCAACCGTTGACCGGTCCGTCCGGACCAGCGGGCGCCGAGCGAGTCCAGCGCGTCGTTGGCCGCCGCGTAGTCGCTCTGGCCGCGGTTCCCGTACGCGGCCGCGATGCTGCCGAAGAGCACCACGAACCGGGCCGGCGCGTCCAGCGCGTGCATCGCGTCCAGCACGTTCACGGCGCCGTCCACCTTGACGCCGTAGACCCGGGCGAACGACTCCGGAGCCTTGTCCGCGATCAGCTTGTCCTCGATGATCCCGGCCGCGTGGACGACACCGTCGATCCGGCCGTGCTCGTCGTGGATCTTCTTGATCAGGTCCCGGGTCGCGGACGCGTCCCGGACGTCGACCGCGTGGTAGCGGACCTCGGCGCCGAGGTCGCGCAACTCGGCCATGGTCGTCTCGACCTCGCGGGCGGCCAGGATCGCGCTCGCGGTCCGCTCGATCTCGGCCGGCGAGCGCATCCCCCGCCGGGCCAGGGCGCCTCGCAGCGCCGCTCTGTCCATTCCGGGCGGGAGGTCCGGGTCGGCCGACGACTCCGGGAGCGGGGTCCGCCCGGCCAGCTCGATCCGGCAACGGGCCGACGAGGCCAGCAGCCGGGCGAACCACGGGGTGATCCCGCGGGCGCCGCCGAACAGCACGATCACCGAGTCCGGTTCGAGGCCGATCGCGCGGGCCTCGGCGGTGCCGTCGCCGACCGGCCCGGCGCCGCCGTCGGCGAGCACGCCGAGGCCGCGGGCCGCGAGGTCGTCACGGAACCGGCCGTCCGGGGAGTGCAGGACGATCGGCGCCGGGACGGATTCGCCCAGCTCGGTCATCAGGAGCGGGGCGAGCGCCTCATCGGTGATCTCCGGATCGGCCTCGACGTACCGGGCCACTACCCCCGGGTACTCGCGGGCGATCGTGCGGAACAGGCCGCGGAGTCCGTCGGTGCGCTCCCCGGGGCGGCCGGCGGCGATCAGCCACCGGACCTTCCCGCTGGTCAGTGCCGCCCGCAGCAGGGGGAAGGCGTCCGGGAGCATCGGGGTGCCGGTGGTCAGCAGCCCGTCGAGCAGGATGACGCCGTCGGCGTCGCCCGGGTCGTCGTCGAACGTGGCGGTGGAACCGGTGGCGCCCGCGTCGGCCAGCGCCTGGGTCAGCGGGGCGAGTGCCCCGGTCCCGCCGGTCACCAGGAACGTGGTCCCGGTCAGGTCGGCGGGAGCGCCGGTGGTGCCGGCCGGATGCCAGACCGGCACCAGTCGCTGGGGCGCCTTGCCCAGCCGGGACTCGTCACCCGCGCCGGCCTCCGGCGCGGGCTCAGTAAAATCCGGCGCCCCCACGGCGGCGGCACCGGCAGCGGGGGTGCTGATCCGGTCGGTCAGCCAGTCGGCCATGGCCCGCACGGTCCGGGCCCGGATCAGGTCCTCCAGGTCGGTCTCGCCGCCGTCGCCGGTCAAACCGAGCCGGACGGCCACCTCGCCGGCCACCTCGGCCCGCTTGATCGAGTCGACGCTCAGGTCGGCTTCCAGGTCGAGGTCCAGTTCGATCAGCTCGACCGGGTATCCGGTGCGGTCGCTGATCACCGCGAGGACGGTGCCGTGAACGTCGAATCCGCCGGATCTCTCCGGCACAGGGGTCTCGAGGGAGGGCTGTTCGTAGACCGGCTGTGCGTAGACCGGCTGTTCGTAGACCGGCTGCTGAAGGGCCGGCTGCTGGACCGGTTGCTGGACGACCGGCTGCTGGATCACCGGGGCCGACTGATAGACCGGCGCCGGCGTCTGGCCGAGGAAGGCGAGCATCACATCCCGCTGGGACGTGATCATCTCGCGGGTGGTCCGCAGGTACTCGGCGAGCAGCGCGCCCGGTCCGTCCTGCGTCTGCTGAGGGGCGGTCGTCATGATCAACTCCTGAGTGATGAGCCGGGCAGGGCGGAGCCCACCGGGAAGGCAGGATCCGTCCGGGTCACGGACGAGATGGCCGTCGACGGTCCACATCGGCCGGGTCGCCTTGTCGTCTCCCCGGCCGTCCTCCGAGGATCGGCCGTGGAAGAGCCAGCCGGTGTCCACCGGGACACCGGCGCAGGCCAGTTGGGCCAGCGCGAGCAGGAAAGCGGTGATGCCGTCACCGGACCGGCCGTCGACCGGCACGGCCAGGTGCGGGCGGTCACCGAGCACCGCCCCGACCAGGCCGGTGAGCACCTGACCCGGGCCGGCCTCGACGAAGATCCGGGCGCCGGCGGCGTACATGGCCTCGATCTGGTCGGCGAAGCGGACCGGGGAGGCGACCTGGGCGGCCAGCTCCGCGCGGACCCCGTCAGCGCCGGACGGGTAGGCGTCCGCGGTCCGGTTGGCCCACACCTCACCGGCCGGCGCGACGATCTCCCTGGTCGCGAGCACCGCGGCGAACGTCTCGCTCGCCGCCGCGACCACCGGGCTGTGGAAGGCGCAGGCCACCGGGATGGGCCGCGCGGTCACCCCGGCCGCACCGAGCGCCGCGGAGGCGGATCCGACCGCCGCGCTCGGACCGGAGATCACCACCTGGCCGGGGGCGTTGTGGTTGGCCAGGACGACCGTCCCGGCCAGCCCCGCCGCCGTGAGAACCTCGGTGATCCGTTCCGGGGCGGCGCCGACCGCGGCCATCGTGCCCGGGTCGTCACCGGCGGCGGCGAGGATCGCGGCGGCCCGTTCCCGGCTCAGATCCAGCAGCGTGGCCGGGTCGAACGCGCCGGAGACGCAGAGGGCCACCAGTTCGCCGTAGCTGTGGCCGGCGGTCATGTCCGGGCGTACGCCCACCCGGCGCAGCAGATGGTCGGCGGCGAGACCGCCGATGCCCAGCGCCGGCTGAGCGTTGCGGGTGTCGCGCAGCCGGTCCTTCTGCGCCCGGCCGGTCTCGGTGTCGAAAGCCGCCGGAGGGAAGAGCAGCTCCGCGAACTCCGGCCGGAGATCGAGGTAGTCGCGCAGCTCGGGGAAGGCGACGAACAGGTCGGCCAGCGCACCCGGGCGCTGACTGCCCTGCCCCGGGAAGAGGAACGCCACCCGGCCGGCGTCGTCACCGGACTCCACCGGCTGGACCAGGCCGCGCGCCGGATCGTGCTCGCCCTCCAGCGCCCGGGTCAGCAGCGTGGTCAGCTCGTCCCGGTCGTGGGCGACGATCGCGATCCGGACCGGTCCGGCGCCGGCCTGCGCGGTCCCGGCCAGCTCCCGCAGCGTCGTCCCCGGCTCCCCGAGCAGATCCAGGATCCGGCGCACCCCGCGGTACGCGGCCGTCCGGTCCGCACCCCGGAAACAGAACAGCTCGGCCGGCCAGGCGGTACGCGCGTGCCGCACCCCGGTCGAGGCCGGATGCGCCGCCAGCACCGCGTGATAGTTCGTGCCGCCGAAGCCGAACGCGCTGACGCCGGCCACCCGTTCACCGGCCGGCACGGTCCACGGACGCGCGCCGGTGTGGAAGGCGAACGGGCTGGTCTCCGCCGACCACGCCGGATTCGGGCGGGTCAGGTGGATGGTGGGCGGCTTCACCCCGTGGTGCAGGGCGAGCGCCGCCTTGATCACACCGGCCAGTCCGGCGGCGCACTTGGTGTGCCCGATCTGCGACTTGACCGACCCGAGCGTGCACGACCCGGGTTCCGCGCCCGCCTCGGTGTAGACCCGGGTCAGCGTCTCCAGCTCGGTGCGGTCCCCGACCACGGTGCCGGTGCCGTGCGCCTCGACCAGGCCCACGTCGCGGGGGCTGAGGCCGGCGGAGGCGTACGCCCGGTCGAGCGCCCGCCGCTGCCCCTCGGCCCGCGGGGCGGTCAGTCCGAGCGCCCGCCCGTCGCTCGCCGCGCCCAGGCCCTTGACCACGGCGTACACCCGGTCGCCGTCGCGTTCGGCGTCGGCGAGACGCTTGAGCACCACGGTGGCGACGCCCTCGCCGAGCGCGATCCCGTCGCCGGTGCTGTCGAACGTCCGGCAGCGGCCGGTCGGGGAGAGCGCGTGTGCCGAGGTGAACATCAGGTAGTCGTTGATGCCGTTGTGCAGGTCCGCTCCCCCGCAGACGACCAGGTCGCTGCCGCCGGCGGTGAGTTCCTTGCAGGCGGCGTCCAGGGCGGCCAGCGACGAGGCGCAGGCCGCGTCGACGGTGAAGTTGGGGCCGCCCAGGTCGAGGCGGTTCGCCACCCGGCCGGCGATCACGTTGGCCAGCACGCCGGGGAACGAGTCCTCGGTGATCGCGGGGAGCTGGTCGTCCATCTCGGACGGCAGGTCACCGAGGTAGCCGGGCAGGGTGGTCCGCAGCGTCTTGGCGCCGGCCAGGTCCCCGCCGGCCTCGGCGCCGAACACCACGCCGGTCCGGGAGTGGTCGTGGTCCTCGTACCCGTATCCGGCGTCGGCGAGTGACCGGGCGGCGACCTCCAGGGCCAGCAGCTGGGTGGGGTCGATGCTGGCCAGGGCGGACGGCGGGATGCCGTACCGGATGGCGTCGAAGCGCACCGGGTCGATGAAGCCGCCCCACTTCGACACGGTGATCCGGCCGGCCTGGCCCGGTCCGACTTCGGGGGCGTAGTACGTCCCGATGTCCCAGCGTCCCGTGGGGATCTCGGTGACGGTGTCGACGCCGTCGAGAATCGTCCCCCAATACGCCGATAAATCTCCTGACCCCGGAAAAATGCAGGCCATTCCGATGATCGCGATGTCAAGCGGGCCCGCGGCAGCGGCTGAGGCAGCGGCGGACGCCTCGGCCGCCGGACGGGTGAGCAGCGCGACGGCGCCCGACGTGACCGATGCGTGCAGGTCCGCGATCGTGGTCACATCGTCGCGGAGCACCGCGACCTGACCGGCCATGAACAGTCCCTCGTCGGACTGCCGACTCTCGTCCACCGTGATCAGCTGATCGCCCTGACGGCGCAGGCCCTTGCTGGCCACCCGCAGACGGCCCACGTTCAGCGTCTCCAGCTGCTCCCAGACCTGCCGGTGATCGACACCGGCGTCGGTCAGGCCGTCCCGCAGCGCGTGGAAGTCGTCGACGAACTTGCTGCTCAGGCACCGGGTGGCATGACCGGGCGCGGTCTCCAGCAGCGCGGTTTCCTGAGCCCGGACCGCCTCCTGCTGGAACAGCGGCTGGATCGCCCCGTGCCGCACGGCCTCCTCGGTGAACAGGTAGGCGGTGCCCATCAGCACGCCGATCCGTACCCCGCGGGCGGCGAGCGGCGCGGCGAGCACCGCCACCATCGCGGCCGACCGGGCGTCGTGCACTCCCCCGGCGAAGAAGATCTGGATCTCCTCGCCCTCTTTCCGCGGGTGGCCATCCAGGTGCTCCGCCAGCACGCCGAGCTGCGCCTCCCACAGCGGGAAGCTCGCGCGCGGACCGACGTGACCGCCGCACTCGGCGCCCTCGAAGACGAACCGCCGCGCGCCGGCCTGCAGGAACTGCCGCAACAGGCCCGGCGACGGCACGTGCAGGAAGGTCCGGATGCCCTCCGCCTCAAGCGCCTTCGCCTGCGCCGGCCGGCCACCCGCGATGATCGCGAACGCCGGCCGAACCCGCCGGATGACCTCGATCTGCGCGGATTTGATCTCCTCCGGCGCGAACCCGAGCACGCCGACACCCCAGGGGCGGGTGCCGAGGGCCTCGGCCGCGCCGGTCAGCATCTTCTCGGTGCGGGCCGCGTCGGCCAGGGCCAGCGCCAGGAACGGCAGGCCACCGGCTTCGGCGACGGCTGCCGCGAAGGCCGGCTCGTCACTGACCCGGGTCATCGGCCCCTGCGCCACCGGGAGCTCGATGCCCAGGTCACGGGCGAGCGGACTCCCCGGGGCGAGCAGACCGGCCGCCGTCTCGTCGCTCACCGCTTCGCGGATCGCGCGATGGATCGCCCGGATCGCCGTGCCCATCTCCGGCCATTTTTTCGTGTACGCCGCCGCGAGCGCGCCGTCCTGACCGACTCCGATCATCCCGCCCGTGGTCCGCAGCACGCGCTGCCCGTCCACGGTGGTGACCTCGGTGCCGTCCATCCGGGTGATCAGGGCTCGGGCGTCGCCGGGCAGTTCCGCCTCCGGCATCAGCAGCAGCTGACTGTCCAGCAGGACACCGGCGGCTCCGCCGGTGACCGCGGCCGCGGCCGTCCGCGGGCCGATCCCGCCGGCCGCCCAGACCGGCGGCAACCCCGGCCGGCCCTGGCGTCCCGGCGCCTCGTCCTCGGGCTCGTCCTCGGTGTCCTTCTCCTGCTTGTCGCCCTGTGGCGTGCCCGGACCGTCCTCGGGGCCGTCGGACGCCGTGTCGTCGATCGGGCGGGCGGCCATCAGTTTCTGCAGCAGGACGAAGGTGCTCAGGTCGCTGGACCGGCCGCCGGACTCCATGCCCCGGGCGATCAGGCCGGCGGCTCCGGCAGCGGCGGCGGCGTGCGCCTCACCGACGTCGGTGACCTCGGCCAGCACGTGGTGGTCGCGGGCCAGAGCGGCGACCGGCCAGGGCGAGTCGGCGGGGAGGACGAGCGCCGCCGGGGGCCCGCCCAGCGCGGTCAGCACCTGGTCGAGGGTGGCGGCACAGCCGGCCGGGACGCGGACGCCGATCGGGCCGGCGGCCCGGGCGGCCGCCTGTCTCAGCAGCCGCAGGGTCCAGGACGTGCCACCGCCCAGGTCCACGACGGCCAGGGCGCCGGCGGCGGTGGCGGCCGCCGCGGCGAACGGACTCGGCTCGAGGCCCGTACCGCCGGTGACGACGATGACGAGCTGGCTTTTCGAGGGCGTGGTTCTCATCGGACTCCCGCTCCATCGCGCTATGCATACAGACCTTTCGATCTGACACTCCGTGAAAGTTAGCGACGGTCGGTTACAGATTAGTTAACCAATCTTGATCGACATAGTCCTATTTGGATGGCGACTCGAGGGTTAACCCTTGCGTTTGCCCTGTTCATATCAGCCGAGGCGGCGTTTGCCATACCACGAGGCAAATGAAGTTGACCTATAGGAATTCAAAGAGTAATTGCATTTGTCGTTACTCTTCGCAGTGTTCGCGACGGTACGTGTCGCCTACCCGCTGGTAGCAACGATGATCGCCGAGCACATCCAGTAAACAGATCGTTCTCGATGTCTTGACAGTTGTCACCGCCGTCGACATGACCGATTCGGCATGACTGATCGAGGAAATTCCCGGCCTTGACACGACAAATATGTGCACGTGCACAGCCGGTGCACAGCGACCTCATAGACCTGTGAGAAAGGGGCGACGAACGCCGTCCTCCATCAGCCGGGAAACAGCCTCGCCGTCAGCTGACGACGACGGTCCACGCCGCCGTGGAGACCCGGCCGGCGACCTGGAAGTCGAAGAACATCCGGTACGTGCCGGGGCTCGGCGCGGTCATCCAGAACTTGACCTTGCCGTCCACCAGTTGCGTCTCCGGGTGCACGTGGACGTACCCCAGGTCGCCCTGCCGGATCACCACCAGGTGGCCGAACGCCCCCAGATACGGCTCGACGGTCTCGGGACGGCCCGCCGCGTCCGTGACGGTCATCAGCAGAGGTTGGACGGCGGTGGTCACGGGCGTTCCCTCGTACCCCACGGAATGACCGGAAGTGGCCACCTGCCGGACCGGATCGGGAAGAGTGACCGGCGCATAGCCGCCGGCGACCGTCAGGTCGGTGCCCAGCGTCGTCGCGATCTGGCTGCCGCCGACGAGCGCGGTGAAGTCGGCGACCATCCGGTAGATGCCGGGCTCGGCGAGCGTCAGATCGATGCTCCACGTGCCGTCCGGGGCCATCTCCGGGTGCAGATGCTGAAAACCGGTCAAGTCACGGCGCACCACGATCAGGTGCAACGGTTTGTCGTGCACCACCGAGTACGTGGTCACCGGCGCACCGCCCGGACCGGCGATGGTGAACTCGAGACGCTGCGCCTGCCCGGCGGCGAAGCTGGTGGTGACCGGGGTCAGAGTGAGACCGCTCGCACTCAGCGAGAGCCCGCCGACCGCGGCGCCCGCCGCGGCCCCGGTGACCGGAACGCTCGTGCCGTGCGTGTGCGGCCGGCTCTCGTCGACGACGGTGGCCTGCGGCGCGGGCTGCTGCGCGGCAGGCATGGCGGACGCGGTGGTCCCGTTGTTCAGGCGACCGAGGCCGTAACCGGCGAACAGCACCACGATGAGCAGCGCGCCGAACGCCGCGAACCGGAACCCGGGACCGTCCGGCTGCCGCGGGAGACCGGCGTCCGCCCGCAGTTCCGCCTCGGTGTACATCCGGGCGGCCTTCTCCGGCTCGATGGCGGAGTGCTCCGACTCGATGGCGGGCTGATCCGGATCTGCGGCGGACTGATTCGGATCGGTGGCGGGCCGCCCCGGATCTGCGGTGGGCGTCGTCTCGGTGTGCTCAGGCATCCGCGAGCTCGTAGCCGGCCTCGTCGACCGCCTCCCGGACCGCCTCGGCGTCGAGCGGCGTGTCACTGGTCACGGTGACCCCGCCGGACGGCAGATCCACCAGCACGCCGGCGACGCCCGGCAGCGCCGAGATCTCCGTGGTCACGGCCTGGACGCAGTGCTCGCAGGTCATGCCGGTCACGGTGTAGGTGCTGGTCACAGCCATATCGCCAACCCTTTTCCTCGGCTTACCCCACAGGGTACCGCCGATGTCCCGCGCCGCCGGGAGCCGTCCGCCCCCGGTGGGAACCGCGTTGGCCGGGCGGCATCCGGCTGATAGACCAGGTGCCGGACAGTCCGGCCTGGGATGAGGGAGAACGACGGTGACCGACTTCGTACGCGGAGACTACGTACTGACCGACGACCGGGAGCGGGTGAACCTGGCCTGGGTGAGCCGCTGGCTGACCGAGGAGGCCTACTGGGCGGTCGGGCGGTCGGGCGACGTCGTGGCGCGGTCGATCGAGGGTTCGCTGCCGTTCTCGGTGTTCGCCGGTGACGAGCAGGTGGCGTTCTCCCGGGTGGTCACCGACGGCGCGACCTTCGCCTGGATCTGCGACGTCTTCGTGGCCGAGGAGCACCGGGGGCGGGGTCTGGGCACCTGGATGGTCGACACGATCGTGGCCACCCTGTCCGAGCGCGGCCTCCAGCGCTTCCTGCTGGCCACCAAGGACGCCCAGGAGGTCTACCGCAAGTCGGGCTTCGCCGAGTTGCAGGGCGCCCACCGTTTCATGGAGATCGACCGGCGGCCGAACCGCGCCTTCATCCTCGGCACCGCCTGAGCCCCCGGCCCCACCTGAGCTCACGTCCCCACCTGAGCTCACGGCACCGCCTGAGCTCACGGCACCGCCTGAGGGGCACCCCGCACCGCCTGAGAGGCGCCCACCCGCCCCGTGGATCACCCGGCGACGGCCAGGGCGAACGGCAGCACGCCGGGGGCGCCCGCGCGGCGAAGGGCCCGGCCGGCCAGGGTCATCGTCCATCCGGAGTCGACCAGGTCGTCGACGAGCAGGACCGGGCCCTCCAGCCGGGCCACCTCGGCGGCGATCTCCGCGGGAACACTGAAGGACTCGTGCAGGGCGAGAACCCGCTGGGCGCTGTTGCCCCGCGGGCCGTCGTCACCCACCCGGTCACCGGACAGCACGCCGAGGAAGGGCAGGCGGCCGACCGTGGCAATGTGCTCCGCCAGGCTGTGGATAAGTTGTGGATGACGCTGTGAATAAACCGCGACTACGCAGGTGGGACGCGTTTTCCAGGCGTCCTCACCACGGGCCCAAGCTTTCAGCACCTCGACCACCGCGGCACCCAGCTCGGCGGGGATCGGCGCATCCGCGGACTCCGGCGACACCAGGCCCCGAAGCCGGGAACCCCAGCCCAGATCGGAGAGCCGGCCCACCGCCCGGCCCGGCTCGGCCTGCTCAGCGGGCGCGATCTTGCCCTTGAGGGAGATGCCGACCGCGGCCAGACCCGTCGGCCACATCTTCTTCGGCGCGATCTCGGCGCCGGGACGGCCCAGGAACGCCTCGGCGGCGGCCAGCGAACCCGCCGACACGTCCGCCCCGAGCAGCGGGCCGGCACAGTTGTCGCAGCGCCCGCACGGGGCGGCCGACGGGTCGTCCAGGCACCGGCGGAGGTACTCCATGCGGCAGGCGGTCGTCTCCGCGTACTCGATCATGGTCTTCTGCTCGGAAGCCCGCGCCTGAGCGACACGCTCGAGCCTCTCGGTGTCGTAGGTCCACGGCTCACCGGTGGCGAGCCAGCCACCGCGCGTGCGACGCACCGCGCCGTCCACGTCCAGCACCTTGAGCATCAGCTCCAGACGGTTGCGCCGCAGGTCGACGAGCGGTTCCAGCGCCTGCGTGGACAGCGGGCGCTCCGGCGACAACTGCGACAGCACGGCCCGCACCTGATCCTCGGGCGGGAAGGCGAGCGAGGCGAAATAACGCCAGATCGCGGCGTCCTCGGCACCCGGCAACAACACCACCTCGGCGTGCTCCACGGCACGCCCGGCACGGCCGACCTGCTGGTAGTACGCGATCGGCGACGGCGGCGCGCCCAGGTGCACCACGAATCCCAGGTCCGGCTTGTCGAACCCCATGCCGAGCGCCGACGTCGCCACCAACGCCTTGATCTTGTTGTCCAGCAGGTCCTGCTCGGCGGCCCGGCGCTCGGAATCCTCCACCTGACCCGTGTAGGACGCGACCGGGAAACCCCGCGACCGCAGGAAGTCGGCCGTCTCCATCGCCGCCGCCACAGTCAGCGTGTAGACGATGCCCGAACCCGGCAGACGCTCCAGATGATCGGCCAGCCAGGCCAGCCGGTGCGCCGGATCCGGCAGGCGCAACGCGGCCAGCCGCAACGAATCCCGCTCCAGCGTGCCGCGCAACACCAGCGCGTCACCCAGCTGGTCGGCCACGTCGGCGGTCACCCGGGCGTTGGCGGTCGCGGTGGTCGCCAACACCGGGGTACGCGACGGAAGCCCGTTCAGGAACGTCCGGAGGCGCCGGTAGTCCGGCCGGAAGTCGTGTCCCCAGTCGGAGACGCAGTGCGCCTCGTCCACCACCAGCAGACCGGTGCCCGACGCCAGACCCGGCAGGACGTTGTCCCGGAAATCCGGATTGTTGAGACGCTCCGGGCTGATCAGCAGCACGTCCACCTCACCGGCCCGGATCTCCTGCTCGATCAGCGACCACTCGTCCAGGTTCGCCGAGTTGATGGTCCGCGCCCGGATGCCCGCCCGCGCCGCCGACTCCACCTGGTTGCGCATCAACGCCAGCAGCGGCGACACGATGACCGTCGGACCGGCCGGCCGGTCGCCCTCGCGCAACAACGCGGTGGCCACGAAGTAGACCGCCGACTTGCCCCACCCGGTGCGCTGCACGCACAGCACCCGCCGGTGGTCCACGGTCAGGGCCTCGATCGCCCGCCATTGATCCTCACGAAGCCGCGCATGGTCGCCGGCCAAGCGCCGGAGGATCTCCTCAGCGCGCTCCCTGATGGTGGAGCGCTCGGCCGGAGTGGCCGCTTCCCGCGTCGGTTCAGTCACCCGGCATGTCTATCAGGGGTTCGGGACCGGATCGCCGTCATCCACAGTCCGCGGTTGTCCACAGGGCTTCGCCCGGTCCGCGGCGGAATCCGCCCAGGATGGGCGGCGAGCGTTCCGGGCATGCGGCGCGGGGCGCTCGCCGCCGGGCACTCGGGGCGCTCGCCGCCGGGCACTCGGGGTGAGCGCCGCCGGGCACTCGGGGTGAGCGCCGCGGGACGCTCGCCGCGGGGCGCCGGCACGGGTTCTGTACGCCTCGAGCCGGCGCCACCGTGCGGCACCCATCGAGAGGAGGTGAGGAATGACCGATCAGAGTACGGAGACTGCCGGGGCACGGGAGAGGAGACGGCGGATCCGCGAGCCGGGCGAACCGGGCCCACGGCCACCACCATGCCGGGCCCGGCTCCGGCCGGGTCCCCCGCAATGCCACCGACTCAAGTTGATCATGAGCCTGCCCATCGCCTTCGCCACGGCTGCGATCACGTCTGCCGGGCGTCGTATCCGGTCGCCCATGCATCGGCGCCGTTCAGCAACGCGCGCCCCCACCAGGGCCGCCGCCGAGATCGGAATGGGTTCGGTGGCGTTCCGGCCACCCCCAGCCGTCGGCCACGGTCCGCCCATGAGCCGAAAGCGACCGTGAGCGACGGCTGAGAGACCCCGAGCCGTCGCTCACGGCTGATTCCCGCCCTCCCGAACAGCCGTGGCCGACGGCCCGACCGACCCGGCCGTCAGCTGCGGTCCGCCCGCGAGCCGAGAACGACCGTGAGCGACGGCCGACGATCGTGCCATGCCACCCAGCCTCAGTCGATCATGGACATGACCCCGCGCTGCGACAAACAGCTGAACTGCACCGATGCGACCACCACGACCGACGACCGACGAGTCGCCGCGGCGAAGGGGACCGGATGGTCACCTGTCACGGCATTGATCAACTTAAGCTGAGTGGCATTGGGGTCACCCGCGCGAGACCTTCCACATCGGGACTTTTTCGATAATTGACACTTCGGCATGACTGGCCGATCAGGTAATGGACTGTCAACTGTTCGGTCAAAGTTGGCAGCCCCCGGCACGGAACGGCGATCAGCGTCGATACAAACGCGCAGCTCTCCGTACTACATACCGTCGCGTACCAGCCACGCGGCACCGAGCTCGCGGGCGCTTTCCGTCAAACCGACCTTGACGGTGAGCGCACATAACGGCACTGTCGGTTGCCGAGTAAGGGCTGCGTTACCGACGGTGGGAGTTTACAGTTGACTAAAGTCAAACGGCGGAAGGTGGTGGAGGGTGAGTGTCATGTCATCCACTGCGCCATCCGGGGAAACGCCGCCCAATCACCCGCAGCCTCCTTCCTTGATCAACTCAAGAGCGGTTCCTACGTGGAGGACCCGGACTTCCAAGGCCTTCCCGATGATGCTCAGATCCACGACTACGACACGTTTCTGTGGTTCTGCCGCGTTCTCGCCGACGACGGCTTACCGGCTCGCACCCGCGCGGTCAACGACCTTGAGGGCGGCATCTGGGAATTCAAGGTCGGGGCCAAACGGCTGTCATTCTATGACACACCTGGCGATGGGACTTTTTCGCCGAAATACCGCCCCAGGAACAGGGAAGAAGCGTACTCACAGGACGACTTTTACTGGTTTCCCCGATTCGACGACTACATCCGTCTGGGCCACGCCTTTCCCAAGAGCGGGCCGCGCACCATTCCCGACGACATCGCGATGACGCTCGAAGTGCGGAAGGAGGATTTGCATCATGACCTACCAGAATAATGAAGAGCGCTCTTTGTACGAGGAGCGCGCATCGACATGGGTGGGCCTGCTCGGACTCGCGGCCGCAGCTGCGGCATGGCAGGTCGTACGCCTCTTCACGGCTGCCAGAGCCGCCTCCGGCATCTCCTCCAAGACGCTTGCCGAGCGGATGAGCGTCACCGAGGGCCGCGTCTCCCAGATCCTCTCCGGCGAGGGCAACGTGCACATCGCCACGGCGGCGAGGGTCCTGCGGGCCATGGGTTACGAGTTGACCCTCACCGCGGTGCCCGTCGACCCGGGCAAACCCCCGCTGGTCCTCAACCGCCGAGGACCGCGCAAGCAGGCGGTGGCACGGCCCGACCGGGCGTACGACGTCTATGCGCAGATGTTCCTGACACATGAGGGGCCCCGTGCCTTCCCGCTGCTGGTTCCGGCGCACGACACGCTGCGCACCACCCCGTACGGCACTCCGGTCAAGCTCGGCGAGGTGACCATCTCGGACCGGGGACAGGTCAGGCCGATACGCCCGATCCGGCCGGAATGGCAGGCGAAGGCCACCGAAAAACCGCGGCTGGCTACGACATGACCGACGTCGAAGAGGACACCGCCGCTCTCCTCGGTCGCCTCGAACTGCAGGCGCTCATCCTGGACGAATGCAGGGTGAAACGCGGTCGTGCGGAGGACGCGACGCCGGGAGACGTACAGACCGACCTCTCGGTCGCCATTGCGCACGGCGACCCGATCGTCTTCACCGTGCGGACGCTCAACGCTTTTCACAACCAGGCCGACGACATGATCGCTGAGATCGAGGCTTCGTTCTCGGCGTCGTACACGTACACCGGCGACCGGCCGACCGAACGCGCCGTGCAGAACTACGCGCGGGAGGCCCTGATGATTCAGGTGCTCCCTTTCGTCCGGGAGTTCCTCGCGTCGATGACGAATCGACTGGGCCTGACTCCGTTCTACCTTCCGCTCTTCGGTCCCGCGGCTGAGGTTCTTCGTACCGCTCAGCAGGTACCGCCCGGCGCAGACCGAGGCTGAGCGGTGTCGCCGGCGCCCGGCACCACATCGGGTGCTTCGTGCGCCAAGCTCTCAGCGCGGGTGGTCCATGGATGGAATTCTCGGGGAATGACCAAGACGATCGCCGAGAAGCTGCTGATCAAACCGCATTCGACGCTCTGGCTGGATCAGCCGGCTCGGCTGCCGCTGCTGACGCCGATGCCGGAGGGGGTCCGGGAGACCGGGACGCTGTCCACGGCCGGGACGGCGGTCATGTTCGTGGAGGACGCGGCGGGGCTCCGGGAGCGGCTGGCCGAGCATCATGAGGACATCGACAAGCCGGGCGCGTTCTGGATCGCCTATCCGAAGGGGAACAAGGCGGACGTCAACCGGGACACCCTGTGGCCGATCGTGGCCGACTTCGACATGCGGCCGTGCGGTCAGGTGGCGATCGACGAGCGGTGGTCGGCGCTGCGGTTCCGCGCCAACAGGCCCGGCGAGGGGCGTTTCACCGGCGGCGCGGCGTAACGCCCCTGACCGGGGAGGGACCTGTCAGCGGCCGAGGACGGAACCGCCGTTGACGTTGATGATCTGGCCGGTGACGAACGGGCCGCCGGGTCCGACCAGCCAGCGGACCGTCTCGGCGATGTCGGCCGGGGTGCCGGCCCGCTTCACCAGGGTGGCGTCGACGCGCGAGCGGTGGCCTTCGGGCGTCATCCGGCCGTCGAAGAACTCGCTGTCGGTGACGTATCCGGGGGCGATCACGTTGGCGGTGATGCCCTCCTGGCCGAGGCTGGTGGCGAGGTCCAGCGCGTACCCGTGAAGGGCTGCCTTGGCCGCCGAGTAGGGCCCGCCGCCACCGCGCTGGGCGGCGACCGAGCTGGTCAGGATGATTTTGCCACCGGGACGGCGGAGTCGGGGCAGCAGCGCGGTGGTGGTCAGCACCGCGGACAGGACGTTGGAGTCGAGGTTGGCGCGCCATCGGTCGGCCACCCCGGACAGGGTGGATTCGTCGCCGCCCAGCCAGGCGCCGGCGTTGTTGACCAGGACGTCGAGGGGGCGGCCGGCGACCGCGTCGACCACTGCCGGGATCTGGTCCGGGTCGGTGACGTCGGCCGTGACCGCGGTGGCCTGCGGGCCGATCCACTCGATCGCGGCGGCGAGCACCTCGGGACGGCGGCCGACGATGATCACGTCGTAGCCCTCGCCGGCCAGCATGCCGGCCGTCGCCCTGCCGATGCCCGTGCCGCCGCCGGTGACCACTGCGAGTCTTGTCATGAGACCGACCCTATCCGGCATGATCAGAAGGCGGTCAGAAGGCCAGGGAGAAGCCCGTGCCACGCTTGGGGACGGGCACGGCCGGCGGCCCCTGCGGCGCCGGCGTGACCCGCTTGCGGGGTGTCGCACCGCCCCGGTCGGCCGGGGGCCGCTTGCGTTTGCCGGGCTTGTCGCGGACGCGCGGCGACTCGACGGTGCTGGTGCTGACCGAGTCGTCCGCGGCGGGTTGCGGGTTGGTGCTGCCGAGGACCTCGGCGCGGCAGGGCCGGCCGTCCAGTTTGAAGGCGAGCGGCAGCGGGTTGCGGTTGCGGTACCCGCCCCGCAGGGTGAGCGCCCGGGTCCGGCCCTGGCCGCGTACCACCACGCGACGGCCGTGCTGGGTGACCGATTTCGGCGTGGCGGCGAGGCGCTGGGTGCCGGGGTAGGAGAACTCGACACGCCAGTCGCCGGGTTCGTCGCCGGCCACCACGGTGAGGCGGGCCTCGAAGTCGGCGCCCGAGTCGCGGCGCACCTGGTACCGGACCGAGCAGCGGATGGTGTCGGCGCCCGCCGCCACGGCGGGTCCGCCGGCGCCGGCGGCGGTGGTCTGGGCCTGTTCGGCGTCCCGGGATTCGCGGCGGAACGACCAGTTGAGCGTGGTCGCGGCGAGGAGCACCACGGCGGCCAGGGCGGCCAGGGCGGGCATCCGGTCGCGGCGGGGCAGCAAGCGCGGGGAGAGCCTGCGGGCGAGGGCGGTCAGGCCGGGCCGGGCCGCGTCGGCCGAGGACCTGAGCAGCGAGAAGACCGGGATCTCCGGCGACGTGGACGTGATCGGCATGGCAGCGGCGGACGTAGAGGTCGTGGCCGTAACACCAACAGCCGCGGAACCGGCAGCTGTGGAGGTGGCGGGTGGAGCGGTGACCGACGTGGCGACGGCGGACCGGTAGACCGACGGTGCCGCGCGGAAGACCCGGCCGGCCCGGAAGATGCCACCACCCAGCGGACGCGCGCGGCCCAGATGCAGGGCGGTCAGGAGACGCATGCCGGCGCGTACCCGGAAGCGGGCCATCCGGCCGCCGCCCGCGCCGGGGATCCGGACCACCGCCCGGGCCGCGGGCACCGCGGACCGTTCGCCGGACCGCAGCGGTGGGATGATCGGGCGCAGGCCCACGGTCGCGCCGAGCGCACGGGCGATCTCCGCCGCCGCCGGCCGGCCGTCCGGGCTCTTCGCCAGGCAGCGCAGGCACAGGTCGGCGACGCCCACCGGCAGTCCGGGCAGGTCCGGCACCGGATCCGGGTCGGCGTAGAGGTGGGCGCGCAACGCCTCCGCGGTGTTCTCCGCCGACCACGGCATGTGCCCGGTGAGCGCCCGGTAGAGCAGCAGCCCGAGGGCGTAGACGTCGGTGGCCGGGGACACGCAGGAGCCGCCGAGGCGTTCCGGGGCGAGGTACGCCGGTGTCCCGAGCAGGCTGCCGTCCGGGGCCGCGTCGCGCTGGCCGGCGAGCGCGGAGATCCCGAAGTCGACGACCTTGGCGCCGGAGCCGGTGAGCATCACGTTGGCCGGGGTGACGTCGCGGTGCACGACGCCCCGGGCGTGGGCGGTGGCCAGGGCGGACGCCACCTCGGCGGCGACGATCACGGCTTCGCGCCAGTCGAGGGAGCCCTGCCGGCTGATGCGGGCGGCGAGGGATTCGCCGTCGTTGAGTTCCATCACGACGTACGGCACGGTCACGCCGTCCGGGATCATGGCTTCGCCGAAGTCGTGGATGCCGGTGATGTGCGGGTGGCAGAGTCGCGCGGCGGCGAGCGCCTCCTGGCGGAGCCGGTCGCGGAAGGTGCGGTCCTCGGCGAGGGTGGGTGAGAGGACCTTCACGGCGACGTCGCGGCCCAGCGTCTCGTCGTATCCGCGCCAGACCACGGACATGCCGCCGGTGCCGAGTTTCTCGACGAGGCGGTATCGCCCGGCGATACGGAGCGGACCGTCGTGACCGTTCTGCTCCGTACGCCCCATGTCAGGATTGTCGCCCGCGCGGCTTACCCGCCGGTGCCACACCGGGAAATCGGGCCGTGGGAAAAGCCCCTCCGGGCCACGGACCGGCAGGAACCGGATCAGCCGGCCAACAGCTGGTCGACCGGTGCGTAATCGTCGGTCAGCACGCGGGCGCCGTCCACGAAATCGGTCAGCGCCTCTCCCTCCACCAGGGTGGCCCCCTCCGGAAGGACGATCGCGGCCGGCGGCAGAGGGCTCTTCGACGCGACGATCACGAAGTTCGCGCCGCCGCCGGTGCCCGCGACGGACTCCGGCGTGGCGATCAGGGCCACGTGCGGGAACGCCGCGGCGACCGTGGCGATCTCGGCCCGGATGAACCGGCCGGGCGGGTAGTCGATCACGTTCTGGGCGTACACGCCGTCGGTGCGCAGGACGCGGGCGACGTCGGCGGCCATCTCCCGGGTGGCGAGGTGCCACGGGACGACGAGGTGGCCGAACGCGTCGCCGACCACCAGGTCGTACCCGGCGTCCGGCTGGGCGGCCAGGCCGACCCGGGCATCGCCGACGCGGACCCGCAGGTCGGGGCCGGTGACCAGGCCGAGTTGCTCGCGGTCCAGGTCGACCAGGCCACCGTCGAGTTCCAGGACGAGCTGCTCGCTGCCCGGCCGGGTGTCCCGCAGGTACGCCGGCACGGTGAACCCGCCGCCGCCCAGGTGCAGGGCCTGGACCGGGGTGCCGGCCGGGCGGGCGGCGTCGGCGACCGCGGCGATCCACTGGACGTACTCGAACTCCAGGTGCCGTGGGTCGTCCAGGTCGACGTACGAGTGCCGCGCCGAGTTGAGTTCCAGGGTCCGCCCGCCCTGCCGGTCCGGGTCCTCGACCACGCTGGCGCAGTGGTACGCCGTCTCCACGTCACACGGCGTCGGCGTGGCCACCCCGAGCCCGGTGCCGGCGAGTCCCAGCACGGCCAGGCCGGCCCGGACCTTCGGGGAGCCATTGACCGAATCCCGCAGCCACCAGCCGAGTGCCACGCCGCTGACCGCCAGCAGCACCGCCAGACTGATGATGATCGCGCTGCTGGGCATCGCGGCGACGAAGACGAAACCGGTCACCAGGGTCGCCGTGATCGCGCCGAGCGTGCC
Source organism: Actinoplanes sp. NBRC 101535 (assembly GCF_030269225.1). Taxonomy (NCBI): domain Bacteria; kingdom Bacillati; phylum Actinomycetota; class Actinomycetes; order Micromonosporales; family Micromonosporaceae; genus Actinoplanes; species Actinoplanes sp. NBRC 101535. The sequence continues at coordinate 105,754 of NZ_BSSY01000002.1, read as the reverse complement.
GATCCCGGAGAGCCGCCCGACCACCGAGCCGGCCTGCCGCAGGTCACCGAGCTGGAGTTTGACCACCATCGGCGCGACGCTGGAGAGCACCAGGGCGGGCGGGAAGACGGCCAGCGCCGCGAGCAGCAGCACCGCCGGGGCGGCACCGCCGCGCAGCAGTTCGCCACCCCACCAGACCAGCGGCAGGGTGAGTCCGGTGCCGACCGCGCCGAGGATCAGCGCCGGCGCGAGCAGCATCCGCGGGTCGTACTTGTCGGCGAGGCGGCCGCCGGCCCAGGCGCCGTAGGCGATGGCGGCCAGGGCCACGCCGATGACCGAACTGCTGACCTGAAGGGTCACCCCGACGTAGGGGCCGACCAGCCGCAGCGCGACGATCTCGAGGACCAGGACCGCGCCACTGGATCCGAACGCCAGAGCGGTGGCCAGAGCCGAGGGCAGGGGACGGGGCGGGTTATCCACCGCTGAAAGGCTAAAGCATCGACAGGTGAACGTGGTTCGTGTGCACCGCGGCCGGTCCCCCGCTGGCGCTGTAGGCCCGCCATCCGGTGCTCGGCATCCAGATCTGCCGGTACCAGATCACGTACATCACGCCGAGCGAGTCGGCGTTCTTGACGAAGTACGCCGCCAGCCGGTCGCCGTAGGCCTTGTCGCCGCCGGTGGCCGCCTTGTCCTCGAAACCGCCGGCCGCGGCGGAGAAGTCGCAGGCCCGGCCCTTCGGGTGTTCGCCGGAGGCCCGTTCACTGAAGCAGACCGTGTAGCGCTTGAAGCCGTCCGACCGGGATTCCTGGTAGGCGTGCAGGGTGCGCGGGGTGATGCAGCCGGTGGAGGTCGGGTCGTCGACCGTGCACTTCTCACTCGGCCAGGAGCCGTCCGAGTTGCGCGGCGCGGGCTCGGCCGCCGGCGAGTCGGCGCTGACGAACCCGCCGGACGAACCGCCGCCGACCTCGGCGAGCGCGATCTCGGCCTGCTTCTTCTTGCGGGCCATCACGTTGACCTGCCGCTGCTGTTCGGTCACCTCGGCGTCCAGGGCGGTCTTGGCCCGTTTCGCGGTCTCGATCTGTTCCTGGTACGTCGCCAGCGTCTGGCTGTTGACCTGGGCGAGGATGTCGAGGCTCTGCGCGCGCTGCACGAACCGGTCCGGGGTGGCGCTGTTGAGCAGCAGGCCGACGCTGCTGATCCGCCCCATCTGGTACGACTGCTGGGCGACCGCGGTGACCTGGCTCGTCATCGCCTTCGCCGTGCTCTCGGACTGGCTCAGGCGCGTGGTGAGCTGCTTCTGCCGCTTCTTGGAGGCGGCCAGCTTGGTCTTCGCCTGGTCGTAGCCCTTGGCGGCGTTCTCCAGCGCGGTCCGCAGCTTCTTGGTGCCGCCTTCGGGATCGGCGGCCGCGGCTGGGGACGCGGGCATGGCGAGGGTCACCGCGACGGCGGTGACGATCAGGGCCAGCAGTGCAGTGCACCGGCGCGGGAGAACGGCCGCCACAGATACCTCCAAGTCGTGAGCGCCGGTACTCTACCGTGCCGGACCTGGGGAAAGGGAGATCGATCAGGTCGCGGAGTATCCACCGTCGACGAAGAGTGTCTGACCGGTCACCGCTTGCCCTGCATCACTCGCCAGAAAAACGGCACATCCGGCGAAATCCTCGGGCAGGCCGTTGCGCCCGATCAGCGTACGGGCGACATGCGCCGCGACCTTTCCAGGATCCGAGAAGACAGCCTCGGTCAATGGGGTATGCACCACGCCCGGGGCGATCGCGTTGCAGGTCACCCCGTGCCGCGACCAGGCCTCGGCCTGCGACCGGGTGAGCCCGACCAGCCCGGCCTTGGCCGCACCGTAGGCGCCGCTGTTGCCGTAGGCCCGGAACGCCTGCTGGGAGACGACGTTGATGATCCGTCCCCAGCCGCGCTCGGCCATCACCGGGCCGAACGCCTGCCCGAGCTGGAACGGCGCGGTCAGGTTCGCGGCGAGCGTCCGGTCCCAGACGTCGTCGGTCAACTCGCTCAACGGCGGGCGCAGGTTGATCCCGGCCGAGTTCACCAGGATGTCCGGAGCCCCGTACCCCGCAAGGGTCTGCTCGATGACGGCCCGGACCGCCTCCCGGTCGCCGAGATCCGCCGAGATCGCGCCCGCCTCGCACCCCTCGGCCCGCAGCTCGGCGACGACCTCGGCCATCGGCGCCTCGCGCCGGGCCACCAGCACCACCCGGGCGCCGGCCCCACCGAGCGCGAGGGCCATCGCCCGGCCGATCCCGGAACTGCCACCGGTGACCACCGCGGTCCGCCCGCTCAACCCGAAAAGCTTCTCGAGGTACGCCGTCATACCGACACTTTAGACAACGCCATCCGGGAACAGCGTTTCATGGACGGTGTCCCAGATATCGGCGTTCGTCGCGACCAGCAGACCACGGGTGTGGTCAGTCGGGTGGTACACGCCACCGTCGAGGTGCCGCACCACTCCGCCGGCCTCGCGCACGATCAGCGAGCCGGGCACGTGGTCCCAGGGCAGGATGCGCCAGAACATCGCGAACTGCTGTTCGTCGGTGGCGAGCGCGGGATATTCGTAGCCCGCGCAGTGCCGGCCCATGCTGAACTGCTTGAACGCGGCGGCGTTGGCCACCACCCGGGTGCGCAGGTCGTCCGGGAAGTACCGGTGGGCGATCACCCCGGTCAGGGCGGCGGCACCGGGATCGTCGGTGCGGACGGTGATGCGTACGCCGTCACGGTGCGCTCCGGAACCGGCCTCGGCCACCGTCATGCTGTCGGCGAGCACGTCCAGGATCCAGGCCGCCACCGGCTCGCCGTCGCGGACCAGGGCGACCATCACGCAGAACGGTCCCTTGCCGGCGGCGAAGTTGTTCGTGCCGTCGACCGGGTCGACGATCCACACGTAGCCGGCGACGCCCACCAGGTCACGGACTGCGGGATCGGCGTGGACCGCCTCCTCGCCGACCACCACGGAACCGGGCAGCAGGGCCGTCAACCGGCGGGTCAGCTCGCGCTCGGACTCCTGGTCGGCGATGGTGACCGTGTCGTGGCCGCCGGGGACCTTCTGGTGGATCTCGTCCGCGGACAGGTGCTGGAAACGGGGCAGCACGATCGTGCGGGCCACCTCGCGGATGATGTCGGCGACTTGATCAAGCACGCGGCGGCAACTTCACGACGGAGACGAAGAACTCATCGATCTGCCGGATGACCGCGATGAAACGCTCGAAGTCCACCGGCTTGGTCACGTATGCGTTCGCGTGCAGCTGGTAGCTGCGCAGGATGTCCTCGTCGGCGGACGACGTGGTGAGCACGACCACCGGGATCCGGCCCAGGTCGTCGTCCTTCTTGATCTCCTCGAGGACCTCGCGGCCGTCACGCTTGGGCAGGTTGAGGTCGAGCAGGATGAGGTCCGGGCGGACAGCGCCGGTGAACGGCCCCTCGCGTCGCAGATAGGCCAGGGCCTCCGCGCCGTCGGAGACGACGGTGAGCCGGTTGCGCACCTTGTGCTCCTCGAACGCCTCCTGCGTCATCAGGACGTCGCCGGGGTCGTCCTCGACGAGGAGCACCTCTATCGGTGTCCCGCTCTCCCGGGTGTCACTCATTGCTCCACCATCACCTTTCCGGACCCCTCGGAGGGCTCCGGCTCGTCCGCACCGGGCATCACCGGCAGCGTGAAGTAGATCGAAGCGCCCTCCGGCACGTCGACGTCCAGCCAGACCCGACCGCCATGGTATTCGACGATCTTCTTGACGATGGCCAGCCCGATCCCGGTCCCCTCGTAGGCGTCCCGGGCGTGCAGCCGCTGGAAGATCACGAACACCTTGTCGGCGAACTCGGCCTCGATCCCGATGCCGTTGTCACGAACGTTGATCCGCCACTCGGATCCGTCGCGCTCCGCGGTCACCGTGACCACGAGCGGCACGTCCGGCCGGCGGAACTTCAGCGAGTTGCCGATCAGGTTCACGAAGAGGGTGGTGAGCAGCGGCTCCTCACCCTCCACCGTGGGCAGTCCCGACCACGTTATCTCGGTGTCCTCACCGGCCCGGCTCTCCAGCTGCGATTTCACCTCTCCGAGCAACCTGTTCAGGTCGATGTCGGAGAATCCGCTGGTGAGCCGGCCGATCCGGGAGAACGCCAGCAGGTCGTTGATGAGCCGCTGCATCCGGGAGGCGCCGTCGACGGCGAACCCGATGTACTGGTCGGCGCGTTCGTCGAGCTGACCCGCGTACCGGCGCTGCAGGAGCTGGCAGAAGCTGGCCACCTTGCGCAGCGGTTCCTGCAGGTCGTGCGACGCGACGTAGGCGAACTGCTCAAGGTCGCGGTTCGACCGGGTCAGCTCCTCGGCCTGCGACTGGAGCTGCTGGTTGATCCACTCGACCTGTTGCCGGGCCTGCCGGACCTCGCTCAGCTCGCTGGCGATCTGCTGGCGCATCCGGTCCACGTCCTCGGCGAGCGCCACCAGGTCGGACGAGCCGTACTCGTTGTTGATGTGCCGGTCGTAGTCGCCGGACGCGACCTGCCGCACCTGGGCGGCCAGGTCGGTGACCGGACGGCTGACCATCCGGTCGAGCAGCACCAGCAGGATGATGCCGGCCAGCACGATGATCACCGCGGCGGCGATCTCGATGGCCACCAGCGCCTGGCTGGAGTCGCGGGCGGCGTCGGCGGACGCGGCCCGCAGCACCGAGATGTGGTTCTGCATCTCGGCGATGGCGGCCCGCAGCTGGTCGAACTCGGTCGTGGCGGCGTTCTCGACGACGTCCTGCGCGGCGGCAGTGCCCCCGGTGCCGACCGCGGCGATCACCGGATCGGCGACCGCGGCCCGCCAGGCGTCGGCCCGCTGCTCGACCACCCGCAACGCGTCCCGGATGTCGTCCTCACCCGGCGCGAGCAGGCGTTCGATCCGGTCGACCTGCTTACGCTCCTCGGCGAGGCCGCTCCGGTAGGGCAGCAGGTTGGCGTCCCGGCCGGTGATCGCGTACCCGCGGACACCGGTCTCCTGGTCGACCACCGCGGTGTTCAGCGTCTCGCCGGCCGCCCGCATCGGGCTGGCCCGGTCGAGCACGTTGTCCAGCTGACGGTTGTTCTCCGCGGCGGTCACCGCGGCGAAGACCCCGAGCAGGGCGAGCAGCATCCCGACGGTGGCGCACAACGCGATGATCCGCTGACGCAGGGTCCAGGAATGGACCGCTGACAGACTCACCGCCCACCGCCACGGGAGATCAGCAGCATCGCCACGTCGTCGGTGAGCGGGCCGCCGTTGGCCTGGTCGGCCCGGGCCACCAGCCACGGCGGCAGGTCGGGCAGCGGCACCTCACGGGCGGCCGGCTCGCCGAGCAGGCGGCACAGGCCGTCCACGTCCAGTCGCTCGTTGCCGGCGCCGATGTGTCCCTCGATCAGTCCGTCGGTGTACATCAGCAGAGACCAGTCATCGCCGGAGAACTCCAACTCAGTGGCGGGCGTGGGAGTGGGACGTACCCCGAGCACGATGCCGGTACGCGCGGCGACCGGCTCGGCCTTGCCCCCGGCGAGCACGACGGGCTGCGGATGACCGGCCAGCCGGACGGTCGCCCGGTTGCCCGGCAGGTCGATCACGGCCGAGGCGACCGTGGCGAACACCTCCCGGGCCCGGCGCTCGGTCATCAGGACCTGTTCCAAAGCGGCGAGCACGTGGTCCTCGGGCACACCGGCCAGCACCAGCGCACGCCAGGCGACCCGCAGCTCGACGCCGAGTGCGGCCTCGTCCACCCCGTGCCCGCACACGTCGCCGACGATCACGTGCAGCCGGTCGCCGGTCTGCACCACGTCGAAGAAGTCACCGCCGAGCAGGCCCAGCGCGCGCCCGGAACGGTAGAACGTCTCCACCGTCACCTCGGACGTCTGCATCAGCGGCTGCGGCAGCAGACCACGTTCCAGGCGGGCAGACTCGGCCTGCAGCAGTTCCACCTCGCGCAACCGGCGGGCGTTCTCGTCGGCGCGTTTGCGCTCCACCGCGTACCGCAGCGAACGGATCAGCAGGACGCCGTCGACCTGGCCCTTGACCAGGTAGTCCTGGGCGCCCTCGGCCACAGCCTGCACGCCCAGGTGCTCGTCGGAGCGGCCGGTGAGCACACAGACCGCGGCGTTGTCCGCGATGGCGAGCAGTTTGCGCAGGCCGTCGATGCCCTCGGCGTCCGGCAGACCCAGGTCGAGCAGCACACAGTCGGCGTCGGCGACCAGACCGGTGGCCTCGCGCAGGGTGCTGGCGACGGTGAGCCGGAACGGGGCCTCCGCCTCGCTGAGCAGCTCACGGACCAGGAAGGCGTCGCCCTCGTCGTCCTCGACGAGAAGGATCCGCAACCGTTGCAACTGTTCCGTCGCATACCGCCGGGGGGCGAGCGACCGCTCCGTCATCAGGATTCCCCACTCGACGCATAGGTGACCCGCAAATCGTGTACCACCGGGGCCGGGTGCACAACTTCGGTCACCACCTCGTGACCTGAGCTCACATCGGGCCTCCCGGCCGGGGCGCCTCTCCGTCGGCTGCGGCCCGGCGCATGTGCTCGGCGATGACCTGGCCGAGAACGCCGTGCAGGCGCCCGCAGTCGCGGCAGTGCAGGTTCTCGTCCAGGTGGCGGCCACCGCAGCCGGCACAGTCGCCGCGGTCCTCGGGGTCGCGATAGGACTCCAGCGCCCGGCACATGGCACGGATCACATGGTCACTCAGGGTGAAGACGTCTTCGCCGTACGCGGTGCGCAGACCGACGACGGCGACGGGCGCGGCCTCCGGATGCGGGTTGTAGGGGGACACCGCGTCGATGAACTCCGCGATGACGGCGGCTGGGTCGAACGGGGCTGTCACCCACAACACGCTATCGCCCGCCTGAACCGATCCCGGTGGGTACCCGGCTGTCATAGCCGGGCGCTTAGATGTCATCCATGCGTGATTCCGCCCTCACCCGTCCGCCCCGGCGTGCCGTCGCCGCGGCCGCCGCCCTCGCCGTTCTGGCGCTGGCCGGCTTCGCCGCGGTCCGGTCGATCCTGCCGCCCGCGGCCCGGCCGGACACCGCGGCGGCCGGTGATTTCAGTGCGGAGCGCGCCTTCGCGCAGATCCGGACCATCGCCTCTCGCCCGCATCCGGCCGGCAGCGCGGCCAACGACACCGTCCGCGACCACCTGATCGATACCCTGCGCGGGCTCGGACTCACCCCGCAGGTGCAGGACACCGTCTCGGTCCAGGGTGTCGCGCTGTCGTCGAGCGCCGGCGGCACGAGCCTGGCCCGGGTGCGCAACGTGGTGACCCGCATCCTGGGGACCGCCTCGACCGCTCCGGTGTTCCTGGTCGCCCACTACGACTCGGCGCAGTCCGGCCCGGGCGCCAACGACGACGCGTCCGGGACCGCCGCGATCCTGGAGACCGCGCGGGCGCTGACCGCCGCCGGCGACCGGCTGCGCAACGACGTGGTGCTGGTGCTCACCGACGCCGAGGAGGCCTGCCTCTGCGGGGCCAAGGCCTTCGTCGACCAGCACCCGCTGGCCCGCTCCGGCGGCGTCGTGCTCAATCTCGAGGCCCGCGGCAGCTCCGGTCCGACGATCATGTTCGAGACCTCGGCGGGCAATCAGGATCTGGTCGATGCGTACGCGGAGACGCCCGTCCCGGTCGGCACGTCGTTCGCCGTGGAGATCTACCGTCTGCTGCCCAACGACACCGACTTCACCGCGTTCCGGGAAGCGGGTTTCCGGGGGCTGAACTCGGCGTACATCGACGGTGCCGCGGTCTACCACGCGCCGACCGACACCCCGGAGGCGCTCGACCGCGACAGCCTGCAGCACCACGGGGAGAACCTGCTGGCGCTGACCCGGGAGCTGGGCGGCCGTGACCTGGCGGCGCTCGACGACGACGCCGACGCCACCTACTTCCCGGCGCTGGGTGTGCTGGTCCGTTACCCCGGCGGCCTGGTGCTGCCGCTGGCGATCCTGGCGCTGGTGGCGGTGCTGGCCCTGGGCTGGCTGGTCCGGCGCCGGGGCCGGGCGAGCGGCCGGCGGCTGGTGGCGGCGGCCGGTCTCGCCCTGGTGCCGGTGGTGCTCGCGCCGGCGCTCGCCCAGGGGCTGTGGGCGGCACTGGTGGCGGTCCGCCCGGAGTACGCCGGGATGCCCATCGACCCGTACCGTCCACTGTGGTACAGGTCGGCGGTCGTCGCGCTGGCCGCGACCGTCGTGCTCGTCTGGTTCGTGCTGCTGCGCCGTCGCGTCGGTGCCGCCGCCCTCGCCGTCGGTGGCGCGTTCTGGCTCGCCGTGCTGGGCGTCCCGCTCGCGATCCTGACGCCGGGCGGGGCCTACCTGACGACGCTTCCCGCCCTGGCCGTGGCCCTGTCCGGGCTGATCGCGATCCACGTCCGCCCGCTCGCCGCCGTCCCGGTGATCGTCGCCGGCGCCCTGGTCCCGGTCGTCGTCCTCGCGCCGACGATCGTGATGCTCTTCCCGGCGCTGGGCATGCCGATGGCCGGGATCGGGGCGTTTCTGACCGCGCTGCTCGGTCTGGCCCTGCTGCCGGCACTCGACCTGGCGCACCCGGCACCGGACGGCGCCCGTGGCCTGGTCGCACTCCGGGACCGCCGCCTCGCGATGGTGCCGGGGCTGGCCGCTTTCGTGGCGTTCCTGGTGTTCACCGCCACCGGGCTGGCCGTCGACCGGTTCGATGCGAAACACCCGTCCCTGACCCACCTGATGTACGCGCTCGACGCCGACACGAACACCGCCCGGTGGCTCAGTGAGGAGAGCGAACCGCAGGAGTGGACCACCCGGTACGTGACGCAGGAGCCCGCCGAGGTCGCCGCGACGCTGCCCGCCTTCGGACCGGAGCTGTTGCGCACCGGCCCGGCCCCGGCCGCGTCGCTGCCCGCGCCCGCCGTCACCCTGGTCTCGCAGGCGCCGTCAGCCGGTGGCCGGACCCTGAACCTGCTGGTCGAACCGCAGCGTACGGCCCGTTTCGTCACCCTGCACGTGGCCGCGGCGACGACCGTGACCGCGGCGACGGTCGGTGGTCGCGCGGTCGAGACCGGCACGGTGGCCGGTGGCGGCTGGGGCTTCGGTTTCGTCTTCCACGCCCCGCCCGCCGAGGGCGTGCAGGTCACGCTGACCGTGCAGGGCACCGGCCCGGTCCAGCTGCGGGCGATGGACGCCAGCGACGACGTGTCCGCGATGCCCGGTTTCCAGCCGCGCCCGGCCGGCGTCGGCGTGATGGGCTCACACAGCAGCGAGATGGTCGCGGTGGCGAAGAGCTACACGATCTAGCCGGTCACCGACCGCGGCCACGGCGGCCGGTGGGGGCGTCGTGACGGAAGTGCACGAACAGGCGCCCCCAGTTGTCGCCGTCCTTCTCGACCCGGTGATAGAGCTGCTTGATCTCTTTCTGGTCGAGGAAGCGGATCACCTTCTTCTTCAGGGCGCCGCTCCCCTTACCCGGGATGATCTCGACGAGGCTCGCCTTCTTGGCGATGGCCTCGTCGATGATCCCGCGCAGGGCCCGGTCGATCTCGTGGCCCTTGTTGAAGATGTCGTGCAGGTCCAGCTTCAGCTTCACAGGACAGAGCCTATGCGGCGCCGGCCTTGCCCAGCCACGTCTCGACGCGGTGCAGCGCCTCCTGATAGTCGCTCTGCGCCTTCATCGCGGCGGCCAGGCGCAGGTGCGGCAAGGCCTCGCGGAAGCGTCCGGCCCGTTCCAGGGTCCGGCCGAGCACGTGATGCGCGTAGTGATCCGACGGATCATGCTCGATCAGTGCCCGGAGCTGTGTCTCCGCCCCGTTCAGCTGGGCTGAGTTGAAGTAGGCCCGGGCGAGCAGCTGACGGACTGCGGTGTTGTGCGGTTCGGCCTCGACTATCGGCTCGAGCAGCCGCGAGGCGGCGAGCGGATCGCCCGCCTCGAAGAAGAAGGTGGCCCTGCGGTACTCCTCGAGAAGATCCACGTGCATGCTCCCCACGCTCGCCCTCCGACCCTGATGACCAACGCTTTCACAAACATCGGGCGTACGGCGAGTGTTCCCACGTCACTCTGCTGCGCAAGTCAGCGTCTCAGCAGCAGGAGGGCCAGGCCGCCGGAGAGGAGGAGGAAGGCCGCGGCGGACAGCGCCGCGGGCACCTTGGGCGCATGAGGCATCCGCCCATTATGGGTTTGCTGTGCGTTCTGCCCGGTTCGCCACGCCACCGGGCAGACTGGTGGAATGCCTCATGGGCTGGAAGCGTCATGCCGAAAACCATGACGGCGCCCCTTGTCCCCGCCCTGTGTCATCCGCGTGGGCGGCCTGTGGCGCAAGGACACAGCTCGTACACAGGAAACGGAAAGCGGGCGCCGAGCGTCGCCCCGCACAGTAGGGGCATGACGATGGCGAACGCAGACTCCAGCACCGAACTTCGGCGGCCCGACGGGACCCCGGTCCGTGTCCTCGTCGTGGACGACGAGCCGACGCTGGCCGAGCTCCTCTCGATGGCCCTGCGGTACGAGGGCTGGGAGGTCCGCAGCGCGGGCGACGGGATGACCGCGGTGCGCACCGCCCGCGACTTCCGCCCCGACGCCGTCATCCTCGACATGATGCTCCCCGACATCGACGGCCTCGAGGTGCTGCGCCGGCTGCGCGGCGAGTCCCCCGAGGTCCCGGTGCTGTTCCTGACCGCGAAGGACTCGGTCGAGGACCGGATCACCGGGCTGACCGCCGGCGGCGACGACTACGTCACCAAGCCGTTCAGCCTGGAGGAGGTGGTGGCCCGGCTGCGCGGCCTGATGCGCCGGATGGGGCACGCCCCGATGCGCACCGAGTCGCAGCTCGTCGTCGGTGACCTGACCCTGGACGAGGACTCGCACGAGGTGCGCCGGGCCGGCGACCTGATCACCCTCACCGCCACCGAGTTCGAACTGCTGCGCTACCTGATGCGTAACCCGCGTCGAGTCCTGAGCAAGCCTCAGATCCTGGACCGCGTCTGGAACTACGACTTCGGAGGGCAGGCCAACGTGGTGGAGCTGTACATCTCGTACCTGCGTAAGAAGATCGACGCCGGCCGCGCGCCGATGATCCACACCATGCGCGGCGCCGGCTACGTCCTCAAGCCGGCCGACTGATCATGCCCGCTGCCGACACCACCCCGTCCCTGGCCGCCCGTCTGCGTAACCCCGCGGGCTGGCCCCTGCGCACCCGGCTGGTCGCCATAATGATCGCCCTGCTGGCGGTTCTGGGCCTGGTCGTCGGCAGCACCGCCGAGCTGTATCTCTACAACTCGCTGCACTCGCAGATCGAGAACGAGCTGCAGGACGTCGAGAAGCGCGTCAACGGCGGCCCCAACAAGCAGGACTTCCCCGGCATGGGCAGCCGCAAGTACCAGACGCAGCAGTCGCCCCAGGGACAACCGGACAGTGAGATCCCCGGCAACCCGCCGACCAAGGCCCTCGTCTACACGGTCGATCCCACTTCGGGACCCGAGGGCGGCATCGTGGACTTCCTGGAGCCCACCGGGACCGACGACAACGGCAGCCTGACGTTCACCGCGCTGTCCGCGGAGGCGATCGCCACGATGACCAGCGAGGTGCCGACCACCGGCAAGATCGTTCAGGTCGACCTGGGTGGCGGCCTGCCGGAGTACCTCATCGTCGCCACGGTCAAGAACGGCGCCACCCGCTACGTCGGCCTCTCCCTGGAGAACGTCAACACCACCCTCATCACCGTCGCCGCGTTCACCGGGTGCGTCATCGTGGGGTCGCTGCTCATCGCCGGATGGGCCGGGGCGCTGATCATCCGGCGTACCCTGCTGCCTCTGAACCGGGTGGCGGCGACGGCGACCCGGGTGTCCGAGCTGCGGCTGGACCGCGGTGAGGTACGCCTCGCGCAGCGGGTCCCCGAGCAGGACACCGACCCGCACACCGAGGTGGGACAGGTCGGGGCCGCCCTCAACCGGATGCTCGACCACGTCGGCAACGCCCTGGAGGCCCGGCACGCCAGCGAGATGCAGGTCCGGCAGTTCGTCGCGGACGCCAGCCACGAGTTGCGCACCCCGCTCGCCGCCATCCGCGGGTACGCCGAACTGAGCCGCCGCAGCCGCCAGGTCATCCCGCCGGAGATCTCGCACGTGCTGACCCGGGTCGAGTCCGAGGCCAAGCGGATGACCGCCCTGGTCGAGGACCTGCTGCTGCTGGCCCGGCTGGACGCCGGCCGGCCGCTCGCCCAGGACCCGGTCGACCTGACCATGCTCGCCGTGGACGCCACCAGTGACGCGCACGCCGCCGGGCCCCGGCACTACTGGCAGCTCGACCTGCCCGAGGAGCCGGTCACCGTGATCGGCGACGGCGCCCGCCTGCACCAGGTGGTGGCCAACCTGCTCGCCAACGCCCGCACGCACACACCGGAGGGCTCGACCGTCACGGTCAAGGTCGGCGCGATGCCGAACGCCGCCGTGGTCCAGGTGATCGACAACGGTCCGGGCATCCCGGCCGAGTTGACCCCGCGGATCTTCGAGCGGTTCGCCCGAGGTGACAGCTCCCGGTCGCGCGCGGCCGGCAGCACCGGCCTGGGCCTGTCGATCGTGCACGCGGTGGTCTCCTCGCACCGCGGCAAGGTCGGCGTGCAGAGCCGTCCCGGGCAGACCGTCTTCACCGTGATGCTGCCGCTCGGCCCACCGCCGGTCGTCCCAACAGCTGAACAACGGCCCCAGATGCTGCATCCGGTCCGGTGATGTGGCTATGCTGGCGGGCGTGTCTCACTCTGCGTCTTTCTTCTATTGGTTTACGAGGCCGGCTCGCGCCGGTGCCTCGGCCATGACCGCATGACCTGAGACACCCCCGCCGGAGCCGGCTGAGGCAGCGACGATGTCGCTGCCTTTTTGTTTGCCATGAGCAAGCCGGCTCTCGCCCCGGGCGCCGGCGCTTCTAAGGAGAACGCCATGACCGCCCCAGAGGTACAGCGCGTCCGCGACCAGCGCATCGAGAAGGTCGTCCCGCTGATGAGCCCGGCGCTGCTGCACCACGAGTTGCCGTTGACCAGCGCGTTGCACGACACCGTGCTGGCCGGCCGCAAGCAGGTCGAGGACGTGCTCAACGGCCGAGATCAACGGTTGATCGTGGTGGTCGGCCCGTGCTCGGTGCACGACCCGGTCGCCGCCGCCGAGTACGCCCAGCGCCTGAGGACCGAGGCCGAGCGGCTCAACGAGGACCTGCTGATCGTGATGCGGGTGTACTTCGAGAAGCCGCGGTCCACGGTCGGCTGGAAGGGTCTGATCATGGACCCGGCGCTCGACGGTTCCGGTGACGTCGGCGCCGGCCTGCGGATCGCCCGCAAGCTGCTGCTGGAGGTCGTCGGCCAGGGCCTGCCGGTGGCGGTGGAGTTCCTCGACCCGATCACCCCGCAGTACATCGCGGACACGGTCGCCTGGGGCGCGATCGGGGCGCGGACCGTCGAGTCGCAGGTGCACCGGCAGCTCGCCTCCGGGCTGTCGATGCCGATCGGCATGAAGAACCGCCCGGACGGCAGTGTCGCCACCGCCGTCGACGCGATCGAGGCCGCCGCCGCGTCGCACGTGTTCCCCGGCATCGACTACTCGGGCACCCCGGCGATCCTGCACACCGCCGGCAACCCGGACTGCCATCTGGTGCTGCGCGGCGGCGGTGGTAAGCCGAACTACAGCGCCGAGGACGTGGAGGCGTCGCTGGCGCTGCTGCGCAAGGCCGGCATGCCGGAGCGTCTGGTGATCGACTGCTCGCACGGCAACAGCAACAAGGACCACCTGCGCCAGCCGCTGGTGGTCGAGGACGTGGCGCAGCAGATGGAGGCCGGCAACCTGGGGATCAGCGGTGTGATGCTGGAGAGCTTCCTGGAGCCGGGACGGCAGGACCTGGGCGGCGAGCTCGCCTACGGCAAGTCCGTGACGGACGCGTGCATGGGCTGGGACGCCACCGTCGAGGTGCTGGACCGCCTGGCCACGGCCTCCGCGAAGCGCCGCAACCGCTGACGTGCCTCGATCCCTGTGGGTCCATTCGGGACTCACAGGGATCGCACAGTGGGGCCACAAGGGTGCGACAGTGCACCGGCCGAACCTTCATCGGGTACGCATCCGCCGCTTCTGGGGAGTACCCGATGACCCTGCTGTTGCCCTCCGAAGAGACGGTGGCGCCGGCACCACCGCCGTCCCGTGATCGCACCGGTGCGGCACGTCTCCTTCTCGGGCGTACCGATGCTCCCTGGATCCGGCCCTCCCTGATCGCCCTCCTGGTGCTGACCGGGGTCCTCTACATCTGGGGGCTCGGCGAGTCCGGCTGGGCCAACGCGTTCTACTCGGCCGCGGTCCAGGCCGGCTCGGAGAGCTGGAAGGCCTTCTTCTACGGCTCGTCGGACGCGTCCAACGCGATCACCGTGGACAAGACGCCCGCCGCCCTCTGGATCATGGCGCTGTCGGTGCGGATCTTCGGCCTCAGCTCGTGGAGCATCCTCGTCCCGCAGGCCCTGCTCGGCGTCGCCGCCACCGGCCTGCTGTACGCGACCGTCCGCCGCGGTTTCGGGCCGGTCGCCGGCCTGCTCGCCGGTGCGGTCATGGCGCTCACCCCGGTCGCCGTCCTGATGTTCCGGTTCAACAATCCGGACGCGCTGCTCGTGCTGCTCATGGTGGCCGCCGCGTACGCGACCCTGCGCGCCGTGGAGACCGGCTCCACCAAGTGGATCGTGCTGTGCGGGGTGTTCGTCGGGTTCGGCTTCCTCGCCAAGATGCTGCAGGCGCTGCTGGTGGTGCCGGCGTTCGGCCTGGCGTACCTGATCGCCGGCCCGCCGAAGCTCGGCAAACGGATCTGGCAGCTGCTGCTCGCCCTCGGCGCGATGATCGTGTCGGCGGGCTGGTACATCGCCATCGTCGAACTGGTTCCGGCGTCGATGCGGCCCTTCATCGGCGGCTCGCAGAACAACAGCATCCTCGAACTGACCCTGGGCTACAACGGGCTCGGCCGGCTCAACGGCGACGAGACGGGCAGCGTCGGCGGCGGGGGTGGCGGTAACGCCGGCGGCATGTGGGGCGAGGGCGGACCGCTGCGGCTCTTCGAGAGCGCCCAGGGTGGACAGATCTCCTGGCTGCTCCCCGCCGCGCTGATCCTCCTCGCGGCCGGGCTCGTGATCACGGCTCGGCGGGCGCGCACCGACCTGCAACGGGCCGGGCTCATCGTCTGGGGGATGTGGCTGCTCGTCACCGGCCTGGTGTTCAGCGCCATGCAGGGGATCTTCCACGCGTACTACACGGTGGCGCTGGCTCCGGCCGTGGGCGCGGTGGTCGCCATGGGTGCGGCACTGCTGTGGAGGCACCGGGAGAACATCCTGGCGGCGCTGACCATGGGCGCGGCGATCGCGGTGACGGCCTGGTGGTCGTGGGTGCTGCTGGGACGCAGCGAGGACTTCCTGCCGTGGCTGCGGCTGCCGGTGCTGATCGTGGGGATCGTCGCGGCGGTCGCGGTGGTGGTGTCGTTCCGGCTGGCGAAGCGGCTGGCGATGATCGCGGCGAGTGTGGCGGTGATCGTGGGACTGGCCGGGCCGGCGGCGTACGCGGTGCAGACCGCGTCGGAGCCGCACACCGGGTCGATCCCGTCGGCGGGGCCGTCGGTGTCGGGCGGGGGCGGCGGGCCGGGCGGCGGTGGTGGTGGTTTCAACCGCGGCGGGGGCGGCGGTCCCGGTGGGGGCGGGATCCCCGGCGGCGGGGGACAGAACGGCCAGAACGGCGGCGGCTTCCCCGGCGGACAAAACGGCCAGAACAACCAGACCGGGCAGAACACGGCAGGCGGTCAGAACAACACCGGCGGGCAGAACAGCGGCGGGCAGAACAGCGGCGGGCGGCAACGCGGCGGCACCGGTGAAGGGCGCGGCGGACAACAAGGCGGCGGCCGGAACAGCCTGCTCAACGCCTCCGAGGTCAGCGCCGAGATGAAGACCCTGCTCGAGGCGGACGCCGACGAATACACCTGGGTGGCCGCGGCCGTCGGCTCGCAGAACGCGTCCGGCTATCAACTCGCCACCGAGAAGCCGGTCATGGCGGTCGGCGGCTTCAACGGCACCGACCCGTCACCCACCCTCGAACAGTTCCAGCAGTACGTCACCGACGGGAAGATCCACTACTTCATCGGTGGCAGCATCGGCGGCGCCCAGAACGGCGGCTCCGACTACAGCTCGCAGATCAGTTCGTGGGTGTCCGAGAACTACACCGCGCAGACGGTGGGCGGCACGACCGTTTACGACCTGACCACTCCGAAGACCACGTCCTGACGTCTCCGGCAGCCGCGGCCCCCTCGACCTATCCGTCGAAGGGGCCGCGGCTGCGTTTCCGTGGGTGGCGGCCCGGGACGGATCATCTGCGGTCGAGGGAGGTGTGGCCCGTACCCGGAAAGGGGGTGGAAAGCAGTCACACGGTCCTCACAGGAAGACCACGGAACGGGCAAAGCCGCGCGGCGCACCGTTGCCGCATGAGCCTTTCGACGCTGCCCTCCCACGACGCCTACCCGAGCCGCGTCACGGCGCCGGTTCTCGATGTGGTCATCCCGGTGTACAACGAGGAGACCGATCTCGAACCGTGTGTGCGGCGTCTGCACGGCTATCTGGCGGCCAATTTTCCCTATCGGTTCCGGATCACGATCGCCGACAATGCGAGCGTCGACAGCACGCTGACGGTGGCGCGGCGGCTGGCGCACCACTACCCGGAGGTGGCGGCGGTTCACCTGCCGGAGAAGGGCCGGGGTCGCGCCCTCAAATACGTCTGGACACATTCGGACGCGGCTGTGCTCGCCTACATGGACGTCGACCTGTCGACCGACCTGGGCGCGCTGCTGCCGCTGGTGGCGCCGCTCATCTCCGGGCACTCCGACCTGGCGATCGGTTCCCGGCTGGCCCGCGGCTCACGGGTGGTCCGGGGCGCCAAGCGCGAATTCATCTCGCGCAGTTACAACCTGATACTGCGGGGCACCCTGGCCGCCCGGTTCTCCGACGCGCAGTGCGGCTTCAAGGCGATCCGTTCCGACGTGGCGACCCGGCTGCTGCCGATGGTCGAGGACACCGGCTGGTTCTTCGACACCGAGATGCTGGTCCTGGCGGAACGCGCCGGCCTGCGGATCCACGAGGTTCCGGTGGACTGGGTAGACGACCCGGACAGCCGGGTCGACATCGTGTCGACCGCGATGGAGGATCTCAAGGGCATCGTTCGGGTGACCCGTGCGCTGTCCACCGGCCGCCTCCCGCTGGGCACTCTCCGTGAGCAGCTGGGCCGCAACCCGCTGCCCGTCGACGGTGTCCCGGCGGGCCTGACCGGCCAGCTGATCCGCTTCGCCGGCGTCGGCGTGGCCAGCACTCTCGCCTATGTCGTCCTCTACGCGCTGCTGCGCACCGGCATCGGCGCCCAGTCGGCGAACCTGATCGCGTTGCTGGTCACGGCGGTGGCGAACACCGCCGCCAACCGTCGGCTGACCTTCGGCGTACGCGGCGGCGACGGCGCCGTCCGTCACCAGGCGCAGGGTCTCGTGGTGTTCGGCATCGGTCTCGCGCTGACCAGCGGAACCCTTGCTCTCCTGCACGCGGCGGTGGCCGTGCCGACCTGGCCGATCGAGGTCGCCGCACTCGTCGTGGCCAATCTGGTGGCCACCGCGGTCCGCTTCCTCATGCTGCGGGTGTGGGTGTTCCGCGCCCGGGGGTGAATCTTCCGGTCGGCCGAGGCGGCACCTGTTGTCAGGTGCCGCCTTCTTCGCATATCCGCTTAGATCGCCGTCATCACGGGACTGTCGGCCCGTTGTATCCGGTGAACGTCCGGCATCCCCTCGGAATCGAGCCGAGAAAATTCGGCACACGCGGGCGTATCACAAAGGCAATGCAGAGGTAACAATGACTGTGATCGGGATCTCTCGATGTCGATCGATGCTTTACGGATCAAGGCCCCACCGGCGCGGCGGACCGGAAGGTAACTACATGCTCAGCAAAGAGGACAGCCGACGGCTGGCGCAGATGGAACGGCAACTCCAGCGCGACGACCCCGACTTCTGCACCCGCATGGGCGGCGGCAACTTCAGCATCACCGCACCGACACGCCCCGCACTCCCCCTCTTCGCCGTCGCCGCGATGATCACCCTGGCCGCGGCGGGCCTGGCCCTGGTCGGCTGGTGGATCGCCGCGGCGATCACGGCGGCCTGGTCGCTGGTCACCCTGCTCGCCGCCGCCTTCCGCTTACGGCGCTGACGTCAGCGCTTCCGGGTCGGCTTGTCGCGCGGGAGCGGAAACGGCGTGCCGTAGTAGACCGGCGCCAGGAGCATCGAGCTCAGTGTCTGCGGGCCGTCGGACACCGCCCTGAGCAGTGGGATCTCGGTCAGCTTCGGGCGCCAGACCTTCGGCGGGATCAGGAAGTAGACGGCCGACCCGCCCGGCTCCAAGGTCGCCGGACCGTGGTTGACCTTCCAGAACTGGCCCATGTAGACGCCGGTCGTCACGGTGAAACTGGGCGACAACGGGTGATCGGAATCGTTGGTCACCGCCACCACCAGGCGTTCCACCTTCTCACCGAAGACCAGGGGTGACATCACCTGGAAGGTCAGCGGGGCCGGCGAGGTCATCGCGACGGTCAGGCAGGTGGCCACCGGGAGGAACAAAATCACGGTCACGGCGGCCCGGAGGACGGTTCCGACCCGGGACTTCCGTGGCGCGATGATCGGCTCCGGCTGCCGCTCCGTCTCCCGCTCCGGCTCCGGCCCTTCCGGCTTTTCGGTCTTTTCCGGCTCTTCCGGCTCGTCCAGCTCGAGATCGACCGGCTCGGAGGAGGAGTCGGGGGCAGCGCCGGACGACGCGAGGACCGATGACTTCGCAGGCGCCTTGACGGAAGCAGGCGCATTGACGGAAGCAGGCGGCTCAACCGCAGCAGCCGTCTCAACGGAAGCGGGCTCAGCAGGCACGGACTCAGCAGGCACCGGCTCGGGACCGACGGGTGCCGGCTCGGAGACGACAGACGTGGGCGGGACCGGCCGGCGGCGTCGGTGGAGGAACTGGTAGGCGGTGGCGAAATCGGCCCGGGATGTGGTGCAGAGACCCACCACCCAGAGCGGCATCGTCAACACCCAGTACCCGTCCTGGGATCGCAACGCCACCCAGAACACGATCCACGGCAGGATCACCGCGGCCGGACCCCAACTGCGGATGTTCACCGCGTACGCCGCGATCAGCGCCACCAGCATCGCGATCGTCGCGTGCCCGTAGAAGTCCAGAGCGCCGCTGCCCCGGATCAGGTGGTAGGTAACCGCCATGATGCCCTGCCCGTGCGGCACGGCGTGCTGGGTGAGGGGTTCGGTGATGCCGTGGATCCAGGTGACCGGGTCGCGGAGGGCGAACGGCGCGTTGACCGCCACCGCCACCAGCACGGCGATGCCGACGTAGCGGGCGGCCAGCAGCAGGGTGCGGGCCCAGGACAGTTCGCCGCGGCGCAGCAGGATGATGCCGACCAGCAGGAAGATGCTGAGGAACCAGCCCAGCTGGTGGGTGCAGACGGCCAGCCCGATCGCGACGGCCCGCAGGACGCCGCCGAAGCCGAGGCGTCCGCCGCGACCGATCGAGGTCCACTTCCACACCGCGAGGCAGAGGAACGGCAGGGCGATCATCGAGGGGTAGGCGTTCTCCGCGTACGCGGTGAGAATGCCCGTCCCGAGGATGCCGAGAGTCGCCAACGGCCGTAAGGGGGCGGGCGCCACGCAGAAGGCGATGATCGCGGTGGCGAAGAGGGCGAGCGTGGCGGCCACGACGATGCCGACGACGGCCCCGCCGCCGAGCCACTGGAACAGCGCGCCGAGTTGGATGCCGAACGGCGGGTAGCCGAAGGTGAAGGCGCCGCCGCCGTCCATCAGGCGGGTCGCCGTGTCCGGATTGATGTACGGCCAGGACAGCTGATACGGGTCGAAACCGTAGGTTATCGCCCGGCTGGCCCGGTCCATCAGGATGCCCTCGTCGACATCGATGTCATGCTCGCCGGTGATCGCCGGCCAGAGGGCGATCCCCTTGATCACGATGGCGGTGACCAGCACCAGCACGTCGACCCGGGCCAGTGCCCGGGTGCTGCGCAGGCAGAGGGCGAGGACCGCGGCGACCAGCATGGCCAGGTAGCAGCCGGTCAGGGCGAGGGCCAGCCCCGGATCGGGAAGCGCGAACGCGGTCCAGAACGTGCGCAGGTTGATCGCGAGACCGATGACGGCGGCCAGCGTCAGGCCGCTGTGCAGCCAGGGCGTCGGATCGGTACGGGCTTTCTCTGCTGGCACCCGCGGATCTTATGCGGAAAGGCCCCCGCCTCCCGGCAGGGGCCTTTCGGCTAAATCATCTTGTTACTTGGTGATACGTGCCGTGTAGGTCTTGGTTGACGACGTGTTACCGGCCTTGTCCTTCGCTCCGTAGCTGAGCTTCAGGGTCATGCCCTTGGCCACGCCGGTCAGACCGGCCTTCCAGGTGCCGTTGGCGCTCGGGGTGACGGTGATCGCGACGGCCTTGGCCGCGGCGTCCTTCTCCGAGGAGGCCTTCACCCACTTCGTGCCGTTGTAGTAGAACCAGCTGCTGCCGTTCTTGGCGTACGCCTTGACGGTGACCGCGGCGATGCCGGTGCCGATGTCGAAGCTCCAGCCGGTCACGCTCTTCCAGGACGACGCGCGGTCGCTCTGGGCCGGCGGGCTGAGCACCACGGTCGGCTTGAAGGTGTCCTTGGCGACGGTCACCGCGCCGACCGTGACGGTCGTGCCCGCGCCCGCCGCGTTCGACGGCGTCACCGTGACGGTGAAACGGCCCGCCTTCGCGTACGTGTGCGGCACCGTCGCGTTGGTCGCGGCGGAGACGGTCGTGCTGCCGTCGCCCCAGGCCACCGTGAGCTTCGTGGCGCCGGTGACGCCACTGACCTGCACGGAGGTTCCCTGGGTGGCCCAGATCGCCGTCTTCTCCAGCTTGTACTTGCCGGTCTGCGCGGCGACCTTGACCGTGGACGCGCCCTCGAAGATCGCCGGGCCGCCGTTGCCGGCCTCGTCGGTGAGGGTGACCGTCACGGTGTAGCTGCCGGCCTTGGCGTACGTGTGCGACGCGGTGGTCGCGTCCGCCGCCAGGGTCTCGGCGGCGCTGCCGTCGCCCCAGTTCATCACACGGGTGATCTTGTCGGCCGCGCTGACGTCGTCGGCGAGCGCCTTCTGGGTCAGCGTGACCTTCTGGCCGGGCCAGAGGGCGGCGGTGTTCAGCGTGTACGTGCCGGTCGGGGCGGTCTCGTCGCCGACGCCGGGGGTGCTGCGCGGCGTGGTGTCCGCGGTGATCGGCGTGTACGCGGCGAAGTAGTTGACCAGCATGGTGAGGTCGTTGTCGCCGGTCGTCACCCGGTTGGTGCCCAGGCCGAGGGTGGTGAAGTTGTCGCCACCGGCGGCGAGGAACGAGTTGGACGTCACCCGGAAGGTGGCGGCCGGGTCGATGACGACACCGTTCAGCTTCAACGACGACGCGATGATCTTCGAGCCGCGGGGGCGGCTCACGTCGTACGAGTAGGTCAGGCCCTTCGACGAACCGAGGTGCAGTACCGGGCGGGAGGCCCCGTCCGGCTGCCACTGCTCCTCGAGCACCTGCTTGATCTGCGCGCCGGTGAGCGTCTGGGTGACCACGTCGTTGGCGAACGGCTGGACGGCGAACGCGGCCGAGTAGGTGACCGTGCCGTCGGTGCCGTACTTGAGGTCCGCCCGCAGGCCGCCCGGGTTCATCAGGGCGATCTGCGCGCCACCACGACCGGCGTCCTTGGTCTGGTCGAGCTGGACGTCGGCGATGAAGTTGCCCATCGGCGACTCGGCGCCGCGGTCCTCCGAGCCGGTGGCGCTGTAGGCCCGCAGGATGTCACCGCTGATCTTGCCGAGCTCACGCTTGCCGAGCTCGGTGGCGGTGGTCTTGGCGGTCTCCACGATGCCGGCGACCGTCGCGTCGGACGGGTAACCGGTGACGTTGAGCAGCTCCGCCGACGAGTTGGTGATCGTCTTGGTGGCGGGGTCCCAGCTCAGCACGGCCCGGCCCAGACGCAGACCGTAGTCCTCGGCCTGGATCACCGGACGGGTCTTGCCCGTGACACCGGGGACCGGGACCTCGAAGGCGTACGGCTGGTGGGTGTGCCCGCTGAAGATCGCGTCGATCTCGGCGCTGACCCGGGTGAAGTCGCCGAACACCTCGTCGGCCTGCAGCGCCTCGGCGGAGCCGATGTTCTCGGTGGCCGCGCCCTCGTGGGCGAGCATCACCAGCACGTCGGCCTCGCCGTTGGCCTCGTCGCCGTCGGACAGCTGCCCCGCGAGCGTGTTGACCTCGGCGACCGGGTCGCGGAACTCCACGCCCCTGATGCCGTCCGGGCTGACCAGCGAACCGGTCTGCTCGGTGACCACACCGATGTAGCCCACCTTGACGCCGCCCACGGACTGCACGACGTAGCCGGGCAGGACCCGCTCGCCGTCCTTGTAGACGTTCGCCGCGAGGTAGGGGAAGTCGGCCCGGTCGGAGACCCGGCCCAGCAGGTCGGACAGGCCCTTGTCGAACTCGTGGTTGCCGACCGCGGAGACGTTCAGGCCACCGGCGTTCAGCGCGTCGATCGTCGGGTTGTCGTCGTCGATCGCGGAGATGAAGGTGGAGGCGCCGATGTTGTCACCGACCGAGACCCAGGCGGTGTTCGGGTTCTCCGCACGCAGCTGGTTGACCGCGCCGACCAGCTGGGCGGCGCCACCGTTGCCGGTGGTCGGCGACTCGAGCCGGCCGTGGAAGTCGTTGATGCTGAGCAGCTGCAGGTCGACCGGTCCAGCGACGCCGGTGTCCAGGCCGATGACGACCGGGTCGTGGTCACTGGCCCGGAACGGGCCCGCGTCGAAGAACGGCGCGTAACCGTCGTACTGGAAGGCGTACGACTCGACGGAGTTGATGTTCCAGATGTCGACGCCGGTGATCCGGCTGTTCAGCGCACCGGTCACCAGCGCGTGGTCCAGGGAGCCGGACTCGCCGCTGTACACGTACGACGACTTGCCGGGCGCGAACGTGGAGTGCGCGTCGGTGTAACCCGCGTCGTAGAGGACCTGCATCGGGTCTTCCTGGGTGTACGCGTTGAAGTCACCCAGCAGGATCACGTTGTCGGTGCCGAGCGTGCCGACGAACGTCGCCAGCGCCGCGGCCTGCCGCTTCCGGTCACCGTTGTACGCGCCCTGCCCGTCACCCGTGTCGACGTTGTCGCCGGTCGGGGCGACCGAGGCGCTCTTGGACTTCAGGTGGTTCGCCACCACGGTGAAATCGATCGAGCCCGCGGTGAAGGTCTGCGCGATCGGCTCGCGGGCGTTCGACCACACCGTCTCGTCGTTCACCGACTTGGACGCGCCCTTCGGCGTGACCGCGGCCGGCTTGAAGATGATCGCGCTGGTGATGTAGTCCTGCTCGGCCGCCGACGGCAGTTCGGCGGGCGACCGGACGTAGTCCCAGGTGCCCGCCCCGTCCGCCGCGTTGAGCTTGCCGACCAGCGTCTTGAGCGCCAGCTGCGGGTCGTTCGCCTCGAAGCGGACCGAGTTCTCGATCTCCATCAGGGCGACCACGTCGGCGTCGAGTGCCGTGATCGCGGAGACGATCTTCGCCTCCTGCTTCGCGAACGCCGCCTCGTCGGCCGCGCCGCGTGCCTCGCCACCGAAGTGGACGAAGTAGTTCAGCACGTTGAAGCTCGCGACCCGCACGTCGCCGCCCACGTTCACCGGGGCGTTCGTCCGCGGGTTGCTGTCCTTGAAAGTGGTGCGGTTCGCCGGGGCGGTGTCCGCGTCGACCGGCGTGGCCGGCTGCAGACGCCACTCGCTGAACCCGTACGCCAGGACGGCCGGGCCGAACTGCTCGACGGTGTCGCCGACCCGGATCGGGTCGTTCTTGCCGAAGTACGGCGGGGCGATGTTGTTCGACGACAGGTTCGTCGTCTTGCCGTCGTCGAGCAGGATGCGGCCGGCCTTGTTGGCGGCCTTCACCGCGGCGGCCTCGGTGCTGCCGGGACGAGCCACGTCCGTGGGGACCTTGGCCACGTCGGAACCGGCGGTCAGGGCGATCTCGCCGTACCGGTTGGTGTTGTAGTTGTCCGACACGGTGAACGTGCCGACCGGCGCGACCAGCATCGACTCGACCGACTCGCGCACGTCGTCGCCGACCGGGAGGACCAGCGCGACCGGGGTGGGCACGGTGGCGCCGGTGGCGCAGACGGCCACGTCGGCCTTGGCGCCGATGGTGATCTGCGTCTGGTCGTTGTACTCACTCGCGGTGCCGGTCACCCGCACCTGGTCGCCGATCGCGATCGACGGGTGCAGCGCGGTGTTCGACGTCAGATAGACGAAGACCGCGTCGGAGGCGGTGCCCGCGGCGACCGTACGCTCGCCGCCGGTCCCCGCCGTCTGCAGGTAGAAACCGTTGTAGCCGCCGGTGCGGTGGTCCGCGGTGACGACACCCTCGACGGTCACGGTCTGCCCGGCCAGCGGGGTCGCCGCGCCGGTGCCCTGCACCTCGGCGATGGTATTGGTGACCGGGGTGACGCAGCCCTCGGAGGGCTCCTCCGGCTCCTCGGGCTCCTCCGGCACGGTGCCGTTGATCGCGCCGAAGCTGTTGACGCCCGGCGCCTGCCAGCTGCCGTCGACCTTCTGCAGCGAGTGGCCGACCGGGGTGGTGTCCGGCTCGGACACACCGATGTCGACACCGGCCTGACCGGCGGCCGGACCGTTGGTCGCGGTGAACGTGCCCTCGTAGGTGAGGAACTCGGCGACCGTGCCGTCCGGCTTGACCAGGGCCACGCCGTCCGGAGAGCCGTTCTGGACGCCGTTCGCCGGGTAGGTCTGCACGACCACACCGGACGCCGGGGTCACACCGCTGAGCGTGGCCGTGTTGTAGGACGCGCCACCGGTTCCGTTGTAGAGCACGATCTGCCAGCCACTGAGGTCGAACCCCGCGGGGGCCTCGACCTCGATGGCCTCACCACTGTCGGTGCCGGCGTTGTCGTAGTGAATCTCGCTGATGAATGGCGTTTCCGTGGCCGCTACGGCGGGGCCGGTGAGACTGAGACCGAGTGCGGTGACCACGGCGACAGCACCCATCGTGCGGAACCCGGAGGGGACCCGCAGCACAGGGAGGAGTCGGCCGGTGGCACCCGCGCTGCGTATGTATGAACGCATCGAGGATGACCCTCCGAACGAAGTAGATCCGCCGGAGCGTAGGGAAATCCCATGACGATCGATTCTCGTTGAGGTAACGAAAAGGCATTCAACGGGTGATCAGGCGACGCATTGTTCGATTTTGTACGCCCCTTTTCACCCTTCCGTGCGTATGACGGGGTATCACACCCGCGCCCTCAGCCAGTGCGCTGCCTGATCCGCACGCAGAGCGGGGAGCCGCCGCCTCTCTCCGCGTGCAGACCTCGTCACATTGACCGACGACCGGATCGACTGGTTCCTCACCCATGCCCGGACCTGCGCGAACGCTCTGCAGATCCTGCTGTCACCGCCTGCTGACCGACCGGTGCCCGGCGCCTTGACCACATAGTTCAGAAAGGTCGACTGCGCTATCGTTACCGCCGCTCTGTCCATCCGCCGGCGCCAGGGGGATCATCGTGATCGACTTCGAGTTGATCGTTCCGGACGGCTGGGCCGAGGTCCCGGTCACGCCGGCCTCCGCCGGTGACCGTCCCCGCCTGATAGACGGCCTGGTCCGGGCGGCACTGCCCGCCGACCTGCCCGAGGACAAGGCCGCGACCTGGCAGAAGGCGTTGCGGCGTGAGGTCACCGCCGCGGCGGACGAGGCGGCCCGCAACCAGGCGCGGACGGTGCTGCTGCCGGTTCCGGGCTTCGACGGCACCCGGCTGCCCGGTTCGCTGTTCGTCTCGGTGGTGGAGAACGTCGAGGAGAACACCGCCCCGGAGCAGTTGTTCGCCTCGGTCCTGGCCGGGGCCGGTGACGACGGCTCCTACCTGGAGATCGCCGGCGCGCAGGCGATCCGGGTCGCCACCACCGCCGGCGCCGAGCGGTCCCAGCAGGTGAGGTACTACATCGCCCACCCGTCGGTGGCCGGCGCATACGGCCTGGTCACCTTCACCGTGGCCGGGGGCGACGAGGCCGAGGTCACGGTCCAGATGTTCGACGCGGTCGTCGGCACGCTGCGCTGGGAGGAGCCGGAGCCTGAGCCGCCCGTCCTGGAGAGAGCGGAGAGAGCGGAGAGAGCGGAGGAACCGGAGAAACCGGAGGAACCTGCCGAGGACGAGCCCACCACGGTGCTCGCCGCCGAACCGGCCACCACGGTCATCGCCGAGCCGTCCACCGAGATCGTCGTGGCACCACTCACCGCGGTCGTCCCGGCGGCGCAGCCCACCACCCCGGCTCCCCGGCGCAACCTGCGGCGCCCGATCGCGCTCGGCGTCGTCCTGGCGCTCGCCGCGCTGACCGGCGCCGGCGGCTTCGCGGCCCGGCAGGCGGCCAGCGCGGCCGAACCGCTCGAGGGCAACCGGCTCTCCGCCTCCGACGTCCGGATCCTGGTCGACGCGTCCTCCTCGTGCACCGCGCTGACCCCGCCCCGGCTGGCCGGCCAGGTGATGATCGCCTCGAACTTCGGCAGCCAGCCGGTCGAGGGGATGCGCACCGGCGGGGCGGCCGGTGTCGCCGCGCTGACCCCGGCCCAGTGGCAGCAGAACGTGCCGTGGGAGGGCGCACAGATCACCGACCGGGAAGCCTCCGTCACCGCTCTCGCCCACCACATGTGCGGTCTGATCGGCCAGTCCCGGGCGGTGGCCATCGCCGAGGATCCGTGGCGGGTCGCGCTCGCCGCGCACCGGCTCGGTATGGACCAGGTGCTGGTGGCCGGCGGTATCCCGGGCGAGGCGCAGAACTACGTCGACACCGCTGAGCGGTACGCGAACTGGTACGCGCTGCAGCCCGCCTTCGCCGGTGGACCGGCCTCCCCGTCGCCGACGGTCACGCCGGTCTCCGCCGACACGGTGCCGCCGGTGCCGGACGCGTACCTGAAGGCGGTCGTCACCGGCGGCAAGAGCTGCCCCGAGATGCCGCCGGCCCGGCTCGCCGCGCAGCTCATGGCCAGTTCCGGTTTCGACGCCGACAAGCTGGGCCCGGCCGGCGAGCAGGGCATCGCGCAGTTCCCGCCGCAGGTCTGGGTGGACAACGTCAAGGCGTCGGCGACCCGGTCGCCGTGGGATCCTGCGGTGGCCATCCCGGCGCTCGGCCGCACCATGTGCAAGCTGATCAAGCAGACCGGTGGTTATCCGGCCGCCCTGGCCGCCTTCACCCGCGGTGACAAGGCGGCGCCGGTCACCGAGCTGGCCGCCACCGTCACCAAGGCGCAGACCGAGTACGCCAAGGACACCCGCCTGCAGCCGGCCAAGGCGCCGTCGAAGGCCCCGTCGGTGTCGGTCTCCCCCTCCGTCTCCGGTTCGGCCAAGCCGGCCAAGTCCTCGGCCGCCCCGAAGCCGGCCGCGCCGCAGGGCCGGGCCAACCAGCCGGCGATCATGGCGACCGACGCGAACGGCAGCGACTACGGCCCGTATTTCATCCACAACCTGGCCACCGGCATGTGCGTCGACATCGGCGGGTACGGCCCGGGTGCCGCGGACGGCCCGGTCACCCAGTTCCCGTGCGCGAAGACGACCGAGGACAACCAGGAGTGGCACTTCGTCCCGCGGATCGTGGACGGGGACGGTTACCAGCTCTACTGGATCCGCAACGCCGACGACGGCCTGTGCCTCGACGTGCCCGGCGCCGACGGCGTGGACTCCGGCACCGCGGTCAGCGAGACGAACTGCTTCGACAACGACAACCAGTACTTCCGGCTGGAGAAGCGGACCACCTCCGGTGGCTTCGAGTACTACTGGCTGCGTAACACCACCACCTGGATGTGCCTCGACGTTCCCGGCGTGGGCGAGGCCGGCGCGGACGCCCGGCTGGCCCTGGTGCCCTGCGCCCCGAACGACGACCACGACTGGGCGCTGATCGAGAAGTCCGAGTGGTGAGGGGATTGACCTCGATGACGCTGCGCGCCGTCGCGCTGTCGGCCGCGCTGGCCGCCGTGACGACCGCCCTGCCGGTCCTGCCCGCCCGCGCGGAACCGCCGGTGGACGCCGCGGTGAACCGGTACTACTACACGGTCACCGCCTCGTACCAGAACGCGCCGGAGAACCTGTGGGAGATCGCCGAGCGCTTTCTCGGTGACGCGAACCGGGCCGGGGAGATCCTGGAGCTGAACGCCGGCCGGGTGCAACCGGACGGCGGCCGGCTGGCGAACCCGAACAGGCTGGTCGAGGGCTGGCACGTGGTCCTGCCCTGGGACGCGGTCGGCGCCGAGCTGGAGCAGGGTCCGCTGCCGTCCAGCGCCGCCCGCACGTCGCAGTGCAAGTGGGGCGACGCCGTGCCGGAGGCCGCCTCGTGGGGGCAGTCCCTGCTCACCCCGAGCCGGGCCTGGACCGTGGCGAACGGCTCCGGGGTCACGGTGGCGATCATCGGGTCCGGTGTGGACGGTTCCGCGCCCGAACTGTCCGGCCGGGTGCTGACCGGCACGGACGTCGCCGGCGGCACCGGGCGTGGCGACGACAGTTGCACCGGCTCGGGCACCGCACTGGCCGGCATCACCGCCGGTGACGACGGGTCGGGTGGCGAGTCCTTCGGGGTGGCTCCGGGGGCGCGACTCGTACCCGTCAAAGCGGGGACCGGCAAGCTGACGCCGCGCCTCGCGGCGACCGCCGTCGATGTCGCGACGTCGGCCGGCGCGCAGGTGGTGCTGATCGGCGCGCAGGTGGACGCGGCGAACCCGGTGGTGAGTGCCGCCATCACCGACGCGATCGCCCGTGACGTGGTGGTCGTGGTGCCCGCGACCGTGTCGGCGACCGCCGCGGACGGCCTGCTCCGGGTCGGTGCGACGGGTGAGGACGGGCAGCGGGCCGACGCCGCCGGTACGGACGCGGTGGATCTGCTGGCGCCCGGCGCCGGGGTGGCGAGCATCGGCGTGGCCGGCGACGGCCCGGAGTTCGCCGCCGCGTTCGTGGCCGGCACGGTCGCCCTGGTCCGGTCGGCCCACCCGGAGCTGCGGGCCGCCGAGGTCACCCGTCAGGTGCGGGACACCGCCGCGGAAGGCCTGGTCAGCCCGGCCGGGGCGGTCACCGCTCCGCTGCCGGCCGGGATCGGGGTCGACGCCGCCGCCACGCCGGTGCCGCAGAGCCGGCTGGGCACGCTGGGCACGGTGCTGATCGGGGTCGCGATCGGCCTGGTCGTGCTGCTGCTGGCGTTCCTCGTGCCGCAACTGCTCAAGCGGCGCCGGACGGCCTGATCAGTCGGCGGCCACGTCCCGCCGGGCGGTCCGCAGCGCCGCGACGTATTTCGGCAGTTCCCGGGCGGCCCGTTCGATCCGGCCGGGGCACAGCTGGTCGTCGAAGACCACGTCCACCACGGTGTCCGCCATCGCCGGGGGCATCTCGGCGAGCGACGGCGACCGCTGCCAGAGGTCGAGCAGGCGCAGCCGCTCGTTCAGGACGGCGATCGTCTGTTCCAGGCCGGCGATCAGGGCGTCGGCCTGTTCCGGGGCGACCACCAGCCGGCCCTCGTTCGCCAGGGCGAGAAAGGTCTCGCCCGCGAATTCGTCGCCCATCCGGCCCCCGATCCCGATCACCCGGCGGGGCGCCGGGAACCGCCTCAGAGTCCATCACCTCGACCGATGTTGAGGCAGTGTGACGAGCGGGACAGTGCCCGGCTCTGCTAGCCAAGGTGCCCCTCCTTGCTGTTTGCTGTGCAACCCGGCCGTACTTCGAAAAGCCAAGAACACCAACCTCCCCGGCACGAAGAGTTGACCTGTTACATCGTTCGGCTACGATTTCGGCCGAAAGGTTGAAATGAGCGGCGAGCACGGATATCGCGAGGAACGCGTATGACGGCAGTGCGCACCAGCTTCGAGGTCTCCTTGCTGGGCACGCTCCGGGTCACGCGCGGGGGACGGGAACTGGCCCTGGGATCCGCCCGCCGCCAGGCGGTCTTCGCCGCCTTGGCGCTGGAGCCGGGACGCGCCGTGCTGCGCGAGGAGCTCATCGCCGCGGTCTGGGGCGACGAGCCGCCGGCCAGCGCGATGGGAAACCTCTACACGTACGTGTCCGCGCTGCGTCGCGTCCTCGAACCGGACCGGGACCGCTGGACCTCCGGCGACGTGCTCACCTCCCGGGGCGGCAGCTACCGTCTGCACCTGTCGCCGGAAGACGTCGACGTGTCCCGTTTCGAGCGGATGCGCGAGCAGTCCCGGGCCGCCCGCGCGGCCGGGGACGCCGTCGGTGAGCTGGCCGCGCTGGACGCCGCCCTCGCCGAGTGGGGCGACGGCGAGCCTCTGGCCGGGATCCCCGGGCCGCACGCCGAGAACCAGCGTGTCCGGCTCGGCGAACTGCATCTGACCTCGGTCGAGCGCCGCGCCGAGCTGATGCTCGGGTTCGGCCGGGCCGCCGAGGTCACCGGTGACCTGCTCGTGCTGGCCGGGCGCCACCCGATGCGGGAGAGCCTGTACGCGGTGACCATGCTGGCGCTGGCCGCCCAGGACCGCGTCGACGAGGCGATCGCCATGTACACCGCGTTGCGCGAACGTCTGGTCGAGGAGTCCGGGACCGAACCCGACGCCGCCGTCCGCCAGATCCACGCCCAGCTGGTCGGCGACGCCATCCGCCCGGCGACGATCACGTCGACGCTGCCGCGGCGGCACGCGGGTTTCCGCGGCCGGACCGCCACCGTCACCCGGTTGCGGCAGGCGGTCGCCGGTCTCGCCGAGGGCCACGGCGGCAGCATCTGGATCAGCGGTGAGGCCGGCATCGGCAAGTCGGCACTGCTGGCCGAGGGCCTGCGGGACGCCGCCGTGCTCGGTGTCCAGGTCGGCTGGGGTGTCGGCGAGGAGTCCGACCGCGGCAAACCGCTGAACCTGCTGCCGGAGTACCTCTCGCACGGCCCGGCGAACAACCTGCTCGACGCGGTACGCGCGACCGGCGCCACCCCGCCGACGATGGCCGTGATCGACATCATCCAGGCGTTCGTGATCACCCAGTGCGCCGAGGGCCCGGTCCTGCTCGTGATGGACGACATGCAGTGGGCCGACGACATGTCGCTGCTGGTCTGGCACGCACTGCACCAGCTCACCGGGCGGCTGCCCCTGCTGCTCGTCTCGGCCTCCCGCCCGCTGCCCTTCGGTTACGAGATGCGGCTGCTGCGCCGGGCGCTGCCCCGCAACGGCACGACCCTGATCGACCTGGGCCCGCTCGACGACCCGACCGCCACCGCGCTGGTCCGGGCCTGGACACGCCGCCCGGACATCGAACCGCCGACGGTGCGTTCGCTGGTCGCGGCCGCCGCGGGCAACCCGTTCTACCTGCTGCACCTGGTCCGGACCGAACGGCAGGGGCTGACCGCGGACACGCCCGCGACCGAACTCGTCGAGGCGGTCTCCCGGCATCTGCGCCCGCTCTCCGACGACACCCGGCAACTGCTGCGCGCCATCGCCTTCCTGGGCAACAACCACCTGGTCACCGACCTGTCCGCGGTCACCGGCCGACCGGTTCCGGCACTGGTCACCGCGGTCGAGGAGGCCCTGGCGGCCGGGGTACTGGTCGAGGACGGCCGGCGCCTGCGGTTCCGGCACCCGGTGGTCCGCCAGGTGCTGCACGGCGCCATCCCGACCGCGCTGCGGGTCACCATGCACCGCCAGCTCGCCCAGCGGATCGCCGAGTCGGACGGCGCTCCCAGCCGGGTCGCCGGCCAGCTGCTGGCCGGGCCGGTCCCGATCGACGCCTGGGTGGAACGGTGGCTGACCACCCACGCGGAGCAGCTGACCAGCACCGCGCCCGCATCGGCGATCGCCGTCCTCCGGCACGCCGTCTCCTCACCGGCCCTCTCCGAACCGGCCCGGGCACTGCTCACCACCCACCTGGCACAGGGGTTGTTCCGGGCCGGGTTGTTCTTCGAAACCGAAGCCTCCGGTGAATTCTCTGTTATCCGCTGATGGCACCGCCCGTCTCCACCGGGGAACCGGCGACGTGGAGGAGCGATGAGCGGGCTGTGCGTCAGCGTGCTGGGACCGGTACGCGCGTGGAACGGCGACCACGAGGTCGATCTGGGTACCGCCCGGCGGCGGGCCCTCTTCGCGGTGCTCGCCGCCAACGCCAACCGGGTGGTCAGCCGCAACGAGCTGATCCTCGCGCTGTGGGGTGACTCCGCGCCGACCACGGCGGCGGGCAACGTGTACACGTACATCTCCGGTCTGCGCCGGAGCCTGGAGCCGCACCGCGTCCCCGGGTCGGCGGGCGGGTCGCTGCTCTCCGGTCCGGCCGGGTACACCCTGCGGCTCGCCCCGGACGCCCTCGACGCGGACCGTTTCCAGAGCCTGTACGGCGCGGCCATGGGACTGGCCGCGGCGGGACGCACCGACGACGCGGTGGCCGGCCTCGACGAGGCGCTCGGGCTCTGGCACGGTGACGCGTACGCGAACCTGACCGGCCGTTTCGTGGAGCTGGACCGGTACCGCCTGGGTGAGTTGCGGATCGCCGCCGCGGAGCAGCGGGCCCGCCTGATCCTGGCCGGTGGCGGTGACGACGGCCTGGTCGCCGACCTGACCACCCTGGTCCGGCTCTCCCCGCTGCACGAGCCGTTCCACGAGCTGCTGATGCGTGCGCTGCACCAGGCCGGGCGCAGCACCGAGGCGCTCGACGCGTTCCACGCCGCCCGCCGGGTGCTGGTCGACGAACTCGGGGTGGAGCCGGGACCGTCGATCCGCGCGTTGCAGAGCCGGATCCTGGCCGAGTCCGCAGAGCCGTCGGCGGCTGCGGCACCCGCGCCGTCGCCGCACTGGAGTCCGGCCGCGGCCGAGGCTCCGGCGCCACCGGCCCACGTCGGCCGGGACGCCGAGGTGACGCTGCTGCGGACGCTGACCGCGGCGGCCGGCGCGGGCCGGGGCGCCACCGTGTGGATCGAGGGTGAGCCGGGCATCGGCAAGTCCGAGCTGTTGACCGCGGTGCTGAACGAGGCCGAGCGGATCGGCGTCCGGGTCGCCCGGGGTGTCGCCGACGAGCTGAGCAGCCGCATCCCGCTGCAGGTGATGATGAAGGCCCTGGGGCTGGAGACCAGTTCGGACGACCCGGAGCGGGCCGCGCTCGC
The DNA here is from genome assembly GCF_030269225.1 of Actinoplanes sp. NBRC 101535. Lineage (NCBI taxonomy): Bacteria > Bacillati > Actinomycetota > Actinomycetes > Micromonosporales > Micromonosporaceae > Actinoplanes > Actinoplanes sp. NBRC 101535. The sequence continues at coordinate 72,606 of NZ_BSSY01000002.1, read as the reverse complement.
CGCCGTGCTGCCGGGCGATCCGGACGGGGTCGACCGGGTCGTCGCGTTCGTCCGGGAGGCCTGCGCCTCGGGTCCGCGAGTGCTGCTGGTCGACGACATGCAGTGGGTCGACGAGGCCGGCCTGCGGGTCTGGGAACGGCTGTCCGAGCTGACCCGCACGATGCCACTGCTGCTGGTCGCGGCGACCCGTCCCGAGCCGAACGGCCGGGAGCTGGCCCGGCTGCGGCAGGGTGTGATCGACCGGGACGGGCACGTGCTGGACCTGGGTCCGCTGCACCGCGACGACATCGAGCGGATCCTCGGGACCGCGGTGGGCGCCGACCCCGGCCCTTCGCTGCGGTCGCTTGCCGAGTTGACGGCCGGCAATCCGCTCTACGCCCGGGAGCTGATCGCCGGTCTGCTCCGGCAGGAGGCGATCGTCGTCGACGGCGGGATCGCCGAGGTCGCGGCCGGGATGACCACGATGCCGCAGTCACTGCTCGACACCGTGCAGGCGACCCTGGACGACCTCTCCCCCGGCAGCCGGGAGACGCTGCGGTACGCGGCCCTGCTCGGTGTCGGGTTCGCCGTCGCGGACGTCGCGGCGTTCACCGGCCGGACCCCGTTCGGCGTGACGACCGACCTGGACGAGGCGGTCGCGGCAACCGTGGTGGTGCGGACCCGCGACGGGCTGGCCTTCCGGCAGCCGGTGTTGCGCCAGGCTCTGGTCGAGAGTGTGCCCGCCGCGCTGCGGCCCACCCTGCACCGGCACGCGGCCGAGGTGCTGGCCGGGCACGGCGCGGCGGCGGGCCTGATCGTCGAACATCTTGTCCGGGGTACGCCGGAAGTCGACTCGTGGCTGCTCGATTGGCTCGTCGGGCACCGTGCCGAGGCCGTCCGGGAGACCCCCGAGCTGGCCGGTGAGCTGTTGCGCCGAGCGGTGGCGGATCCCCGGTGCACCCCGGCTCAGCGGGCGGCCCTGACCGCGTCCCTGACCGAACTCGATCAGCTTTTCGGCGATCACTGATCGGGCTGGTTGACCGGATCAGATCAGGCCGGGGACGTTCATGAACCGGCTCGCCGACGTCGGTGGCACCAGCGGGCGCGGTCCCGCCATGGCGTTGCGCTCGACGCACCGGCGCAGTGCCGTGAGCGCCAGGTCGTCGAGGGGCGCCCGCTGATCGGTGACCGCCTCGCCCCTGATCAGCTCGCGCAGCAGCAGCCGCCCCCGGGCATCGCCCACCGGCTCCTCCACCTCGAGCACCTTGAACGAGGTCCCGGGCAGGAACAGGACCCGGCCCGGCAGCCCGGTGCCACCCTCCGGTTCCAGCAGCCGGGTACGCCGCGCCGTCGTCGACCAGAGCATCACCTCGACGTTGCCGGGCAGCCCGGCCGGCTGCTCGGTGAGCGCGTTGGTGAACGCCCAGTCGGTCAGCGTCCGCCGTTCGGTGACCCGGCGCAGCTCGTCCGGGGTGAGATCGGCGGCGGCGTACGTGACACCGCGGTGCGACGGCAGCCGGCTCAGGCCCGCGGCCACACACCGGGCGAACGAGACGTGCACCCCCGGTTCGGCCAGGCGCAGCATCTTGTCGACGCTGTCGCCCCAGACCGACAGGTAGAGGCGGACGGCGACCGCGTACTCGAGGGCGTCCGCGCCGCTCTGCAGGATCGCGTGTTCGGCGAGGATCCGGGCGATGCCGCCGGAGGCCGCCTCGAACTCGCGGCTGAACGCGCGGCGCAGCCAGGCCCGCTCCTCGCGCAGGTCGAGGTCGGACCGCATGCCGCGGACGTCGTCGCCGGGACGCTGCTGGAACAGGCCGGGCGGTCCGGTGTGGGCCGGCGTGGTCCGGTCTTTCGGGGGCGGCGCCGAGGGAGAGACCGGCTTGGTGACCGCCGGGTTCTCGACCGTGTTCCCGGTCCAGGCCGGGGTGGGTGCCCAGGACGGTGTCCCGCCGGGCTGCGGGGCGGGCCGGATCGGCTGCTGCAGTGGCAGGAGCGCCATCGTCGGACCGGACGCCCAGGACGGCCGATCGGTCGACGGGCCTGTGGATAAAGGTGTGGACAACTCGGTGACGACCCGGATGTCGGGGGTCTCCGGACCGGCCGCCGCCTCGGCGACCTGCGCGGCCGCCGGGACCGCCGGGACCGCCGGAGCAGCCGGCGCAGCCGGCGCAGCCGGCGCAACCGGCGCAACCGGCGCAACCGGCGCAGCCATCTCGGGAGCCGGGTCCTCTTCCGGAGCCTCCGGACCGGCGACGGTGAAGGACACCGGCACGGTGGGCGGCTCCGGCAGCGGCGCGACCGGGACATGCCGCGGGACGACCGGTTCGGCGTGGTGGGCCGGCCCGTGCGGCGCGGTCTCCACACCACCGGCACGGCCGGGCGCCCGCAGGCCGGTGCGGACCGCGACCGAGGACAGCGGCGTCGTGGCCCGGTCCCGGGTCGGCTTGTCGAGGCGGCCCGCCAGGTCACCGGCCAGCTCCCAGTACCGGTCGACCATCGCCGGGACCTCGTCGTCCACGATCAGGCGCACGCTGTCCGGGTCGGCCGGGATGGCGCGGATCCGCTCGGCGTACCGCGGCGGCTCCTGTCCCCGCAGCCAGAGACCGGACTGGATCACCTCGACGACCGCGTCGGTGGTGTATTGGTAGGCGAACGCGCCGAGCGGCTCACCGAGCAACTCCGGGGCGCGGTGGCCGAGGATGTGCGGGATCCGCGCCGCCGAGCCGGGGCTCTCCCGCGGCTGATAGCCGAGTTCCCGGGCGAAGACCTGCCAGCCCGGGCGGCCGTCCGAGCCGACGGTGAACAGTTCCGGGTCGCCGGGCCGGCCGGCCGGCACGCCGGTGAAGACCACCACCGGGGTCTCCAGCAGGTCGGCCAGAGCCTGACCGAGGGTCTCGCCCTCCCGCAACGCCACCGGTCCGTAGTGGACGAAACGGGCCTTGTCGCGGCCCTGCGGCGCCAGGCCGCGCCAGAACCGGGCGACGTCGTCGAGGCTGAGCGGGGCGGTGCCGGGGCAGCCCAGGACGACCGACATCGCGTCCGGCAGGCACGGCATCGTCGACATCAGCCGGTGCCAGTGCGCGGCGATGGCGGCCTCGTCGCGGCTCTCCCGCAGCCAGACGCCACCGGGCAGCGGCTCCACCGCGGCGGTCGAGCTGACCGGCAGATATTCGACGGCCGCGCCGTCCCAGGCCGGGACGGGGTACCGCTTCGACTGCCAGACCGGCGGTTTGCCCTGCCGGTAGCAGACCCAGCCACCGAGGTCCTCGGCGTGCACGAAGAGCAGGCCGGCCGCGCCCGGGATCATCCGGCCGAACGGCGCGATCACCGGCCGGCCCAGCCGGTCGGAGAGCCACTGTCCGGCGAGCGCGCCGGTCTCCGGGTGGGCGCCCAGGACCACCAGGCGTATGCCCCGGCCACGGCGCTGCAGGGCGGCCGCGACCGAGTCCCAGATGTCGAAGGGGAGTTCGTTCTGCAGGTCGAGGATCACGATGTCGTTCTCGGGATCGTCGTCGACCGACAGCGCCACCGAACGGGCCTCGGCGCTGATCTGCTCACGGGCGTGCAGCACCAGGGCGTTGCCCACGGTGTGCCTCGTGATCACTGCCGCTTCCGGCATGGACGCCTCAGATCACGCCGGAGCGTACGGCGTAGGCCACCGCGTGCGAGCGGTTGCGCAGCTTCAGCCGGTGGTTGAGGCCGTAGATGACGTTCTTCACGGTCCGCTCGGAGTAGCACAGCTCGTCGGCGATCTCGTTGGTGTCGAGGCCGTCGGCCATCAACCGGAGCACGTCGATCTCCCGCGAGGTGAGGCCGGACGCGTTCAGCCCGTTCGGGGTGAGCACGTCACGCTGCAGCCGCTCGACGTGCTTGAGCAGCTCACCGACCAGGTTCGGCGGCATGACCCCGCCACCGGAGGCCGCGGCGAGGACGCTGTGCGCGAGACGCTCGGCGGTGACCACCGCGCGGGGCAGGATCGCCACCACCCGGCACTCCACCGCGGTCAGCAGTTCCTGCTCGCTGATCTCGGTGGTGACCAGCACGACGGGTGCGCCGACCTCGGTCGCCGCGAGCCGCAGCATGGCGACCACGTCGGTGGTCAGGCGTTCCGCCGCGACGATGAGGACCTGCGCCTGGGACCGGTCGTCACTGCGCAACACGCTGATGTCCGATCGTGCCCGCAGATGACTCACCAGTCCCGCATAGGTCAGCGGGTCCGGCGCGTGCACCGCGACATCAACCTGCTCCACAGCCACCTCCGTCACTCGATGTAGGCTGTGGAAGTCTCTTGAAAGGTTCTTCAAAAAATCTTCACAGCAGCCTTCATCGCGACGAACGAGGCATGAAGGTTCAGAGATAACCGCAGGTCAAGACGGCCTTCATGAACCTTCACACGCTCAGTGCAGGTTGATTTCGACGTCGCCTAGCTTCTGGGACGCGAGGTTTCCGGCGTTCGCACCGGCCGCCCGGATCGCCTCGGCGATTGCGTTCTGTAGTGACGAAACATCACGCTGTTCGTACACTTTCGGATCGACCCGGACACCGTGCAGCTTGCCGAGGCCGGTCGCCATCACGACGACCGTCCCGTCCTGCGAGCGGCCGGTGACGACCGCCTTCGCCAGCTCGGCCTGCGCGTTCATCATCTGGTCCTGCATCTGCTGGGCGTTCGACATGAACTCCTCGAACGTCGGCGGGACCGGCTTGGAGTGCGGCTGCATGATCAGGACCTTTCTGGCGGGGCCGGTCAGCCGACCGAGGCGAGACCGACCGACTGGCCGCCCAGGGCGGAGGCCATCAGGGACAGGTCGGCCAGCGCGATCGTACGGGACCCGGTGCGCCGGGCCAGCGTGGTCGAGAACTGGTGCGCGGCCCGGACGGTGCGGTCCGGCAGTTGCTTGGCGAGTTCGGCGAGGGCGGCCTGCACGTCCTCGGGCACCTCGTGCCCGCGCCGCACCAGGTGTCGCACCACCACCGTGGCGAGTTCGTCGGCGCCGAGGTCCGGCACCGGCCACTGCTGCCCGAACAGTTCGTTGACCGCCGGGACGGTGGACCGCAGGCTCGCCAGCGCGGCCTCCTCACCGACCAGCACGACCACCGGGTCACCCAGCCGGGAACGCATCTGAGTGGCGAGCGCCTCGCCGATCTCCTGGACCGCGCCGCTGCCGTCGTCCGTCCAGTCGATCTGCAGAACGCCGCCGGCCGCGTCCTCGAGCGCCGCGGCGACCAGGTTGCGGGCCTGACCGTCCCACTGCGGGGCGAGTTCCAGCCCGGTGCTCACCCGGACCAGCTGGCCGACCGGGACCAGGTCGAGTTCGGCGAGGCCGGCCGCGTAGAGCCGGGCGTACTCACTGCGCCCGTTCCCGGGACGGCCACTGATCAGCACGTTGCCGGTCTTGCCCGGTCCGCGGCGGCGGTTGCGTCCCTCGCAGAGTTGCAGCAGGGTCTGCCCGGCCGCCTCCTTGACGGTCCGCCCGCCGACCAGGTCACAGATCCGCTTCCAGCTGCGCGCGGCGTTGATCGCGCCGGCCGGGTCGGTCGCCGCGTCCGGTTGCGCGCCCTGTTCGACCGGCAGGTCCTCCAGCTGCGACAGCTCGGGTTCGACGTCGGCGCCGGTGAGCCGGTTCAGCTCGTTGTCCTTGACCGCCGGCATGCTCGCCAGACGGGACGCCTGGTTGTTGATCATCGCCTCGAACAGCTTGCGGGCGACACGACCGTTACCGAACGTCGAGTTCTTCGGCACCCGGGTGAAGTACTCGGTCAGGGCGTCGGTCGCGTCGTCGGTCAGCTCGTAGTAGTGCTTGCGCACCAGGTTGGAGGTGATCGTGACGAGTTCCTCGACCGAGTAGTTCGGGAACTCGACCGTACGCGTGAACCGGGAGGCCATACCGGGGTTGGAGGCGAGGAACTGTTCCATCAGCTCCGAGTACCCGGCGACGATCACCACAAGCTCGTCGCGGTGGTCCTCCATCATCTTCATCAGCGCGTCGATGGCCTCCTGACCGAAGTCCGGTCCGGAGCCGCCGGAACCCGCCGACAGGGTGTACGCCTCGTCGATGAAGAGCACACCGCCGATGGCCTTGGTGACCAGTTCGGTGGTCTTGATGGCCGTCGAGCCGATGTACTGGCCGACCAGGTCGGCGCGGGCCGCCTCGATCATGTGGCCGCCGGAGAGGATGCCCAGTTCCTTGAGCACCGAGCCGTAGAGCCGGGCGACCGTGGTCTTACCGGTACCGGGCGGGCCCGCGAAGACCAGGTGCCGGCTCATCGGCGGCATCGGCAGGCCCATCTGCAGGCGTACCTGAGACATCCTGATCAGGTTGATCAGGGCGGTGACCTCATGCTTCACGCCCTTGAGACCGATCAGGCCGTTCAGCTCACGCAGCGGCTCGCTGAGCTCGTCGTTGCCGCTCTCCTCGGTGGCCTGGCCGTCCTGGTCCGGATCCGGCGCCGGTGCCGGATCGGACCGCGGCGACGGAACCGTGCTCGGGCCGGCCGACTGCTGACGGCGGCCGACGGTCAGCGCGTCGGCGGTGACCTTGGCGCCGGGTACGCGGCGCACGTCCTCGTTGCCGCTGTCCTGCACCACGCACCGGGTCAGCGCGACCGGCTCCTCGGTGTCCACGTTGATGCCGACCGCGGCACTGTTGAGCACCTCGCACTCGGTGAAGGAACCCCCGGCCCCCGCCTCGAGGCTGATCCCGTCCGCCTTGGCGTTGCGGATCCGGGTCTGCGTGGCGGTGACCGCCCCCTTGATCCGCAGACCGTCACGGGAGGCGTCGACCACCTCGCTGTCGCGCAGATGCACGGTGCCCTCGGACATCAGCCCGGAACCGCGGAGTGTGGCGGACTGCAGGGTCAGCTCCGCACCGGAGCCCACCTGGACGACGACGGCGCCCGTACCGTGGAAACGGGCTTCCCGGACGATGCCGCGCGCCGGGCCGCTCAGGGTGAGGCCCACCGCGCCGCCCGCCTCGACCACCAGGTCGGCGCCGTCGATCGAGGCGTTCTCCTGGACCTGGATGCCCGCGCCCTTGGTGATCTCGGCGCGCAGCCGCTGCAGGGTGACGGTCGCGTCGCCGCTGATCGTCGCGACGTTGTCGCCGGTCCCCCGCACGGTCAGGCCGGTGAAACGCGGGGTGCCGTTGCTGCCGGCCAGGATCCCGACCGGGACGTCGCTGATCGTGCAGTCGGTGAAGACCGGGTTCGCGCCGGCGAGCACCTGCACGGCGGCGTGCTTGGCACCGGTGAAGACACAGTTCTTGAAGGACGGCGAACCGCCCTCGGTGAGGTGCACCGACTGGACCGCGGCCCCGGTGAAGGTCGAGTCGCTGATCTGCACGTCGGCCTCGCCGCGCACGAAGACGTCGACGTTGCCGCTCTCGGTCACCGACAGGGCCCGGACCCGGGCGAACGCCTTCTGCTCGATCACCAGGGCGGGCTTGCCGGAACCGGTGATCTCGCACTGCTCGACGATGAGCCGGGAGTCGCCACCGGCGCAGATGCTGTTCGCACCGGCCGCCTTGACCCGGCAGCGGCGCAGCGTCAGGGCGCTCTTCTCGCCGACCACCACACCGGTCGTCGCCACGTCGTGGATGACGGTGTCCTCGATCGTGCTCGCGCCGACCGACATCACCACCACGCCCGCGCCGACCGAGCTGGTCACGTCGCAGCCGCGCAGGGCCACCGAGCCCTGCATCCGGGCCAGCAGGGTCACCCAGGAGGCGCCGCTGACCCGGCAGTCGTCCAGGGCCACCTCGCCCGCATAGACGTCGACCGCGGCGAGTTTCGGATCGTCACTGGTCAGCGTGATCCCGCGCAGCTGGGCGCCCTCACCGTGCACGACGAGGACGCTGCCCTCCTCGACGTGCACCTCGACGGTGCCGGCCTGGGCCGCGCTGATCGTCACCCGGTTGCCGACGACCAGTTTCTCGACGTACTTGCCGGGGTGGACGTTGATCGTGGCGCCCGGTTCGGCACGGGACAGCGCCGAGCCGATCGTCGGATAGGAGCCCTGCTTCCGGTCACCCACCACGAGTACCTGCCGACTCATGGCGTCACCCCTTCCCGTCGAGTCCGGGCTGCGCGATGCGTTCCAGCCCGGGCAGCGTACGAAGCCGCCCGCGGGCCCCGGCGCCGATCCGCTTGCGAGGTTCGGCCGCGGCCCAGCGGTCGACGCTGCGACGCAGTGACGTGACCGCCAGCTCGTCGAGCGAGACCCGGTTGGAGTCGACCTTGCCGTTGTCGTCGATCTCGTTGGCGCCGATCTCCCGCATGAGGACCGCGCCGCGCTCGCCCTCGGAGGGTTTACGCAGTTCCAGAACCTTGAAGTTGGTGCCCGGCAGGTACAGCACACGGTCCTCGACGGACTCGTCGCCGTCCGGCTCCAGCACGGTGGTCCGCCGCGCCGTCATCGACCAGATCAGCACGTCGGTGTCGCCGTCCTCGGTGGAGCACGGCTGGGTGAGCGCGTTGACGAACCCCCAGTCGGTGACCAGCCGGCGATCCTCGTAGAGCTCCCACTCGAGGTCGGTCGGCGAGATCCGGTAGATCGTCGTCCCGCGGAACGACGACATCCGGGACAGGCCGGAGACCACACAGCGGGCGAACGGGACGTGCGGGCCCTTGCGCCCGGACCGCAGACCGGCGTCGACGCCGGGACCGCGGCCGGTGAGGTAGAGCCGCAGCGCCACCGCGTCGGCCAGGACGTCCTCGGTGGACTGCCCGGAACCCTGCATGCCCGGGTGCTCGGACATGATCCGGGACACCGAGCTGGCCATCACGTCGAACTCGCGGCTGAGCGTGCGGCGCAGCCAGCCCCGCTCGTCGGCGAGGCCCTTCTTCTCCCGCAGCAGGGCGCTCGCCCCGGCCGACGGCACCGGCTGCCAGCGGGCCTCGACCAGGCTGACGGCCGGCTCCGGTTCCTCCTGCGGCTGCTCCGGCGCCTTCTCCGGTACGGGGGCCGCCTCGACCGGGTTCTGGGCCGGTGCGGACGCCAGGTCGGGGACGACCGGCTCCGGGATCACCGGTTCGGGCTGGGACACCGGGACCACCGCGTCGGGGGTCACCGGCTCGGGAGCGGGCGGAGTGGGCGCGGGCGGAGTGGGGGCCGGCGGGAACGGCGACGCGGGTGTCCCGGCCCGGACCGGCTCGCCGAACCCGGCGGGCATGGTCGGCGGCTCCGGCACGACCTCGGCCACCGGCGCCGGAACGGCCGGGATCTCGACAGCCGGCGTCTCGACAGCCGGCGTCTCGACGACCGGCGTCGCGATCACGGGAGTCGCGAACACCGGCTGCTCGGGAGCGACAGGTGCGACGGGTGCGACCGGTGCGCCGAAGCTCATCGGCACGGTCGGCGGTTCCGGGGAGGGCTCGGCACGGACGATCGGCTCGGTCGGCGGCTCCGGCTCGGCCTGCGCGACCGGCTCCGGAGCGCCCGGGACCGTCGGGCCGGACACGAAGATCGGCTGGGCGCCGAACCCGACCAGCACCGACGGTGGCGCGGGAAGTGCGTAGTCGACCGGTTCCGCGTACCCCTGCGGGGGGTTGTCCTCGATCGGCGCCGGACCCGCCGGCACCGCCTGGATCTGCTCCGGGGCCGGCGCCACCACCTGCTCCTGAGCCAATACCTGCTCCTGAGCCACCACCTGCTGCTCCTGAGCAACCACCTGCTCCTGAGCAGCCGACAGCGGGATGCGCTCCGCCTCGGCCTGCGCGTTGATCTCGAAACGCGCGGCCGGCACCGAGACCGCGGCGATGACCACGTTCTCCGCTGCCGACGGGGCGACCGGGGCCGGCGGAGCGATGTCCACATAGGCCGGGATCGGTGCCTCCGCGCCGAACTTGCGGGTCTCCTCCTCCAGGTCGATGACCGCCTGCGCCCGGCTGGCCGGTTTCGCGCCCGGCACCAGCACCGAGGCGGGCATCAGCGCGCCGCCGGTGCCCTCCAGGCCGCTGACCCGCGCGGCCAGGTCGACCGCCAGCTCCCGCATCCGGTCGGTCGCGGAGTGGATCGTGTCGTCGAAGACGAGGGTGCCGCCCTCGGCGTCGAGCATCGCCGAACGGACCTGCTCGGCGTTCTTCGGCTCCTCGGCGGAACGGACCCAGAGGCCGGTCTGCACGACCTCGACCACCGCGCCGGGAGCGAACCAGTAGACCCGCGGAGCGATCTCCTCGGCCGCGTTCAGCGGCGGCCGGTGGCTCAGCACGGTCGGGCGCTTGGCGCGGGAGTTCGGGTGCGCCCGGGGGACGTAGACGAGCTCGAGCGCGAACGGCGCCCAGCCGAGCGTGCCGTCCGGCAGGACCGTGCGGATCTCGTTCTTCTGCGGGCTGCCGATCGGCATGCCGGTGTAACAGACGACGCTGGTGTTCAGCAGGTCGGCGAGTGCCTGCCCGAAGGCCTCACCCTCGGGCATCCGGACGTCGCCGAACTGCGCGAACCGAACCCGCTGACGGTTCTCCTCGTCCAGGCCCCGCCAGAAGCGCACCACGTCGTCGAGGGACAGCGCCGGTGTGCCGGGGCAGCCGAGCAGCACGGTCATGGTGTCCGGGTGGCACGGCACGTACGAGGTGAGCCGCTGCCGGTGCTGCTCGACCACCTCGGGGTTGCGAGTGCTGTGGATCCACACACCGGCCGGGATCGGCTCGATCTCACCCGTCGCGCTCGACGGCTGGGTGTTGATCGCGGCCCGGTCCCAGAGCGGGGTCGGGTACCGCTTGGCGTCCCAGGTCGGCGGGCGCCCGGGGCGGAACTTCACCCAGCCGCTGCCCGGCGCGGAGTGCACGAAGAGCGCACCGGCCGAACCGCGGACCAGCTCGCCGTCCGGCGCGATGACGGTACGGTTCAGCCGCTCGGAGAGCCACTGACCGGCCATCGCCGCGGAGTTGCGGTGCCGGCCGCACGCCACCAGCCGGATGCCGCGGCGGCGCCGGGGCAGCACGACCGCCATCGACTCCCAAGCCGTGATCGGCATGCCGTCACCGAGGTCGAGCACGACGACGTCGTTCTCGGTGTCCTCGATCATCGACAGCGCGAGCGACTGCGCCTCCGGGCTGATCTTGTCCTCGGTGTGGACCACCAGGGCGTTACCGACCGTGTGCTGGACTATGCCCTCGGGTCGGTCCTTGCCACCACCGAGCAGGTCGCGAAACCGGGATGCCATTTGATCGACTCACCCCACTTCTGCGGCCGCTATGGCCCTCACGCTCAACGTCGGCCCCTGCGGCAACAACGCGAGCAAGCTCTTCGGGAAAGGAACCGCGGCGACCTTGTTCAGTTTCAGCGCCGCTGCCGAATCCGTGTCACCGATCTGGTACGCCTTCCCGTCGTCCGCGATGTACGTGGCGAGGGGATCGCTGTACCCCTCCTGGAACGGTGCCGGGAGCACCGCCATTCCGGATCCCGGCGCGGTGATCACGCCGGTACGCCCGGTGGTGTTCACTCCGGACTGCGCCAGCGGGACGAAGACCGCCGTGCTGGCGAACGACTGCTCGCCGACCACCGTCTGGCTCAGGCAGAGCGCCTCCACGCCGGTCGTCTCCTGCGGCGTCAGGCCGGTCAGGTCCGGGAGCCGGGTGAGCAGCGAACGGTCGCTCGACGCCTCCGACGAGACCAGGTCGGCCGCGTCCAGTTCGACCGGCTTCGCGTCGCTGGTCGCCGAGGCGAAGAGGAACTCGGTGCGGCTCATCGCGGCCAGGCCGTCGCGGCGGAGCACGAACAGCTGCTCGGAGCCGGTGTCCGGCTGCTGACGGAACAGCGTGCCGACCGGGTACTTCTTGCCGCCGACCTTGCCGTTCTCGCCGGCGCCGGGAATCTTCGCCGGGCCGAGGTCCGGTCCGTCCGGCAGGAAACCGAGCCAGACCTGCGGCGCCTGCACCCGGCGGACCGTGCTGGCTCCGAGGGCGACGAGCACGGCCGGGTCGGTGACCTTGAACTTCTGCGCGGCGGTCACCAGGTACGTGACCGACTTGGGGCCGCGGACGACCACGAACCGGTCGGCGGGGACGGCGGTCCCGGTGGCCCGCGGGTCCAGGTTCAGGCCCAGGCTCTCCGCCGGGTCGTCGACGACCGAACCGGGCAGGCAGGTCAGCCACGGTCCGGCGACCATCGAGTCGGTCGCGATCGACTGTGGCGCGCCGTCGATACCGATCGACGGTCCGCGCGGGATGTCCTTGATCGATTCCTTGGAGATCAGCTTCACCGTGGCGGAGCCGCCCTGGATCAGCATGGCCGAGGTGAGGTTCGGCGTCGGCCGCAGCATCCCGTTGAGGAACACGTACCGGGTGCCGCTCTCCTTCTCCACCAGGATCACGCCGGCCTGGGTGTACGCCTTGCTGCCGCCCGGCACGATCCAGCCGTAGACGGCGAAACCGGCCACCACCAGCACACTGATCAGAACGCCGAACGCCATACCGGTGAGCGCGCGCCGACCGGGGATCTCCGCGGTCGACGGGTCACCCTGCACCAGGGCCGAACTCAACCGGCCCATCATGAACTGATGGGCGTGGACGTGGTCGCGCTGCGTCTGCATGCTCGCCTACCCGAACAGTCCGCGGGCCCAGGCGTAGAGCCCGAGCACCTGCGCGAGCACCGGCAGCACGACCAGGCCGGTGGCGACGTCCAGACCGGTGGCCGTGTACTCCCAGAACGGCAGCATGCGCCGCGGCCACGGCCGCAGCGCGGCCATCACCAGCGGGATCAGCAGCGCGACGAGTCCGCCCAGCAGGACGTACCGGCCGGACTCGCCGAACATGTCGGAGAACTTCAGGACCACCATGAGGTAGCCGACGGTACCGGCCGCCACGAGGGCGATCCGCTGCCAGAGGCCGAAGAAGGTACGCGAGCGCAGCAGGATTGCACTCGAGATCACCAGCACCAGGGTCCAGCCCGACCAACCCGGCGCTTCCATCGTGAAGTGCATCAGAACCGGCAGCACCAGGGCGGAAGCGGTCATGCAGACGGTCAGGTAGGTGTCCGCGTCGTTGGCCCGCGACTTGACGACGTCGGAGTCCTCGGGCTCGATGTCGTACGACATGTCCGCGCCGGTCTTGGGCAGCTGCGGGCCGCGCAGCCGGGAGAACTTCACCGCCATCCGGGGCGCCAGCACGATCAGCATCAGGATCAGCGACGCCGCGGTGCCGGAGACCGCCGGGGCGGTCAGCTGGGCGATGCTCTGGGTGAGCAGGACCAGCACCACCATCGCGGCCGTCACCCCGATGATCAGCATCGGCGGGAACGGCATCACCGGGGTGACCGTGCGCTGCGCGATCAACAGCAGCGCGGCCACCACCATCACGCCGACCGCGGCGGCCAGCAGGGCCGGCCCGGTCAGCGAGACCCCGTCCGGGTTGCCGTCGACGGCGCTGGACGTGGCGACCGCCGCGAAGAACGCCGCACCACCGCCGAACAGCAGCGGAAACGCGCCGTCGTTCTGCCGGCGGGCGCTGACAAGCGCGGCGATGAAGAGGCCCGCCGCGAGGACCCCGCCGACGATCACCTGCGGCAGCACCGGACCGCGGTCGACGAGCACCGCCGCCAGCGTGCCCATCGCCACCATCGAGAGCACCAGGAACAGCACCCGGCGGTACTCCGGCTGCCACCGGTCCGCCCGGCGGTTGACCATCGTCGCGACGCCCTCGGCGAGGTCGTCGAAGTCCAGCTCCGGCAGCGGGTCCTGGGCCGGGCGCAGGTACATCTCCTCGCCCTCCAGCCAGTCCAGGCTCTCCGGGGTGCCGGAGAGCTCGAACGGCGTCTGGCCCAGACGCTGCAACACCCAGGACTCCTCCGGCACGTCACCGTCCGGAACCCGGGCCAGGTTGGTGGTGTGCCGGACCAACAGGGGCATCAGGCTGGCGACCGGCGTGCGGGTCGGCACGGCCAGGTCGACCCTGCGTTCCGGCCCGATGACGGTGATGCGGCAAAGCTGCTCGTTCAACGCTGTACTCACCAGCGAGCCTTTCTGATGGTCACTTCGCCGAGTCCGATACGTAGCCGGTCTGCATCAGGCGCACACCGCGCCGGGTGACGAGCTGTGCCCGGCCCGGCGGCAGCTGCCGGGGCCGTGCCTCGCCGAGGAACTTGCCCTCCTCCTTGGGGTAGGAGAAGAGCGTCGCGGGCGTGCCGAGCTCCCACATCCGCCGGATGACCGGGTCCATCATCGCCCGCATGGCGCCCGAAGTGCTCCGGGCGACGATCACGTGCAGACCGATGTACATGCCCTGGGCCAGCAGCGGGAGCACCGGGTCGAGTGTCGAACCCAGCCCGGTGCCCTTCGACATCAGGTCGTAGTCGTCGACGATGACGAAGAGTTCCGGGCCCTCCCACCAGTCGCGCCGGCGCATCCGCTCCGAGGAGATGTCCGCGCCGGGCATCCGCTTGTTCATCGACACCGACGCCTGGCCGGCCAGCTCGAACATCTTGTCGCCGGTGAAGGCGAATCCGACCTGGTAGGCGGCGTCGATCGCGGTGTCCAGATCACGGCGCTGGTCACCGAGCACGACCTTCGCCTGGTCCGGGGTGTACCGCTGCTGGATCGCCCGCAGCACCAGGCGCAGCATGTTGGTCTTGCCGGTCTCGGTGTCACCGAAGGCGAGCAGGTGCGGCGTGGCCATGAAGTCGTGCCAGACCGGGGCGAGACGCTGCTCGTCGTACCCGAGAACGACCTTGAACTCCGGCTCCGGTTCGGGAAGCGAATCGGCCATCAGGTGGGCCGGCAGCATCCGGACCGGCGGCGCGGACGGGCCGGGCCAGAACGTGCCGATCTCCTCGACCACGGCCTTCGTCGCCTCGGCCAGATCACCGGCGTCCGAGATGCCGTCCATCCGGGGCAGCGCCGACAGGAAGTGCAGCGCTCCGTCGGTCAGACCACGGCCCACCTGGTTCGGCACGGTCTGCGCCTTGCGGTTGCCGTGCTCGGACTCCATCGAGTCACCGAGCCGCAGCTCCAGCTTGGTGCCGAGCAGATCCCGCATCCAGGTGCGCATCTCCGACCAGCGGGTCGAGGTGACGATCACGTGCACGCCGAACGACAGACCACGCGAGGCCAGCTCCTGGAACTTCTGCTCCAGGTCCTGGAAGTCCTGCTTCATCGTGTACCAGCCGTCGATGACCAGGAAGACGTGACCGAAGTTGTCCTCGATCACGCCCTCGGCCACCTTGGCCAGGTAGCTGGTCATCGAGTCGAGGCCGTGGCTGGTGAACTCCGCCTCGCGCTTCTCCATGACCTGCAGGACCTCTTCGACGGTACGCACCACGCGGTCGCGTTCCATCCGGGTCGCGATCGAGCCGACGTGCGGAAGACCGGAGATCGAGGCCAGACCGCCACCACCGAAGTCGAGCCCGTAGAACTGGACCTCCTTCGGGGTGTTCGCCAGCGACAGCGCCAGGATCAGGCTGCGCAGCAGGGTCGACTTGCCGCTCTGCGGGGCACCGGCGATACCGACGTGACCGTCCGCGCCGTTCAGGTCGACGAACAGCAGCTCGCGCAGCTGCTCGGCGGGCCGGTCGACGATGCCGACCGGGACGCGCATGCCGCCCCGCAGGTACGGGTCCTCGATGGTCATGCCCCGGACCGGGTCCGGCACCACGCTCGGGAGCAGCGAGTCCAGGCTGGGCGCGGCGGACAGCGGCGGCAGCCAGACCTGACGGGCCGGCGGGCCGGAACCGGAGAGCCGGTCCAGCAGCACCTCGACCAGGCTGGGGCCGTTGGCGTCGGTGGGCGCCTCCTCCACGACCGGCTCGTCGGCGCGGTCCGGACCGGGGTCGTGGCGGACCGCGACCTGCCGGGTGGTGAACGGCACCACATCGGCGGCCAGCTCCTCGGCGGCCTCCGTGGTGATCGCCGGGCGGCCCGAACCGGTGTAGTTGCCGGAGACGTACGCCGCCTTGAACCGGACCAGGTTGGTGGTGTCCACCTTCAGGTAGCCGTTACCGGGCTCGGGCGGCAGCTCGTACGCCGCGCCCACCCCGATGACCGACCGCGACTCCATCGACGAGAACGTCCGCAGCGCCAGCCGGTACGAGAGGTGACCCTCGACCCGGTTGATCCGGCCCTCGTCCAGTCGCTGCGAGGCGAGCAGCAGGTGTACGCCGAGCGACCGGCCCAGACGACCGATCGAGACGAACAGGTCCATGAACTCGGCCTTGCTGGAGAGCAACTCGCTGAACTCGTCGACGATGATCAGCAGTACCGGGAACGGCACCAGCTGGGCGCCGTTGCCGCGCGCCTTCTCGTAGTCGAACAGCGACGAGTACCCGCTTGCCCGCAGCATCTCCTGGCGCCGGGTCATCTCGCCGTTGAGCGCGTCCTGCATGCGGTCGACGAGCGGGAGTTCGTCGGCCAGGTTGGTGATGACCGCCGAGGTGTGCGGCAGCTTCTCCATGCCGATGAAGGTCGCGCCGCCCTTGAAGTCGACGAGCACCAGGTTGAGGATCTCCGAGCTGTGCGTCGCGGCGAGACCGCAGACGAGCGTACGCAGCAGCTCCGACTTGCCGGAGCCGGTGGCACCGATGAGCAGGCCGTGCGGGCCCATGCCGCCCTGCGCCGACTCCTTGAGGTCGAGTTCGATGACCTCGCCCTCCTCGGTGACGCCGATCGGCACCATGAGGCGGTTGCGCTGCGCGGTCCGGGTCCGCCAGAGCGCCTGCACGTCGAAGGTCATCGCGTCGCGGATGCCGAGCAGCGTGGTCAGCTCGAAGCTGGTCTCCATCGGCTCGTCGGAGACCTCGAGGGTGCCGCTGGTCCGTTTCGGCGCGATGATCCGGGCCAGGGTCTCGCACTGGATGTCGTCCAGACCGTCCCGCTGGGCCGTGCCGGTGGTGACGCCGGCCGGGAACTCGACCACGTCGTCCTTGACCGTCAGCCGCAGCACCTTGGGACCGCCGGGCATCGCGCCGGTGAGGTCGAGCAGCACCACGTTGCGGATGCCGGCGCCGAGCAGCCGGGAGCTGTCCGGCAGGTCGACCAGGTGGGCGATGATCACGACGAGCGGCTCGCTGGAGGTGGGCCGGACGTTCTTGTCGTGGTCGCCGCGGTCGGTGATCTCGGTGCCCAGCATGTCCATCAGGGCGTCGTGGGTGCCGGCGAACATCCGCGTCGGCCCGGCCGCGTCGAACGCGGTCGGGTGCGCGTTGTGCGGCAACCACTTGATCCACTCCCAGGGGCCGCGGTGCACCTCGGCGGCGAGCACCGCGATCCGCAGATCCTCCGGGGCGTGGAAGGTGGCCAGCTGCGCCACCATGGCCCGGGCCAGTTCGATGGCCGGATCGATCGCGCCCTCGAACTCGATGCTGGTGAAGCTGGTCAGACCGACCGAGGTCGGAATGCCGGAAACCGTCTGGTACGCCTCGGAGAACCGCCGCAGCGAGATCGAGGAGAGCGGCTCCAGGTCCTCGATCGGCTTCGTGGACGGCGGGTTGAACTTCAACATCGCCTTCTGCCGGCCCAGGCCGATCCGCACCCGGCCGAAGTCCTCGTGACTGGCCCGCCGTTCCCAGAGCCGGGGGCTCATCGCGACCGACCAGAGCCAGCTGGGCTGCGGGTTGTTCCACAGCACGAACCGGCGCTGCTGGTCGGCGGCCTCCCGGGCCTGCTTGCGCAGCTGACCGATGTAGCGCAGGAAGTCCCGTCGCTCGCCACGCATCTTGCGCTTGCGCTCGGAGGCGGCACGGCCGATCTGCATGACACCCATGAGCAGCATGCCGCCGGCCATCGCGCCGCCCATGACGTACATCATCGGGGTGCGGTTGTAGAGGCCGAACATGGCGAGCATCGCGCCCATGCCGAGGCCCATCGGCACGACCATCGCGAACGAGCGGAAGTCGAGCGGGGCCTCCTCCGCCATCAGCGGCGGCTCCTGCAGCTCGACGGAGCCCTCCGGCGCCTCCGGGCCGGCCGCGCGAGGCGGGCGCTTGACGGTGACGGTGCTCATCCGAGCATCCCCGAGTCGGCGTCGTTACCGCCCCAGGTCGTCTTCTCCTGGCGGAGCAGCTTCACCGAGTAACGGTCGTTGCGGTAGCGCTCGGCCGCCTTGACGTCGTCGTCCTCCTCGGCCTGCCGCTTCTTCTCCTTCTTCTTGGCCTCTTCCTCGTCCTTGCGCTTCTTCTCCTGCTCGGCCCAGTACGCCCGCGCCCGCGCCTCGGACTCCTCCTCCTGCTTGGCGAGCGACTTCATGAACTCGGCGTCACTGGCGCCGTCCCCGCCGCAGGTGCGCATCTTCTCCCGGTCGGCACTGAAGAACTCGGGCACACCGCCGGCCGGCGCGACCGGTTTCGGCGGTGCGACCCGCCGCCACACGGCACGGGGACGTTGCGGGGTCTCGGACATGCTCACCCTTCCGTACCGTCATCGGACGGCTTGTCACCGGTCAGCCAATCCGAGTCACTGGCGTCGTCCCACCCCGACATGTCGTCGGGGTCGTCGTCCGGCCGGACGAGCGGCACGTGATCGTCGGCCGCCGGCCGGGGGCGCGGAGTGCCGTCGCCACCCCAGGTGGCGTCGTCCTCCCGCAGCATCTCGGCGGAGTCGGGGCGAACGTCGTCATCCCGGTCGTCGTCATGATCGGATCGCCGAGGGACTGTACCGTTCCGGCCGTCGTCTGCGGGAGTGGCACCCGCTCTCCCGGCGCCCGCCGCGATGCCCACGCCGGCGACCCCGCCGACACCCGCCGCGACGCCCACACCGGGCACCACGACGACCTCCTCCTTGGCCGCCGCGGGCGCCTTCTTCGGCGTCGCGTCGGCAGCCGATGCGGAGTTCGCACCGGAGGGCTGACCGGGCTGGCTCGGGTGATTCGGCTGGCTAGGTGGGCTCGGCTGGCTCGGCGAACCGGGTTGGGCCGCCTGCGGTGCCGGGGCGTTCTGTCCGGGCTGACCGGGAGGGCCGACGAGCACCGGGGCGACCGGAGCGGTCCCGCCCGTCGCACCCTCGACCGCCGGAACCGGCGCTTCCACCACCGGCGATGCGGGCAGCTCAGCACCCGGCACGCTGGGCAGGTCGACAGCCGGGGCGTTGGGCAGATCGACACCGGGCGCGCCGGGCAGGTCCACCGCCGTGGGCAGATCGACCGCCACCGGCGGAATGATCACCGCTGGTGGCGGAGGAAGCGCCCCCGGAGCCGTCGCCTCAGGCACAGTCGCCTCAGGAACGGTCACTTCGGGAACCGTCACCTCGGGAACCGTCGCTTCAGGCACGGTCACCTCGGGAACCGTCGCTTCAGGCACGGTCACCTCGGGAACCGTCGCCTCAGGCACGGTCACGTCAGGTGTCGTCACCGCTTCGGGGATCTCCACAACCGGGACGTCCGGCGCGGGAACACCAGGCGCAGGAACGTCAGGCGCAGGAACGTCGGGCGCGGGAACACCAGGCGCAGGAACGTCGGGCGCCTCGATGTCCGGGACCCCGAGATCCGGGGCGTAATCCGCCGGAATGCTGATGTCCGGGACACTCAGGTCCGGCATCTGCGGAGCGGGAACGACCGGGTTCTCCAGCCCCGCGCCACCCGCCGAGGCACCGTTCGCCGATCCCGGCGTCCCCTCCACCGGCGCCGACGGCGACCAACCGGTCTGCTCCTGCTCCACCAGCGCCGACGCGTCCGTCGCACCGGGTGGCGTGACATCGCCCGCCGCATTGCTTCCCGGCATTCCCGGCATCGGGGGCATACCGCCAACCCCCGACGTGGCCGGGGTGGTCACTTCGGTTCCCGCTGAGGAATTCTCCCATTGGGGTACGCCGTCCGCGCTCGGCACCTCGAAAGAGGCTTCCGACCCGCCGGCACCGATGTCCGGAGTGGACCATCCCGGAGTCTCCAGGCCCGCCCCGCCCACGCCGGCTCCGGCCGGGGCGCTGGGCGTACCCGTGTTCGCCGTCCCGGACGGGTTCCAGTCGCCGGCGTCCGCACCGATCAGCCCCGAGGCCTCCGGCGAGTCCGGGACGCCCGATCCGGTTCCGGCACCCGCTCCGGGCGAACCCGGCGATCCGGGCATCATCGGCGTGCCGGCGCCCGGGGTCGTGGACGAGCCGGGAGTGGTCTCCACCCCGGGCGGGGTCTCCACCGAGGGGAAGTCCGGGATCACCGCGGACCCGGCCCCACCGCCGCCGGGTGTGGTGTCCACGCCCGTACCCCCCGACGAGGGCAGGTCCGGAATCTGCGGTGCGGTGACGCCTTCGAATCCGCTGCCGCCGGGCACCGCGCCACCGGGAACGCTGGGGATGCCCACGTCGAGGTCGGACTGCTGCCAGTCGGAGGCGTCCCCGTCGACCAGACCCTTGGAGTCCGGGGCGTCCGGCACACCGGAACCGCCACTGCCCGCACCCGCGCCGGGCGAACCGGCACCGGGCATGCCCGGCATCATCGGCGCCTGGAGGCCGCTGCCGCCGGAGCCGGGGGTGGCGCCGGACGACGAGCCCGGCACCTCGACACCGCCGAGCGACGGCGACTCCCAGTCCGACGCGTCCCCGTCCACCAGGCCCTTCGAGTCAGGAGCCTCCGGCACACCGGAACCGCCACTGCCCGCACCCGCGCCGGGCGAACCGGCACCCGGCATGCCCGGGATCTGCGGCGACTGGAAACCACCGGTGCCCGGGGTGGCGCCCGTCGACGAACCGGGCACCTCGACACCGCCGAGCGACGGCGACTCCCAGTCCGACGCGTCCCCGCCGACCAGGCCCTTGGAATCCGGGGCATCGGGCACACCGGAACCGCTGTTGCCCGCGCCCGCACCCGGCGAACCCGCACCAGGCATACCCGGGATCTGCGGCGACTGGAAACCACCGGTGCCCGGGGCCGCACCGGACGACGAGCCCGGCACCTCGATCCCACCGAGCGACGGCGACTCCCAGTCCGACGCGTCCCCGCCGACCAGGCCCTTCGAGTCTGGGGCGTCCGGCACACCGGAACCACCACCGGAACCCGCGCCGGGCGAACCGGCACCGGGCATGCCGGGCATGGACGGCGACTGGAAACCGCTGCCGCCGGTCCCCGGGGAGGCGCCACCCGGCGAGTCCGGAATCTCCACGCCGCCGATCACGCCGGGCTTGAAGTCGTCGTTGTTGCCGAGCAGGCCGTTCGCGTCCGGGGTGTCGACCTGGCCGGACCCGCCGCCGCTGCCGGTACCGCCACCTGAACCGGGCGAGCCGATGCCGGGGATGCTCGGCGCGGTGAAGCCGTTGCCGCCGGTGCCGGTGCCGGTGCCGGTGCCGGTGCCGGTACCGGTACCGGTACCGGTACCGGTACCGCTGCCCGGGGTGTCGAACGTCGGCGTCTTCACCGCGTTGCCGCCACCGGAACCGCCGCTGCCATTGCCGGTGTTGCCGGAGGTCGGCGCCTTGATGGTCGGCGGGATGACCGAGCCGGTGCCGAGACCACCGGTACCCAGACCACCGGTCGATCCGGGGGCGCCGATCTCCGGCGCCTCGAAGCCGGGAAGGCCGGAGCCGGTCCCGCCACCGGAACCGCCACTGCCGGAACCGGGGGCGTTGATCTCCGGCACCTTGACCGCGGAGTTGGTGCCCGAGCCGTTGCCGAGGTTCGGGCTGCTGATCGAGGGCGTGGTGATCGCCGAGAAGTTGCCGTTGCCCGGCCCGTTGCTGTTGAACGACGGCGTGGTCAGGTTGCCCGGACCGCCGTTGACGGTGGGCGTGGTGATGCTGTTCAGGTTCGGCGTCGTGATCGTCGGCACCGTGATGTTCGGCGGGGTCGTGATCACCGGCGTGGTGACACCGCTGATGTTGGGCGTGGTGAACGTCGGCGTGGTGAGCGTCTGGGTGGTGAAGGCCACGGTCGTGATGTTCATCGTGGTGGTCTTCGGCATGGTCGGCGTGCTGATGCCGGTGGTCGGCATGGTGATGCCGGATGTGCCCGCCTTGTCGGTGGCCATCTTGTACTGGGTGGCCACCGTGTCGACGACCTGCGCCATCTGCTTGGCCATCGGCACCTCGTACTCGCTGCCACTGATCGGCACCGGGCCGTTCCCCTCGCCGACGCCGTTCTGTCCGGCGATCGTCGCCCAGGCGCGGTCCAGGTAGTCGACCGTCTGCTGGCCCCAGGACAGGTAGTTGGCGGCGTCGTAGAGCTGCGACGGCAGCGAGTTGAGGTTGGTCGACGAGTTGATGTTGTTGGCGGCGGTGGTCGAATCCGGGATCGCGCCGCCGGCCAGGTGCTCGGCCTGCTTGCCCAGCAGGTCCGAGTAGTAGTTCATCTTGTCCTGGAAGGCGGTGGCCGCCGGGCCCTTCCACGCCTTGTCGTCGCCGATCATCGACTTGGTCGCGGCCCGGATGGTCTGCTCCATCCAGATCAGCAGGTCCTGCGTCGCCTGGAAGGCCCGCGCGGCCTCGACGACCGACGCCACGCTGACCCGCTCGGCGGCCTCGGTCGCACCCGCATCGGTGGTGATCGCCGCGCCACCGGTCAGGGACGCCTTGAGTTTGCGCCAGCCCCGGGTCTCGGTCGCCCAGGTGTTGTAGTCGTACAGGTCCCCCACCGGAACCACCTTCGGCGGGAAAGTGGAGGCCGGCTCCGCCGGGTCGTTCCACCCGTCGAGCTTGCTGTCACCGAGACCGTTGCCCATACCCTGTCCTCAATGCGAGCACTACCCAAAACGGCTCAACGCCGACGAACCTGTGAGACTGTAACGACCCGGCTAGTTGCCGTCGGTCTTGACAGTCTTCTGGCCGTACGTGCTCAGGCCGTCGAGACCCTTGAACGAGTCGCCCATGATCTCGGTGAGTTTCTCGGTGGTCATCGAGTTGAGTTCTTCGAGGTTCTTGTACTCGCCGGCCATCTTCAGCAGCGCGTCGGCCACCGCAATGAGCGCATTGTTCATGTTGTACAACATGTCCGCCATGTCGCCCCGGACGCCGCCGTCCTGGCCGGTCGCCCCGACGATCGCCTGGCGCAGCACCTCGGCCCGGGCGAAGGCGCCCGGCTTGGGGTCGATCGTCTTCAGTTGCTCCATCGTGGAGAGCAGGATGTTGCCGTTGCCGGTGAGCTTCTGCAGCACCTCCTTGGCGAACCACTCCAGCGCGGCGGTGTTGACGGCCACGCCGTTGGTCGACGCCGCGTCGCCGGTGAAGGTGCCGACCGTCGGCGGCTTGAAGCCGGAACCGGTGGGCGTGGCGTTCTCGTCGATCCAGTCGGACTGGTCGTTGAAGCCCGGCGGCTTCACGTTCGACGGGTCGGTGATGTTTTCCTTGTACTCCTTGACCAGGTTCTTCCAGCCATCGCCCACGATGTTCGTGGAGTACCAGTCGCGGGCCTCGACCCACTCCGGGTGTTCCGCCCGGACCTCGTCCTTCCAGTTGTCGAAGTCGACGCCGCTGTGGTTCGGGTTGTTACTCGAGTGCTTGTTGTAGTACGCCATCCACGAGTCGTACGCCGCCTGGGTGGTCCCGTCCGGGTATCCCTTGTCCGAGTCGTGTGTGGAATAGGCGTGCATAGCTTGGATTGCTTCGTCGTTCGGGTAGCCCCAGTCGATACTGCCCATGGCGTGACTCCACTCGTTTTCAGCGCACGAAAGAAATGCGGAAAGCCCAGCGGCCCGGGTCGTCTAGCACACCGGGCCGGGGTAGGACACTGAGGCTGTCGCGCCGACAGGCGCGACAGCCACGCGACGGGGGATCAGCCGCCGCGAACGTCGTTCCAGATCATCGAGTGGCGCTGCTCGGTGGTGCCGTAGTTGTCGGAGATGGTCAGCAGCGTCTGCCGAGCCTGCTCCAGGTAGATCACCATGTTGTCGGCGGCGCTGTTCCAGGCCTGCTTCGAGACGTAGTACTGGTCCCGGGCGGCACCGGTCCACTCCTGAAGGCTGGACTCGACCGTCGCCTCCATCTCGTCGAGCGAGCTCTGGATCTTCTTGTTGATGTTGTTCATGTCGGTCAGAACGGCGTCTGCCTGCACGAAGTCGAAGGTGTAGTTGGACATGTCAGTCCTTTCGGGGGATCAGGGATTCAGGCTTCGGCGCCGGCTCAGAAGCCGGGCAGGGCGGAACCGAACGACTGCGCCACGTTGGCGGCCTCGTCCTCGGCGGCCTGGTAACCCTTGGTGGTCACACCCATGACCTCGAGCATCTTCAGGAGCTCGTTGATGACGTTCTGGAAGGCGCGCTCCCAGTTGTCCATCGCCTGGTTGAAGCCCTGGGACGCCGAACCGGTCCAGGAGGCGAGCAGGATGGCCATCTGGCCGTTCACCGAACGCAGATCACCGGTGAACAAGGTCGCCTTGTCGGAAAACTCCTGGGCAGCCCTCTGCATACCCGGTTCGGTAGTACTAACGGCAGGCATCGTCACGGCCGGACTCCTCACATCGCGAACTTGGCAGTGAAGAGTCTTGATCGAAGGACCCACCCGACCACAACTCGGTTCCGGCCCCGATGTCCGAACGTCGCCGAACATTGCACGGCAACGCCCACCATCGGGCAAGCGGCCGGTCCGGGCGCAGGTCCCGACCCGGGAACGCGGGAAGACCGCCTGCACTTTCAGGCACTAAGAGGCTTCCCACAGTTCCGGTGGCAACAGCAAGGATCTTCACTAGACTGCGACGTCTTCACCAGACGGCGACGTCGAGGGAGTGGTCCGGGTTGAACTACAGCGAACGCATCGAAAGCCTGTTCCAGGAATACGAGAAGCAGCGCAACAGCCTCACCGACATGCAGGCGAAGATGAGCGCTCTCTCGGCCACCGCCATGTCACCACGACGTGAGGTGAGCGTGACCGTCGGGCAGAACGGCGTGCTGACGGACATCCAGTTCCCCACTTCCGCTCACAAACGCCTCACCACCGCCGATCTGACGAAGCTGATTATGGAGACGTACGGCGACGCCAAGGAGCAGGTGATGAACCAGGCCGCCGCGGTTCTGTCGCCGATGCTCCCGGACGGACTCGACGCCCAGAAACTGGTCCGCGGTCAGGCCGGTGCGGACGCGTTCCTGCCCAAGGAACCCCGCATGGTCACCAGCGTGCGGGAGATCCTGAACCGGGGCGGAGGCATCGAATGATCAACAACAATCCCGGTGGGCGCCTCTGGGTCGACCCGGACGGCGTGGAGGGCCTCGGTCTCGCGTACGAGGGCCACGTCGACCTCTACGAGTCGTACCTCGCCCAGGTCCTCGCTCTCCGCTCCCGGTACGCCAACGCGTGGGGCGACGACGACATGGGCCAGCAGTTCTCCACCAAGTTCCTGGAGGGGCTGGACAACCTCGAAGCGATCATCGGCGGGGTCAAGGGCACCCTGGCGTACACCGCTGAAGGTCTGACCGTGAGCGCCCGCGCCTACCGGGAGGCCGACGAGGCCGCCGCCGAGGGCACCAGCCAGCTGGAACGCAACTTCGAGAGCCTCGGAACCACCCAGGGTACGACCACCACGCCCGAGGAGACGCCGAAGACCGTGCTGCGCGGCGGGAGGGTCACCTCGTACGCGAACGAGGCGATCCCGCTCCAGCCGATGATGCGGGCCCGGCTGCCCCTCGCCGAAACCGACGAGGACGGCGAAGTCCCGCTCCAGCCGGCCATGCTGGCCCAGCGGACCCGCGCGGTCACCGCCGAGGACGGCACCGTCCCCCTCGAGCCGATGCTGGCCGCGCAACGCCCGCTGGAACCGCGGATCGACCCGGAGACCGGGCAGCCCCTGCTCATGCGGGCGAGGACCGTCCAGGGCAAGACCCTCCTGCCCGAAGGTGAGGAGGAGATGCACCCGCTGGAGCCGACCCAGTCGTTCCTCACGTCGCGGCGGCCGGCCGAACCCGGGCTCGAACCCGAGTTCACGCCGCAGATCCCGGCCGAGGAACGCGTCGCGATGCAGCCGCTGCTCCCGGCACAATCGAACTCGTACAGCGCGTCGACCCCGATGATGCCGGCCATCTCGTCGATGTACATGCAGCCGTCGTACTCGACCGCATACGTCGGCGGCGAACCCCTCCCCCAGGGCTACCAGCTGATCTCGCTGAACCCGTTCGAGGACGGCAGCACCCGCGTCGACGCCAACCTGTACGACACCATCACCCCGCTGAGCGGCACCGCCGTCACCAACCCCGACGGGAGCACCATCGACCCGGGCAAGGGCCAGTTCTTCGTCGTCAAGGAGAACCCGAACGTCGACCCGACCGCGACGGGCTACGAGCCGTTCGTGCTCAGCTACGCCCCCGACGGCACCCCCACCCCGATCTACGCCGGCTCCTGAGCCGCCGACCCACCCGCGCAGGACATGCCCGACTTTCACATCCCCAACGACCCGCAATGGCAGTGGGCGTACGACCTGATCCTCGTCGCCACCGGCGGTGAGTTTCCGAAGGCCGACCCCGCCGCCCTGCGGGCCATGGGCGACGAACTGAACACGCTCGCCAGCACCATCATCAACGGCATGGGCGCCACCGCCAACCTCGGTTACGGACTGGCGGGCAGCCTGCAGGGCCCGGCGATGGACGCGTTCCAGCAGTACCAGGTCGGCATCACCAAGAACATCCCGGCGGGTGGCAACATCTCGCTGGCCCTGGGCGGGTCGGCGTACAACTTCGCGCTCGACTCCGAGAACACCCAGTACAACATCATCATCGCGGCCTTCACCCAGGTCGTGGAGATCGCCATCGCGATGGCGACCGGCTTCGGCGCGGCAGCGGTCCCGGCGCTGATCAAGATCGGCCAGCAGATCGTTCAGACGCTGATCGACTTCCTCCGGATGCGCCTGCAGAACATGCTGGCGAGACTCGCCTGGGAGGCGTTCCAGGAGGGCCTGGAGGAGCTGTGGCAGAGCGCCGCCGCCAACCTGGCCCAGATCGCCGAGGGCAACACCAGCACCATCCGGTGGAAAGACCTCGGCATGTCCTTCCTCGGTGGCGCGGTCATCGGCGGCGGTGTCAGCGGCTTCCACATGATCGGCGGCAAGCTCTACCCGAACATCAACAAGAACCTCTTCACGCGGGAGGCGCTGTCCGCCGGCGCCGAAACCTTCATGGAGGGCCTGTTCACCATGATGGTGGGCGGCGGCGGCTTCAACCCGTGGGCCACCGTCACGTCGTCGCTGATCGGCGGTTACGCCCACCACTACGCCACCGAGATCGGCAACAGCTACGGCCCGAACGCGGGCGGCAACAACCCGCCCTCGATCGACTCCCCCAACAAGATCAATGTCCCGCCCGCCAACACCCCGCCCGCCACAGGCGTAGACGGTCCCGCAGTCCCCTCCGGCACCGGCACCCAGACCGGCGAAGGCCCTCAAACCGGTGGCGGCACTCAGACTGGTGGCGGCACCCAAACCGGTGGCGGCACTCAGACAGGCGGCGGCACCCAAACCGGTGGTGGAGTCCAGACCGGTGGCGGCACTCAGACAGGCGGCGGCACCCAAACCGGTGGTGGTGTCCAAACCGGTGGTGGTGTCCAAACCGGAGCCCCAGAGACCACCGGCGGCCAGGCAACCACCGGAACAGGCACGGGTGCCGGCGTCGGGACTGGCACTGGCACTGGCACTGGCAGCCAGGTCAACACCGGAAACCAGACCGGGACCAACGCCCCGGTCAGCGGCGGTACACAAACCGGAACCGGCGCTCAGACCGAAACGGGCACACAAACCGGGACGGGAGCGCAGACCGGAACGGGAGCTCAAACCGGAACGGGCGCACAAACCGGAACGGGAGCTCAAACCGGAACGGGAGCTCAAACCGGAACGGGAGCACAGACCGGCGGCCAGGTCACTACGGGCAACCAGAGCGGAACCCCGGCCACCGGCGTTGCCCCCGGCGCCGTCGGCGGCACCACTGCCCCGCAGACGGGTGGCGGTCTCCCCGGCTTCGACAGCGCTTCTCCTGTTGCTGCGCCTGCGACACAGCCTTCCACCAGCCCGGCCACCGGAGACGCCTCCACCGGCAACCCGGCCACCAACGCTCCCACAACCGGTGCTCCCACAACCGGCAACCCGGCCACCAACGCGCCCGTCACCGGCGCCCCCACCACGGGCAACCCCACCACGGGCAACCCCACTACCAACGCACCGGTCACCGCCGAAACTCCGGCTGCGAGCGCCCCCACCACAGGGAACCCGGCCACCAACGCACCCGTAGCCGAGGCTCCGACCACAAGTTCTCCCACAACGGGAAACCCGGCAACCAACGCACCGGTCACGAACGCACCCGCTACCGGGAACCCGGCAACCAACACACCGGTCACGAACGCACCCACCACGGGTAATCCGACGGCGAACGCGCCTGCGACGGGGACACCTACGACCGGTTCCCCGGCGACGAATGTTCCCTCGACGAATACGCCGGTCGCGGCCCAGCCCGCACCCCCGACCGCCGATGTCACCGGTTCCACCCCCACGTCGGTGCCGTCTCCCGTCGCCCAGACGCCGACGGTCCAGACCCCGGCCACTCAGTCCCCCAGCGTCGAGACCCCCACAACGCAAACTCCGGCTACCCAGACTCCGGTCGCCCAGACCCCTGTCAGCCAGACACCCAGTACTCAAACGCCCAGCACCCAGACGCCCAGCACCCAGACCTCGCCGAACACCCAACCGGCGTCCAACACCCAGACCTCACCCAGCACCCAACCGGCCTCCAACACCCAGACGTCGCCCAACACCCAGACGTCGCCCAACACCCAGACCTCGCCGAGCGTCCAAACGTCACCCGACAGCACGACCGATCGTTCGACGCCGCCACCAGCGCAGGCTCCGACCGGCGGCTTGACGGTAGACGTCCCCACCAGCGTCGACACCCCGGTAGCGGCAGCCCCGACAACGGAAACCCCGGCCACCCAGGTTCCCGCGGTCCAGACCCCGACGGCTCAGACCCCCACCGTTCAAACCCCCACCGCACAGACTCCGACCACGCAGACTCCGACGGCACAGACCCCCACCACGAACACCCCCACCACCAACACGCCCACGACGAACACCCCCGGCACCCAGGACAGGTCCCCCGCCCAGGACAAGCCGGGCACCCAGACTTCCCAGACTCCACAGGCTCCCCCGTCGGCCCCGACAGCACCGACGGCCGTGCCCACCTCGGTGGACATCCCCACGGAGGTTGCGCCCGCCACCGACCCGAAGATCGAACTGAAGCAGCAGCCCGCCCCGGCCACCCAGATCGACTTCAGCGGCGACACCGGCACGGACACCAGCAGCGACACCGACTCGATCTTCAGCAACGACAGCGACGTCGACAGCGACACCGACTCGATCTTCAGTCGGGACGGCGACTCCGACATGGACAGCGATCTCGAGTCGCTCTACGACAGTGACGACGACGCGGTGGACACCGCGCCGGAGACCAAGGCCGGCCCGATCGCCCCGCCCCCGGCCGTCAACGTCCACACCCCGTCGCAGGCGCCCCGGCGCGCCGCCCCCACCCCGGCGGGTCCGCGTCCGTCGACCCGTCCGATGCCGCAGGTTCTGGGTGACCGCGGTGGCCGCCCGTTCCAGAACTCCCAGAACATGTACCAGTTCAAGCAGGTCGGCGACCCCGTCACGCTCGGACGGCTGGGCCCCCGTAACGATCACACCGCTGACAAACCGGCCTACCTCGCCACGGTTCCGGTGGTTCCCGGGGACAACGTCGGCGACATCATCAACACGTACGCGCAAGGTTTCTCCCCGGACACGTCGAACGGCCGTTTCGGCCTGGTCATCGGGGTGAACGGTTTCGCCCGTCCAGGTTCGGAGTCCTCGGTCGAGTCGCGGATCCAGCAGACGATCGATCAGGTCCGTGACTCGAATCCGCCGTTCCCGGTCACCATTGTCGGCTTCACCTGGAACAACTCGCGGATCGGGCCGAACGATTCGCCGGGCCAGGACACCATCCCGTACGCCGCGATCCGCGAGACCCTGGTTCGGCACCCGCAGTCCGAGCAGTTGCTGAACAGTCTGCAGGAGCAGGCCGGCGACAACCCCACCTTCATTCACACCGGTGACGCCGACGTCGCCTCGATGACGAATCTGTTCAACAATGCCGACACGGCCATCAACAGCCGGCCCGATCTGCAGATCATCAGTGGTGGTTACACCCTGGACAGTGCGCCCACCCCGGCCGCGAATCAGGCGAACCATCGGGATCAGCAGGTTCGTCAGGCGATGGCCGGTGTCGATCCGCGTTCGGTGTACATGCCCGAGCCGAACACGTTCGTCCGGGTCGACAATTCCAGCCTGGAAACCGACATCACCTTCGGCGTGCGTAACGACCCGCAGGGCGACCTGAAGTACACCTCGAAGGAGGGCCGCGGCCTCGCCCAGTCGGTCGCTCAGCAGCGACTGTTCCAGGGCATGGATCCGCTGGCTTTCGGCGCTTTCGATCCGAGTGTCTCCATCGAGACGCAGGCCGACCGGTTGTTACAGAACTACGATCCGGCGAATCCGGATGCCATCCCGCAGAGTCACGCGGACCGGGAGACCTGGAAGAAGCAGGTCCAGAACTACATCCAGACGTTCTACCCGGGTATCGACGCCAACAAGGCGAACGGTCTGACGCAGCTCGCGTTCAAGAGTGTCGAGCCGATCAGCCCGACCACGCAGAAGAACATCCTGAACGATTTCAAGGGTGATCTGGGGAACGGCGCGAAGACGCTGATCCAGGTGGCGGGTGCGACGCACAGCGCGTTGTCCAGCAATCCGCACACCACGTCGCAGGCCCCTCCGGACGCGACTCCGGTCGCGACGCCGATCGACACCCGGGTCGACGTTCCTACCGACAGCACGCCGGATCGCCCCCAGGGTCCGGACACGTCCAGCAAGGCCTGGCAGGACGCCTACGACAACGCCGAGCAGAAGCAGCTGCGGACCGAGCGGTACAACCCGTCGAAGGACACCATCGTTCCGGGTACGCACCTGCTCCGCGGCGAGATCACGACCATCGACTTCACCAGCCGCGATTTCACCGTCGACGGCAAGGACTACCGTTCCTTCGAGGTCAAGCTGGATCTGACGTCCCGCGACGACCAGATGACGCCGGAGCAGCTCCGGGACTTCGCGAACGACATCCAGAACACCATCGACCAGATGGTCAACGGGCAGCACACGCTCCCCGGCGGCCGGGAACTGCACGTGCGGCTCGACGTCGAGACCAAGCCCTGGTCCGAGAGCGCGACGACCGACGACTGGCAGGACACTCCCGGTAGCCGTCCGCCGGTCGAGATCACCTCGGCGCCGCTGCCCGACCCGGACAACCCGGACGACCACACCAACGACGGCAACACCACCAACCAGAGCCGGTGGAACACCAACAACAATCCGGCCGTCATGGTGCACGAGGTCATGCACTACCTCGGTGTCAACGAGGGCTACCGGGCGGACCATCATCTCTTCAACACCCAGGACCGCCCCGGTGTCATGGGTCCTGAGGTGCACAACCTGCCCGCCACCAGCGCGGACATCACCAACGACGTCCCGTCGCAGTACCTGCACGACAAGGACCTGCAGTTCATCCAGAACGTCTCCGACACCGCGGGACCGGTCCGGCAGACGGCGACCCCGACCGGGGACACCACCACCAGCACCACCACCGACACCACTGGCACCACCGCCGACACCGACACCGACACCGACACCGACACCGACACCGACACCGACACCAGGAACGACGCGCACACCGACTCGGCCGCGCCCCGCACCCCGGCGCCGACGACCCAGTCGATGCAGGACGTCCTCACCGATCCCGATTCCGGCCGGCCCAAGGGCAGCCGCTCGTTCCAGAACGCGGTCCGCACCTATGACCTGAGGCAGGTCGGCACCCCGGTCACCGTCGGACAGCTCGGTCCGCGCAACCCGGAGACCGCCGACAAACCGGCCTACCTCGCCACGGTTCCGGTCACCCCCCACGACGACATCCAGAACCTCATCACCGCGTACGCCCAGGGCTTCCGCCCGGGAACGTCGGACGGCCGTTTCGGCCTGGTCATCGGCGTCAACGGCTTCGGCCGATCGTTCTCGGACACCGCCATCCAGAACGCGGTCAACCAGGTCCGCAACGCCAACCCGCCGTTCCCGGTCACCGTGATCGGCTTCTCCTGGAACAACTCGCGGATCGGACCGAACGATTCACCGGGCCAGGACACCATCCCGTACGCCGCCATCCGCGAGACGCTCATCCGGCACCCGCAGTCCGAGCAGTTGCTGAACAGCCTCCAGGAGCAGGCCGGCGACAACCCCACTTTCATCCACACCGGTGACGCCGACGTCGCGTCGATGAACAGTCTGTTCAACAACGCCGACACGGCCATCGGCGGCCGCCCGGATCTGCAGATCATCAGTGGCGGATACACCCTGGACAGCGCGCCGTCCCCGGAGGCGCACCAGGCTGTTCTCCGGGATCAGCAGGTCCGCCAGGCGATGGCCGGTGTCGACCCGCGTTCGGTGTACATGCCCGAGCCGAACACGTTCGTCCGGGTCGACAATTCCAGCCTGGAAACAGACATCACCTTCGGCGTGCGTAACGACCCGCAGGGCGACCTGAAGTACACGTCGAAGGAGGGCCGCGGCCTCGCCCAGTCGGTCGCTCAACAGCGACTGTTCCAGGGCATGGACCCGACCGCATTCGGCTCGTTCGACCCCGGCATCGCGATCCAGACGCAGGGTGACCGGCTGCTGCAGAACTACGACCAGTCGGATCCGGACAACATCCCGCAGAGCCACGCGCACGCCGACACCTGGAAGAAGCAGGTCCAGAACTACATCCAGACGTTCTTCCCCGGTGTCGACGCGAACCGGGCCGACGCCCTCACCCAGCTGGCGTTCCAGAGTGTCGAGCCGATCAGCCCGACCACCCGGACCAACCTGCTGAACGACTTCGGGGACCTGCCGAAGGACACCCGGTCCACGCTGGTCAAGGTCGCCGGGAAGACGCACCAGGCGCTGGCCGCCAACCCGCACACCCCGTCGCAGGCGCCGCGGCCCTCCCGGTCGGCCCCGGCGACGAGCAGCACGCCGGGCACGGTGCCGATGCAGAACGTGCTGGGCAACCGGGGCAGCCGGTCGTTCCAGAACGCCGTCACCACGTACCAGATCAAGCAGGTCGGAAGTCCGGTGGTCGTCGGGGAGCTCGGTCCCCGCAACGATCACACCGCCGACAAGCCGGCCTATCTGGCCACGGTTCCGGTGGTGCCCGGCGACAACGTCCGCGACATCATCGCGAAGTATTCGCAGGGGTTCACCCCGAACACCGCCGACGGGCGGTTCGGCCTGGTCATCGGCGTCAACGGGTTCGGCCGGTCGTTCTCGGACACCGACATCCAGAACACCGTCGACCAGGTCCGCACCACGAACCCGCCGTTCCCGGTCACCGTGATCGGCTTCTCGTGGAACAACTCGCGGATCGGGCCGAACGATTCACCGGGCCAGGACACCATCCCGTACGCCGCGATCCGCGAGACGATCGTCCGGCACCCGGAGTCCGAGCGGCTTCTGAACAGCCTTCAGGACCGGGCCGGCGACAACCCGACGTTCCTGCACACCGGGGACGCCGACGTCGCGGCGATGGACGGCCTGTTCAACAATGCCGACACGGCCATCAACAGCCGCCCCGACCTGCAGATCATCAGTGGCGGATACACCCTCGACAACGCCCCGTCGCCGCAGGCCGATCAGGCCAACCACCGGGACCAGCAGGTACGCCAGGCGATGGCCAAGGTGGACCCGCGGTCGGTGTACATGCCCGAGCCGAACACGTTCGTCCGCGTCGATCACCGGAGCCTGGAGACCGACGTCACCTTCGGCGTGCGCAACGACCCGCAGGGCGACCTGAAGTACACGTCGAAGGAGGGCCGCGGCCTCGCCCAGTCGGTGGCCCAGCAGCGCCTGTTCCCCGGCATGGATCCGCGTCTCTTCGGCTCGTTCGACCCGAGCATCGCCATCCAGACGCAGGCCGAGCGTCTGCTGCAGAACTACGACCCGGCGAATCCGGACGCCGTCCCGCAGAGCCACGCCGACCGGGAGACCTGGAAGAAGCAGGTCCAGAACTACATCCAGACGTTCTACCCGGACATGGACGCGAGGCAGGCCGACGTCCTGACCCAGCTCGCGTTCAAGAGCGTCACCCCGATCAGCCCCGCCACCCAGCAGAGCATCGCCGACCAGCTGACGAACAACCGGGGTTCCGGCACCAAGACCCTGATCCAGGTGGCGGGCGCGACGCACAAGGCGCTCGCCGACAACCCGCACACCCCGTCCCAGGCGCCGCCGGCCGCCGCTCCCCGGGACGTGGCGGTCCCGGCGCCGGTCATGCAACCGCAGCACAGCCAGGCCTGGCAGGACGCGTACGACAACGCCGAACAGAAGCAGCTGCGGACCGAGCGGTACAACCCGTCGAAGGACACCATCGTCCCCGGCACCCACCTGCTCCGCGGCGAGATCACCACCATCGACTTCACCAGCCGCGACTTCACCGCCGACGGCAAGGACTACCGGTCGTTCGAGGTCAAACTCGACCTCACCTCCCGCGACGACCGGATGACCCCGGACCAGCTCCGGGACTTCGCGAACGACATCCAGAACACCATCGACCAGCGGGTCAACGGCCAGTACACCCTCCCCGGCGGCCGCGAACTGCACGTCAAACTCACCGCCGACACCAAGCCCTGGTCCGGCGAGCTGACCGATGCCTGGCAGGACCAGCCGGGCGGGCGCCCGCCCGTCGAGATCACCGGCAATCCCGACGACACCACCCACCAGGCCCGCTGGAACACCAACGACAACCCGGCCGTCCTCGTCCACGAGGTCATGCACTACCTCGGCCTCAACGAGGGCTACAAGGCGGACCACCACCTCTTCAACACCCAGGACCGCCCCGGCGTCATGGGACCCGAGGCACTCGACCCCGACGGCCCCTCCCGCTACCTGCACGACAAAGACCTGCAACTCATCCAGAACGTCTCGGACACCGCCGGACCGGTCAACAACCTCACCCCGGCGAACACACTCCGCAACGACGTGCACACCGACTCGGCCGCGCCCCAGAACAACCGGCCGACCATGCTTCCCGGCAAGGGCAGCCAGCCGTTCCAGGACGCGCTCCGCACCTACCAGTTCAAGCAGGTCGGCACCCCGGTCACCGTGGGACGGCTCGGTCCGCGCAACCCGGAGACCGCCGACAAACCGGCCTACCTCGCCACGGTTCCGGCGACCCCCGACGACGACATCCAAGACATCATCGATGCGTACGCCCAGGGCTTCCGTCCCGGAACGTCGGACGGCCGTTTCGGCCTGGTCATCGGCGTCAACGGCTTCGGCCGATCGTTCTCGGACACCGCCATCCAGAACGCGGTCGACCAGGTCCGCAACGCCAACCCGCCGTTCCCGGTCACGGTGGTCGGCTTCTCCTGGAACAACTCCCGGATCGGACCGAACGACGCCCCGGGCCAGGACACCATCCCGTACGCCGCCATCCGGGAATCGATCGTGCGGCACCCGAACGCCGAGCAGATGTTGCAGGACCTGCAGGAGCAGGCCGGCGCCAATCCCACCTTCCTGCACACCGGGGACGCCGACGTCGCGTCGATGGACGCCCTGTTCAACAAGGCCGACGCCGCCATCGCCGACCGTGGCGAGGTTCAGATCCTCAGCGGCGGCTACACCCTCGAGAACGCCTCCGATCAGGTCAGGCAGGCGAACCACCGGGACCGTGAGGTCCGTAAGGCGATGGCCGGCGTGGACCCGCGCTCGGTGTACATGCCCGAGCCGAACACGTTCGTCCGGCTGGACAATCCCAGCCTCGAGAACAACATCACCTTCGGGGTACGCAACGAGCCCGAGGGCGAACTGAAGTACACCTCGAAGGAGGGCCGCGGGCTCGCCCAGTCGGTCGCCAAGCAGCGTCTCTTCGGCGCCGACGACACCGACACCCTGCTCGCGTTCGGCGCGTTCGACCCGGACGTGTCGCTGGAGACCCGGGCCGGCCGGCTGCTGCAGAACTACGACGCGACCCGCCCGGACGGCATCCCGCAGAGTCACGCCGACCGGGAGACCTGGAAGAAGCAGGTCCAGAACTACATCCAGACGTTCTACCCGGACGCCGGCGTCAACCGGGTCGACGGCCTGACCCGGCTCGCCTTCCAGAGTGTCGAGCCGATCAGCCCGACCACCCGGACCAACCTGCTCAACGACTTCAAGGATCTCCCGAAGGAGACCCGGTCGACGCTGGTCAAGGTGGCCGGCAAGACGCACCAGGCGCTGGCGACCAACCCGCACACCCCGTCGCGGGCACCGGTGCGGCAGCCGTCGTCGTCGCCGGTCACCCCCGTCGAGGGGCCGGCCGCCACGGAGACCGGCCCGCAGGACACCGGTCCGGTGTTCA
Source organism: Actinoplanes sp. NBRC 101535 (assembly GCF_030269225.1). Classification (NCBI taxonomy): domain Bacteria; kingdom Bacillati; phylum Actinomycetota; class Actinomycetes; order Micromonosporales; family Micromonosporaceae; genus Actinoplanes; species Actinoplanes sp. NBRC 101535. Next base: position 36,368 of record NZ_BSSY01000002.1, on the reverse strand, counting down.
CGCCTACCCGGGTGCCGGGTGCGCGGAACGCCGCGTTCGACGCGCTGACGCGGGACACCCGGGACGTCGGTCCGGGCAACTACCGGCAGGAGACGATCGACCTCAAGAACAGCAGGGCGCCGATCGGCTTCGTGGTCAACTCGATGATGCCGGCGAGTGACATCGACCGGATCCCGGAGGTGATCACGTCGATCACCGCCGGGCTCGGACCGGACACCAAGGTCGCCTTCGTCTTCGGCGTCAACACCACCGACTCGGCCCCGGACGCCGCCTTCCAGGAGAAGATCGCCGAGGCCGGCCGGATCGTCGAGAACCTGGCGGAGCAGGGCATCGACGTCCCGGTCGCGGTCAACGGGTACGCCGTCGGCACCAAGAACGGCAAGTTCCCGTACGGCCGGACCCGTAACCAGGTGATGCGTGACCCGGACACGGTCGCCGCGATCACGGGTCTCGCCCACGGGGACGCCGACCGCGAGGGCAAGCGGTACCCGTACATCTCGATCCAGGATTTCGACGACGGCGCCCGCACGCTCGAGGACGGCACGCACGTCTTCGACCGGATCGACACGGCGACGAGGTTCGACCCGGCGAACACCGGCACGCAGCAGGAGCCGCCGGCCCGGCCGATGATGATCTCCGGTGGATACCGGGTCGGCGATCCGGACGCCCTCGTCGAGCGCACCCGCGAGCGCCTGGAACAGCGTGTCGAGGAGCACGACCAGAAGATCACCGAGCTGGAGGCGAAGGACGACGCGGAGTCCGCGAAGGAACTCACCGTCGAACGTCTGAAGCTCAAGGCCGCGCAGAGCGGGCTGGAGCGGCTCGCCACACCGGCCGGCCGCGACAAGTTCGTCCGGGACTTCGGCATCGCGGTCGACGAGGACATGCGCTCCCGGGACCGGCAGGCCGCGTCGCACCCGATGCTGCCGTACTCGCCCGAGCCGAACCTCTTCGTCGACGGCCTGCTCACCCTCGGCCGCCCGGACGTCCGGTTCGGTGACGCCGGCGCCGAGTTCCTGATGCTCAGCGAGACCCTGCACGAGAGCTACGGCCGGGAGCTGGCCGCCTCGCACGGCAGCGCCACCCTGGACGGGCTGTCCGACCGGGTGCTCTCCACCGAGGTCCAGCTCGACTCGCAGAACAACCGGCACCCGGACCGCGACCAGGCCTTCATGACCGATTTCGTCGGTTCGGCCACGCCGACGGACCTGTCCCGGCTCGCCGCCGACTTCGCCGCGAGCAACTTCCTGCCGCAGTCGCACGCCGTGCCGACCACCGTCAACCGGCAGCTGTTCAACACCGTCGGCACCGGGTTCAAGGAGTACAAGGCGGAGCTCCGCAATCCGGAGCTCGCCACCGGGAAGCCGTTCACCGCGCCGGTCGACCACACCGACGGCGGCGATCGGGACACGTGGCAGCAGTCGCTCACCGACCGGCAGGCCAAGCAGCTCGGCGCGCAGCGGCACAACCAGCTCGTCCCGGCCGTCTCGCTGCCGGCTCCGGGAGCCGCCCCGGCGCCGGAGCCGCCCCCGGCCGCCGACAAGGAGACCTTCACCGGCGTCGACCCCCGGGTCACGTCGACGGACCCGGCCCGGACGGTCGGCATCCCGGACAGCCAGCGTCTGGTGGCCGCGCACCTGGTGGCGACCTCCAACGACTCCGGCACCATCCAGCAGGAGTTCGCCGCCGCGACGGTGATGGCCGACCGGGGCGGGCTCAGTCTCCAGCCGGGTTCGCTCTATCACGCCATCGCCGACGTGCTCACCACCGTGGCGCCCGGGACGACCCCGGAGAGCCTGCGCACCGACACGCTCCGGTCCGGCCGGGACCGGGTCAACCTGGACACCGCGGCCGAGATGCGGCGGGCCAACCCGTACGACAACGGTCACCTGGTCCGGGCCGCGCTCACCCCGGACATGCCGACCTCTCAGCAGCGCACCGATCCGGCGGACAGCACCGAGATCGCCCGGATCGCCGCCGCGCACGACGTGGTGGAGCTGGCCGCCGCCACCGGCACCCGGGTCGCGCTCACCGTCCACGACGGCAGCGGCAACCCGCCGCGGACGTACCCGGTGCAGGGCGCCCGTCCGCTGGGCCGGGTGGAGTTGCAGCGCACGGTCGACGCCCGTGGTCAGGTCACCTACGCGCCGTACACGCCGCCGCCGGTCGCGGTGGCGCAGGACGCCGACAGCGACGACGACGGCCTCGGTTTCGACATGTTCGGCGACCAGGACGCGGACGACAGCGACGACGACCGCGGCGGCATGGACATGTTCGGCTCGTTCGCCCCGGCCGCGGGGCCGTCGACGGCGACCGGCATCCCGGCGGCGCCGTCCGAGGTCGACTCCGGGATCGTCGTCGCCGATCCCGGCGACACCAGGACGCAGCGCATCGCCGAGTCCTATCCGGACCGGCCGGACCGCTACCACGTGTTCGGCCACGGTGAGCCGTACGCCCTGCGCGTCGGCGACACCCGGGTCACGCCGGCACAGCTCGCGGCGCAGATCCGGGCGGACGGCGCCCGCCGGGCCGACCGTCCGGTCGTGCTGATCGTCTGCGACACCGCCGTCGACCGGCAGAACGGTTTCGCCGCCCAGCTGGCGCGGGAGCTGCCCGGCGTCAAGATCATCGCGCCGAACGGCACGGTGTGGTCCGGACCGACCGGCCACGCCGTCGTCACCGAGTCCGACCTGCGCGGGCCCGACGGCGAGCCGCTCACCCCGCCCGCCGAGGGCTACCGGTTCGTGCAGTTCGAGACGCCGGCCACCGACCCCGGCCGGCTCACCGTCACCGACCTGCCGCACGTCATGGACACCCACGCGACCGTCGGCGACTTCGATGTCGACGCCACCCGGATGGCTGCCGCGATCGACCAGCTCGCCGGCTGGGCGCAGTCGGACGCCACCCGGATCGCCGAGGACACCCGGGCCGCGGTCGACACGATCGCCCCGGCACTGGCCGACGTCGCCCCGGCCGAGACCACGCGCGAGAACGCCGCCGACATCCACCGGGACGCCGCCGCCGGTCACGCCGACCTCTCGGCCGGACGCCGGCAGATCGAACAGCGCGCCGACCAGGCGCCGAAGCTCGCCCAGGCCGGCGTCGACGCCGCGAACCGGGCCGGGACCACACCCGGCGCACAGCAGCTGCGGCAGCTCGCCACCGAGACCCGGGACCACGTCCGCAGGCAGAACGGGCCGGTGGGGACCTCGCTCAGCCAGGCGGCCCGGGAGGCCGCCACCGTCCGCGACTTCCGCGACGACGCGGCCCGCGCGCACACCGCGGCCGACCGCGCCGCCACCGACCTGCGCTATCTGCAGTCGGCGCACGACCGGCTCACCCGACTGGCGACCGAGGCACAGCAGCGGGCGGACCGGGCCGCACAGGCCGCCGCGGACGCCGACGCCGCCCGCGCCCTCCCGCCCGGGCCGCAGCAGAACCTCGCGATGGCGGATGCGCTGCTGCGCGCGTACCCGGCGGTGAACCGCACCTCGGAACACCTCAGCGAGTCCCGTGACCTGCTCGCCGACCTGGACACCCTCGGCGCCGACCTGACGTCCGCGGTCGACGACATCCGCGCCGACGCCCGGGACGCCGCCGACCAGGTCGCCGACCTGACGTTCCGGGAACCGGAGTCGAACGACGCGCACGCCGCCGCCACCGCCCACCTGGACGCCGCCCACGAGTCGCTGACCGAGTCGGAGAACCGGCTCACCGACGTCTACGACCTGGCCGACCAGCTCGGGGTGTCGCCGGAGACCCCGGCCGGCGACACCGACTCCGACCTGGAGCCGCCGGCCGACCTGATGGCCGAGGTGACCCTGGACGACTCGGACTCCGACTCCGGGCCGCCCAGCGACCTGCTGGTGGAGAGCACACCGGACCCGCGCGGCGAGATGGCCCCGTTCGGCACGCCGTCCCCGCAACCGCCCGCCCCGCTGCGCCCGAAGGACGCGCAGGAGTCGAACCAGCAGTTCGAGCGGCGTCTCGGTAACCACCTCTCGCAGTCCCCGCAGGTCCGCGACACCGCGGTCAAGGTGGCCGCGCGCCTGAACGAGGTGCTGAACGCCGCGCGGGCCAAGCCCTCGCCGACCGGTGCACCGGGCAAGGCGTTCCTGCAGCGCAAGGCGGACAGCGCGGGCCAGGTCGGCACCGGGCTGAAGGACAGCGAGACGGCCGCGCTGCTGCGTGACGGCAACCTGCGCGAGGTCATGACGGCGCTGTACAACGCCGCGTACTACAACAAGAAGCCCGGCCCGGGCGAGACCACGTTCAAGCTGCTGGCGCTGGACATCATCCGGAACAAGGACTGGAACCGGTCGGATCAGCTCGGTCTGAACACCACCGATCTGAAGGCGTACGCCGCATTCCTCGACAATCCGGTGCGTCTCGCGGTCAAGCAGGAGCTGCCCGCCGAACCGGATCGCGACGGCGACGACGACCCGTTCCGGGCGTTCAACCTGATCGCCCGCTTCGGCGACCAGCAGCGGATCGACCTCGGAATCCGCGAGCAGAACGAGAGCGGCCGGACCGCGCGCGGCTCCCGGGAGCAGGTCCGCGGCCCGTACGCGGTCACCCCGCGCCAGCTCCGGCTGGCCGGCACCGACCTCGGCAGGTTCGAGGCGGCGTTCCTGAAGAGCAAGGCCGCCGGTCCGTTCACCGTCGACGTCATGTCGTCTGAGGACGTGCCGCTGGACCAGGTGAGGTACGGCCCCGACGGCAAGCCGGACCTGAGCGCCGTGCTCGCCACCAAGAACACCGCGTCGGTCTCCGTCGAGTTCGGACCGGAGGTGGACGGGAAACCGACCGTCACCCGGGTGACCCGCGAGGTGTTCGGCGCCGCGAAGCACCCGGAGCCGTGGAAGACCTGGCTGGGCGCCGACGAGCAGGGCCCCGAGCTGCCGCTGCCCTGGGTGAGCGGTCGCGGGTTCTACCGTCTCGACCCGGACAGCCCCTGGTTCCAGGACGTCAACCAGCAGCGGGAGATCCCGGTGACCTCGGGGACCTCGCTGACCGCCGCCCGCCTGCTCACCACGTTCCGGATGCTCGACGTGCCCGGCGTGACGGAACGGGACTTCCTGGCCGCCACCACCGCGTGGATGCTGGCCGCCGACAACCACTCGCTCTACGAGGTGCTGCGCGGCGCCGAACTGGCCGGGGTCCAGCTCACCGGCACGCCGGCGGCGGACATCGCGTCGGCCGAGCAGCTCTACGACGAGGTCCGCGAGGCGGGACTCGACATGCCCGCGAACGACCGGCCGGCCACTCCGGAGCCCGCGCGGCCCGCGGAGCCGCTCGCCGAGCAGACTGTCGTGCGTACCGTGGGAGGCGACCCGGCCGACGCACCCACCGTGACCGCACCGCCCGGGCACTATGTGCTGGTCCCGGACACCGCGCCGGACAACCGTGCGCCGATCACCGCGGAGCGGATCGCCGCGCGGATCACCGCTGACCCGGCCTGGACCGGTCAGCCGATCACCCTGGTCATCAGCGACTCCGGCACCCCGGATGGGCTCGCTCAGCAGCTCGCCGACCGGCTGCCCGGCACCGAGGTCCACGCGCCGGACGGGCCGGTGTGGACCACGCGCGGCGGCGAGGCCTTCGTCAGCACCGCTTCGGCCTACGGTCCGGACGGCCGGCCGAAGCCGCCGCAGCTGCCGCCGACCGGCGCCTGGCGCACGTTCCTGTCGTCCACCGCGAGCAGCACGGACGGCCCCTACCTCTCGGGTGCGACCGCGAACCAGTCGCTGACCCTCGACCTGCACTTCGCCCAGCAGCAACAGCAGCGGGAGCAGGCGCCGGAGCCCGCGGCGAGTCCGCACACGCCCTCGCAGGCGCCCCGGTCCCGCACGACGCCGACCGCCGCCCCGGCGACCCGGGAGATGCGGGAGGTCCTGCGGGACAAGGGCAGCCAGTCGTTCCAGAACGCGGTGCGCACGTACCAGTTCAAGCAGGTCGGCACCCCGGTCACCGTCGGCCGGCTCGGTTCACGTTCCGGCACGGACACCGACAAGCCGGCCTATCTCGCCACGGTTCCGGTCACCCCCGACGACGACCTCCAGAACCTCATCACCGCGTACGCCCAGGGCTTCCGCACCGGGGATCCCAGCGGTCGTTTCGGCCTGGTCATCGGCGTCAACGGCTTCGGCCGATCGTTCTCGGACACCGCCATCCAGAACGCGGTCAACCAGGTCCGCACCACGAACCCGCCGTTCCCGGTCACCGTGATCGGCTTCTCGTGGAACAACTCGCGGATCGGGCCGAACGATTCACCGGGCCAGGACACCATCCCGTACGCCGCGATCCGCGAGACCCTGGTCCGGCACCCGGAGTCCGAGCAGCTCCTGAACGACCTGCACGAACGCGCCGACGGCAAGCCGGTCTTCCTGCACACCGGGGACGCCGACGTCGCGTCGATGACCGGCCTGTTCGACAGCGCCGACACCGCCATCAACAGCCGCGACGAAGTCCAGATCATCAGTGGCGGTTACACCCTCGACAACGCGCCGGCCGCCGCCGACCGCGGCAACCAGCGGGACCGGGCCGTCCGCGCGGCGATGGCCGGCGTGGACCCGCGCTCGGTGTACATGCCCGAGCCGAACACCTTCCTGCGGGTCGACCGCGGCCGCCTGGAGAACGACATCACCTTCGGCGTGCGCAACGACCCGCAGGGCGACCTCAAGTACACCTCCAAGGAGGGCCGCGGCCTCGCCCAGTCCGCCGCCCAGCAACGCCTGTTCCCCGGCATGGATCCGCTCGCGTTCGGCGCGTTCGACCCCAGCGTGTCGTTGGAGACGCGTGCCGACCGGCTGCTGCAGAACTTCAACGCGGCGAACCCGGATGCCATCCCGCAGAGCCACGCCGACCGGGAGACCTGGAAGAAGCAGGTCCAGAACTACATCCAGACGTTCCATCCCGGTGTCGACGCGAACACGGCCGACGGCCTGACCCGGCTGGCGTTCAAGAGTGTCGAGCCGATCAGCCCGACCACGCAGAAGAACCTGCTCAGCGAGCTCAAGGACGTCCCGAGAGACTCCCGCGCCACCCTCGTCCAGGTCGCCGGGGCCACCCACAACGCGCTGTCGAACAACCCGCACACCGCGTCCCAGGCACCGTCGGCCGCCGCTCCCCGGGACGTGGCGGTCCCGGCCCCGGTCATGCAGCCGCAGCACAGCCAGGCCTGGCAGGACGCGTACGACAACGCCGAGCAGAAGCAGCTGCGGACCGAGCGGTACAACCCGTCCAAGGACACCATCGTCCCCGGCACCCACCTGCTCCGCGGCGAGATCACCACCATCGACTTCACCAGCCGCGACTTCACCGCCGACGGCAAGGACTACCGGTCGTTCGAGGTCAAACTCGACCTCACCTCCCGCGACAACCGGATGACACCGGACCAGCTCCGGGACTTCGCGAACAACATCCAGAACACCATCGACCAGCGGGTCAACGGCCAGTACACCCTCCCCGGCGGCCGCGAACTGCACGTCAGACTCACCGTCGACGCCAACGGCGTCCCCGTCGAGATCACCGGCAATCCCGACGACACCACCCACCAGGCCCGCTGGAACACCAACGACAACCCGGCCGTCCTCGTCCACGAGGTCATGCACTACCTCGGCCTCAACGAGGGCTACAAGGCGGACCACCACCTCTTCAACACCCAGGACCGCCCCGGCGTCATGGGACCCGAGGCACTCGACCCCGACGGCCCCACCCGCTACCTGCACGACAAAGACCTGCAACTCATCCAGAACGTCTCGGACACCGCCGGACCGGTCAACAACCTCACCCCGGCGTTCTCGCCCCGCAACGACGTGCACACCGACTCGCGGGCCATCGGCGTCGAGATCGAGGGCCGTCGCCACCAGCTGATCACCACGGGCAAGCTGGACTACAACGACGTGCTGGTCAAACACGTCAGCGGCAACGTCGAGATCAAGGTCGACGGTTACTACGCCCGCGACAGCGAGGGCAACAAGATCCCCGGCAAGGTGTCCATCGGTGAGGTGGTCAGCGCCCCGGCCAAGGTCCTGCCCCGCGAGGACCGGCCGGACCGCTCCGAGGTGATGTCGCTGACCCGGGAGGCCAACCGGCGTCTCGACGGCATCACCCCGGGCGAGCAGAAGCCCCTGCACGACCTGTTCCCGGCATCCGAGGGCTGGCAGGTCACCAGCGAGGGTGAGCGGGTCGAGGTGCTCGGCCGGGTCCTCAACCCGAAGAGCCAGCCGTACACCCAGTACACCGTGGGTGTGCCGATCGCCGGCGCGACGAAGCTGATGAGGTACGTCGCCGAACGCTCGTCCCGAGTCGCCACCGACAACGCGCCCCGCAGCCGACGCGGCATCATCGAGGACGGCCTCGACGTCGCCGCCGACGTCGCCGCCAGGTACCGCGCGTGGGCCGGTCCGGACGCGAAGAACCTGGACGCCGAGGAGATCTCCGGTGTCATCGCGCTGATGTACCCGCACGTCGCGGCGCTGTCCTACAGCCACGTCGCCGACCTCGCCGACCAGGACGTCCGGATGGTCAAGAGCTACCTCGCGGTGGCCTCCCGGACCGCTCCACGGGCCCTGCACGCCGGCCTGTCCGAGAAGGCCCGCGAGTTCCTCGACGAGAACTCCAGCGAGGTCAACGACCTGATCAACCAGAAGTTCGGCGGCACCCTGGCCGGCGACCCCGCCGTCGTCCAGGTACTCAGGGACAACTTCCTGCTCGACGAGGACGGCACGTACGACGTCACCAGCGGCCGGGTCGACATCCTGGACGGCGCCACGATCCAGGACTACCTGGACAACGCGCTCCTCGGTGAGGACTCCAGCGTCGAGTTGGACCAGTCGACGTTCCTGGAGACCCATTTCACGAAGCTCGACGACAACGGTGGGCGCCTCACCGACCACCCGCTCGTCGTGGTGGAGCTGCGCGCCCTCGCCGCCCACCAGGACCTCGACGGGGTCGAACGGTCCACCGAGGACCTGGCCGCCCTGGTCGCCGAGATCAACCGGGACGTCCCGGTCGCCGACGCCGACCGTCTCACCCAGCAGCTCGACCAGGTCGACGGCGAGATCGCGGACGGCGCCGACGCCCTCCAGTCCCTGCGGGACGACGTGGCCACGCTGGCCGGCCCGGCACCGGACTGGCTCACGACCGCGGTGGACTACGCGGACAACCCCCGGATCGAAGGTGCCCGGCTCGACGACCTGGCGGACCGGACCCGGCGGACCTGGCACACGTCGGCGCGCGAGCTGGACGCCGCCCGGGCGGACGGCGCGGTGCTCGACACCGTGCTGCAGAACGCCCGGGCACAGGGGGCCGACCTGAACAGCCCGGACGTGCAGCGGTTCGTCGACCTGGTGGCCCAGCACCGCCTGGCCCTGCGCCGGGCGGGCAACGTGGCCGAGGACGTCCAGGACGATCTCCGCGACGTCGAGAAGCGGATGCAGGACTTCGAGGGCGTCGCCGACCGGGTCAAGCGCGACATGGGCATGGTCGCCCGGTCCGCCTCGGCGCTCCGGGACCTCCAGCCGATGATCGACGAGCAGGCGGACGGTGCCGAGCGCCTCGCCGACCGCGCCGATTCCGCGCTGGCCACGGTCCGCACCGCGATCGCCGACTACCGCGCCGATCCGGCCAAGGCCGATCGGGCGGTCGCCGGCCTGCGCCAGGCGGGCACGGCCGCGGGCCAGATCGAGAGCCGGATCGACGCGGTCCGTGACGCGGTCGGGGCCGCTGTCGGCCGGCGTCCCGGCGATGTCGGTGACCTGGTCGGCCGGATGGAGGAGGCCGTCGAGGAGCTGGAACAGCGTGTGGAGGACGCCACCGACTCGCTGGACGCCGCCGAGACCGGACTGGCCGCCGCGATCACCCGAGCCGGGCACGGCAGCCGCTACCTGGCCGATGCCCGTCCCGTGTTCGAGGACGCGATGGCCGCGGCCGAGAGCCTCGGCTACCTCGACGACTCCGACTCGGACTCGGACTCCGACCCGCAGGACTGGGCGGACCGCTCGGACGACGAGGACGCCTTCCTCGGCCGCCCGTCACCGCTGGGCCAGGGCCGGATCGAGAACGGCCGGACGGACCCGCGGGAACCGTCCTGGGGCCCGGACACGGTCCCCGCCACCACGATCGACGACCTGCGCTCCGGTGTGACGCCACGCCGGGCCGACACCGCCGCCTACGACGTGGTGCACACCGGCACCACCGTCGGACCGGTGCCCGCGATGGTGGCCGAGTCGTACGCCGCGGCCGGCCTGGACCTGCCCACCACCGGCGCCGTCGCCCGGCCCGCCCTCGATGCGGTCACCGGGCCGATCGCGTACGACCACCGCGTCCTCACCACCGGCGACGGCCGCACGGTCCACGACTTCACCGTCAAGGTGTTCCTGGACGCCAGGGACCCGGCCGCCGACCAGGCGAAGGACCAGGTCGAACGGCGGGCGAAGGCGGCCGTGGCGGCGGTCTTCAACAACGGCTACCGGATCGGCGACGGCCAGTTCAACGTCGCCGTCGACTTCGTCACCGACCCGGCCGACGCGCACACCGTGATCGCCCTGCACGGCCCGGACGACGCGCCGGCGACCACCCAGACCACCTGGTCGACCGCCTCGGACGACCTGGACTTCGCCCACGAGATCGGCCACTACCTCGGCCTGTACGACGAGAACGTCGACAGACATCTGACCGACGCCGACGGCAACCCCGTCCAGCGCATCCTCAACCGGGACGCGGGATCCGCGCACGTCTTCGCCGACAACTCGATCATGACGTCGGCCGACCCGGCGGACCGTCCCCAGGTGTTCCAGCGGCACCTCGACCAGATCGTCCGGATCCGGGACACCGCGCTCAGCCCGGATCGCGGCGACCTCGGCCCGGATCCGGCGCCCCGGATCGACCGTCCCGGCGCGCTCGGCACCCGCCCGGCCGGTGGCCTGGAGACCGAGGGCCGCCGCCACGAACTGACCTCGGACGGCGACATCGGCTACAACGACGTGCTGGTCAAGCACGTCAGCGGCAACGTCGAGGTGAAGGTCGACGGCTACTACGCCCGCGACGCCGACGGTAGGAAGATCCCCGGCAAGGTCTCCATCGGCGAGGTGGTCACCAGCAAGCCGTTCGCGATGCTGGGCCGCGAGAACCGCCCGGACCGGGCCGAGGTCGTCGCGCTGCACTCGGACGCGGTCCGCCGTCTCGACGGGCTGGCCGAGGGCGAGCAGAAGTCGCTGGCCGAGGTGTTCCCGGCGGACGAGGGCTGGGTCGTCACCGACGCGGGCAAGGACGTCGGGGTCAAGGGCCGGATCCTCAACCCGAAGAGCGAGCCGTACACGCAGTACTCGGTGGGTGTCCCGGTCGCCGGCCTGACGAAGCTGCTCAAGCACGTCGCCGACAACTCGTCGAGCATCGCGACCGACAACGCGCCCCGCAGCCGCCGCGGCATCATCGAGGACGGCCTGGACGTCGCCGCCGACGTGACGGCGAAGTACCGCGCGTGGGCCGGCCCGGACGCGAACGCTCTGGACGCCGACGAGATCGCCGGTGTCATCGCGATCATGTACCCGCACGTGGCGGCGCTGTCGCACACGTACGTCTCGGAACTGGCCGGCCAGCCGATCCGGATGATGAAGAGCTACCTCGCGGTGGCCTCCCGGATCGCGCCGCAGGCCCTGAACGCGTCGCTCTCCGAGAAGGCGCGCGAGTTCCTGAGCGACAACGCGGACGACATCAACGATCTGATCAACCAGAGGTTCGGCGGCACCCTCGCCGGCGACCCGGCCCTGCAGGACCTGTTCCGGCGCGAGGGCATCCTCGACGACGACGGCCGGTACGACTTCAGCGACGGATACCTGCACAACCGCGGCCGGACCACGATCCGCGACTACCTGGACAACGCCCTGCTCGGTGAGGACGCCGACGTCGAGCTGGACCAGGAGATCTTCCTCAGCACGCACTTCGCGTCGCTCGACGACAACAACGGACGTCTCGCCGACCGGCCGCTGGTCGTGGTGGAGATCCGGGCCCTCCGCTCGCACCAGGAGATCGAGGGCGTCCAGCGGTCCGTCGAGAAGCTGACCGACGTGATCAACCAGATCAACCGGGAGATCCCGACGGCCGACGCGGACCGGCTCGACGACCAGCTCACCCGGGTCGCCCCGGCGATCACCGAGGGCGCCGACGAGCTGACCCGCCTGCACGAGGGCGTCACCGAGCTCGCCGGCACGTACGAGAGCCTGATCGACTACGCCCGGGAGGGGCACGCCTCCCGGTACACCGCGATCCGGGCCGGGGTCGCGGATCTGCCCGCCCGGGCGACGACGCTCCGCAACGACTTCATCGCGCGGATGGACCAGGTCGCGGCCGAGGGGAACCAGCTCCTGGAGACGGCCCGGTACGCCCGGGCTCTCGAGATGGACACCCGCGATCCGGCCGTCCGGCGGTTCTTCGACCTGGTCGACGGTCACCGGCAGGCCTACGTCCTGGCCGACCGGGCGTTCCGGGGGATCCAGCGGGATCTGGACACCGTCCCGCGGGAGATCAAGCTGGCCGACCGGGCGTACGCCGACACCCGGGACCGGCTGATCCGCTCGGCGGACTTCGCCACCAAGCTGGTGGGCGTCGCCGACACCCTCGCCGAGCACGCCGACGTCACCCGCCGCCTCGCCGACCGGGCCGGCGCCGCCATCGACAACGCCCGCGCGGCGATCGACGACTACCGCGCCGACCCGGCGAGGTCCGACCGGGCGGTCCGCGGTCTGCGGCAGACCGGCATGGCCGCCGGCCAGGTCCGGGACCGGGTCGACCAGGCACGGACCGCGCTGGGGGACATCGCCGGAGGACAGCGTCTCCGGGGTGACCTGGGGGATGTCGTCGACTCGCTGGTGACCGCCATCCGCAGCGACAAGTCCCGGATGCACAACACCGGCAACCTGCTGCTCGATGCGGAGACCGCGTTCGAGCGGGCCGACGGGAACATCCGGGGCACGCTGCAGTCGCTCGACGACCGTCTCGACGGTGTCGCCGGCACGGCGCTGGCCATCGCTGAACGGCTGGGCTTCGGGCCGGAGGCGCAGGCCCGGGCCGCGGAGTCGGACGACGACCCGATCGTGCTGTCCGACTCCGACGACGATCTGCTCGTCGGCTCGGACGACGAAGGCGACGCGAGCGCCGTGGGCGACGCGAGCGCCGTGGGCGACGACCCGGGGCGCTACCGGTTCGCGCCGGACGAGACAACCGTGGAGACAGCACCGGACGAGACAGCCGCGGGGACAGCACCGGACGAGACGGCCGCGGAGACAGCACCGGAAGCGCAGCCGATGCCGGCGGCCCAGCCGCAACGGGTCGACGCCGGCATCCTGCTGGCCGGGCCGGACGACACCGCCACCCCGAGGATCGCCGCGCGGTTCCCGGCGAACCCGGAACGGTTCCACGTCTTCACGCACGCCGACAGCACCAGCCTGCGCGTCGGATCCGACCGGGTCGGCCCGGACCGTCTCGCCGCGATGATCAGGGCGAACCCGGACTGGCACGGTCAGCCGATCGTCCTGGTCGCCTGCGACACCGCGGTCGACTCGGCGAACGGCTTCGCGGCCCGGTTGGCCCGGGAGTTGCCCGGCACCCGGATCGTCGCGCCGCGCGGCATCGCCTTCGCCGGTGCCAGCGGCCACGTGGTGGTCTCGAACCCGGACACCTACGACGAGTTCGGCATGCCGATCGTGGGTGAGGTCACCGCCGACTCCCGGTGGTTGTCGCTGGTCGCCGGGCCGGACCCGGACGCCGCGGTGCAGGTCACCGAACTCGGCCACGTGCTCAGCCCGTCCACCGCCCTGGGCGAGCCGGACCCGGACGGCCTCGCCGCGGTGATCGACGAGTACACCGCGACGACCACCGCCGACCTGGGCTCGTTCTCCCCGGAGGCGCAGCGGGTCGTCGACCGCATCGGCCGGGTGCTGCCGCTGGCCGGGAACGCCCAGCAGTGGCAGGAGACCGCGAACGCCCTCACCGGCACTGCCGAGGCGATGTCGGCGGAGGTCCGTACCGGCATCGCCGAGCTCCGGCAGGACCCGCACGCCGGTGACCCGGTGGTCCAGCGGTCGCTGACCGGTGCACAGCGGGAACGCACCACCATCGACGGTTTCCGGGAGAACGCCGTCCAGGCCCGGCACCTGACCGCCCGGACCACCGCGATCCTGGACTCCCTCGCCGAGGTGCACCACGACTTCGACCGGGTGCTGTCCGACGGCCGCCGGTACGCCGCCCAGGCCACCGAGGCGGCCCGGACCGCGCAGCAGGCCCGCCGGGACCTCGACGCCACCCCGGCCGACCAGCCCGAGCAGCGGGCCGTGCTGCACCGGACGATGGCCGAGGCGTTCGCCCGGTCCAACTTCGCCGCGGCGCACACCCGCGAAGCGCGCGACCGGGCCGCGGAGCTCGCGGCCGCGTTCGCGCGCGGTCCGCTCGCCGGTACGCCGGAGACGATCACCGCCCGGCTCGAGAACACCCGGGCCGTGGTCGAGGACCTGGTCGACCAGGAGGCGGCCGCCCACCGTGCCTTCGACCGGGCGGCCGGCCGGATCGAGGACGCCGGCGACCGGCTGACCGATCTGAATCAGCCGACCCCGGACCCGGAGCCCGCGCCGACGACCGAAACGGATCCGACGACCGCGGCCGAGACCGCAACGGACGCGGAGACCGGACCGGAGGCGGAGGAGACCGGCGACACCCCGCTCCCGACGGCCGACGCCATCCGGGCGAACCTGCCGGACTACCTGCGGGACAGCCACACCCTCGGCATCGCCGAACAGTTGCTGGCCACCGAGGACCTCAACCTGGACGCCGCGCTGCGGACCCTCGGCACCCGGCTGTCGAGCACGATCATCAGCCGTACGCAGGACGACGCCGTCGACGACGTGGACCAGTTCCTCAGTGGCCGGCCCATCCCGGTCACGATCGACGGCCGTCCGGCCGAGCTGCGGGTGAAGGGCACCTTCGACTGGGACGCGATGACCGTCGTGAAGGTCCGCGACACCCCCGGCAAGATCAGCTCCAAGGTGCAGGAGACGGTCACCCACAGCCTCAAGCACAACCGGGACCGGCGGATCGACCCGAAGGCGACGGTCAGCGCCGCACCCGGCCTGGTCGTCGGGGTCGGCGGCTCGGTGCCGGTGGCGCCCGCCGTCGAACACTCCACCGCACACAAGAGCAAGTACACGTCCACCACCACGGTCAAGGTCGCCGACCTGGCCGAGGTCCGCGTGCCGATCACGTTCACCGCCCAGTTGTCCGAGGCCGGGAAGCCACTGTCCGACCCGGTGGAGGCGACCGGGACCGTTCTGCTCGGCGTACCGTCGAATCTGACGAAGCCGGCGGCGAACGAACCGGCCGATCCCACCACGGTGTTGCCCGCGCCGGTCCCGGCGCAGTTCGGTGTGGAGAGCGTCCGCAACCGCCCGGCGCAGCCGGAGGAGACGTTCTTCGACCAGGTCGAGGCGATGCTCATCGCGGACGGGCTCGGCGACCTGGTCCGGGTCGGCGCGCCCGGTCGCGGCACGATCCAGCAGCTGTTCAGTGCGGCGAACTTCTCCGGCAACCTGGCGAAGATGGTGGTGACCGATCCGGACAACCGCCACGACGGCTGGATCCGGTCCGGTTCGCTGCCGCGGGCGGCCGAGAAGGGCTGGCGGCGCTACTTCCCCGGTCGCAGCCGGCAGATCGAGGTCCGCCTGGTCGCCCGCCGTCTCGACGAGGTGGAGAGCGTCGCCGAGGCCTCACACGTCGACACCTCGGCGCTGTCCGGGGAGAGCACCGACACCAACGCCGCCAAGCGCCTCTGGAGCGTCTGGGGTTCGGTCGGTGGCGGTCTGGACGTCGCCCCGCTCAGCCTGGTCATCGCCCCGCGACTGGGCGGCAGCCACGAGCGCGGCTTCACCCAGTCGATCGTCGAACAGACCGGTGACAAGCAGATCCTGAAGGCCACCGCCCCCGGCGTGCGCTACCAGGGTGAGTACGGCGTGCAGGTCCGCGTCCTCGGCCGGAGACCGACGATGTTGGCCGGCCTGGTGGAGACGTTCCAGTGGACGACCCGGGACCGGGTCCGCGACACCGCCCTGGACCCGCGGGCGCGGGAACGCGCCGAGCAGTGGCACGGCCGGACCGGCCGGGCCCGCACCCACTTCGCGCCGAACCGCATCGAGCGCGGCGACTCGTTCGGTGGCGCCTTCATCACCCGGCTCGGCGACGGTGGGCTCTACGACGCGGTGGCCGACACCGTGCGGTCGCTGCCCGGCAACGACGACTTCCGCCTGCCGAGCCCGGACGAGCTGCTGCGGCACTTCGACGACCCGGAGTTCGCCGGCGGTCTCAGCCCCGACGTGCAGGCGGCGCTGGCCCGGGACGCGGAGACCCGGACCCAGCTCTCCCCCGAGCAGCTGCGCCACCTGGCGAACCGGATCGTCGGGCCGGGCCTGAAGATCCCGCTGGTTCGCAAGGGCACGTTCCTCGACTACACCACCGTGGTCACCATCAAGGGCACGCTGAACAGCCTGTCCGACGGTGACGTGATCGACCGCGGCACCAGTGAGGCGTCCGACAAGAAGCGCAGCAAGACCACCGTCACCGGGGTGACCGACACCAGCAAGTCGGTGGACCTGAGCCTGGAGACCCGGGTGCTCGGCCCGATCGGCCGGGCCGCCTCCACGCTGCTCGGCGGACCGCGGGCCGGCGTCACCTGGGGCGACACCGACGAGCACGGGCTCACCGGTGGTCAGGCCGCGGAGAGCAGCCACGGGCCGTCACTCGACGAGAAGGGCAAACCGGCCGGGGTGCCGCTGCGCGAGTTCGCCGGCAGCCTGGATCTCAGCATCTCGACGCAGACGTACGTGCGGGCCAACCAGGCCGGCCGGTCGCTCTCGGTCGGTTCCTACGGCCGGGGCGTGCCGACCATCATCGGCGCGATGCAGCAGGCGCCGCGGACCAGCCGCCTCGACGTCCGGATGCTCATCCCGGAGAGCAAGGTCTCGCAGACCCGTCCGGACCTGCGGCCAAGTCCCCTGCCGCGGGACCGGGAACGGATCGAGCACCCGCTGCCGATCGGCATGATGACCGGCGGTTACCCGCACGACCTGGACGGCCGCCGGGTGGAGTCGTTCGTCGGCGCGGACCGGCTGCAGGACGCCGTCATCGAGACCCTCGACGAGGCCAGCGACGACGCGATCTACACGTTCGAGGACGGCCGGATCTCCACGGTCATCGCGGACGAGCTGTCCCCGGAGCGGCTGGCCGGCGACGCCGAACTGTTCAGCCGGCCGCTGACGCTGAGCAACCTGTGGCACGGCCGCCGGGCCGAGGACGCCAGCGGTGACGTGCGGGTCCGGCTGCGGCCGACCAACCCGAAGGTGCTGGAGGAGACCGAGTTCTCCCGGATCAAGCGGACCTTCGCCGGCGGCTCGTCGAGCAAGAGCAAACACGGCCGGTCGATCGAGCTCAGCGCCTCGGTCTCCGGCACGGCCGTCGCCCGCGGCCCCCGCGCCGACCACGGCGACAGCACCACCACACCGGGTGCCGCCGTCACCCTCTCGGTCACCCCGTGGCGCCGGGTCTGGGGCAAGGTCCAGGAGAAGAGCCTGGCCGGCGTCTCCAAGCTGCGGATCAGCGGGCGCCCGGAACGCGAGCTGCTGGTGCAGGTCGACGTGGACGCCGAGATCATCGCCGAGGCCCGGCACGACAGCAACATGCCGCTGCGGCTCTGGCCCGCCTCGCCGACCAGCCGGGCCGGCCAGCGGCTCACGCTGCCCGGTGCGGTGATCATGCGGATGACGCCGTCCGAGCTCAAGGCGATGCAGGACCGCGACCGGATGCGCAACCACCAGTTCTCCGACGTGCGCCTGCAGCTCCAGCACGCCGAACGTTCCGAGGCCCTGCGCGCCGCGCATCTCGAGCAGCGCACCCGTCTGTCGCAGGCGCAGGCCCGGGAGTCCGGGACCCTGATGCGGCGGCAACGAGCCGAGACCAACAACCTTCATGGGTACGCGGCGCGCATCGACCGTGATCTCGTCGGGCGTACCTTCACCGAGCAGTCCACCCGCCACCAGCGCGAGCAGGACCGGCTGACCACCGAACACACCGAGGCCACCCAGCACCTCCACGACGTCCAGCGGCTGGAACGCGACGTCCTCACCGCACACCAGCAGACCGAACGCGACATCGTCCGCAACGAGCAGGAACGGCAGAACCGGGACGCGGCCGCCACGAACGTCCCCGCGCACGCCGCCCAACCGCAGTTCCGGCCGGGACCGCAGCGTTCCCTCGGCATCGGCGGCGTCGCCACCCACGTCGACCTCGGCAAGCGCATCCCGCACCTGCGGCACCGGCTCGCCGAGGCGACCACCGAGGAACTCGCCCACGCGATCCTCCCGGTCGAGCTGGGGCGCAGCGCGTACGACAACGTGCGGGCGATCAGCGGCAGCAGCTTCATCGGCGCCGCCAACCTGCACCTGAGCAGCGCCCTCAACGGCGGGCGGACCGAGACGGTCCGGATGGAACGGCGGTTCGGCGGTTCGGCGTACCAGGTGACGCTGACCGCCGAGCCGATGCAGGAGTCCCGGTTCACCGGGATCACCATGGTCGACGAACTGTCGATCACCGACCGCAGCACGATCGGCAGTTCGGAGACCAGCTCCAGTTCCCGGACCGTGGGCGCGGTGACCGTCAGCGCCCGCGGGCAGGGCACCGAGACCGACAAGGTCGCCGGGGACGCCGCGAACACCACCGGGCCCGGCGCGACCAGCACCACGGTGGGCGGCGGGCTGACCGCCACCGCCGCCCTGGACGAGCGTGGCGCCAAGGAGACCCGCGGCGGCGATCACACCTTCGAGCAGTCCCTGACGGTGTCCGGCCCGGTTCCCACGTACCGTGGCAAGGTCCGTTTCACGGTGACCGTGACCGGTCCGGGACTGCCGCCGACGGGTGTGTCCGTCCAGGACATCCACGAGGTCACCTCGCTGTCGGCGTCCGAGGGCCGGCCGCTCGCCACCTCCGACCCGGTCACCTCGATCCCGGTGTCGCAGACCTCCGAGGTGTCCCGCCGGTTGTGGCGCGAGGCCGACGGTTTCGACCGGCTCCCCGAGCCGGGCCGGTTCGCCGTCGAGGACGTCCTGGTCGACCTGCCCTCGCTGCACGAGGCCGCCGCGCAGGCGCTGACCGACTCGGGCGCCGAGGTCGACGCCGAGACCCGGGCCGCGATCCGCAACGCCCTGACCGTCACCCAGGCCAAGGCGCTGCCGGCCATGCAGGGCGGCGTGATGCAGCTGCCGATGCCGACCTCGCTCGGCCGCGACCTGCACCTCGACGCCCGGCTGGTGGCGAAGCCGAAGCCCCTCCGCGCCGACGCCGGCGTCACGATCGGCGGCTCGGCCAAGCGCAGCCGGGAGACCAAGGCCGAGCAGACCGCCGGGCACTCGTTCACGCTGCGGATGAACGGGCCGATGGTCACCTCCGGGGCGAACCACCCGGGCGGGGCGAGCAAGGTCGGCGAGCGGGAGACCTTCAATTCGGTCACCGGCACCACCTTCATGGAGCAGCAGCTCTACCGCACCGATCCGTCCGATGTGGTCAAGGACGAGAACAAGATCGAGTCGGTGAAGGCCACCGCGAAGGCGACCGAGCAGGCCGACGACGACAACAAGGTGACCCAGGCGCTGGAGTACGGCGTCGAGTTCCGGTTCGTCGCCACCTCCCAGGACAAGCTCGGCAAGCACCGGGCCGGCACCGAGGTCCGGGTCCCGGGCGGCTACGTGATCCGGATGGACGACGCCGCGGCCACCGCCCGGACCGGCCGGGAGGTGCCCGCCGAACAGCGGGCCACCGCCCTCGCCGTGGCCGACGCGACGAAGACGTGGACGACGGCGGCCGCCACCCTGGACGGCGTGGACTCCCGGGGTGACGACCGGGCCGACGCCGAACGCGCCTACGACGACGCCGAGAACGCCTGGTGGGACGCGTACCAGGCGCACGAGGCCGAGGTCGCCAAGCCGGCCGGGACGACCGAGCCCCGGGAGTTGAGCCTCGACGAGGTGGTCACGGTCCCGCTGCTCAACGCGCGGGGCGAACTGGTCGGCACCGGCTTCCCCAGCCGCGACGGCGACGCCACCACCATGCCGCGGTTCGCCTCCGCGGTCGACGACGCGGACCTGGGCACGTACCGGCGGTTCGAGGAGGGCCCCGGTTCCGGGCACACCGACGAGGCCACCCCGTGGAAGGGCCGGCCGGTCTACTTCGACGTGCACGGCAGCCGGGACGGCTTCGCGGTCCAGCTCCGGGACGGCAGCCAGGTCAGCCTCACGGGTACGCAGTTCGCCCGTCTCGCGGCGCAGAGCACCGCCCTGCGGGACGCCCGCAACGGCACCCGGTCCCCGGTCGTCCTGCTCTCCTGCGATGTCGCCGCCCTCTCCGAGCAGGGCGGTCCCGCCTTCGACTTCTCCGCGCAGCTGCGCGACAACCACCTGGGTGAGACGTACGCGTCCACCACCCGCACCTACACCAACCCGATCGGGCAGGGTCAGGTCCATCTGGCCGTCGGCGACGGGGGACGGTTCGTCCGGTTCGGCGACACTCCCGGCAAGCGGGTCGGGTTCGCGGCGCCCGCACCGGAGACCGCGCGCCCCAAGGGTCCGGCCGACTCCCCCGAGAACGTGTGGACCGACCGCGCCCAGCCCTCGGTCCCGCCGGACCCTCGGCTGCCGATCGCCACCAACCTGTCGCTCCGCGACGTCATCCACGACACCCGCCGGGACCGGTACGGCGACCCGCTCGGCGTGTTCTTCCCGCTCGACATGCCCACCGACCGGATGATGCGGCGGGCCGCCGACTTCTCGTACGACAGCACCTACAGCGTGCCGAACCCGTACTACCCGGGCACCTTCGACCGGGTGCCGACGCCGTGGGCCGGGTTCACCATCCCGCCCCGGACGGTGAACGCGGTCAGCGGCGGCACCGGTTACGCCGTCATCCGCCTGCAGAACCAACGGCTGGTCCAGGTCAGCGGCGCCGACCTGGCCCGTCTGGCGATCGAGGCCGGACTGTACGACGGACCGGACGGACCGGAGTCGTCGGTGGTGCTGTGGGGCGGCTTCCAGGGCCGCGACCAGTTCCCCGGCGGTCTGGCCCACGACTTCGCCGAGTACGCGTACCGGCAGGCCGGCCGCGAGGCACCGGTCTTCGCGGCGGACGCGATGACCGACTTCACCACGTTCTCCAGCATGGTGCTGCCGCAGGGCGGTTCGTTCCAGCGGTTCCGGCCGGCCGCGATGGACTTCGAGATCGAGAGCGTGACGGCGACCAGTGTCGTCTCCGACTCGCCGAGCGACGACACGGTCGTGCCGGACGCGTACACCACGCCGGCCGAGCCCACGCCGCCGTCCCGGGTGGTCGCGGACGCCTCCGGCACCCCGGTGGTCTTCTCCACGGTCACCGACCCGCAGCTGTCCCGCGAGGTCACCGCGTTCGCCGGCGACCTGCGCGACTCCGGCATCCGGCACGTCGTCCTGGAGACGTCGCTCGGCGGCGGCCAGGTCGACCGGCAGATGCTCGGCTCGCCGTGGGGTGCGGACGCACACCGCGAGGCGGGCAAGCCGGTCCCGGTGTTCCTGCAGCGGTCGGCGGACGGCACCGGCTTCTCGATCAGTTCCCCGGACGGCACCCCCCGCGTCGTCCAGCCCCGGGACCTGGCCCGGCACCTGAACGCCGACCCCGCTTTCCGGTCGCTGGACCGGTCCGGGTTCAACCGGCCGCTGGTGCTGGTGGTGCTCGGCCCGAACGGCGGTCTCACCCAGGCCGAGGCCGACGCGGTCCTCGAGGGTCAGATCGAGGCCGGCGGCTACCGGCGGATCTTCTACCCGCGCGGCGCCGGCGTCGCGGTACGCGTCGGCGTCCGGCCGTCACACGGCACCGTCCTGACCGTCAGCGAGGGCGCGTTCGGCCTGGCCCGCCCACCGCTGCTGAGCGACGTCGAGGTGTCCGGCCTGCCCGGCGACCGCGGTGTGCGGCTGCCGAGCGGGCAGCCCGGCGACACCACGGCCGACGCCGCCGTCCACACCGGAGCCCGCGACGGCAAGGACTTCGGCATCGCGGTCGACGGCGACGGCACCCGGGTGCGGGTCAAGCCGCCGGGCGGCCGCACGGTCGAACTGACCGGTTCCGAACTGGGCCTGATGCTGGCCGACCACCCCGCGGTCAGCCGGGTGGTGGCGACCGAACCGGATACCGGGTTCGTCCTGCTCTCCCCCGACGCCGGCCGCGTCGACCTGCCCGGCAACGTGGGACGTGACCTGGCCGACGCCCTGCCGATCGACCCGGAGATCCGTGCCGTCTGGGCGATCCCCGGCGACGTGCGGTGGCGTGCCAGCGGCCGGCTCGACGTCTCCGGTGCCGGCCGCCCGGTCCGGATGGCCGCCGGACGGTTCGGCGGCGACAGCGGCACCACCGACTTCGACGCCCGGCCGTCGTACTCGGCGCCGCCGCCACCGGTCGCCCCGCAGCCCGCCGCTCCCGCCGTGACCCCGGTCGTCCCGTTCGAGGCCCGTCAGCTGCGCGATCGGGACGGCACCACGGTCGCGTACTCGGCGGTCACCGGCGACCGGCACGCCGAGGTCGCCGCGTTCACCCGCAGCCAGCGGGCCGGTGGGCTGAACTCGTACCTTCGCGACAACCGGCTCGTCGGCGCAGCCTGGTCGCTGAACGCCGACCGACCGGGTGGACGGCCGATCACCGTCTTCGTGGAACGCTCCGCGGACGGCCGGGACTTCCTGGTCCCCGATCCGGACGGGAACACCCGGCGGGTCGCGGCGGCCGACCTGATGCGGACCCTGCACCGGGAGACCGGGCTGCCCGCGATCGACGACGCGGCCTGGGCCAGCCCGATCGTGCTGGTCGTGCTCGGCTCCCCGGCCGGGCTCACCGACCGCGAGATCACCGACATCACCGCCGGCCAGTCCGAGGAGGGTTACCGCCCGATCTACGCGCCGACCGGCGACCGTGCCCGGATCACCCTGACATCCGGCTCCTCGATGCAGCTGACCGGCGGCGAGTTCACCCTGCTGGCCGAGCCGGCCCGGCCGGACCTGGTGATGCATCCGCTGCCCGGCGGGCGTGGTCTCGCCATGCCGCTGCACCGGCACGTCGGCGACATGGTCCCGATGGCCATGGTGTCCGGCACCGACCGGGGCAACGCGCCGTTCTCCATCGCGGTGAACGGTGACGGTGTCCGGGTCTGGGTGATGACCCACGGCAACCGCAAGCTGGAGATGACCGGTTCCGACTTCGGTCAGCTCCTCGCCCAGCACCCGGCGCTGCGCAAGGCCCTCCGGAACGACCCGTCCCTGCGGGTCCTGCTCGCCTCGCCGGAGTCGTCGCGGACCGGGCTGGGCCGGCACTTCGCCCAGGGTCTGGGCCTGGCCCCGTCCCATCAGGTCCTCGGCCTGCCCGGACCGGTCTTCTGGGACGAGAACGGTCACCTGGACGACGACCCGGAACTGGCGCCCGTCCCGGTCGACGGCAGCACCGCAACGCCTACACCGCCCCGCCCGGCGACCCCGCCGGCGCCCGCTCCGGCGCCGACCGTCGACACCGTGCCGTCGCCGGAGCCGGACTCGGTTCCGTTCTCCGGGGACAGCCAGGACCTGCTCCCTCCGCTCGAACTGCGCGACTCCACCGGGCGCGTCTTCGGCATCAGCTACGCGCAGAGCCGGACAGTCCGCGACCAGGTCGCGGCCTGGGCCCGCACCCAACCGGTCGAAGCCCTCGGCAAGGTCGACACGTACGACGCGGAGATCGGCGCGGGCACCCCGTCGCGGCACACCGCCGGCTGGGCGCCGAGCCGCGGGCGACGGCCGTTCGTCGTCCACTTCGACCAGTCGGACGGCGTCGAGGCGTACGCCCCGACCCTCGGCGGCGACAGCCGGACGCTCTCCGCCGACGACATCATCACCAGGATCAACGACACCGGGCTGTTCGACGTCCGGGGTGCCGGCACGGACGCGTCACTGGTGCTGCTGTCGCCGTTCCCCGGCTCGCACACCACCCCGGGCAACCTGGGCCACGACCTGATGGCCGCCGCCCAGCGCCGCTACGGCTACCGCGGTGACCTGTACGCCCCGCAGACCGCCCCGTCGTTCACCGGCGGCAAGCTCGCGCTCGACTTCGGCGGCGACTTCGCGCACTTCTTCGCGGGCCCGGCCGGGATGTCGTTCGACGACGACGCCTCGGACAGCGACTCGGCGGCGCCCGCCCCGGCACCGAAGCCCGACCCGGAACCCGAGCAGGCCGACGAGGAGGCGGAACTCCGCGCAAGCCGGGAGATGCACGACGAGGAAGTGATGTTCGACCCGCCGTTGCGTACCCCGGCGGACTTCCAGGACCCGCTGCAGGGCAAGCCGCCGGCCCCGCCGAAGTCCACGATCGCCGAGGCCCGGCCGGTTCTCGACCCGCTCGGTGAGGTCTTCGGCATCTCCCTGCTGTCCCGCAGCGAGGACCGGGACCGGCTGCGCCAGTTCGCCGAGGACACCAGCTATTTCGCACTGGACATGGTGCACTCCACCGTGGACGGCAAGGACAAGGCCCGAGCCGCGCCGTGGGCCCGGGACTCGAAGCGCGAGGGCGGCCGTCCGCTCTTCGTCTTCGCCCGCAACGGCTTCAACAGCCAGGAGATCGAACTGCCCCGGCGGGACGGCACCGACGACCGGATCCACCCCCGGGACCTGGCTCGTGAACTGGCCAGGAACCCGGACTGGCAGAAGGTCGACAGCGGGCCGTTCAACCGGCCGATCGTCCTGGTCCTCATCGGCGCGATGGGCGCTCCCGTGCCGAAGCAGGTCGCCGAGGACGTCCTGGACGGCATGATCGCCACCAGCGGTTACCGCAAGGTCTACTACGCGGCCGGGCAGTCGTGGCTGCCGAAGAACAAGACGGCCAGCTATCTCTATCTGGACAACGGCAACTACGAGCTGGTCCGTGGCCCCCGGGCGTCGGATCTCACCGTCGAGGCGCTGCCGGACGGCCGGGGTGTCGTGCTGCCGTTGCCCGGCGACGCCGCCGACGTGGCCCCGGCGGTGCGGTCCTCCTCGGCCACCGCGCACGGCGGGACCTTCCTCGTCGGCGTGGCCGGTGACGGCCACCGGATCTGGGCGGCCACCGGCAACGGCGGCCGCCGGGTCGAGCTCGACGGCGACACCTTCGCCAAGGCGCTCGCCCAGCACCCCGACGTCAGCCCGGCCCTGGCCAAGCCACCCGCCGGTGGCATCAAGCTCGTCTCGCCGCTGGCCGGGGCGCGCAACGAGGCCGACTCCGCCGGGTACGACTTCGCCAACGGTCTGGGCGTGGACACCAGTGATGTCCGGGTCACCGCGACCGTCGGTGTTCTGCCGGCCAGTGGGCCGTCACAGCGGATGGCCGAGGTCAAGTTCGAGGACGTTCGGGCCATCAGCCTCACCAGCAAGCAGTCCTACACCGGGCCGGTCGGCGCCTTCTTCCCGTCCCCGAACGACTACCAGTACATCCTGCCGACCGAGACCGATCAGTGGCTGGAGCGCGTCAGCGACTACAGCATGGAATCGTGGGCGGACGAGAGCGGTTTCGTCTCCGACAAGAAGACGCCGTGGGGCACCGCCCTGCCCGCAGTCCTCAAGCTCGGCTCGACCGACAACCAGACCATCGCGCTGCGCGACGAGAACGACAGCGAACGGAAGATCACCATCGCGCCCGGTGACGTGGGGCGGCTGGCCCTGGCCTCCAAGGCATTCCTCGAAGCCGCCGCCGAGGACAACGGTCACCTGATCACCAGTGCCTCGGCGACCGGCGCGAACCTCCGCGAGATCCTGGTGCTGCTGCCGGCCGGGTTCTCCGAGACCGCCGCCGCACAGGTGGCCGACAGCGTGCGCGACGACATGCGGCGGCACGGGTTCTACCGGACGGTGCACACCGCCGTCGGCACCCGGATGACCGAGTTCGGCCGGCTCACTCTGCCGACCTGGATGCGCACCGACCGGCCGAGCCCGCTGACACCGCGGGACGTCGAAATGCGCCCGCTCTACTACGCCGACCGGCAGCTTGCCGGTGTCTCCCTGCCCGCCAGCCTGGACGACCCCGGCCTGGACCGGCAGTTCGTCTTCAACACCCTCCCCGGCGGCCCGCTGAAGTACACCAGTTACATCGGCGAGAGTTCGTCCGGCGCACCCGAGTACGACCTGCGCCGCAAGGACGAGAAGTGGGACGCGCTGATCCTGACCCACGGCATGAAGGCCGCGTTCTGGATCCGGATGCGCAACGGCAACCGCCCGGACCGGTTCGGGGTGAACGGTGACGTCCTCGCCGACCTGCTGAACAACGGCCGTTACCTGGCCAAGTTCACGCCGGACAAGTTCCGCGGCTACCTCGGCGTGGTCTGCCACATCGGCAACGAGCCCTGGCCGGACGGACCGGCCTCGGCCTTCGGGCGGCGGCTGCACGAACTCGGCGACAAACGCGGCATCACCGCCGGCAGCGACACCGTGTCGATGGGCTTCGTCCACGGCACCCTGGGTGTCTACCGGTCCGGCGTCTACACGGCGTTCCCGCCGGCCGGGGTGGTGCACCCGACCGACCCGTCCGGGCCGGGCATCCTGCCGTCGCTGCCGCCCACCACCCGGACCGGGCCGGCACCGGACAACCAGAACGGCACCGCACCGGCGCCCGAACCCGAGACGCCGGCCGTGCGGTGGCGCGACGGCCTCAAGATGTCCGAACTGCGGGTCGTCGCGTACGTCGACGCCACCGGGCGCATCAACGGGTACGGCTTCCCGATCGGCGACGACATGGCCCAGCGGTTCCGGAGCAACGCCCGGGGCGCGGAGGCGACGACGTACGAGTCGTACTCCGGCGGCTTCGGGGTAGGACGGGTGCAGACCCGGCAGGTGCCGTGGGCCGGGCAACAGCCGCACTTCTCGCTCTTCGTGCCGCCGACCCGCAACGACACCGGTGTCCGGGTGATGCACCGCAAGGACGGGATCATCGAGATCCCCCGGGAACAGCTCAGCGCGATCATGGTCCGGGGCGGCCTGTTCAAGCTGCCCGGCGTCACCAGGTACACGCCGATCGTGGTGTGGACCTCCGCGGCGAACGCCGACCCGTCCGCCGGGCCGGTCCAGGAGATCGGCGACGCGCTGCGCACGCTGGGCCACCGGGGCCAGGTCTTCGGTCCGACGACGGACCTGCGGATGAGCCGGACCGGCGCGGCGCTCAGCGGTGGTGGGCGGATGCGGGCGTACGGCGACGCCCCGGGCGACGACGCGATCACCGGACCGGAATCGGTCATCATGCCGCAGGTGACCGCGACGGACGACGACACGGAGCAGGTCTACCCGTGGCGCGAGGACGCCGCATTCCGGCCGACGCCGGAACCCACTCCGGAGCCTTCGCCGGAGACGACGCCGGAGCCCACGCCGGTGGCGACCCCGGTGCAGTCCGACGACGAGTCCGACAGCGACGACGACGCGGGCCACACCGGTCCCCAGGCCGACGAATCGGACAGCGATTCCGATGACGACGCTGGTGACGACGACGCGGCCGAGGAGAGCGACAGCGACGACGACCAGCCCACCTATCAGGACGAACCGCCCGCGCAGTCGATCAACTACAACCCGCCGCGCCCGCAGACGCCCCCGCAGGACGACAGCGACGACAGCGACGACGAGTCCGACGACTCCGGCAGTGAGAGCGACGACGAGAGCGACGACGACCAGCCCACGCCTCAGCCTGCCGCCCAGCCCGTCTACCAGGACGAACCGCCCGCACAGTCGATCAACTACAACCCGCCACGTCCGCAGACACCCCCGCAGGACGACAGCGACGACAGCAGCGAGAGCGAAAGCGAAAGCGACGAGAGCGAGGACGAGGCCACGCCTCAGCCCGCCGCCCAACCGGTCTACCAGGACGAACCGCCGGCCCAGTCGGTCAACTACAACCCGCTGCCGTCGCAGGCGCCCACCCCCGACGAGGACGACGTCATCGTCGTCATCGAGGAGAGCGAGAGCGAACCGGAGCCCGAACCCGAGCCGGAACCCGCACCCGCTCCCGAGCCCGAGCCGGTGGTCACGCAGGTCCCGTACAGCATCGTGACCCTCGTCGACCGGCACGGCCGCACCTTCGGCTTCGGCATGCCGTACGCCGGTCGCACCAACGACGACGTCCAGGCGGACGTCAGCCGGATCAACAGCGGGAAGCACAGTTCCTACGCCCGCCTCGACCGGCACGGCCAGATGACCACCAGCAAGACGACCCCGTGGGGTGGCCGGGACATGGCCCGGCCGTTCTGGGTCGACACCCGGAACCTGCTGCGCGACAGCGACCCGGATCTGAACGTGGTGGCCAACTCGGCGAGCGGGGCGAAGGTCGCCGACCTGCTGATCAACACCGTTCCGGAATTGACCGGTGCTGATCAGCGCAAGCCGATGGTTCTGCTGGTCGGGAACATGGGCCACAAGGACGACGACCCCACGGCTCCGGCCCGGCGGTTCATCCGGCGGCTGCGGGAGCTGGGCTATCTCGGCACGGTCTACGGCCCCACCGGCGACCTGCGGTTCAAGCCGGAGTCCCGGTACGCGGAAAACTGGCTGCGCATCCAGGACGGCAGGTTCGTCCGTCTCGAGAAGGAACCGGCCCCGCCGCGCAGGACGAGAAGGTAGGAATCCGTGAAGGACGGGCAAGTGCCCCCGGCGTCCGGCCGTCCGGCCGCCGCGGTGTGGTCGAATACTTCCGGACGGAGCCGGGCGGGAGCGGGGGGAACGGTGAACGACGACGACGCCGTGGCGCGGTCGCACCGGATGCTCCTCGGGCTGGCCGGCCGGGTGCCGGACGACGTCCTGGCCGCCGCCCGTCTGCGGCTCGCCGACGGGATCCGGACGTCCCTGGCCGACCCGGTGGATCGGGCGCACTCGTTCTCCGCCTCCACCGATCCGGACGGCCCCGCCCTGCTGGACCTGACCGGGACCGAGCAGCCGGATCCGGTCGACCGTGTCGCCGTCGAGACCGTCGCCCGAGCATCCGGGGCGCGGGCCCTGTGGCGTTCGTGGCGGGCTCCGGCGCCCTGGGAACCGGCCGGGACCGCGCCGACCCGGGTCTACCTGCTCGAGGCGGCACTCGACGGCGCCCCGCTGGCCCGGCTGACCGCCGCCGTGATGCGGGCCCTCGTCACCGCGGGCCTGGAGTCGCCGCAGTTCGAGGCGTACCCCATCGGCTTTGATCTGGGCTCCTATCACCGTCTGGCCCGCAGCTCCTCCGCGCTGCTCTGGGCCCACGGTGATCGGCGGCCGCTGCGGCTGGCGCGGGTCTTCGATCGTGGCGGCGCGGCCGGCGTGGGTTTCGACGACAACCACGAGATCCTGTCCGCGACCGAGACCGATCAGATCGCGGGTTATCTGGAGGGCGGCGAGCCGATCCTGGTCACCACCCGGACCGCCGGCGATGTCCTCGCGCCGGACCGCGGGCCGGTCGTGCCCCTGAGTTTCCGCACCGACGGCCAGTGGATCTGGACCGAGACCGTTACCTACTACCTGCGGGAATACTCGCTGGCCCCGGACCGTGAGCTGCTCGGCCACATCCGGGCCAACGGGTACGCCGCCGTCGACGTCGACGCCGCCGCGGAGCACCGTGCGCTGGCCGTGCTGCTGACCCGTGCCTGATCGGAGAATCATGACTGACCAGCCGGACGAGACCTATCTCCTGCTGATGGACCCGGAGTGGCAGCGCCGCGAGGGGGACGAGACGCCGCCGATGCGGTCCGTGGTCGGCCTGTGGCCGTTGTCCGCGGACGGCGTGATGGGCCGGTTCCGCAGCAACCCGGAATACATCCCGCTGCGCCCGGAGTCGCCGACCGACCCGATCGACGCGCTGCTGCGGCTGGCCATGCGCGGCGACGCGACGATGGAGCAGGTGCAGCTGGTCCTCCGGGACACCCTGCTCGACCTGGCGATGAACGGCGACGGCCGCCCGCTGGTGGTGCGTTCCCCCGACGACGTGCCGTGCGTGGTGGTGGCGACCTCGGCACAGCATCAGGCCCGCACGTTCGCGCCGGAGTGGCACCGGATCGAGCTGGACACGCTGATCGAGCGGCTCGCCGACGGCATCGACGTCATGATCAATCCGAACGGCCCGGCCTCGGTCCGGTTGACCGGCGACTTCCTGCGGCACACCGCCACCCTCAGCGCAGAGGAGGTCGCCGCGTTGCAGGCGACGTTCCGTGGCGAGGAGAGCGTGACGGTCGTGCCGTGGGAGATGGGCGCCCGATGACCACCGAGAACTACCTGCTGCTGATGGACCCGGACTGGCCGTCGGACGAACTCGCCATGAGTGCCGTCGTCGGCATCTGGCCGGTCGGCGCGGACGGGGTGGTCGGCGCGTTCCGCACCAACCCGGACTACCGTGCCCGCGACGCGGACGCGGTCGCCGACCCGGTCGACGCGCTGTTCCGGCTGGCCCTGCGCGGGCAGGTGCAGGCCGAGCAGATCCAGCTGGTGCTGCGCGACTCGCTCTTCGAGGTGGCCCTCAACGGTGACGGCCGTCCGCTGGTCATGCGCTCGCCGGACGACGTGCCGTGCATGGTGATCGCCACCAGTCAGCCGCGCCGGGAGCAGGCCAGCGCGCCGCAGTGGCGCCGCATCGACCTCACCGAGCTGGTGTCGCTGCTTCCGGACCGGGTGGACGTGCTGTTCAACCCGGGCAGCCCGGCGCCGTTCCGCCTGATCGGCGACTTCATCCGGGAGACGCTGATGATGAGCGACGAGGAGATCACCGAGGCGTACGAGGTGGTCCGCGAGTCCCTCGGTGAGCGGCAGCTCGAGGTCGTGCCGTGGACGCTGTGAGCGACGATTTCCTGCTGCTGATCGACCCGGCCTGGGCGGACGAGGACGGTGATCCGCCGTTCGAGGCGGTGATCGGTATGTGGCCGGTCGAGGCGGACGGTGCGATGGGCCGGTTCCGCAGCAACCCGGAGTACTTCCCGCGGTTCGAGGACTCGCCGTCCGACCCGGTCGACGCGCTGCTGCGGCTGGCACTGGACGGCGAGGTGGAGATGGCGCAGTTGCGCACGGTCCTGCGCGACTCGACGTTCGACCTGGCGATGAACGGGGACGGTAACCCGCTGGTGGACCGTTCGCCCGACGACGTGCGCTGCGTGATCGTCGCGACCAGCGCGCCGCACCGGCAGCGGGTGGCCGCACCGGACTGGCGCCTGGTGGACCTGGACCAGCTGCTGGTGATCACCGCGGACGAGGGTTACGACGCCCTGGTCAACCCGGGTGGCCCGGCACCGGTCCGGCTGGCCGCCGACTTCCTCCGGCAGACCGCGCGATCATGAGCGCCGGTCTGCTCCACCTGCTCTGTCTGCGTGCCGCCGGCCGGATCCCGGACGAGGAGCTGGCCGAGCTGCGATCGCTGGTCGCCGCCGGCGACGGGACTGCCTGCGCGGCGCGTCTGCTCGGCGCGTTCCCGCAGGCCGAGGAGGAGATCGCGGCGCTGGCGACACTGCTGCCGCCGGGCACGCCGCTGCCCACGCCGGCCCCCGACGACGCGGTGGACGCGCCACCCACCACGCCGTTCATCCCGTTCCCCCCGGCTGACCTGCCGTTCTACGGCAAGAGCTCACCCCTGGTGGTGGACGAGACGGTGGGCGGGATCGTCGACGTGTTCGACCAGGCGCTGCTCGGCACGCTCGACCAGCGGCGGACCACCGGGGTGTGGCGCAGCTGGCGGATCGACCTCGGCCCCGGCGACCAGGCGACCGCGGTCCGGGTCTACCTGGTCGAGACGATGCTGCCCAACGACGAGCTTCCGCAGGCCGCCGAGCGGGGGCACCGCGCGCTCGCGGCGGCCGGGCACGCGGGCCTGGTCGAGGTGTTCCTGCCCGGTCTGCCGCTGCCGGCGTTCCAGCGGGCGGCGTTGTCGCGGTCCGCGCTGATCTGGGCGCCGTGGCCGGCCGGGGAGGTGCGGACGGCCGCCGGCGGTCCGGCCACCGCGGTCCTGGACGACGACGAGATCCTGCCGGTGGTCACCTATCTGCGGTCGGCCCAGCCGATGACCGCCGACCTGCGGACCGACGGCGCCTGGGTGTGGCCGTCGACGCTCGCCGACCGGGTGCTCGAGGAGGGCGCGATGACCGATTCCGATCTGCTGCGTCATGTGCGGGCGCGGCTGCTCGATCCGGAGGACCCGGCGGACACCGTCGCCGTCCACCGCGCACTCGCCTCTCTGGTACGCGCCGGAGCACTCCCGTGACCGCCACCCCGGTCCTTCCCCGCCTGCACGTGCTGCTGCTCCGGATGGCGGGCTGGACGCCCGACGACGTCGTCTGCCGGTTGCGTGCCCAGCTGGCCGAGGGCCGGCTGTCCGAGGTGGCCCGTTCGATCGTCGACGTCGTGCACCGGGAACGGGTGCCGGTCCACCCCGACGACGCCGGTCTCCTGGCCGCCGTCCTCTCCGGCGCCCCGGAGATCGCCCTGCTCGGCGGGGCCGTTCCGGCATCCGGTGGGGTGCGACCCGCGCACGCCTTCACGGCCGGGCCCGCATCCCCGTACGATGCGATCGCCGTGAATGCCCTCGAGCAGATCGACCGTCCGCTGGGTCTCTGGAGGTCGTGGCGTTCGACGGTCCCGGTCTACCTGCTGCACACCGGCGCGGAACCGGCCGCCCTGCCCGGCGCGACCGACTGGCTGCAGGGTGAACTGGCCCGTGCCGGTCTCGCCGAGCCGCAAGTCGAGGTGTGGGCGCCCGGCATCGCACTGCCGGACTACCAGCGTCTGGCCCTGGACCACGCCACCCTGCTGTGGGCCGCCGAGCCGGAACACCCGGTCACCGTGGCCCGGGTCTTCGACGGGTGGGATCCGGTGCAGGGCGGCCGGTTCGACGCCGACCATCCGGTGCTCTCCGCCGGCGACGAACTGGCCCGGGTGCTGCGCTACCTCGAACAGGGCCGGGTGCTGGTGAGCACCCCGGCCCGGGAACCGGACGTCTTCGACCCGGACGCCGGCGGCCTGATCCCGATGACCTTCCGCACCGACGGCCGCTGGATCTGGACCGACGCGGTCATGCACTACCTGAGCATGTACGCGCTGAGCCCCGACCCGGAGCTCCTCGACCACATCCGCGGCCGGGAGCACACGTTCACCGAGCCGTCCGAGGTGGCCACACATCGGGCTCTCCGCTCCTTGATATCCGTGCCCTCATGACGCGCCTTCATGAACGGGTAGGAAGATCGGTCCGTTGGGGCAGGAGACCCCCCGCGGTCTCTCTCCTCGATCACCGGCATGGTCGAATGCGGGGATGACCGACCAGGACCAGCTGCACACCGCCCTGTTGAACCTCGGCGGCCGGGTCCCCGACGCGATGCTGGCCGAGGCACGGCTGACGCTCGCCGACACCGGCACGGTGACGCTTCCCGCGCCGGAGAGCACGATCGAGCTGGCGTTCACCTTCACCGCCGCCAAGCCGGGCGAGCGGGCCTTCAGCAAGCAGGCGCCGCCGCTGACCGACCTGACCGGCCTGGACGGCCTGATGGACGAACCCGACCGGGTCGCCGCGGCCACCACCGCGCAGCTGACCGGGACGGTCGCCCTGTGGCGCAGCTGGCGGATCGCCCCCGAGTGGGCGGCGCAGGTCATCCCGCCGGCCCCGCTCTACGTGCTGGAGACGAACGGCCCGAAGGCGCAGGCCGCAGCCGCGGTGATGCGGGCGCTGGCCGCGGCCGGGATCACCGCCCCGCTGGTCGAGGTGTACTCGTCCGGCGAGAAACTTCCGGCGTACACCGCCGCGGCCCGCAACTCCAGCGCCCTGATCTGGACAGACCGGGACACCGGCCCGATCCGGCTGGCCCGGGTCTTCGACGTGGTCGACGCGGCCGGCGCCCGGTTCACCCCCGACCACGAACGCCTGACCGGCGACGACCTCGCGCAGGTCGCGGCCTACCTGGACGCCGGTTCGCCGGTGCTGGCCACCACGTCCCGGGTCGCCGACGTGGTCGAACCGGTCCGCGGTGACGTCGTCCCGATCTCGTACCGCACCGACGGCCACTGGCTCTGGCCCGAATCGGTCGGCTACTACCTGCAGGAGTACGGCCTGGCGCCGGAACCGGAATTCACCGCCCACATCCGGTCCAAGGGCAGGCTGTTCCCGTTCACCGACCCGGCCGACGAGCACCGCGCCATCGCCGTCCTCTTCCAGTCGCACGCGGTCTTCCCGGTCGCATGACGATCTTCGTGGCGATCGCGTCGTACCGCGACCGGGAACTCGTCCCGACGGTCCTGGACTGCCTCGCCAAAGCCGCGAAACCGGAGGAACTTCGGATCGCGGTCTGCTGGCAGCACCTCGGTGACGAGGACGTGTCGGCGATCCGGGACCTGCCGCAGGTCGACATCTACGAGTACGACGCCCGGGAGAGCCGGGGCGCCTGCTGGGCCCGGGACAAGACGTTCCAGCAGTACGGTGGCGAGGAGTGGCTGCTCCAGGTCGACAGCCACACCCGCTTCGCCCCGGACTGGGACGTCCGGCTGATCCGGATGGCCGCGGAGACCGGCGTGGAGAAGCCGATCCTCACCGCGTACCCGGCAAGCTACGAACCGGACCAGGAGTTCACCGGCGAGGGCGAACCCGCCGAGATCACCGTCAACACGTGGACCGACTTCGGGGTTCCCATCTTCGGCCAGCGCCTCATCGAAGGCGCGGAACCGGGCGTACCACCCAAACCGGCGATCTTCCTGGCCGCCGGTTTCCTCTTCGCACCCGGCTCGTTCGCGGTCGAAGTCCCCTACGACCCGAACATCTACTTCCACGGCGAGGAGATCACCCTCGCCCTGCGCGCCTTCACCTGGGGCTACGACCTGTTCCACCCGACCGAGGTGCTGACCTGGCACTATTACATCCGCGAGGACAAGCCCCGGCACTGGAGCGACCACGCGGCCGAGGACTGGGCCCGGCTCGAGGAGCTGAGCCGCCGCCGCGTCCTCTACATGCTGCACAGCCCGCCGGTCGACCGGCTCGGCATCGGCCCGGTCCGCACCCTGCGCGAGTTCCTCGAACACTCGGGCTGCAATTTCGCCCGCCGTTCCTGGACCGACACCCTGGCCCAGGAACTCGTCCCGCTCTGACCCGTCACGGACCTGCGACGCACTCCGGCGCCCCGGAGAGGGCTCATCCACCGAGCCCGAAGTCATCAGCAATCGCGGCGTTGGTTTCCGGGGAGCCTCCGGTCACAGTTGTTTCGGATACAGCTGGAGCTGGAGGACGAGATGGCGCGTTCGAGCGTTTTGAGCGAAGCGACCCGCGTTGAGCCCACCTCCGACGATCGTGATCGTGCCGCCGAGATCAACCGCGCCGGGGCGGAACTCTCCCCGGCGATCCTCCGGCTCCCCAGCGGGCAGGAGATCGCGCTGTCCGAGTCCTTGGTGGCCGTGCTGATCGCGTCCGCAGGGCAGCTGTCGCAAGGGCATGGTGTCACGCCTGAGCCGATCCTGGACACGCTCCGCTGGCTGTGCGGCATCGAAGCCAACCCTGCGGAGGTAGATGATGAGGCATCGCCTGGTGCTGAGCCATCCAGTTCCGACGACATCCCGGATGAGGACGAAGATTTTCCTTACCAGACGCTGCGACCCGATCCCGACAGCTACCTGGCCGGCGGTGACGTCGCTCGGCTGCAACGCCAGGTCCGCGGCTTCAACCATGCTGGCGAGATCCGCGAGTGGGGTTCTACGCCCGTACCTTCATGCTCGATGACGACATGGGCGAGATCTACCGGATCCTCGAACTCATCGCGCCATACGTCTCCGACGACGGCTACGGCGGCCATGAGCGGGAGGAACACGACACCGAGCAGCTGTCCCTGTACCTCTTCAGCGGCGGCACAGTCTCGATCCGGCGATAGACGAGGCTGCTACTCGTTACCAACACCACGGCCCAGGGCGCGGTCAACAGCGGAGCGCCTACCTGGACTGACCCAGCTGACCGCAGCCTGGACCGCGAACGACGACTGCTCGGTCATCCCGAATGCTCAGAACTCCAGCATGGTCGCCAACGGCCTCGGCATTCTGGACGACCTGGTCAATCAATGCCCTCGGCAACCGGACCGGCCAGGTTCAGCATGCCGCCGGCAGCCAGACCAGCGGCCCGGCGGGCCAATCGCCGATCAGATGACCTGATCACCGCCGTGAACAGCAGTTACCCGAGAACGCAATGACCCTAGTACTCCAGCAGGAGATCCGTTTTGAGCTGCTGTGGCGGTGCGGGTTTGTCCGTGGACAGCAAGCAGCCACCGCTGAGTCTCGGTGGTTGTGTGGACCCCGAAATCGGCGGTGGCTGCCGCCTACAGC